>NZ_BATR01000014.1 GCF_000739655.1 Verrucomicrobium sp. BvORR106 | reverse complement strand
CTCTGTGCCCGTGCCCCTGGGCAGGGACTTCTCGCCCACCGATTTTGCCAACGTTCAACAAGCCCTGCGGGAACGGCTCTTCGCCACCGTGGATGAGTTCCTGCTGCGCAGTGCCATCGATGGCGGTGAGCGCCGGGAGATTGATCTGGGCGGCTCCACGCTCTGGTCCGGCATGACCAAGGCGGATGTGGTGGAGCGGCTCCGCTTCTTCATGACGACCAACAGCAAGGCGCCGGAGATGAACCCCTATGGCATGCCGAAGATCGCCATGTGGCCGCTGTACAACTCCCTCTCCGCCGCCCAGGAGCAGGAGTATCGCACCGTCTTTGACCGGCTGATCGCCCGCTCCTCCACCATCGCGGGTTCAGAGTATTACTTCCGCCGGCAGAACTCGAACTCGCAGACGGAGATCAGCGGGATCACCCGCAACAACCAGCTCTTCAACTACCTGATGGCCATGACGGACCGTCCGGTGCCGGGGTTCTCGCCCGGTGGAGAGACTTTCGTCACCAAGTATGGTGACAACCGCCAGCAGATCCTGGTGGAGATCTTTGATTACATCCGCAGCACCAATCTGTATGATGACTCCATCGCAGAGCGGGCTCTGGGCACGGACTCGCCTGCCGTCACCGGTGCCCCGGGTGGGCGTCTCACCGCCTACTCCGCCACCGGCGGTCTGCGGTCGAAGACCTTCACGCCCATGCGCGTGGGCAAGAACTCCGGCGACGTGGGCCAGGTGAGCATGGGTAGCTGGCCCGGTCACGGGCAGGTGGTGCCCTCCGTCCTTCCCAAGGGTTCAGATGTTTACCGTGGCATGGGCCGCTTCGCGACCATCAGTGAGGCCGCCATGCAGTTCATCTGCTGCGCACAGAGCACGGACCGCGCGGGTGGCGAGAGCGCTCTGAAGAAGTCCATGGAGGCGGGGGATTTCGACCCTCTTCAGGTGGACCCGACCTCCCCCTACAAGCCGACCAACCACAAAGCCCCCCCGTGGGATGAAGTGTCCCGTTGGTTCTCGAACTTCCCGCCACTGGACCCCGTCAATGCCGACCCCAGCAAGGGCTTCTACAAGAACCAGTACCCCACGGATCCGAATGACCGGCCCTTTCAGGTGGACATCGCAGGGAACGATCCGAAACATCCCGGTTACAATCCACGCTACTGGAACTGGACGCTGGACCGGAACAAGCCGCTGCCGGACTACCACAAGCGCGTGCAGGCCACGTTCCTGCTGGAGTGGTTCATCCCCAGTGCTGGCTGGTCGCTCATCAATCCCGATTACGAGATTGAGGTGGATGCCAGCGCCCTGTCGATCAGCGGCAAGAAAATGTTCACCAAGGATCAAGGCAAAGGCCCCGGTGTCATCGTCATCAAGCCGTGGAATCAGATCAACAGTGCATTTGAGATCTATCAGCGCGGCGGCACCACGTCCTTCCGTGGTTTTCTGGGTGGTAGGAAACTGCCCGGCGTCGGCAGCATGCCGGCCGACGTGGGGTACACAGGTACTCAGCAATCAGGCAACATTGCCAACGGTCATCGCTATGACCTCATCAGTGACTTCTTTGACATCCCGACCTCGGGCCCTGGTGGGGATATCATCCCCTTCGACGGAGGCAATGTGAAGGTGACGCTGCGTGCTACGGGGGGCACGGCACCGAGCCAGACCTATCAGATCTTCCATTTCAATTTCCCTTCCGGGAGCCTGCCCGCACCCCGTCTCGTGACAGAGACTCAGGCCCCCTATACGCTCAAGCGCGTGGATGGCACCTGGGACACACGGTACATGGTGCCGCCGCCCTACTGGTGGTCTTTCCATGTCGATGGTGCCTTGGGCCGCGATAAAGATGGCGTGCTGGCGGTTCCCCCCAATGCCGATGCAAACGTGGACAACACCGGCAACGTGGAACTGGGTGGTCGCTTCCGCCGGGTGACTGATGCCACGGATTTCAGCGGACGTCGCAGCGGCAACTTCGCCGTCTTAGAGGACACCATCCAGTCGCTTGTCATCGGTCACGGTGATCCCCGGCTGGTGATGGGGCGGTATGACGTGCCCGCCAGTGAGTTCGTCCCGCATCGCTATTACGGCCAGCAGCCTCTGGCGCACAACATGGTGCTTGCGAACATGAATGCAGGCCCTGGTCGTGATCTGGGCACGGATCAGGCGGTGACACGACGCTTTATTGATGGGGCCACCTATCCCGACAACTGGCGGCCGGACATTCCCTTCCCGGCCAACAGCAGCGATTCCCAGCGCGTCGCGCTGAAGTCCATCCGCAAGTACGGCGACTTTGACCGCGGCATCACCAACATGGAGGACGGTGCCTACATCAACAAGCCGGATGAAGGAAACTCCTTTGTGACCTGGATGGACACTGCCAAGTCCTACAAGGCGGTGCCTTACTTCTCGCACACCTGGATCTCCTGGACGGGCGGCTCCACGTATTTTTCCCCGAACCGTCAGGTGTCCTCACCCGGCATGCTGGGCTCACTTCCCTCCGGCGTGCATCAGGGCACGGGGGCGAGCCCGGGCGAGCAACGGGAGGGCTGGCGCACGCTTCTCTTCCGTCCGCAGTTGCACCGCACCATTCCGGCCGGTTCTGATGAGCGGCCGCACCTCGGCGCACCGGCGAGCATCAAGGTCACGAACCCGAGCGGTGGCAAGCAGCAGGTGCTGGCCATGGGCGGCACCTTCCCGCCGGACTACACCTTCATGGATTTCTTCTGGATGCCCGTGGTGGAGCCCTACGCGATCAGTGAGCCCGGCTCCACCTCTGGCAAGATCAACATGAACTACCAGATGGTGCCCTTCCGCCACATCCGCCGCGCCACCGGCCTCTATGCGGCGATGAAAGGGGAGATGATCCACTCCCTGCCGAAGGCGGACACGGACAAGTATCTCTCCCGCCCTGGTCCGGCCCCGGCCGGCCAGAATGAGACCTGGTTCAGGAAAGAAAGTGACGGCTTGTACTGGCATCGCTCCGTGGATGCAGATGCCACGCTGGCCCTGTTCGACGAGCGTTTCCGCTGCGGCTTCTCGTTCCTCTCCCCCTCCCAGATCTGCGAGATGTTCCTGCTGCCGAAGCGGGCGTCGAACACGGACACGGCGGTGCCGGTGGTGTGGGCCAATACGCTGACGGGCAACCTCAGCCAGACCTCCACCAACTCCATCTCCAAGTTCTGGCGGGATCATGCCCCCACGGCGGACAACCTGAAGGAGAAGCCCTACGCCAACCTCTATCCGAAGCTCACCACCCGGTCAAACACCTTCCAGGTCTACGTCCGTACCCAGGTCATCCGGAAGAGCCGCTCCTCAGACCCCACCAAGTACATCGACGGCTCAGACCTTGTCACAGGTGAGTACCGCGGTTCCGCGGTGATTGAGCGCTATCTGGATGTGGATGCACTGGCGGCACTGCCAGTCTCCCAGCGCGACTACGCCCAGGGCAGCGCGACCATCATGATGAATGAGACCACCCGCAAGCCGCTGGATGCCTACCACCGCTTCCGGATCCTTTCCCAGAAGAGCTTTGATTGATCCCCCACCACCAGTTGCCATGAAAGCGGTCCTCCCATCTCTGTCATCCACCCAGCAAGCCCGCCGCCGTCGCCGGTTGGGCTTCTCCCTGGCGGAGGTGACTATCGCCCTTGCCATCGCTGCGGGCGGCTTCGTGTCCCTGCTGGGACTCCTCCCTCACGGGCTGGATCTCTCCCGTCGCTCTGCAGAGATGGCGGCCAAGACCCGCATTGTGGACTACATCTCCGGCGAGCTGGCCAGCACCCCGTGGCAAAACCTGAGCTGGACTGGCCATGGCACGACGGACGGCATGCGGAGGTACTTTGATGATCAGGGCGTGGAAGTCCAGCCATCAGAGATCAGTGCCGGGGCCTTCGTCAGCTATGTCGCCTCCGTGTACCTCCCTCCGCAGAATGCCATGGAGGTGAAGCTCCCGCTCACCTCGGGCAACTCCCAGCAGGAGAAGTATATGAAGCGCGCGCTGGTCTTCATCGCGCAGACCCCGGACCAGAGCTTCTCCTTCCCGGCGCCAGACTCGCTGCCGCGCAACGTGAGCTACAGCGCCCTGCTGATCCCTGACATGGGGCTGCCCACTCCCTGACGGAAACCCCTCAAGGCTCTGCCACTGCCCCCGGACATGTTATTACCTGCATCCCTTTCCTCTTCCCGACCCCGGGCCTTCACCCTGGTGGAGCTGCTCGTGTCCATGACCGTGCTCGCGATGATCATGGTCGTCTCCGCACAAGTGATCACGGAGACCCAGCGCACGTGGACCCAGGGCAGCGCCCGGGCCGAGCAGTTCCGGGAGGCGCGGGTCGCCTTTGAGGCCATCACGCAAAACCTGCGCCAAGCCACGCTGAACCCCTACACCACCTACCTCTACAGCAACGGCACCACGGTGCCCAGTGACAAGACGGATGCGCCGCAGTCCTATGTGCGCAAGTCCGAGCTGCAGTTCATCACCGGCAGGTCTGCCTCCCTGCTGGGCGGAGGGGATGCCTCCGCCACCCCGCTGCACGGCGTCTTCTTCCAGGCCGCTCTCGGCGTGAGCAATCGCGCTGGCTACGATGGCATGACCGACCTGCTCTGCGGTCGCGGCTATTTTGTTTCCTATGGCTCAGACCAGGGCTGGCGTCCCCCGCATGTCACCAACAGCCGGTTCCGCTACCGTCTCATGGAGTATCGCCCCGCGTCTGAGAAGAACAGCGTGTACTCCGTGGATCCAGGGCTGTGGTTCGCAGACGCGCTCAAGCAGGGCGTCACTGCCGCAGACTCCGGGGCCTTTCGTGCGGCCACCCGCCCTGTCGCTGAGAACATCCTGGCGTTGATCATCTCTCCTCGCGTGGCCAAGGAAAACCTCGTCGGTGGGGGCGGCGATCCCACCTGGATCGCCCCCGGCTATGAATACGATTCCACGAAGGTCGTTGTGGGTGGGGGCACCACGGATCCCCAGGGCACCCAGCACCTGTTGCCGCCCATCGTCACCGTCACGCTGGTGGCGATTGATGAGGCCTCCGCCCGGCGGTTGGAGGAAATCTCCGGCGAGAATACGCCATCGGTCATTCCCGCAGGACTCTTCACGAACGTCGCGAATTTCGAGAACGATCTCACCACCCTGGAGGCCGCCCTGGTTGAGAACAAGCTGACCTACCGGGTGTTCAGCTCGGCCGTGGCCCTCCGCAACGCCAAGTGGAAGAACTTATGACGACAAACACCATCCAGGTTGCCACGCCTCCTGCGCCACGGGCCCAGGAGGTTTTTGTCCATTCAGCCATCCCCGGCCGCCGCTGCGTCTGGCGAAGGGGTTTTACGCTCGTGGAGATGCTGGTCGTCGTGGCCATCATCGGGATGCTGCTGTTCATCGCCACGCCGTCCATCCTGGGCACCCTGGAGGCCAGCCAGCTCACGAATTCCGGCACGAGCCTTTCCTTCAAGCTCTCCCTCGCCCAGCAGATGGCCGTGTCGAGAAAGAAGCCGGTGGAGGTGCGGTTCTATACCTACACGTACAACGGCGTCTCCGCCGTGCGGGGCTATCAGCTCTTCCTCCAGTCTGACCCCAATGCGGCGAACTTTGGGCTCAAGGCCATTGAAGGCCCGGAGTACTTCGGGGACGGCAGCGTGGTCGGCCTGACCGGTGCACTATCGCCCCTGCTGCAAGGGGGCGGCACGAATGCCACAGAGGAGCCCTGGGCCTCCAAGGGGGCCGGTACCAGCTATCACCGGGTCGTCTTCTATCCGGACGGTTCCACCAATCTCAATCTCTCGCTCGCGCAGGCCTTTCTCACCCTGGGAGCGGAACGCTCCCTCACGGAGGGAGGATCTGGGGCTGCCCCGCCCAACTACTTTACTGTTCAGATCGATCCGGTCACCGGTAGAACCAGGACTTACCGTCCCTGATTCCGCCAGGATTGTTTCCTTATTCTTTCATATTCCGCGCTGCTGATTTCCCATGAGTTTCCGTCCTCTTCAATCGCTCCTCTTGATTGCCGCCATCCAGGCTTGTCCGCTGACCTCGATGTTTGGGCAGGATCGGTATTTTGACGCGACCAATGCCGCCGGGCTCAATGGTCCCACTCCCAACACCACCGTCGTGCCGTGGAACTCCAATGTGTGGCAGGGCACGGACAATCCCGGCACCGCCGCCCCTTCCGGCTGGGTGGATGGGAGCACGATATTCTTCCAAACCCCAGACGTGAACCGCCTGGGTGTGACCGGGAGGGTGGTGATCAATGAACTCTATCAGACGCTGGGGAACGGGACTTACATCGGCGGATCAGGCACGTTGGAGATTCAGGGCAGCTACCTCGCGAACTACTCGTCCGGAGTCTTGCACTTCGCCAAGAGCCTGACCTTGGATCTGAATCCGGAAGAGCGGGGCTCGACGGACCAGACGTGGGATACCGCCGCTGGTGACATCGTGGTGGATGCCGTCATCTCCGGCAGTCTGCCTGGCAATCCGCTGTTCGGGGGCGGACTGCTCAAGATGGGGACGAACACCCTGTACCTCAACAATGCGAACACCTACACCGGCGCGACCACGGTGAACCAGGGGTGGATTCACCTGGGCAACACCCGGGGCCTGGGGCTCAGCAATGTCACCTTGGCCGGCGGCGGCATCCGGTATGGCTCTGGCATCACGGTGGATCTCTCCCCCAGGATCACAGAGATCGCGGGCAGCGGCGGCGTCATCGATACCAATGGCAACAACATCACCTTCAGGAAAAGCCTCGTAGGTAGCGGAGCCCTGACCAAAACGGGCGAGGGTCGGCTGACGCTGAGGGCCTCTGCCGGGGACGTCTCCTTTGGCGGGTCCATTGTCGTGGAGCGGGGCATCCTGGCGCTCGCGGCGGGCACGGGTTTTAGCAACAACTTCATCCCCACCGGCGGCATCGTCGTGAATGACGGAGCCACGCTCGACATCTCCGGGCTGCTGGACACGGTGACTACCGTCACGGCACCCATCTCCCTCACCGGACGCGGCGTGGACAATCTGGGCGCCCTGGTGAAAAACTCGAGTGCCGACTGGGACCCCGGCTTCTCAGGTCTCACCCTCACCGGACACACCACCATCGGCACCTTTGGGAACCGCCTGGACATCGACGGAACCTCTGAGGCCAACGGCTTCAGCATCACCAAGATTGGCAGCGGATCTTTCCAGATGGACAGCTCGTTCAACAATCTGGGGAACGTGTATGTGAAGCAGGCCGAGGTAGGCTTCCACGGAGGCTCTAGTTTTGGAAACAACACAGGTGCCTTGGTGATCAACTCAGGTGCCGGCGTCTCCTCCTGGGAGCGCGGTGTGGACGGGGACAAGGGCATCACCCTCAACGGTGGCTACATATCGAGGACTGGCCGCAACACCGCTGCCACCTCCGTGGGCCGCCTCCTCGTGGCGCGGGGCGGGCTCAATCTGGCCTCCGGGCACTCGGAGTTCCGCAACAACATCGGCGCATACAACTACGTCGTGTACCAGCTCAACACCATCAACCGGCAGCTGGGTGCCACGTTGAATGTACAGGATACCTCCATGCTCTCCACCACCGGCACGGTGGGCGGCACGCCGCAGCTGGGCAACCCCACGCTGGTGACCACCAGCACCACCAACACCAACGGCATCATCGGAGGTTATTTTATCTATGGGAACAACACCTGGGCGGTGAATGCCACAAACGCCACCAACGGGACCGTGACCGGGCTCACCACCTTTGAGACCAGCTTGGATCCCACCGTGTGGGAGGACGCCACGCCGAAGAACGTCAGCCTGAACGGCAATGCGACCACCTCCATCGCCAGCGACCTCACCATCAACTCGCTCCGTCTCACCGCCGCCTCCACGGTCAACATTGATGCCTCCCGCACGCTCACCCTCCACACGGGTGGCCTGCTCGTCACCGGCAGCGGTGCCACCACCATCGGCGGGGCCGGCACCTTGCGCGGCGCGGCCGGGCAGGATCTGGTGATCCACCAGAACAGCTCCCAGACGCTGACCATTTCTGCCGTCATCGCGAACAACGCCGGGGCCACCGCCCTCACCAAGACCGGAGACGGGATGCTCGTGCTCTCCGGCACGAACACCTATACCGGCAACACCTACATCAACGGTCGCGCCGGTGGTGGCAGCAGCACCGGACAGGCCATCCTCTCCGTCACCAACCTGGCGACGTCCGGCTTCGACAACCTGGGCAGCACCAGCAACCAGATCTACTTCAACAACGGTGTCCTCCGCTATGCAAACACGACGACGGATGCCACCACCAGTCGTACGGTGAACCTCCTCTCCGGCGGCGGCACCTTTGATGTCCAGACCAGTGGCCGCATCCTCACCCTCTCGGGCAAGATCACCGGGGAGGCCCTGGCCAGCGATGAGGGCTTCTTCTTCGGGCAGGGCAACCTGAACAAAGTTGGCTCTGGAACCCTGGTGCTCACCAGCGGTGACAACGACTACACCGGCTCCACCGTCGTCAGCGCCGGTACCCTGCGCCTCGCAGGCGCAGGCAAGCTGGGCGGCCGGAACG
>NZ_BATR01000015.1 GCF_000739655.1 Verrucomicrobium sp. BvORR106 | reverse complement strand
TTGCGCCCGGCGGGCATCCGCACGGTGGCGCGGCTGCGCGGGCTGCCGGAGCAGGCGGTGGCGGATTGCGCCCGGGGCGGGTTCCTCAAAGGGGTCCGCTACGGCGGGGCGGACTGCTTTGCCATCGGGGATGGCTGCTTTGTGCAGTTGCGGCGGTTCGATGGTCAACCGATCGAGCGGATCGACGGCTCCCGGTGCAAGAGCTACAACCTCCCCGGCTGTCAGGGGGCGTTTCTGGGGCACCGGTGGGTGATGGGAAACAACACCCAAGTGCTGCTGGTGGAGGGCGCGGCAGGGCTGCTGGAGGCGGTGGCCGCCCTGGAGATTGCGGTGTCAGGCCTGGGCTGGAGCCCCCTGGCCGCGACCAGCGCCAGCTCCCGCTTTGCCCGGGATCCGGAATTGTTGGCCAGCCTGAAGGGACGGCTGGTGCGCATCATCCCCGATCGCGACCCCGCCGGGCTGCATGCCTGTGGCGTGTGGTGGGGCGAGCTCCAGGCCGCCGGGGCCAAGGTGGATGTGCTCATGCCGCCACCCCAGTGCAAGGACCTGGGGGAGGTGGTGGGGGACGCGGGGAGGCAGGGGGCGTTCTTTGGGGAAATTAGGAATTAGGAATTAGGAATTAGGAATGCGGGTTGGGTGAAACAACCTGCTGGGGACGAATGGAAGATGAATCGACTCAAACACATGAAACTACGACACGAGACAGCAGGGCAGGAAGAACTGGGACAGGGGCACGGGCAAGGGACGGAGGGGCCGGGATTGATGGCTGGAGGAGTGCGAACGAAGTACGAAATGCACGAAAAGAACGAAATCGACGCATCGCGTGAGGTGGGGGCGGAGCCGGGGTCGGGGTTGGCGGCTGGAGGAGTGCGAACGAAGTACGAAATGCACGAAAAGAACGAAATCGACGCATCGCGTGAGGTGGTGGCGGAGCCGGGGTCGGGGTTGGCGGCTGGAGGAGTGCAAACGAAGTACGAAATGCACGAAAAGAACGAAATCGACGCACCGCGTGAGGTGGTGGCGGAGCCGGGAACGGTCCCGGGGTTGGAGAAGGAGGTGTTGTTTGCGGGAACTCCGGCCTCCTGGCCAGCGATGAGGGTGAAGCGCGAGGGTTCGCCCCAGGGGACGGTGGCTGCGGCTGCGGTCGCAGCAGGGGCAGAGGTCATCGGCGCCATCGCAGAGGAAGCCGCTTCTGATGGGTCCCAGCCGACGGCGCGTTCCGGCCCGGAATTCCCGGAAACGGCCCTGCATGGTCCGCTGGGGGATCTGGTGCGCACCATCCTGCCGTGTACGGAGGCGGATCCGGCGGCGTTGCTGGTGCAACTGCTCGCGGGGGTGGGTAATCTCATCGGTCCCTCGCCGTATTTCGTGGCGGATAGCGCCAGGCATCGGGGGAATCTGTTTGCGATCGTCACGGGTCGCACGGCGAAGGCGCGCAAGGGCACGTCCTGGCAGCAGGTGCGGCATGTCTTGCAGGATCTGGATGCGGACTGGCTGGCGAAGCGGGTGAAATCCGGCGTGGTCTCCGGGGAGGGGATCGCCCAGGTGTTCGAGCCGGGCGGGGATCGACGTCTGCTCCTGCTGGAGGGGGAGTTTGCCCAGGTGCTGCAGGTGATACGACGGGAGGGGAGCACCGTCTCCGCCCTCTTGCGGCAGGCCTGGGACGGGCAGCGCATCGCCGTGCTGCGGCGGAAGGACAGCGTGGAGGTGGATGACGCGCACATCTCGATGATCGGCCACATCACGCTGGCGGAGCTGCATCGCCTGCTGGCGGGGGTGGAGGTGAGCAACGGGCTCGCCAACCGCTGCCTCTGGGTGCATGCGGACCGGTCCAAGCTCCTGCCGGAGGGCGGCTCGGTGCCAGACACGACCGCTCACCTGCAGGAGCTGCGCCGGGCCATCCGGTCCGCGCGGGTGCGCAACGAGCTGCGGCGGGATGAGAATGCGCGGCAGCTCTGGCGGGAGATCTACGGGCGACTCAGCGAGCCTCCCGCAGGTCGCGCGGGCGAGGTGCTCTCGCGCTCGGAGGCTCAGGTCATGCGCCTGGCGCTGCTCTATGCGCTGATGGACGGGGCCTCGACGATCGCGTACGACCACCTCACGGCGGCCCTGGCGCTGTGGGACTACTGCGAGGCCAGTGCGATGTTCATCTTCACCGCAGAGGAGATCAATCCCCGCGCCGCCCGCGTCCTGGCGGCGCTCAAAGACGGACCCATGAGCCTGAGCGGGCTGAATGCGTTGTTTCATCGGAACCTGAGTCAGCAGGCCCTGAAGCAGCTCTTGTCCGAGCTGGGACCGCTGGTGGAGGTGTACGGCGGCGGCAGCCGGGAGGACCCGACGCGGTGGGTGAGGGCCCGCAAGCGGGCTGTTTAGACGCAGCCGCCGGGGCGGCTGCTGGTTGAGACGCTGCGCTGGTTGAGACGGCTGCGCTGGTTGAGACGCTGGCGCTGGTTGAGACGCTGCGCTGGTTGAGATGCCGCTCGCGGCGGGTTGGATACAGAAGCTGGGGAGCGCAGATTGTTAATCTGCTGTGCTGCCGATTGGCAATCGGCAGGGGTGCTGGAGGGTGGGCGGTCAATCCGGGAGCAGAGGCGGCAAGTGGATCTCGCTTGATCGGCTCCCTCTGCACTTGCCCACCAGGACATGCAGCGGTACTCACATTCGCCGTCATAACTGCACCCGCTGAAGCCTCCGCCTCACCTACCACCCCATGAGTGACTTGATTCTCTACACGACCGAAGACGGGCGGAGCCAAATCAGGCTGAGGGCGGATGAACAGACGGTCTGGCTCACTCAGCTGGAGATGGCGGAACTCTTTGACGCCACGAAACAGAACATCTCCCTGCACCTGAAAAACATCTTCGAGGAGGGCGAGCTGGATCCGGCGGCAGTTGTCAAGGAATCCTTGACAACTGCCGCTGACGGCAAGCGCTACCAGACTCTCCTCTACAATCTGGACGCCATTCTGGCCGTGGGCTACCGGGTGCGCTCGCCGCGCGGGGTGCAGTTCCGCCGCTGGGCCTCCACCATCCTGAAGGAATACCTCATCAAGGGCTTCGTGATGGACGATGAGCGGCTGAAGAATCCGGACGGTCGCCCGGATTACTTCGACGAGATGCTGGAGCGCATCCGCGACATCCGGGCCTCAGAGAAGCGCTTCTACCAGAAGGTACGCGACCTTTTTGCGTTGAGCAGCGACTACGATAAGACGGACCAGGCCACGCAGGCCTTCTTCTCCACGGTGCAGAATCTGCTGCTCCACGCTGTAACCAGCAAGACGGCTGCCGAGATCGTCACGGCACGGGCCGACTGCAATGACCCGAACTTCGGCTTGCTTCACTGGAAGGGGGCCAAGGTGCGGAAGACGGACATCCTCACGGCCAAGAACTACCTGACCGAGGACGAGATCGACACCCTGAACCGGCTGGTCGTGATCTTCCTGGAAACGGCCGAACTACGTGCCAAGAGCAAGCAGGAGACCCGGATGAGTTTTTGGAAACAGAACGTGGAGCAGATCATCTCCTCCAACGGCTTCCCCTTGCTCACCCACCCGGGAGCCATCAGTCACGAGCAGATGGAGGAACGAACCTCGCAGCTCTATCTGGAGTTTGACCATCAGCGCAAAAAGCAGGAGGCCAAAGAAGCTGATGAACAGGATGAGGCCGCCCTGAAAGCCCTTGAAAACAAGATCAAACGCCGCGGCCCGCTACGCGGGAAGACATAAGACTTGAAGACACAAGACGTCAGACTTGAGCTGGCGCACAGACAAGGGGCCAGGGGACAGCGAGCCGCCGGACATGGAGGGGCTCTTCTTTGTCACGCCGCTGAGACTCCTTTCCGCTGCCGCCAGGTTTCAATGAGGGCCGAGAGGCTGGTCGGTAGCGAACCCAGGTGGGGAATGACACCGCCCGTTTGCTCGATCCAAGTCGTTCCCTGCTTCTTCCATGCCCTGCGCTTCGTTTTCCGCATTTGCACCCGATCCTTCCTATGAGCATCCAGCATTTTTTCACCCGCCGACTCCATTCATCCCTCACTGCGGCCGGGGTGGGGCTGCTCGTTTGCCTCTCCATGTCATCGGTTCAAGCAGAGATACCCCGTGAGGATGCGCTTCGCTTTGTGCGGGGCTATCTGAGTGCTGCACAAAATCCCACGCCCGATGAAGAGGTCCGCCACTATGCGCCCCGCGTGCGCTACTTCGACAGCGGCACGGTGGATCAGAGCTTTGTGGCGGCAGATCAGCGTCGGTACTACAAACTCTGGCCGCAGCGAACCTTTGAGCTGCTGGAGGAGCCTGAGATTGTTGCCCAGGAGGACGATGCGGTGACGCTGAGATTCATCATTCACTATGAGGTGAGCAATGGAGACCGTCGGGCCACCGGGGCCACCCAGAATACGATGCAGGTGCAGCGGATCGGCGACGGACTCAAAATCGTCGCCATGTCCGAGCGCAAAGTGAATCTGAAAGCGTTGCCCCGGCCCACCATCGATTCATCCCGCGCAGCGCCCGCCTCTGATCGAACGGAAGATCGAGTCGAAGTAAAACCCGCCGATAAGGCACCCCGGTCAAAGCCTGCTGAGCCCGCGATGGCCGTTGATAAAACGGATCCCAAACCAAAGCTTCAAGAGATGCCCGCGCCAGCTGGAGGAACAGGTCCAAGCCATCCTGCCCAGGGTGCAGGAGAGGCACCCACCCAGGCAAATGGCAGTGCGCCTCCTGTCCCGGTGATCGCAACCCCCGTTCCAGGTTCACCGGGCTTGGTGTATCTCCCCGGCACAGAGCAGACCTCGAAGAACATGATCGACGTGCGGGGTTACTCCTCCGGACAGAAGGTCAAAGATCCGCGCAATGGTCAGATCTTCATTGTTCCTTGAGGTGCTGACGTCGCGATGACAGACCATGACCCTGTTTCTTTCCGCAGAGCAAGCTCACACCACCCTTTGCCATGACGCATCGGGTCATCGAATCAGAAACCAAAAAACACGCTCCTACGCCTGGATCGCTTTCTTCACAGAGCTCATGCAGGCGGCGGCCCGTTCTTCCACATAGGCCATGGCTTTCTTCACCTTCGCCTCTGCACCCGCGTAGTCCTTGTGAATGCCCATGAGGATCTCAAACATCTTCTCCGCAGGAGTGCGGTCGAACTCCGGAGCCCACTCCTCCAGGCCGATGTCCTTGAACATCCAGCACTTCGGTGAGTGGAACTCAGAGAACGTATGCATCATCGGCGTGCCCACGGCCAGGGCCATGATGGGCGTGTGGGGCTCATGGCAGATGACGGTGTGCGCACGCCGGTAGAAGGAGCAGGCCTCATCCACATTCCAGAACTCATCAAAGTTCACCACGTGCGGCTTTAGGTTGTCTGGCAGCGTGTCGTAGATGAATTTTATATTGTACTCCATCTCCTTGTACACCTCCGGGGCGATCACCACCTTGTAGCCCGTCTCCTTCACCCACATGGCAATGAGGTCCTGGTATACCTTCGCCCGGCGGGTGTCATCCGCGATCATTTCCGGAGTCGGATGCAGCGGGTTCAGCTTCTGCGGGCGCGTGTCATCCACCCCGGGGGAGGTAGGACTGTGGGTGCGCAGTTGAAGGGTGATGAACTTTTTGTCCTCCAGCCCGTGTTTCTTTAGACGAGCCAGCGCCTTCTCCTCATCCCTCACATCCACACCGAAGCAGCCATCCGGACCAAACTCCAGCACCGGTGTCTTCACGCCCGCATCCTTCAGCACCTGGAGAGTCTTGCTGTCCCGGCAGTAGATAAACGCCGCGCTGCTCAGCAGGGCGATGCGCTCCTCTGCGCCTTGCCCCTTCACCATGGTGTCGAAGTACGACTGCCCCTGCAGCCCCCATGGCTTCCTGATCTTGTTGCAGTACTTCATGAAGTCCGTGGGCTGTCCCATGCCGGGACCACGCAGGAAGAAGTCTGACCGCGCGATCGCCTGCTGCACCGGACCGTCCTTCTGCGTGAGGCTGCCTCGCACGATCTCCAGTTTAGGGAACCGCTTCATGAGCATGTCTTCCACCGGCTGGTTCACATTCGCTGCCCACAGAATGAAGTGCGTGTCTGGCAGGTGCTGCTCCATGAAGCGCAGCGTCCCTGGCGTGTGCCCCACATCACCGATGTTCTTCACCGCCCAGCCGCACTGCAGCAGCACCGTCTTCTTCACAGCGCCCTCCTGGGCAAAGGCTGATCCGGGCAATGCGGCTGCGCCCAGGGCGAGTCCGGAGGTCCTGATAAATTGGCGGCGGGTCGTATTCATAGGAGTGGCAAAAGTTTCCAACGTGGCGGAGCACGGCAGTCTTCCAGCGGAAATTAACGAGAATTCCGGTCGAGGACGCCATGGCGCGAGATCGGGAAGACGCGTTCGCCCTGCTCGTAGATATCGTGTTCCAGGCCGTCCCATTCGGACAGCGATGCGATCCCGTTCGCGTTCAGCAGGAGACCTAAACGGGTTGTCCCTTTCACAAGACTGTTTTCTCCCCCGGGCAAAAGAGGACGGCCCAGATGGACTTCCACTTGTTTGTTGAACTCCCAGGAGGCAATGGAGCGCCGCGCGGACAAGATCGTCAGCATCTGCTTCCTCGTGATCCGAGGGAGGATAAGTAGAAAAAACAAGAGGAGAGATTGAGGCTGGACAACGGAGAACGAGCGGCATTTGCCTTCTGGAGACGCACTTCTTTCCATTGGATCCTCATCGCGCCCCGCCCAAATTCGTACGGGTGCGAATTCTCTACGAGACCTTGCACCACGCTGTAACGGCCATTCTGCTGGCTTCCCGCGCTTTTGATGATGGGCCGTCTTTTTGATGCGAGCCATTGCGAGATTCGAGGAATTAACCCGAGCCAGCTTCTGGAGGATCCCACCGTGGGTGAATGCTTTCCAAACTCAATTGAACACGCAATTGGGCATTCAACTGAACACGCAATGAAAGGACGCTGCGGATGAAACGCGCGCGCGAAACCGCTGCCCAAATAACTATGTTTCATAACATATGGAATAATAATGGAAAAAACATATTGATTATATGGAGTAAACTCTTGAGAGTTGGAGCTGGGGGGCGGTAAGAAACAAAAAAAGATAGTTGCCGTCATGAACCGGCAAGTTTCCCCCCCATGAACCTGAACAGGGGAAATATGATGAAGAATTCCTGGTTGGATATGAGATGGCTGAGTGTTATCACCGCGATCCTGGCGCTATCTGCCCATGGGGTGGTGCAGGCGCAATCGGTGGGCCTGGGCGTAGCAGACGGTTTTTCCGTCCTCGCTGGCTCTGGGATCACCAATGAGGGCTCCACGACGATCACCGGGGACATCGGCACGTTTCCCACCACGAGCATCACGGACAATGGAGCCATCACTTTGCTGGGTGTGAACCACGGAGGCGATGCCGTCACGCAGCAGGCCAAGGCGGATCTGGTGACTGCGTACAACACCGCAGCGGGCCTCGCGCCGACGGGCACCATCACCGCCGGAACCCTTGGAGGACTGACACTGGTCTCGGGCGTTTACAACGATGGCGGCTTCTCACTGGGACTCACTGGGACACTCACGCTGGATGCCCAGGGCAATCCAGATGCGGTGTGGGTTTTCCAGACCGGCTCAACGCTGATCACCGCTTCGGGCAGCTCCGTGGTGATCATCAACGGAGGGCAGGCCTGTCATATCTTCTGGCAGGTGGGCAGCTCCGCAACGCTGGGCACTAATTCAACCTTCCAGGGCAACGTGATGGCGCTCACCTCCATAACGGCAGAGACGGGGGCCTCCGTGGTGGGGCGCCTGCTGGCTCGAAATGGAGCCGTGACACTGGACACGAACACCATCATCAAAGCTATCTGCGCAGAGGTAATTGACTCGACCCCGGATGATGAGGGGGAAGGGGAGGGGGATTCCTCCGGCGGCAGCGCTGCCGAGAAGGCTGCCGAACTGAGGAGGACGCTGCTGCTTGCCGCGCAGGTGGTGGACATCGCCTCGCTGCCGGGACTGACATCCATCTACACCCAGGGGTTTGCCCAGTTCGACACCGAGGTGTTCAGCGTTCAGCAGCGGTTCGCGGACATAAGGTCGCAGGCAGGCTCCAACCGCCCGCCGGATGTTTACAACCCGACCCCGGTGCAGAGCGAGAAGAACCCCTGGAGCGGCAAAAATCCCAGGGGCGGGAAGAACGCCTGGAGCGGCAAGGGCGGTGAAGGAGTGCAGCCCAAAGAGGTGCAGACGGCCGAGGACCTGCGCTGGGGCTTCTTCATCGTGGGCACTGGGGACTACGTCACCGCAGGGGCTGGCAACAGCTATGACGGCACCACCGTGGGCACCGTCCTGGGGGTGGACTGCCGGCTGAATGAGCATTTTGTCGTGGGCGTCAGTGTCGGCTACTCCCATACGGAAGGCGACCTCACTGGCACCAGCAACGTGGAGGCTGATGGCGGCAAGGCGGCGGTTTATGCCATGTACCAAAGCGGCGGCTTCTTCACCGAGGTGATTGTGGGTGGTGGTTACAGCTCCTATGATATCGAGAGAAGCGCTTTCCTCGGCACCGCCCGGGGTGAAACGGATGGGACGCAGTTCGACGCCTATCTGGGAATGGGCTATGACTTCAAGCTGGGCGGATGGACCATCACGCCCATGGCCTCGTTGCTCTACACCCAGGTCGGCATCGATGGGTATAACGAAGTCGGCTCGCTGCTGCCGCTCGTTATTGAGTCCCAGGATGCCAGTTCCCTGCGCACGCGTGTGGGCCCCCGCGTGGCTTACACCACCAAGGTGGGTTCCGCTTTCGTGACGCCCTCGGTGAGCGCGCAGTGGCAGCATGAGTTCCAGGATGACAGCCTCCCCTTTGAGGCACGCTTCTCCAATGACGCCGACAGTCTCTTCACCGTGTACGGGCCGGAGATGGGACGTGACAGTCTGCTGGTGACAGCCGCACTGAATGTGGCCTGGAGGCGCTATGCCGCCTACATCGCCTATCAAGGCAATCTAGGACGCGAAAACTACGAGAGCCACAGCGGGCTTGTCGGACTGCGGGTGAGCTGGTAACAGGCGGACAGGGGTGGGGTGGCGAAGCGTAGCGCAGATGGTCAATCTGCTGTGTCTCCGGAGGGAACCACATCATCACCCGGCGACGGTGCCGGGTTCTATGAAAGCGCATTCGACAGGCGACTGAGCGGGACAGGAATGTCCCTCGCTCCTTTTGCTGACCGCTCCGTTGGGCGCGGGCGCATGTGCGACAGCTCAGGTCTTATGTCTTGAAGTCTTGCGTCTTGTGTCTCTCACTTGCCAACACACCACAGATACTCTTGCCGACTCGGCTCTGTCTTCGCGGAACGAATGTAGATGCGGTTGTCGCAGATGGCGGGGGTGCTGAAGGATTCGTCACCGAGGGTGTTTTGCGCGAGCAGGGTGAACTTCTCCGGCGTGGCCTCGAAGACGGAGGTGACGCCCGCTTTGCTGGTGACATAGATGCGGGAGTCCACCATGACGGGTGAACCATAGAACTCGCGGTCCACCTTCTCTGACCAGCGCTCTTCTCCGGTGGCGGCCTTCCAGCACACGGCGCGGCCGGTATCGAGCACGGCGAAGAGGTGACCTTCCTTCATGAGCATGGAGGGCACATAAGCGCGGGTGGTGTTCTCCCACGCGATCTTGCCGGAGCCATCAGCTTCGATCGCCATGGTGTGGTTCTTGGGATAACCGCCGCCGATGAAGACGCGGCTGCCATCGGTGACGGCGGTGAGCACGGTCTCCTCGGTGCTGCCGTCGATGCTCCAGAGTTTTTTGCCGGTGAGCGGGTCGAAGCTCTCCACCTTGTTGCAACCGGCGAGCACGGCCTGTGTCTTGCCCGCGGCGTGAACGACAGCGGGAGAGGCATAGTTGGCCACCGGAGGCCGGTCCTGCTGCCACACGATCTCGCCCGTCAGTTTGTTAAGGCCGGTGAGCTTCCCGCCCCCGCGATGGTCGGCGGAGACGAGCACGATGGACTGGTAAATGACGGGGGAAGAGCCGAAGCCCTGGTGCACCTGAAAGTCACTGACGCGGCGCTGCCAGAGCTGCTTCCCGGTGGCATCGAGCGCCGTGGTGTAGATGGCTCCGTTGTTGAGGAAGTTGACGTAGAGCCGCTCCCCATCGCTGACCACATCGGACGAGGCTTGGGAGGAGATGCGATGCCCCTTGGTGTTCAGGTTCTCCCGATGCACCACCGTTTCCCAGAGCTTCTTGCCGGTGGCACGGTCATGACAGAGCACAAGCTGTTCCTCGGTCTCGACGTCTGCCGTGGCCAGATAAACGTGTCCGCCTACTACCGTCGGTGATCCATGCCCTCGCCCGCGTACCGGAGTCTTCCACAGCACGCCATCGCTCTCGCTCCATTTCAGCGGCGGCTTTTGCCCGGCGGCCGCGTGGCCGTCCATCGTGGGGCCCCGCCAGGCAGGCCAGTCCGAGGCAGAGCACGGCGTGGTGATGAGGATGGCGAGGGAGAGGGCGAGAAAGGCGCGGGTGGGAGTGAAGGGGGACGGGTTCATGTTGGGGCGGCGGGACGGGGATGGGAATGCAAATACGTCGTGGGGAGGGGCTGTTTCTCAATCCTCACACAAAGGCACGAAGGCACAAAGGGGGATCATGAGATGGCTGGCGGGGCTCTGTTCGTAGTACAAACTTTAGTTTGCCTCAGTACGCGTTACCCCAGATGCCCTGAGCAAACTGAAGTTTGTACTACGAACAGCTTCGGACTGAGCTGGCGCTTGGAGGTGGGGGGCGGGAGGGTATGGACGTCATCTGTGACTCGCGCAGGCTGAAGCCTGTACTCCGTACAGCTTCGGGCCCAACGCCTTGACGCACTGCCCACTGACGGACTGACGCACTGGTTCTGTCTCCTGCGGAGCAGGCCAAAACATCCCCCATAAGTGTTAGTGGTGAGGGATTTTTCCGGTGAGGTGCGTTGCGGTGTTCTTCATGTCTTTCTCTGTCTCCAGTTCCATCTCCCGCACCTTTCTCTCCACCTCCCCCCTTTTCACGGGCGCATTGCCGCTGGCCTTTGGCTGGCTGATCGCAGCCCAGGCGATGGCGATGGATGCGAACCCGTCCTCGCCCAAGGCGGTGCTGCTGTTTGCGGAGTCGTTTGACCAGGCGAATCCCGCCTCTGCGCCCGCGACTTCACTGGCTCCGCTGGAGGAGGGGCCGCTGCCGCCGGTGTATCCGGCGTTTGGGAAGGGGAATCGGGCGGCGTTCTTCGCGGCGGAGACGCCCTCGCGGGTGCTGGCAACTGCGGCCACGCAGCCGGGACTGAATCTCGATTTCCGCCATGGGGACTCCATCTCGGTCGAGTTCTGGCTGGCGGCGGAGGATCTGCCGATCGGCAAGCCGGTGTACCTCCTGAGCAAGGGGCACCCGGAGCGGGCGAACCAGCCGGACGATGACCTGAACTACGCGGTGATGGTGCTGCGCAAGACGGAGCGCCCCGTGATCAATCTGGGCTTTGCCTTCACCAGCGAGACCAAGGACCCCAAGGCCCCGCGCAAGCGGCACCAGTGGTGGAGCGGCGAGATGCCGCTGGAGCCGTACGTGTGGCACCAGTTCGGCCTCACCTTCACCTTTGGCGATCCCACCAGCCTGCTGCCGTTTCAAAACGGGCGGAACATCCCTTTCTCCGGGAGCTGGCAGTCCGGCCACTCCACGGAGCGCGGGCCGGTGACGAATGCGGAGCCGCTGGTGATGGGCGGGGCGTTCGAGGAGAAAACCAAGGCCTCCTATCGCGGCCGGATCGACCAGATCTCCCTCTACCGCGGCATCAAGCGCGAGCATGAGTTTGACCGCGACTACGCCATCCACACGCCCGTGCCGGTGATCGATCCCCAGGTGCTGCAGCAGAAGCCCGACCACGTGCGCGTGGAGCTGTGCAGCGAGGGCGTGCCCAGCCGCCGCCAATGGCCGGAGCAGGTGCTGAAGGCTACGAAGGTGATGGACGAGGACGCGTTCGGCTTCTTCGAGCTGCCGTATGATTACACGAAGACGGGCGTACGCGCCGCACGTCCCGCCGCGCAGATGCTGCGGGCCAGTGCCGCGATCACCTTCCCGAAAGGCAAGCACCGCATCCTGCTGCGTGCCCGCGGGGTGTCCCGCCTCATGCTGGACAGCCAGGTGGTGATGGAGACCGAGCTGCAACCCACCAACCTCAACGGCCACCACCTCACCACCGAGCAGGAGCAGTACCTCGACCTCGGGCCGGACTTCCGCTTCGCCCCTCCGGGCAACCGCGAGCGCTGGGGCACCTTTGAGTCGGATGGCGTGAAGCCCACGCTCGTGGTTCTGGAAACTATCTTCGGCACCGAGCGGCCCGGCCTGGGGGAGACCGTTGTGGCCTGGTCCCGGGAAGGGGAGCAGAGCTGGCAGCTCGTGGCGCCGAAGCGGCAGGTGCCCTACACCGATGCCGGATGGGCCGCCTATGAGGCCGAGCGTCGCGGGCACATCGCGCAGATCAATCAAGACACCCGCCGGGCCGCCTTTGCCAGCCAGCAGTCGTATTGGGAAAAGCGTCGTGATACCGCGAACCAATGGCTGCAGAGCGTGCCGCCCGTGGCCGTGCCCGAGCTGCCGCAGGGCTATCCCGCGCACAACGCGATCGATCACTTCATCGCCGCCAAGATCGAGGCTGTGAAACCCGCCGTGCAGCAGGCGAAGCAGGGGAAGGGGCCGGATTACTTCAAGCAGATCCGCCCGCTGCTGGAATCCCGCTGCTACGACTGCCACAAGGGCGGCAAGGCCAAGGGCGATCTGCCCTGGACCTCGCCGACTCCGCGCACCGGGGCGGTGAATCCGACGGGCCCGCCGTGGTGCCGGGGGATGTGAAGGGCAGTTCCCTGATCGCCCGCATCCGCAGCACGGATCCCGATGCCGTGATGCCGCCGCACGGCAGCCCCTTGAGCGAGCAGGAAATAACGCTGCTGGAGGAGTGGATCAAGCAGGGCGCGAACTGGCCGGAGATGCAGGTCACGCAACTGGAGCTGCCGCCCCTGGCGGATGATCTCACCTTCCTGCGCCGCATCACGCTGGATACCGTGGGCGTGCCGCCGAGCGAGGCAGAGATCCACACCTATCTGGCAGAGGCTCCCGAGCAGCGTCGCCGCCGCGCCATGCAGCGCCTCTTTGCCGATCCCCGCCGGGCCGATCACTGGATGGGCTACTGGCAGGACGTGCTGGCGGAGAACCCAAACCTGCTCTCCGGCAGCCTCAACAACACCGGCCCCTTCCGCTTCTGGCTGCATGAGGCGCTGGTGGATGACAAGCCGATGGACGCGATCGTCACGGAGCTCATCCGCATGGAGGGCGATGCCAACAACGGCGGCCCGGCAGGCTTTGGCACCGCGGGGCAGAACGACTCGCCCTTTGCAGAAAAGGGGCTCATCCTCGCCGGGGCCTTCCTGGGTGTGGAGATGAAGTGCGCCCGCTGTCACGACTCCCCCAGCCACGAGTCCAAGCAGGAGGACCTCTTCAAGCTGGCCGCGATGTTAAACCGCGAACCCCTGGTGGTGCCCGCCACCAGCAGCGTGCCCATGGACAAGCTCAGCGCGGGCGGTCGCAAGCCGCTCATCAAGGTGACCCTGGCCCCCGGCACCAAGGTGCAGCCCGTGTGGCCCTTCCCGCAGTTCGTCGAGGCCAAGGCCGCCGAGCCGCTGGCGGAGAATCCCCAGAGCAGCCGCGACCGTCTGGCCGCGATGATCACCGCCCCGCAGAATGAGCGCTTCGCCCAGGTCATCGTGAACCGCATCTGGCACCGGCTCATGAACCGCGGCCTCGTCACGCAGCCCAATGACTGGGAGAAATCCGAGATCACCCATCCGCAGCTCCTCCAGTGGCTCGCGCGGGAGTTTGTGCGCTCCGGCTACAGCGTGAATGCCGTGTGCCAGCTCATCTTTGAGTCCCATGCGTATCAACGCCAGAGTTCCCCGCTGCTGAAGGAGCCCGAGGCTCTCTATGTGGCTCCCGCGCCGCGCACCATGAGCGCAGAGCAGGTGGTGGACTCGCTCTTCTCCGCTGCGGGCAAGCCTTTCCGGGTCGAGGAATTATGCTTTGACCTTGATGGCGTCTCGAACCAGCGCACCATGGGCCAGGCCACCCGTGCGTGGATGCTCACCTCCACGTCCAATGAGCGCGACCGCCCCAGCCTCACCCTGCCGCGCGTGCAGGCCGTGCTCACCGTGCTGGAGTCCTTTGGCTGGCGCGGCGCCCGCCAGTCGCCCGTGACCGTGCGGGAGAGCGCGCCGAATGTGCTGCAACCGGCGGTGCTCGCCAACGGCACCATGAGCGCATGGGTCACCCGCCTGAGTGAGGAGCACGAGATGGTGCCCCTGGCCCTGCAGGCACAGGCCCCGGAGGAGCTGGTGAAGCGCGTGTATCTGCGCCTGCTCACCCGCGAGCCCGATGCGAAAGAGCTGGAGGAGGGCGTGGCCCTGCTGCGGCCCGGGTTCGAGGAACGCGCTCAGACCACGCCGCCCGTCGCCAGCACGGGCAAGCGCAAGCGTCCCCTCTATGTGACCTGGTCCAACCACCTCGACGGCCCTGCCAACGCGCTCGCGTCGGATATTGAGTCCGCCGCCCGCCGTGGGGATCCCGCCACCACCCGTCTGCAGCCCGTTTGGCGCGAGGCCATGGAGGATTTCCTCTGGATGATGATCAACAAGCCCGAGGCCATACACATCCGCTGACGTCGTCCTTCTCTTCTCCCTCATCACCTTTTATCTTTTGCTGTTCCTTTCATGAACCGTCGTGATTTCCTCATCCGCAGCGGCCTCTTCGGCGCTGGCGCTGCCCTGGGCACTGCCACCCCGGGCCTGGCCTCCTCTGCTGCTGCCTCCGTGCCGCTGGGCAAGGCCGAGCACTGCATCTTCATCTGGCTGGGCGGCGGCATGTCGCAGATCGATACCTTCGACCCCAAGCACCGCGGCAACTCCCGCTCCACCCCGCGCGTGGCGGGCACGGACTATGATGTGATCGATACCAATGTGCCCGGCGTGCGCTTCACCGAGCACCTCCGCCGTTCGGCCAAGATCGCCGACCGCATGACCGCAGTGCGCAGCGTGTTTCACACGATCGCGGATGAGCACGCCCTGGCCACGAATCTGGTGCACACCGGCCGCCTCATCAGCGGCACCGTCATCTATCCCTCCATCGGCTCGCTGGTTGCGCATCAGCGTGGTGCGCTGGATGACAACGTGCCCGCCTACATGCTCATCGGTTACCCGAATGTGAGCCGCGGTCCCGGCTACCTGGGCCCCAAGTACGCGCCCGTGTACCTCACGGATACGCAGAGCGGCCCCGCAGGCTTCACCCCGGCCACCGGCCTGTCAGACACCCAATTGCAGCGTCGCAGCCGCCTCATGGCTCAGTCCACCCAGGGGCAGCAGGGCGACGCCGCGCTGGCGGACTACGCCATCATGCAGGAGCAGGCCCACCGCTGGTCCGGCCCCGGGTTCATGAAAAACTTCAAGCTCGATGAGGAGCCTGCGGAGCTGCGCGCCAGCTACGGCGGAGAGTTCGGCCAGCGCTGCCTGCTGGCGCGCCGCCTTATCCAGTCCGGCGTGCGTTTCATCGAGGTCTCGCATAACATGAACTTCATCAACGGCACCGGTTGGGACACCCACTTCGAGGGGCAGCAGAACCAGCACGTCCTCATTCAGGAGCTGGACTACGCGCTCTCCGCGCTCATCCTGGATCTGGAGCAGAAGAAGCTGCTCGACAAGACGGTGATCGCCATCGGCACCGAGTTCGGCCGGCCCATTGGGTTCGACAGCCGCGGCGGACGCGGGCATCAGCAGTCTGCCTTCTCCCTGCTGCTCGCTGGCGGCGGGCTCAAGCACACCGGCGCGTATGGCGTGACGGATGATGACCAGGGCTCCAAGATCCTGGAGAACCCCGTCTCCATCGCAGATTTCCATGCGACCATTCATGCCGCCGTGGGGATTCATCCCAACAAAGAGCTGCATGAAGCCGGAAGGCCTGTGCCGATCACCGATGGCGGGAAACCGATTGCGGCGATGTTCGTTTAAAAGACACCAGACTGCCAGACGCCAGACCTGAGGTCAGGGGCGTTGGCGTAGCAGGAACGGTTCTTTCCTCACACGAAGGAACAAAGGCACGAAGGGCTGAGCCGGTAAAGGAGGCGGGGGGGCGCCCCGCTCAGTCGATGTCTCCTGATCTGGCATTCGGCAAGAGACGCCGCACAGCCGCACTGTAGAAGAGCCGTCCCGGCTCTTGAGTGCGCTGGGTGGTGCGGGAACAAGAGCCGGGACACCGGGACGGTTCTTCCAAATTGCCCGAGGGGCATGCTGGTAGCTGCGCCAGAGCAAGAGTTGGCGGCTGCTGCGATAAAGTGGGCATCAGGGGGCGGTGACTGAGCGGGGCTGGGAACCCCCGCCTCCTTTATCTTGATCGCTTCGTTGGCGTCCCTCGGGGCTTGCCGTCTAATGTCGCCCTCGCAGCGTGCGCTTCTGCCGTCGAAAGGGCTGCTTAAATGGGGCTAAAGAATCAGCTTAGTTGGTCTGAAGATGCAACTGGAAGCTCGCAAAGAGCAGGAAACAACGTGCGTCGCCTGTGATGATGTCGCAAAGCAGCTGCAAATTTCCACGCAAGATTTACGCGTGTCAGAATCACTCGTGTAATGCGCTAGAACCCGCCTCAAGCATGAAGCGATGTCAGATTTGTAATCGACTGATTGTGAGGTGAATGTGTTCAGAGTTTGGTGCGCGTATTCATATTTTATCCTATTGGATGAAAGAAGGTTCAAGGAACCTTCACTCAGAAAAGTTTAATGCATCAACTTATGGGTAAGGAGGCCTGTGAGACCTGATTGTTGTTACCTCTATTCATTTGAAGAAGGATTGATGAAAGAGTTCGTAACCATAACAATTCCTTTAGTGTGCGGCGTTGATACAAAAAAGCGGTTGTCTCAATAATCATTCTCTGAAAGAAATGGATGCCAATACATCGTATTCATCCAGACATGAAATCCCCCAATCAGCGATCCAGTGGCACCCTAAGCGGGTCAGTTGCCGAGGCGGAATGTGTTTTCCGCAGCCCTGCCTAGCGGGACGCAGAGCGTCCTTCGTCCAGCACCATCAATCTCAAGCCACCGGGCGTGCCTCTATGGTGACGCATGGCCGGTTCATGTCCCATGTTGTCCCGCTCCGATCTTTCCAACTTCCGTCCTGCACTCGCCCGGCGTATTCGCGGCAGGCGTGGCATTGCATTGATCACAGTGATCATGCTCCTGGCCTTGGCCACGGTGCTGGTGCTGGCGTTGTTCTCGACCACGCAGACGGAGATGACCTCCACGGCGGCCTATTCAGATGGCACGGAGGCGCGGCGGAAGGCGGACGTGGCCGTGAATGTGGTGATCTCCCAGCTGGTCAAGGCCACGCAGCAAAACCAGACCGTGAACGGCCGGGAACTCTGGACCAGTCAGCCCGGCATGGCGCGGCAGTACCGTGAAAACGGGCGTCTGCTCACAGCGCACAAGCTTTACTCCAGTGACAAAATGGATCTGGAAAGCGCCGACACGGACGCAGACGAAGCTAATACACTGTTTGCCATCGCGGGTGATACGCCGCCGACGAGCTGGGATACGGACAAGTCCAACTGGGTGGACCTGAACGAGCCCGTCATCCGTGAGGGAGCCACGCCGGGCTCCAGAAGGATTCTGTTCCCGATTATCGACCCGCGTGCCTATGTGACGGGGACCACGGCCGGGGCCAAGTCGAAGTCCGTGGAGGGCTTCTCCTACACCACGAGCGCGAAGGGCGACGGCCCCACAGGCGCCCTGCTGAATGGCGTGGTTCTGTCTGCCAACAGCACCACCTCGGATGACGACCAGCGCCTGCCCATGCCGGTGCGCTGGATCTTTGTGCTACAGGACGGGACGCTGGGCACGCTGGATAATGACAAGGTCTTCCGCGGCGCGGGTGGAGAGACGGCCTCCCGGGCGAACCCCATCGTGGCACGCATCGCCTTTTGGGCGGATGACGAGAGCTGCAAGATCAACATCAACACCGCTGGAGAGGGGACCTCCTGGGACACACCCCGCATGTTCCACCAATGGGACGGGGACTGGGCGCGGTTCCAGCCCATGATGTATGAGTACCAGCGCTATCCGGGGCACCCTGCCACCGTGGCGATGAGTACCGTGCTCTTCCCCAACGTGCCGATGAACCCGCCGCGTACGACCGGTTCGGCCGACACGCCCACGGCCGCCT
>NZ_BATR01000016.1 GCF_000739655.1 Verrucomicrobium sp. BvORR106 | reverse complement strand
ATGCTACGCGGTCTGTCTGGCCGATGGCAAGCTGCAGAGGGGCAGGCTGGCGGAGGGGAAGGGGAGGGTCGGCGATGCATCCGGCAGGCGAAAGCGGCGTCGAGCCGCACGCACTCCAAGACGCTGCCGCGTTGATTGGCCATGCCAGGCGGCTCTTGTGAGGTGCTAGAACCGGAAGGCGGCAGCAGCGAGGGTGGGGCTCACCTGGTTTTCAGCCTGCCTCAGCGTGGGAAGGTCCAGCGCGTTTCCTTCTGCCTGAACCCAACCAAAGTCGATGCAGTTGTCGACGTAAGGAGGCACTTATTTCCCGGTCTGTCGCGCTGCGGCGGGGGAGGGGATCAAGGGGCCAAGGTGTGCGCTCGGGCGGGTGGGAGCGGGGCGTTGGGCGTGAGCAGGTCAGTGGCCGGGAGCGGCGGTGCAGACGCTTCAGTTAGTGTCTCCTCACGTCGTCAGCTACATGGGCGTTGGGCGGTTGCCGATCAAATACCAGAGGGTGGACGCACAGGCTTCCGGGCACTACATCATGCTGCCTACGCTTGCGATGGGTTTGGTGTGTTTCCTTCTGTCTGAGCATGAGCATCGCCGGTCGTAGTTGACGACGTGAGGAGACACAAATTTCCCGGTCTGTGGGGATGTGGCGGGGAAGGGGAACAAGGGGCCAAGGTGTGCGCTCGGGCGGATGGGAGCCGGAGCGGGGCGGTGGGTGTGAGGAGGTCAGCGGCGGGAGCGGCGCTGCAGACGCTTCAGCTAGTGCCTCCTCACGTCGACAACTACACTGGCGTTGGAGATGCCTTGGCAGAAGGTGGAGCGCTGACCCCATTGCAAGCTGTGGCAAGCTGATGGCCTGCGGCAAACAGCTTCCAACAGCTCCACGAGCTCAAGTCTTGTGTCTCCCGCAACGCGGGTCACACCGCCCGGTCGTACAATTTCTCAAACACCTTCTCCACTCCTTCGGCGGCGCGCATGGGGTCCACGATGGTGATGCCGTCTGGGCCGAAGCGGGCGGTCACCGGGGCGCCGTTGCCTTCGTTGAGGTACTTGAAGTTAAGGTCACGAACCACGGCGGCGGCGTGCACAATCGCGGTGGTGATGCGGGCGTCCTCGGCGGTGGGATAGATGGGAGCCACTTCATCCAGGGTGGCCTCGTGGAACTTCACACGGCAGATGGCGGCGAGACCGACGGTGAGGCTGTCCACGCCGTAGCCCAGGTAGCCGCTGGTGCCATCGGGGCGGGCGACCTCGCGGGTGAAGTGGTTGTTGCTGGTGCGGGAGCCGCCGCCGGCGTTCCAGAAGCGGAAGCCGCGGTACTGCTGGTCGCTTTCCACCTTGCCATCGGCGCCGACGATTTCGTGGCCCTGGTTCACGGGCGCTTCGAAGTCGGCCGGGGTGATCCAGTTGTTGTGGAAGTTGATGCTCATGCCGTTCTCGAACTCCACGCGCACCTGCACGGCGTCATAGGCATTGATGCCATCACGCACAAGGCGCTTCTTCTGGCCCACGGCGGAGAGGGAGACGGGCTTGCTGCGATAGTAGCTGTAGATCAGGTCCGTCCAGTGCGGGCCCACGTAGCTGAAGGGATCGCTGCTTTCCACCCACTTGAAGGTGCTGGTGCTGACTTCCAGCGGTTCTTCCAGATAAGCGGTGCCGTAGAGCGGAGTGCCGATGCGATTTTGAATGTCGTTCTTGATGCGCAGGTGGTCGGGGTCGTAGCGCTTGTGCATGTCCACCGCGACCACGCAGTTCTTTTCCCGCGCGAGATCGATGATCTGGTCCGCCTCGTGAATGCTCAGGCACATGGGCTTCTCCGTCATCACGTGCACGCCCTTGGCCAGGGCGGCCAGGATAGGCTCGGTATGCAGATGGTCCGGCGTGGCCACGGCCATCACGTCCAGATCCGGGAAGTCGCGCAGGATGTCGTCCCACGGGGCTTCACCGTGATAAGCCTTGGGTTCGTGCCCGGTCATTTCCTTGAAGCTGGCCGCCGCCTTGGCCGCAGAGCCGGGCGAGCGGGTGGCCACGGCCACGAGGTCAAAACGAATGAGGGCAAAGTCGCGGCTCCAGGCATCCAAACCCACGCGGGCGAGCTGGCCGGCGATGCCGAAGCGCTGGAGGTCGGCATAGGCACGGGCATGCACGTCACCGCCGAACATGCCGGCGCCGACCAGGGCGATCTTGATGGTAGTTTCCATGAACGAGAGGGAAAGGCTGCGACCCGGGAGGGGGACGGTTCGGCATCTTCGATGAACTTGTGGCGGATTGCTCCTCGTTTCCTCCCGTCTTCAGATACAATTGTACCAGCCCGTTGTCATGCGGGCTCTTTGGTAAAACCGCAGGCCGGGGGAAATCTGCACGACTTTTTGCATTAGGCCGGGTTTTACCCGCCATGGCCCAGTCGGGCCGCGTTCACCCTCCCTGCCACTTCCATGCACCTCGTCACCTCGCGCACCCTTGCCACCCGTCGGCGTATCCTGGCCCAGCTTGCTGCCGGGGGCGCATTCTCCGCCGTGAGCGGCCTCTTCGCCGAGGCGCTGACGGTCACCGCCAAGTTGACGGAGGGGCCCTACTACCCGGCCAACACCCCGTTCAACAACATCCCGCTCGACAAAGATAATGACATGGTCCTGCTCAACGACAGCCTGACGCCTGCGACGGGTCTGGTCACCCATGTGGCGGGGCGGGTGCTGGATCGCAACGGCAATGCGGTGCGCGGCGCCTTGGTGGAGATCTGGCATGCGGATCACCATGGCGAGTACATCCAGAGCACGACAGCGGTGCGCAATCCCAAGTCCGACCCGAACTTCGCGGGCTTTGGCCAGTTTCTCACCGGCAAGGACGGCGCATACCGCTTCCGCACCATCAAGGCCGGGCTCTATCGCGGTCGCACGCGGCACATTCATGCGGCAGTGACGCTCCCCGGCGAGAAGATCCGTACCTGCACGCAGCTCTTCTGGGATGAGCCTTCCTATGATCTGAATGGGAAGCTCTGGGCCCAGCAGAATGACAACGACGGTGTGCTGCGCGGCGTGCGCGATGCCACACAGCGGGCGGCGCTGATCAGGAAGTTCAGCAAGGTGGCCGGAGCGGCCGGGGACGAGGAAAGCACGGTGTGGGACATCGTCATGGGCAGCGCGACCATGGAGCCATCCTATCCCAACACCCCCGGGGGTGAACTCATTGTTCCCGGTGAAGCCGTGGGTTCGTCGAAATCACGCTGGAAGATCGCCGTGCCCGCCTATCCCGGCTATGCCTATGAAGTCTATGCCAACCCCACGCACGGCACGCTGGGTTACGCGGCCCTGCCCTTTGCCCTGACGGCGGAAGGCAAGGTGGACCGCAACATTACCGTGGCGGAGAAGGAGGGGACGCTGACACTCTATGTGGACAAGCCCTCGGTGAAAGGGGCGTATCTCGTAGGGTATCGAGTTCCCGGAGCCAACCTCGGCACGCCATCAGGGCGCGGCATGGGGCCTGGGGGTGGCAGAGGACCAGGTCAGGGGCAAGGACCTGGGCCTGGGCCGCAGGGTGCCGGAGCCGAGCGTCCGCCGGGACGTCCGGGTGGAGAGGTCGGGGAGCTGTTGTTTGGAAATGGGCCTTTCTAAAGACGCCAGACTGCCAGACGCCAGACATCAGACCTGAGCTGTCGCATGAGAGGACACGCCCAGCGAAGCAGTCAGCAAACGGAGTGAGGGACATTCCTGTCCCGGTCGGTGCCGAGCGTCCCATGATGATGCCGACTCTTTGGCCTCCACCTAGGCGCCAGCTCAGGTCTGACGTCTTGTGTCTTCTAGTCTTGAGTCTCCTGCGAAGCAGGCGGACATTCTTGTCCCGGTTCGGGCCAAGCGTCCGATGACGGTGCATGCGCTTCGTCGCCTCCGTCCGTTGAACAACTTTCACCGAAGGTCACGCTGGGACGTGCGTCGGGACCGGGACTGGAAAGTCCCTCACTCCTGTTACTGATGACCGCGCCGCACTCAACCAAGCACCAAGCACCAAGCACCAACAAACCTTCCCCCTATTTCACCTCGAACGTCCTTCCATCCACGAGGCGATCATCCTGGAAAAGTTCCACCTTGAACTTGCCCTTGGGCAGGCCGTTTTTGGCTTTGAGGGTGGTGCTGATGGATTGATGGATCGTGGAGGGGATGGTGGCGGTGGCGATGACCTGGTCTTTGGCAGAACCAGCCTCGATGGCGGTCCAGACGAAGCGGATGCCTTTCACCATGGTGGGTTGTTTGAGCTCCCAGCCGGCGTGCAGCACCTTGTCCTGCGGGCTGAAGGCGGCTACGGTGGCGCCGGGGCCGCCGCGGCCGTCATCGGAGGAGAGCTTGAAGGAGGTGGTCTCCACCGTCTGCGTGAGGGCGGGGCCGTTCTTGATGGTGAACTTTTCGCGTGAGACCTCTTTGCCGTTCATGAGCAGCACGGCTTCATGCGTGCCAGCAGGCCAGCCGCCGTTGGGGATAAAGGAAAAACGGAAGGGGCAGCCGGTCTTGTTTTCCTTCAGCGTGATGCTGCGGGTGCCTTCGGAGTCGGTCATGCCGCCCAGCACCCAGCCCACTTCGATCCAGGTGGCCAAGCCGAGATCGGCGATGCCGCTGAAGACGACCTTGTCCTTGGTGTCGAACTCCCGCGTCACGTCCACCGGCTGGTTCTTGTCGTCCAGCCCCTTGGAGAGCGTGACAGATTTCAGCTCGCTGACGATGGCGTCCTTGGGCGGGCTCACGCGGAAGGGGAAGGTGCCCAGGGGCTGGCCATCCAGGGTGACCACGGCACTGTAGCAGTCGCCCACCGGCAGGGGCTGGTCATGCGTGAGGTTGAAGCCCGCGAAGGTGTTCTGCCCGGCGGAGAGCAGGATGCCCTTGTTCACCGTGGCCACATCCACCTCCGCCTCGGCGATGACGTTGTCGCGGAAGAGGAACTGCGTGGCCACCTTGCCGGTCTTGGGCCGGCCCTTCAGCTCCACGGAGAGGTAGATCGTCTCGTCCGGGTGGAAGGCTTCTGCCTTGTCTTTGGGAGCTTGTGAATCCAGGAGCCCATGGCAAAACGTAGCTGCTTTGAATGGAGACTCATCCCCAGAGGCGGCACCGGCGGCGCCCCACATCAATATTGCGGCAAGGACGGGCAAAAAGCTGCCATGGAGATTTTTCATGATCCGTTGTAATCACAACTTCGGCCTGCTGACAACTGACAAAGGCTTCTCCAAGTGCCGGAAGCGATTCGGCCCTGGAATTGCTACGACCTACTGAATGAATCCCACGGAAGAACCATCCCCTCCCCAGCCCCGCGTCGTCATCATCGGGGGCGGGTTTGGCGGGCTTGCTGCCGCCAAGGCGCTGGACAAGGCTCCGGTGAAAGTGACCCTGCTGGACCGGACGAACCACCACCTCTTTCAGCCGCTGCTCTACCAGGTGGCCACCGCGGCGCTCTCCCCGGCGAATATCGCCCAGCCGGTGCGCTCCATCCTGCATCACGCCAAGAACACGGAGACCATCATGGCCGATGTCACGGACATCGATGTGGCGCAGAAGGTCGTCACCGCCGGCGGGCAGAAGTTCCCCTTCGACTACCTGATCGTCGCCACCGGGGCCCGGCACTCCTACTTTGGCCACCCGGAGTGGGAGGCCTCCGCCCCCGGGCTGAAGACGCTGGATGATGCCCTGAACATTCGCCGTCGCCTGCTGCTGGCCTTTGAGCAGGCGGAGGTGACCACGGATGCTGCCGAGCGGGAGAAGCTCCTTACCTTCGTGGTGGTGGGCGCCGGTCCCACCGGGGTGGAAATGGCGGGCGCGATCAGCGAGATCGCCCGCGAGACGATGGTGCGCGACTTCCGCCACATCGATCCCCGCGAGGCCAAGGTGATCCTGCTGGATGCGGCGGACCGCGTCCTGCCCGTGTTTGACCCCAAGCTCTCCGGCAAGGCCCTGACCCAACTGCAGGATCTGGGCGTGGAAGTGAAGCTGGGCGTGGCGGTGCAGGGGCTGGATGACAACGGTGTCACCATCCCCGGTGGCTACATCCCCTCCCGCACGGTCATCTGGGCGGCGGGGAATGCGGCGTCTCCGCTGGTGAAACAGCTCCCAGGCGAGTTCGATCGCAGCGGGCGCATCATCGTGCAGCCCGAGCTGAACCTGAAGGAACAGGCGAACGTGTACGTCATCGGCGATACTGCTCACTGTCTGGGCAAGGACGGCAAGCCGCTCCCCGGCGTGTCCCCCGTGGCCATGCAGCAGGGGAAGCTGGCGGCGGCCAATATTCTGGCGCAGATCGCGGGGCAGCCGCTCAAGCAGTTCAAGTACTGGAACCGCGGCAGCATGGCCACCATCGGGAGGCATCGCGCCGTGGCGGATCTGCATTTCCTCAAGTTCAGCGGCTGGGTGGCGTGGATGGCGTGGGTCTTTGTCCACCTCATCTTCCTCATCGGTCTGCGCAGCCGGGTGCATGTCTTCTTCATCTGGGTGTGGTCGTACTTCACCCGGGATCAGGGCGCACGGCTCATCACGGGGCAGAAGAGCGGGGGCACCGGAGTCGATTCCTGATCAGGAAGTCCGGGCGGTGAGGTGAGGTGAGGCGCGAGCGGGACGGAGGAGTCAACACCTGCTGCACTCTGATCGGGGGCGGCAGGCGTAGTCCTTTATGGTAAAGAACCCCCCGCTTCCTGACAGCATGCCTTCCCTTTCTGACCTGCCATTTTCTGTTCTCGATCTCTCACCCGTCCTCCAGGGCGGCACCGTGGCGGAAGCCCTGGGCCGCAGTGCGGATCTAGCCCGTCATGCGGAGGACTGGGGTTTCCAGCGCTACTGGCTGGCGGAGCACCACAACATGCCCGGCATCGCCTCTGCCGCCACGGCGGTCGTGATCGGCCATGTGGCGGCGGCCACCAAGACCATTCGCGTGGGCGCGGGCGGTATCATGCTGGCCAATCATGCCCCGCTGGTGATTGCCGAGCAGTTTGGCACCCTGGACGCGCTTTTCCCAGGGCGGATCGATCTCGGACTGGGCCGTGCGCCTGGCACTGATCAGGTGACGATGCGGGCTCTGCGGCAGAGCCACGGCAGCAATGGTGAAGACTTCCCGCAGGAACTGGAGGTGCTGCGCAGCTTCCTGCGCCCCGTGCTGCCCGGCCAGAAAGTGCGCGCCGTGCCGGGGGCGGGGTCTCACATCCCCCTCTGGCTGCTGGGCTCCGGCGGTTTCAGCGCCCAGCTCGCCGGACAGTTGGGGTTGCCCTTTGGCTCCGCGGGGCATTTCTCTCCGGATAACGTCCTGCCGGGGCTGGAGATCTACCGGAACAACTTCCGTCCTTCTGGCTCGCTGGAGAAGCCGTACGCCCTGGTGTGTGTGAACGTCTTTGCCGCCGATACGGTGGCGGAGGCGGAGCAACTGGCCACGTCCCAGTACCAGGCCCACGTGCATCTGGCGCGGGGCATGCCGATGCAACTGCCTCCGCCGCTGGAGAATCGGGAGGAGGTGGAACTCGTGATGGGCACGCTGCACAGCAATCCCTTCCTGCGCGGGTCCATCATCGGCGATGCGGCCACGGTGAAGGAAAAGCTCATCGAGTACGCGGAGGTCACTCAGGCGGACGAGATCATGGTGCACTCCATGATCTTCAGCCATGAGGCCCGTCTGCGGTCCTACGAGATCGTGCAGCAGATCCGCCAGTCTCTGTGAAAAAAATAGTGCCGCATTGGAGACCCCCTCCAATGCGGCACTTCTCACACAACCGGTAGCTCACAACTACCAGTGATCTTTTTTTGGGCCGGACCAGGTCAAAACTGGCCGACTGGCTGAATTCATCAGTTGGCTTCGCCTTCAGGACGCTGGGGGCGCTGGCGGTTTCCGCCTTCTGCGCCTGCGCCTGCGCCTGCACCGCCAGGGCCACCGGCTCCGCCTTCAGGGCGGCGGAAGCCTTCGCCACGGCCTTCACCGCGCTGTCCGCCTTCGCCACGCTGGCCACCTTCACCGCGGCCACCGCCGAACTGCTCGCGCAGGCGCTGGGCAGCGGCATCCGCTTCTTCTTTGGTTACCTTGCCGTCTTTGTCGGCGTCCAGTTGCTCGAAGCGCTCCATGTTGCCGGCCACGTACTCGTCCTTGGAGACGATGCCGTCCTTGTTGGTGTCCATGCGCAGGAGGAAGTCGCCCATGCCCATGCCACCACGGCCGCCGCGACCCCCACCGGATTCACCGGGGGAGCGCTGACCCTGGCCAGGACCACCTGGGGGGCCGCCTTCGGGGCCACCCTGCGGGCGGCGGAAGCCTTCGGGACGGTCGCCAGGTGCGGGAGGGGCTCCTTCCGGCGGGCGGCCACCTTCAGGGCGGGGGCGGTTGCCTTCTGGGCCTGCTCCGGGGCCACCGGTGCGGCCAGCCTGGCGTTCGCGTTCTTCACGGAGGCGACGTCCGGCCTGCTCGGCCTCTTCTTTCTCCACGGAGCCATCGCTGTTGGCGTCCATCTTGCCGAAGCGGTCTTCCGCTTCCTTCACGGCGTTGGTGGTGAACTCTTCCTTGGAAATCTTGCCGTCGCCGTTGAGGTCCATCTTCTTCCAGGCCTCTTCCAACCGGGCGCGGGAGTCACCACCAGGGGCGCCGGGACCACCAGGACCTCCTGGGCCGCCGGGTCCGCCAGGGGGGCGGCCTTGGCCTTCACCAGCGGGAGGCGGCGGGGGGGCGTCCTGTGCCTGGGCCATCGTGAGGCTGAAGCTGAACGTGCAGCCCACGGCTGCGATCGCACTGAGAAGGATCTGCTTTGTCAGGGTCATCGTCTTCGTTGGTTTGATTTCGGTGTACACGGGGTGAAACAGACCCCCGCAAAAAAAGTTGCACGGGGTTGCGTGAGGTTTTTTGGGAATCGCAGCCCGCGATGCGGTCAGACACAAGATTTAGAGACAGAAGATCCAAGACTTGAGGGGGAGGTGCTTGATTTGGATGAGACGGGTGTCAGGGGAGGGTAGAAGAGCCTTGGGAGGCTGGCGGAAGGGGTGGGGGGCGAGGATGTTCGCCCGGCAGGCGAAAGCGGCGTCGAGCCGCCGGCACTCCAAGACGCTTCGCGACATTCGCCAGCGCTGGGGCAAACAAACCCCGCCTGGCACCTTCGATCCGCACGACAGTGTCTTGGAGTGCCGGTGGCTTGACACCGCTTTGGCACCTCTGGTGATGACCTAGAACCTGAGGACGGAAGCAGCGCGGTTGGGGCGCTTCTGGCTTTTAGCCTGCCTCGGCGGGGAAAGGTTCAGCGTTGTTCCATCTGCCTGAGCGCGCTCATAGCCGGTGTAGTTGACGACGTGAGGAGACACTAATTTCCCGGTCTGTGACGATGTGGCCGGAAAGAGGATCGAGGAGCCAAGATGGGCGCTCGGGCGGATGGGAGCCGGAGCGGGGTGATGGGTAGGTAGGAGGTGCGTGGCGGGATGATCGTTGTAGACGCTTCAGCTAGTGTCTCCTCACGTCGTCAGCTACGAACGGTGTTGGAGGTGGATTGACAGAAGGGGAGATGGTGTTGCCGATGATGGCTTGGGCAGGCTGATGGCGCGGGGACGTGCCTTTGTTTGTAGTTCAAACTTTAGTTTGCTTCAGTCTATGACAGACCTCCTGAGGCAAACTAAAGTTTGAACTACAAACAGCTTCCAGCAGCGTTCCGCTCATCATGAACATGGTCCTCCTATTGCCCTGGCATCTCATTGCCATCATGGGAGAGTCATTTGACGACCCCTCGATGGATGAGCCGTTCTCGCCGATGCTGCTCATGCTTCTGTTCACGCTGTTCCTGGCAATACTCGTCATCCTCGCCCTGGTGATCATCGTTATCGTGGTGACGGCATTGACAGCGCTGGGCATCGTGTCATCCTCGGCGCTGGCGGGTGTTTTTCGCCGCCGCTGGTCAACGGCGTTGCGGGCCTTTCACTATCAGCTTTGCGCGGTGCTTGGCGTGGCCTGCGGGATCGGATTGACCTGGAGTGTGGCCCGGCTGAACAATGTGCAAATCAGCGTGCGTGAGGTGCTCGCTGTAGGGGCTCTCGCAGGCCTGTGCGGCGGCATATTGATGGCATGGGCGATGGACCGGCTGGTCTGCATGATGCACCGCCGGAACTTTCCGGCGATGCCATCCGATGACCGATGAATTGCTGCGCCCAGCGCTGGCGGATCCCGTGATGATCTAGAACCGGAGGGTGCCAGCAGCGCGGGTGGGGCTCACTTGGCTTTTAGCCTGCCTCGGCGGGGAAAGGTTCAGCGTTGTTCCTTCTGCCTGAGTGCGCCCAAAGCCGCTGTAGTTGTCGACGTGAGGAGACACAAATTTCCCGGTCTATGGCGTTGCGGCAGGGCAGGGGATCAAGGGGCCAAGGTGGGCGCTCGGGCGGATGGGAGCGGGGCGTTGGGTAGGTGGGAGGTGCGTGGCGGGATGATCGTTGTAGACGCTTCGCGTGCTTCACACGAGGCACGAGACGCCAGACTTGAGCTGGCGCATAGGTGGATGCCAAAGAGTTGGCCACATCATGGGACGCTTGGGGCGGAGCGGGACAGGAATGTCCCTCGCTCCTTTTAATGACCGCTCCGCTGGGCATGTCCTCTCATGCGACAGCTCAGGTCTGAAGTCTTGTGTCTGGCAGTCTGGCGTCTGCTGCGAAGCAGCTTCAATCCCTCGAACCCGGCGTCAACTTCATCTCGACGGTCTGACCGTTGCGCTGCACCACGATGGTGGTCTGCTCGCCGATCTTCAGCTCGCCCATGATGTAGGTGTAGTCATAGATGTTCTGGATGTCTTTGTGACCCAACTTCACGATGATGTCCCCGGCCTGGACGCCGGCCTTGGCGGCGGGACCGACGGGGGAGACGCCGCTGAGTTTCACGCCTTTGATATCGCCCTGGGCGTAGTCGGGGATGGTGCCGAGATAGACGCGCAGGCCGGTGCGGGTGCCCTGGTTCTTGGGTGCCTCCATGGCGATGTAGTCCGGCACCTCATGCGTGGTGGAGAGGGAGCGGGCGACCAGGCCCATGAACTTGGCAATTTGAGCAGCCTTGTCGTAGTTGATCTTGTCCGCGGTGTCGGTGGGCATGTGGTAGTCCTCATGCGCGCCGGTGAAGGCGTTCAGCGTGGGGATGCCGCGGGTGTAGAAGGTGGTGGAGTCCGTGGCCAGGTGGGCGTCCGACTGGGCGCTGATGGGCAGGCCCAGCGGGGCGTTGCGTTTCTCTATTTCCTTGGTCCACACGCTGCTGCTGCCCACGCCCTGGAGGACGAGCGTCTTGTTGAAGCGGCCGATCATGTCCATGTTCAGGCACGCGGCGATCATGCCGGTGAGCTTGGCATTGGGGTCGCCCTTGATCATCTTGGCCAGGCTTTCCACGAAGTGGCTGGAGCCCAGCAGGCCCAGTTCCTCACCGGACCAGGCGGCGAAGAGGATGTCCCGTTTCATGTCCAGCTTGCCCTGCTTTTTCAGATCGGCCAGCCACTGGGCGATCTCCATCATGCCGGCGGTGCCGGAGGCGTTGTCGTCAGCGCCGAAGTGGACCTTGCGCAGGTCGTCGCCCTTGGCGCGGGAGTTGGAGCCGCCGCCGGAGCCGAGGTGGTCGATGTGCGCGCCGATGATGAGCGGGGCGATGTGGAAGTCGGGCTCGCTGCCCTTGCAGAGCATGCCCAGGACGTTGCGGCCGTTCTTTTTCTCCTGGGCGATGGCGATGTTCACGCCGAGCTTGAAGCCCTCGCAGTTGATGCCGCCCATGAGGTCGCCGGTGTCCAGCTTGTCCTGCAGGGCCTTCAGCGTCTTGCCTGCGCCGGAGAGGAGCTTGTCGCCCAGTGTGTCCGTGATGCTGATGGCGGCGAGGCCGGAGTCTGCCATGGAGGCGTCAAACGTGAGCGGGGCGAGCTGCTCCACCACCTTACTGTTGGGACCGCTCACCACGAGGATGCCGCGCGCGCCTTTTTCACGGGCGGTTAATGCCTTGAACCGCAGGCTGGCGAAGCGCATCAGCTCATTGCGGCGGTCCTGGGCCATGCCCTCGGGCAGGTAGCGGAAGACGAGCACCCATTTGTCCTTCACATCCAGGTGGGCGTAGCTGCTGTAGGTCTCCAGCTTTTTGCCATCGCTGGTGGTGGCGTTGTCCGGGGTCTCGATGCCGTACCCGGCGAAGACGATGTCTGCGGGATCGAACGCACCCGTCTTGGAGAAGGAGAGGGGGCGCCAGTCCTGGTCGGCGGTGAACTCCGTGGGGCCGTCCTTGCCGGTGAGGGTGAACTTGTTGCCCGGGGCCAGGGCCACGCCAGCGGTGAACTCAAAGTTGTCGTACCAGCCTTCTTTGTCGCCAAAGGGGACCAGGCCGATCTTCTGGAACACCTCGGCCACATACTCCGTGGCCAGGCGCTCGCCCTCTGTGCCCGTCATACGGCCGCCCAGCTCGCGGCTGGCCAGGTAGGTCACATGTTGTTTCATATCCTCCGGGCGGATCTCGCCCGTGGTGGTGGAGAGGTCCGGCTTGTTGGCGGGGGCGGGGGCGGCTCCGGCTTCATCCTTGGCGGCGACCGGGGCTTTGTTTCCTAAATCCAGCGCCTTGCGGGCGGCTTCGTCATTCCAGTCGGCCAGGTAGATCTGGCTCGCGCCGCCGGAGGTGCGGCCGCTGGTCCAGCTCAGCTTCTTGCCATCGGGGGCGAAGACGGGCAGGCCGTCGAACCCGTCCGTGGTGGTGATGCGCACCGGCTCGTGCTTGCCCGCCGCATCCACCGCGTACAGCTCGAAGTTGGCAAAGCCGTTCACGTTGTTCGTGAAGATCAGGTAGTCCCCGCTGGGGTGGAAGTACGGGGCCCAGGACATGGCGCCCAGCTTGGTGATCTGCTTCTGGTCGCTGCCATCGGCGTTCATCGTGTAGATCTCCGCGATGTCGCCTTTTTCATTGAACCGGCGCCAGCAGATCTTGCTGCCGTCGTGGCTGAAGAACGGGCCGCCATCATAGCCCGGCGTGCTGGTCAGGCGCTTCACGTCCGTGCCGTCCACGTTCATGGTGTAGATCTCCATGAAGTACTGCTTGTCGATCTTCAGACGCTCCGTGTCGGCGGGGCTGAGGGGCTCGCTGTAGGCGGCGCGGTTCGAGGCAAACACAATGCGTTTCCCGTCCGGGGAGATCGCACCCTCGGCGTCGTAACCCTCCTCCTTGGTGATCTGCTTGAGCGACTTGTCCTTCAGCGAGTAGAGGAAGAGGTCGTAGCGCTGGTCATAGTCCCAGGAGTAGCGGCGCACGCGGCTGCTTTCGCGTTCCTTGTACTCGGCGTCCTGCTTGGCCTTGGACTCCGAGTCGAGGTGCGTGGAGGCGAAGAGGATGTGGTCGTTGTCCGGGTGGATCCAGGCGCAGGTCGTCTTGCCCGAGCCCGGGGAGATGCGCTCCTGGTCGCCGGTCTCCAGGTCCATGAGGTAGATCTGGTAAAAGGGGTTCCCCGGCTCGCGCTCGCTCTGGAAGATCATCTTGGAGCCGTCCGCGTTGAAATAGCCCTCCCCGGAGCGTTTCCCCTCAAACGTGAGCTGCCGGATGTTGGAGACATAGGTGGACTCCGGGATGGCGGGCGGGGCAGGTGCGGCTGGGGCGGCCGGGGGCTGCTGGGCCACGGACAGGGCGGTGGCGGCGAGCGTGGGCAGGAGGACAGCGGGGAAGATTTTTTTCATGCTCGGCATGCCAGGGAGAGGGATAAGGGGAAAGGGAAGAGGAGTAAGGGGGTAGAAGACGGAATCTACTAGTACGCAGAGACAACGATCAACTCCGCGATGTTTGGCCAGAAAAGACGCAAGATTAGAAGACACAAGACGCAAGACATGACCGCTGCGCGGGGACGAAAGGCCGCCAGAGGGAGGATTTCAGGCCTGAGGATCGGGGGGGGCGGGGCAAACTCCGGCGGATTGAGGGGCAAGGCGGGGTTAAGGGAGGGGGCGGTGAGTGTGCGGTGATGTTCAGTGAGGTCCGCACCGCAGACGCTTCAGTTAGTGTCTCCTCACGTCGTCAGCTACATGGGCACTGGGAGACTGGCGATCAAACACCAGAGGGTTCACGTATAGGCCTCAGATCACTACATAGGCTGCCTACGCTCCTTTGGCTCTGCGATCGTCTCCCCTCTGCCTGAGTGCACCCAAAGCCAGTCGTAGCTGACGACGTAAGGAGACACAAATTTTCCTGTATGTGGCGTTGCGGCGGGAAGGGGATCAAGGGGCCAAGGTGTGCGCTCGGGCGGGCGGTGGGTGGCGGGATGATCGCTGTAGACGCTTCAGTAGGCGCGATCTCCTGTGCGTCAGCTCAGGTCTTGCGTCTTGAAGTCTGGTGTCTTCTGTCTCCCGCGCAGCGGGTCAGTCTTGTGTCTTACTACCGCTTCCTTTTCCCGCCAAACGGATCCGCCGGAGCCTCCACCTTCTCCACGCTGGGCAGGAACTCTTGGAGCACCTTCGCCAGTTGCTCGTACCCGGCGGCGCTGAAGTGGGTGCCGTCCAGAGTCAGCCCCAGCCTCCACCGATCCTCGGCATCGACGAACACCTCGTACACGGGCACGTATTTCACGCCCGCAGGCCAGGGGGCGATGGCGAGTTGGGCGTTCACCGCCTGAATGCTCTGGCGAAGTGGGCTCCGGGGCGTTTCTCCGCTGGGCGGAATGCCCAGTACGACCAGGGTCGCCTGCGGAGGCAGCTTGGGTTTGAGCATCGTCACCGCCTTCTGGATGGCCTGAACCACCTTTTCCGGAGGGTCGGGCTTTTCCATGCCGAGATTGTTCGTGCCCATCATGAGGAACAGCCGCTCTGTCCGGGCCCGGTGAAAATCCAGACGCTGGATGCGGAAGAGGATGTTCTCGGTGCGGTCGCCTGCGATGCCCAAGTTCAGAGGCTTGAGCTGACCCACGCTTCTGAACCAGGCAGACGATCCCGTGTGCAGCCAGAACTCCGTCAGCGAGTCGCCGAGGAAGCACACCCGCGCCGTTTGATTGGCCAGTTGCTGCTCCTGCTGCCCCATTCGGCGTTTCCAGTCGGCGTCTGACGGAGGCAGCGGGAGTTCTGGCTTCCGCTCAGGCGGCTGGGGGTAGTATGGATCCAGCGCCCGCAGCGAGAGCGGAAGCAGCAATCCGGCGATGGCAGAGGCTGCCATGCAGGCTCTTCCCAGTGTCAAAATCCATTGGCACCCCTCCCTCATCCCGCCAGTATGCTGGCCCATGCGTTACTGGCTACTCAAATCCGAACCGGACGTTTTCTCATTCGATCACCTCAAAGAACGCCCCAAGCGCACCGAACCCTGGAACGGGGTGCGTAATTATCAGGTGCGCAACATGATGCGCGATAACATGAAAGTGGGAGATCTCGGCTTTTTCTACCACTCGAGCTGCCCGGAGCCCGGGGTGGCGGGCGTGATCAAGATCGCCTCTGAGGCGCGGCCGGATCCCACACAGTTCGAGGTGGGTGGCGAGTACCACGACCCCAAGAGCAAGCCGGAGAATCCCGCGTGGCTGCTGGTGGATGTGGCCTGGGAGGCGGACCTGAAGGAGTTCGTCCACCTGAACGACCTGCGCGAGGAGCCCCGCCTGGCGGACCTGCTCATCCTGCGCCGGGGCAACCGGCTCTCCATCACGGAGGTGAGCAAGAAGGACTTCGACCTCATCTGCAAGATGGGCGGCGGCATCAAGAAATAACTCATCCCGCATGAAACTACCCGGCCTGCTGCTGGTCCTGCTGCTGTCGCTCGCCCTCCCGGCTTGCGACAGCCCGGACCACGCGGAGGCCCTGGCCCCGGGGTGGACGCTCTTTGTCGCCCCGCACCTGGAGCGCTGGCACGAGGCGGAAATGGCCCACAGCGGCGGCTTCACCCGGGAGACGGATGAATTTGTGCTCAAGGCGGGCAGCCCCATGACGGGGATCGTGTACCGCCACTGGAAGGCCGATGACCTGCCGGTGATCGACTACGCCATCAGCTATGAGGCCCGGCGGGTGCAGGGCACGGATTTCTTCGGCACCGTGACCTTCCCGGTCGGCAGCGTGGACCGGTGCGTGAGCTTTGTGCTCGGTGGTTGGGGCGGCTCCCAGGTGGGCATCTCCTCCATCGATGGCTACGATGCCTCCGAGAACCCCACCGGCAGCCGCCAGACCCTGGAGAACGACCACTGGTACCACGTCCGCATCGAGGTCCGGGAAAAATCCCTCCGGGTCTGGCTGGACGGTCGCCCCATCATCAATACCAACATCGCTGGGCGCCAGCTGAGCATGCGAGCAGGGGAGATTGATCGGTGCATGCCCTTTGGGTTCGCGTCGTTCCGGACGGAGGCGCGGCTGAGGAATTTGCGGGTGGAGAAGCTGCCAGTGGGCAGTAGGCAGTAGGCAGGGGTCAGAAGAGCTTCTGTATTCTCACACAAAGGCACGAAGGCACAAAGATCAGCTCCTGACATGGCTGGCGGGGATCTGTTCGTAGTACAAACTTCGACCTGAGCGGGGCTGGGAACCCCGCGCCTCCTTTTACTGACCGCTCCGCTGGGCGCGTTCTGTGACTCACACAGGCTGAAGCCTGGACTCCGTACTGTTTCAGGCCCAAAGCCTTGACGCACTGCCCACTGACGAACTGACGCACTGGTCGGGGGCGCAGACTCCCCCTGCGTCAGCTCAAGTCTTATGTCTTGTGTCTTCCAGTCTTCTGTCTCCCCGCGCAGCGGGGCTAAAAGATTGCACTTTCCCCCCAGCCCTTCCGTGCTAAACTCCCGTCCCCCGGTCCGTCCCGGTCTGGGCCACACACGTACTGAAGCAAATGGGCAAGACACTCTTCCAGAAAGTTTGGGAATCTCACTCCGTCGCTACGCTCTCCAACGGGCAGACGCAGCTCCTTATTGATACCCACCTGATTCACGAGGTCACCAGCCCCCAGGCGTTCGGCATGTTGCGCGATCTCGGCCTGAAGGTGGCCTATCCCCAGCGCACGTTCGCGACCGTGGACCACATCGTCCCCACCGACCAGCGTGAGGAGCCTTTCTCGGACTCCCTGGCGGATGCGATGATCAAGGAGCTCAACCGCAACGCCAAGGAATTCGGCGTCACCTATTTCGATCTGCGCAGCGGCAAGCAGGGCATTGTGCACGTGGTCGGACCGGAGCAGGGCATCACCCAGCCGGGCACCACCATCGCTTGCGGCGACTCCCACACCGCCACGCACGGAGCCTTCGGCGCCATCGCGTTCGGCATCGGCACCACCCAGGTGCGTGACATTCTGGCCACCCAGACCATGGCCCTCAGCCCCATGAAGGTGCGCCGCATCAATGTGGACGGCGAGCTCCGCCCTGGCGTGTATTCCAAGGACGTCATCCTCCACATCATCCGCCTCCTGGGCGCTGGTGGTGGCAAGGGCTACGCGTATGAGTACGGCGGCAGCATCTTCGACGGCTTCACGATGGAAGAGCGCATGACCGTGTGCAACATGTCCATCGAGGGCGGTGCCCGCGCCGGTTACGTCAATCCGGATGAGAAGACCTTTGAGTACCTGAAAGGCCGCCCGTACTCGCCCAAGGGCGAGGAGTGGGACAAGGCCGTCGCCGCCTGGCGCGCTGTCGCCTCCGATGCCGATGCCGTCTATGACGACGTGGTGAACATCCGCGCCGAGGACGTGCCGCCCACCGTGACCTGGGGCGTGAGCCCGGACCAGGCCATCGCCGTGAATGAGCAGGTGCCCACCGTGGAAAGCGGCACCAATCCCGAGCAGCGCATCTCCATTCAGGAAGCGCTGGAGTACATGAAGCTGGAAGGCGGCGCCCCCATCAAGGGCACCAAGATCGATGTCGCCTTCGTCGGCAGCTGCACCAACGGCCGTCTCTCCGACTTCCGCGAGGTGGCCCGCTTCCTGAAGGGCAAGAAAGTCGCTGGCCACGTGAAGGCCATCGCCGTTCCAGGCTCCCAGATTGTGGATGTGTTGGCCCGCCAGGAAGGCATCGACCAGGTCTTCACCGAGGCCGGATTCGAGTGGCGCGGCGCGGGCTGCTCCATGTGCCTCGCGATGAACCCCGACAAGCTCGTGGGCGATCAGCTCTGCGCCAGCTCCAGCAACCGCAACTTCAAGGGCCGCCAGGGCAGCCCCACCGGACGCACCATCCTCATGTCCCCGCTCATGGTGGCCGCCGCCGCCGTCACCGGTGAAGTGGCCGACGCCCGCGAGGTCTTCTCCCTCTCCGCATAAAGTTTGGGCCTTCTCCCTCTTCCCTTACCCCTTTTCCCTCTTTCACCCATGGCCCTTACGAAAGTCACGCAGATCGCCGGCACCGCCGTTCACGTTCCTGGCACCGACATCGATACCGACCGCATCATCCCCGCGCGCTTCATGAAGTGCGTCACCTTTGACGGTCTGGGCGAGTTCGCCTTCTACGACGTGCGGAAGAACCCCGATGGCACGGACAAGCCCCACCCGCTCAATGACGAGCGCTTTACCGGGGCGAACATCCTCCTCTCCGGCGCCAACTTCGGCTGCGGCAGCTCCCGTGAGCACGCCCCCCAGGCCCTCTACCGTTTCGGCTTCCGTGCCGTCATCGCGGAGAGCTTCGCGGAGATCTTCTTTGGCAACTGCACCACCCTCGGCATCCCCTGCGCTGTGGCCGCCCACAATGACATCGTCGCCCTGGCGAAGGAAGTGGAGCGCAACCCGAAGCTGGAAGTGACCGTGGACCTGCTCGAGGGCAAGGTCTTCTTCGAGGACCAGGAGTTCTCCATCATCGTCCCGCACACCGCTCGTGAGGCCCTCACGACCGGCCAGTGGGACCCCATCGCCGAGCTGCTGGAGAACAAGGACGCCGTGGACGCGAAGATCCGCGAGCTGGCCGTGGTGGCGTAGTCCCCACGCCCCTTCTTCTATCCTTTCTCCACGGCAAAGGCGGCATTCAGGCCGCCTTTGCCATTTGATCCGATCCATCCCTTTCTCGCTCCCAGTCTGAGCGGACGCCTCATCAGTCCTCATGAATTCCCTGTCGTCTGCCGAAACCATCCACGTCATTGGGCACCGCAATCCGGATACGGACGCCATCTGCGCCGCCATCGGTTACGCCGCCTTCCTGCGCGCCTCGCGGGATGTGGACGCCCGCCCTGCCTGCTGCGGGGAGATCAACGTGCGGACGAACTGGGTGCTCAGTGAGGCCGGGGTGGAGGCCCCGCGCCTGCTCATGGACGTGCGTCCCACCGCCGCCTCCGTCTGTCGGCGGGAGGTCGTCACCGCCTGCCAGGACGAGACGTTTCTCTCCGTGTACCGGAAGATGGTCGAGCATGGGTTCCGCGGCATCCCCGTGGTGAATCACGAGGGCGTGCTCGCTGGCATGCCCACCCTGCAGGAGCTGGCCCAGCTCTTCATGCCTGCCACGGCCAATGACGACGATGCGAACCGTCATGTCCGCACGAGTGAGGCCAATATGGTCGCCGCGCTCGATGGCGGCTTCCCCAACGGCCGCGCCCCGCTCGAGACCGTGGAGAACCTCATCCTCATGGTCGCCGGGTCCAGCCTGGAGACCTCCTCCACGCGCATGAAGCGCTTCCCCTCCCGCACCGTCATCATGATGGTGGGGGACCGCCCGGACGTGCAGCGCATGGCCATCCTCGCCGGAGTCGGCTGCCTCGTCATCACCGGCGGCTTCTCCGTGGGCGAGGAAATTGGCAAACTCGCCCGGGAGCAGGGCGTGCCTGTCATCGAGACCCGGTATGACACCGCCAGCGCCGCGCAGCTCGTGCGCTTCTCCCGCCCCATCGCCGATGCGTTGGACGAGACCTTCCTGAAGTTCAGCAGCAAGACCCCGCTCAAGGAGCTCATCGCCAGCGTGCATGACTCTCATCAGCCGCTCTTCCCCGTGGTGGAGGACGAGACTGGCAAGCTCCTCGGCGTCTTCTCCAAGTCCGACCTCGTGGACGTGCCGCGCACGAAGCTCGCCCTGGTGGACCACAACGAGTTCTCCCAGGCCGTCACCGGCGCTGATGAGGCGGACATCCTGGAGGTCATCGACCACCACCGCCTCAGCGGGAACCTCCGCAGCAAGGAGCCCATCCGCTTCATCAACGAGCCCGTGGGCAGCACCAGCACCATCGTGGCCATGATGTACCGCCTGCGGAACCTCGCGCCAGATCGCGCCACGGCCATCTGCCTCTGCGCCGGGATGATTTCCGATACGCTGAACCTGACCTCGCCCACCACGACGAATACCGACCGCGAGATCCTCTCCTGGCTCGCGGAGATCGGCGGCATCGATGTCGCCGCCTTCACCGCCGGGTTCTTCGCCGCCGGGTCCATGCTCCGCGATCGCCCCGCTGATCTGGCCCTGGAGTCCGACCGCAAGGAGTTTGAGGAAAACGGCTGGCGTCTCAGCATTTCCCAGATCGAGGAACTCGGCCTCGACGAGTTCTGGAAACAGGAAGCCGCCCTTCAGGAGGCCTTGGAGAAGGTCGTCGTCCAGCGCAAGCTCCACTTCGCCTGCCTCCTCGTGACCGACATCACCGAGCACGACAGCGTCCTCATCACCGCCGGCAACGACCGCGTGGACGACGCCATCGAGTACCCGAGGCTCAAGCAGCATGTCTTCGAGCTCAAGGGCGTGGTGAGCCGGAAGAAGCAACTTTTCCCGTACCTGAGCCGGGTGGTGGGCAAACTGACCGCGCCGACGCTTTAAGCGTCGGGAGTAAAAAGTGGAGAGTAAAAAGTGAAAAGTGGGAGCCCGCTGTGCGGGAGACTCATGCCCTGAATGCTGCCACCGGAGCGCTCAGTAAAAGGAGCGAGGGACATTCCTGTCCCGGTTCCTGCCAAGCGTCCCATGGCGTCGCCTTCCGCCCCAACGTTCAATCCTCCCGGGCTGTAGGCAACCCCTGACAATTCATCCTCACACAAAGGCACGAAGGCACAAAGATCTCCGCCTGCCTAAAGGAGGGGGGTCCCAGCCCCGCTCAGTTCGAAGCTGTTCGTAGTACAAACTTCAGTTTGCTCAGTACGCCTTACCCCAGATGCCCTGAAGCAAACTGAAGTTTGTACTACGAACAGAGCCCCGCCAGCCGCATCTCGAGCCCCTCTTTGTGCCTTCGTGCCTTTGTGTGAGAATCGAGAAGCCGCGCAGCGGGTCCCACTTATCCCTCTTCCCTCGTTTGCCCTTTTCCCTTCACCTTGATTGAATGAACTTCCGCCCAGCGCGTCGAAGTCCCAGAGTAACTCCCTCTTTCCCTCTCCTCTCAGGCCCGTCTAACGTTTAACTCATAACGTCTAACCTCTCACCGAACATGCCCCTCGCTCCCTCCTCGGCACAGGTCCTCGCACTGGCAGCGGCCACGCTGACACTCACGTTCGCGTTCCCCCCAGCCACCGCCTCTGCCCAGAGCAGCAGCCTGGGGGGCCGCTCCCGCCTGGCTGCCAACACGGAGCCCGGGGCCATGTACATCGAGGACATCCTGCCCAAGCCCGTGCGCCTCACCGTCGCGGGTGAGTCCGTCATCTACTACCAGCTCGACCTCCAGCGTCCCCTGGGCGCGATGGCCCCCGGCACCACCGTGCAGCTCGTCGCCATGGCGGAAGATCTCTACAAGGTCCGCGGCCGCGCCCGCCACGGCGATGTCGCCGGTTGGATGAAGATGAGCGACCTCAAGTCCGCCGACCCCAAACTGGCCGAGAAGTTGAAGGCCTTCTTTGAGCGCCAAAAGGCCGTCGATGAGGTCATCGCCAACAAGCAGGTCGCCCTCGGCATGACCGTGGATGAGGTCAAAACCTCCCTCGGCAACCCCACCCGCAAGTCTTCCAAGATCACCGCTGCCGGTCGGGAGGAAGCCCTGGAGTACAGCATCTTCGACCGCGTCCCCCAGATCACCACCGGCCGCGATGCCGAGGGCAACCTCGTCCAGCGCACCATCTATGTGAAAGTCGAGGTCGGCCGCCTCACCGTCAGCTTCAAGGACAACATCGTCACCGAGATCCAGGAGACCATGGGCAATCCCCTGGGGCCAGGGGGAGTGCGGATTATTCCGGGGCCGATTACCGTGTTTTAGCCGGAGTTTGCCGGTCGCGAGGGCGGGGCTCAACCGGAGGTTGCAGTGCGTCAGTCCGTCAGTGGGCAGTGCGTCAAGGCGTTGGGCCCGAAGCTGTACGGAGTCCAGGCTTCAGCCTGAGCCCGCTTCACGGGAGACAGAAGACTGCCAGACTCCAGACGCCAGACCTGAGCTCCCGCAAAGGAGTACCCGTCCGCCGGAGCGGTCATTGGGGAGCGCACGCATCCTGCGTGCTGTTCGCGGCATCTTGCCGCGAACGTCGTTCCCTCTGGCTCAAGCGCCCCGCCTGCCGCGAGCCACCCCTGACTTCCAAGCCCCCGGGGCTCCCTTCTAGGCGTCAGCTCAGGTCTGATGTCTGGAGTCTGGCAGTCTGGTGTCTTTGCTGAACTTTTCCCTTTCTTTTCCCGCCCCCCACGCTACTTTCCCGGCCGCTCTCCCCTTGGGAGTCGCGCATGGCGAGGTAGCAAAGTGGTAATGCACTGGTCTGCAAAACCGGTATGCGCGGGTTCAATTCCCGCCCTCGCCTCCACTCTCAAACTCAACGAGTTACGCTTTTTTTCGAATTGAGTGGCAACAGCAGTGGCAACACTTCAGCCACGTTCACTGAAGTCTAGTATTGTTCGCGAACTGAATTGGCAACTGAAACAGGGTCCGTTTTAAGGTCTCTGGACCTGCACCCGGTGGGCTGGGAAAGACGCCCTACCACTGTCACAGTGAGCCCAACACCGACAATTACTGGGTAGGGCTTCGCCCCATCGCCCGAGAGACATCGCATACCAACCAACTGAAAGGAGGAATAGGGCACCACTACCACTCAGTCGTCTAGAACGAGAAGCAAAACACCAGAGCGAGATTCTTCGCTCACTACTGACCCAGTTCAGGTTCGGAAAACCGGGCTTGAGCCAGGGACCTGCATTGATCATGTGTTCATTAAATCAGCCAAGCAAGCGTTACTTCCGTGGTTGCCAGCATCCCTGCCAGCGCCAGTTGGGTGGAAGCGACGAACTATTGGACGAGGGAATCATGGGTCAACCAGCAGGGGAGTCAGTCAGCTTCTCCTCGCCGTATCCCGGCTACGCGTGGAGTTCTTCTCAAACTTGTTTGATCGATACAATTCACTTTGTATGTGACCGTCCTTTGAAGCCACATGTGGTTTCTGAACTAGATAAAAACGGCATCTACGCTGACGGCGTGTGGAGCATCTCCACGGGATCGAGCTCTGATTGGAGCGGCTGCAAAAAGCAAACGCTTGATGTTCGCCATTCTCAAAGGAAAAAATCGGAGTCCATCGGGGCCAAGGGCAACAAATACACTATTCAGCATGTGAGGGTGGCAGCTCTGCCTCGTATGCTCCGTTCATCAAACGGTCAGTTGTTGCGCAACCAGGAGGAGCTGAGGGAAGCGATGGAAAAGGTTCATCTCGAACTGGATTCTATCGCCGAACGAGGCATTCCCTGGAAGGACACCATCCGGTTGGATGTGGTTCTGAATTTGCCAGTGAGACCAGGTGAATTCCTCAATGCCATGCGCTCGGTTCGTGTACTCGGACTGCATGCTTGGCCGGAGGTTTTCGATGAACTGTCAGTGGATGCCTCCGTGAGAAGCGATCCGCAGACAGTACAATGGAAAGGCAAGGATGTGTGGCTGAGTTGCTACAACAAAGCTCGCAAAGAGGCTAAGACATCGAACCGCATGTACCTTTCAGAGGGGTGCTTGCGAGTGGAAATACGGTTGCTCAGTAAGACCAGAATTGCAAAATTCCTCGGAGACAAAACCAAGAGACCAATGGTCAATTTTGACTATCTGTCCTTGTACCGGTCCCTTCGTCACGTGCTTTGCAAGCTTCCAACGGGTAAGCTTGTTTCACAACCTTGCAACATGGATACTCTGCTCGCCCATTGCCTTCGTCAGGGCATCGAGATTGATGGCCTGCCCGTCATCGATTGGTACCGTGAGAGCGTAGGCCGAAGCTACTTCAATCGAAAATCGAAAGAACTGGCCGCGTTGTCATTGTCGGGCATCAACCTGTGTTGGGAAGACTTGCTACCAAAGTTGGGTCCCCCAACATTGGTGGATGTCGACCAATATGGGAAAATGACTCCGGTTTATGACCCCTCATGGGGACAGCAAATGGTGATCGATCGGGAGGCTGGTCGGTACGTTCTCAAGGCGGCTACCTGTTTGGCCCCCTGAGTCAACCCGGGCGCGGCAGAGGGTCATTGACTCTCTGTCGTGTCCTTGCCGTCTGTAAACTCCTGTGATACCTCCAAATCGTGTAGGTTTAGTTACGTTCCACAGAGAACCGGAATCCTAGTCCACGGCGCTAGCCGTGCCGCTAAGCACCAAGCCGTCGATGGGTCAGCCCGAAGCCGTCTGCGTCCGACGACCGCGAAGCGGGAGGAAGGACCGGACGGCGAGGGATGTACCACATCGGCGCTTGCGCGGCAGCGTTTACAATAGTTGCTACTGTACCCGAGTCCACGCTGCCGGATCCTCGACTTGGGATCTTTGAGCACAGGGAAACCCGTCGTCGCGCGCACGTTCAGCATTGAGCTGCTACTCCGACCCGACCACGGTACAGAATTGGCAATAGAATAAACATCTCGACCTTCAGTCGTTTGTTGATACTCAATGGCTTATAGCTCCCGATTTTCGACATTTCTGTCGTTTTGTGTGGCTAAAACCAGTGAAATCACGATCTTCAGTCGTTTGTTGAGGATGAATGCCATACAATTCAGTTTATGGAAATTGTGTGGCAACAGAACCCAGATTTTGGCAAAAGCCGGTTCTACTGGGTGTTCTCCGCTTCCTGAAAGGACTCCCTCAGGGTAGCGTAAGCCGCATTCCTCCATTGCTTCGTTCGGGCTTCGAAGATCTGAAGGGGAAGGTTGCCAATGCGTGGCCCCGGCAAGACAGGTTTCGGAACCTTTGTCCGCCCTTTGGCGATGCAGACCGATTGCGCTGCCTGCAACGAAGACGCTCAGGGTGTTATATGAACCTGAACGACGCAGGTTATCTGCTGTCATCTCAGTCCCATGTCCCGTCCCCGATACTACATACCTCGGATCTCACGGAACGTGGTATGCGCTCTTTTCCACGAAGCGAAACGCCGGCGCAAGCCGATGACCCGACTCGTGGATGAACTGCTCACGGTTGCCCTCACTGGCACACCCGGCTGGCAGATCGCGCACACTGCATTTTCCGCGATTCAGAAACACCCCCATCCCGGCGAAGGCCCACCCAGGCCGTAGCCGTCCATCACTCCTCCAGCCCTTGATTGACTGACCCGGCCCTTCGCCGGGTTTTGTTGTTTTAGGGCAGGCGGTTCAACTCCAAAGGCAAACTCCAATTTGAGAGGAACACTTCTATGGCAATCACGTTGTCAGCCAACTACAGTAAAAAGCTCGGACTGCCCGCCTTCAGCAGTCACAGCTTCAGCGCCTCGGTTCAGGTCGAACTCACCGACCTTTCCCAGGCCGAAGCCGAATGCCGGAGGCTCTATCAAATGCTGCAGCAATCCGTGGATCGTGAGATCCAACATGTCGGCTTCGTACCCGATCCCTGCACCTACGGCATCGTGGATGGCCGGGCCAGCTTCGGCAACGGTCCAGCTCCCCACAAGAAAGGAAGGCGACTGGTGCCCATTACCAATGGACAGGTCCGTTCATCCCATGGGACGGACGCTCCGTGGCTCTGCACCGAAGGCCAGCGAGGATTCATTCTACGCTTGGTGAGCGACTACCAACTCGACAAACATCTCATTGATGAACTCGCCCTCCAGCTCTTCGGCGTCGGGGTGAGGCAGCTCAACAAGATGCAGGCTTCCCAGCTCATTGATGAGTTGCTAGCTCAGGTTGGCAAACCCCGCCAATCCCGCCTGCGTCATCCGACCCTCAACGGCCACGCTCATGATCGCGCTGCCTGAGGGGCGATCAGCCACGCCCTGCTCTATCGTGAGGTCACTGGTCTCCGGGAGTAGGGGCGTTGAACTGCATCATCTGGTTAAACGCTGGAAGCTGAGCTCTGCGTCATCTCCATCCCGCCGATGAGTCCGGATTAGAAGACCAGGCTGCTTCGGCTCATGGCGGCTACTCGGAAGGACTGGACAGTCTGGACATCATTCCGTCTCCCGGCAGGGGCTGCGAGGCCTTCGATGAGTGTCGCTGGGAAAACCCGATTACTTCTTTCGTCGGGCGCTCTGCTTTCTGGCCCGGGCCGAAGGTGCGGGAGCTTCGTCCTCCCCTGGCAGCAGCAACTGCCACACCTCCAACTGGTGGGCTTTTGCCAGGCGTTCCAGAGTGGAAAGACGCAGGTCCAGTTTCCGCCCTGCTTCTACCGCCTGGTAGTACTTGTAAGAAATCCCTGACTTCTCGGAGAACTCCTCCTGCGTCCAGCCCCGGCCCAGGCGCAACTGCCTGAGCTTGGCCAGCAGACGCTGAATCGTGGAGCCCTCCATTCAACGCAAGCATAGGGCGCTGATTGTACCCTTTACACCTCACTAACGGTAGTGTATTGCGCGACACGTATGTGAACCGCCTTGCACTCTGCGATCCCACTCCAACATATGAAATCTACATTCCAGACATTCCTGCTACATGCCCTGCTTTTGTGCTCGGGGTCTCATGGTGCTGCTGTGGCGGCTCCACTCCCGGAACCCGCCACCGCCCTTGTCATTCTCTCGCGTTCCGGTACCACGGACCAGTACTCATCGGCTTTGGAGATCTCCAAAGTGGAGTTCGAATCTGCCGTGGCGCTGAAAGTGCTGCTGCCTGACGGTCAGTCTTCGAGTATCCCGAAGAACCAAGTTGGCCTCATCTATCGTTATGCTGACCCTATGGTGGTCCTCGCCGGCGCCGGTGACGTTAAGACCCTGTCGGCGAAGCGAGCAGAAGCGGTAGGCCTCGCAAACAGGTTTCCCCGGGCGAAGGTCTACATTGATCGAGTCATTGCCCAACTGGACAGTGACATTCAGAAGCTGTCCTCTGGTCAGGTTAGGTATCGTGGCGTGTGGCAGGCCGCCGCTACGGGTACCGTCCCCGACCGGAGTTCCAGGTCCATCACGGTCAATGGCGTCATTTATGTGAATCCACAGGTCAGCCGTCTTGACAATGGCGGGGTCATGCTCAAACACGATGGCGGAGTTGTACGCGTTAGCTTTTCTGAGGCGACCACAGATTTGCTGCGGCTCGTTCGGGCTAACACGGATCTGTTCGCCGGAATGGAGCCCCTTAAATCTCTGGCTCTTCACGACCGCAAGATTACCGGTGCAATTCTTGTTGGATTACAGGAGAACCGCATGACGGTGCTATGTGACGATGGAGTTCTCCTGCTGGACAGCGACGATCTCACGTCGACGCAAATTGCTGCTCTCACATCCAGCAATCGAACAATTAGTGCGAGAGCCACTGTGACTGCCCGCCCGACCCCCGAAGCCGTTCAGGGAAACCTGCTGCCATTGGGTCCAGGAACTGGAGATCGCGATCCGGAGTTGGGTTGGGCTTGTACCGCAGAAGAGAGAAAAGCGTGGGAACAGGCCGCCGTCGAATTGTTCTCGGAGCCACCTGGCATCAACGCCACCTTTCAGGACCTGATTTCAGGACGTCTGAAACCGGGGCCTGAGATCCCCGCACCTATTCCAAGATACGAGGAAATCACCCAGTTCATCAACAGCAAGATGGACGCAATGACTGTTGGCTACAGCAAGGTCAACAAACGGTTCGTGCTTCGCGGCCGGGTCGATCAATCCGAGGTGGTGTTGGCTGTCTTTGATGCAAAGGACCTAGGTACGCTGGTGACCGCCAAGACGTTCGAAGATGGAGTGTCGGTCGTTCTGGAGGGGCGTGATGGAAAGAATGCCTTTACGAGCTTTACCCAAGTTGATGGTGAAGGCTCCAATCCTGGCAAGCTCTGGAGAGATCAATCCGCTGAAGTATTGCTAAGGGTTCGCAACCCTGAAGATGCCCCGCGAGTTGCCAGGGCGTTCACCACGCTCATCTTCCTGGCCGGCGGGCGTGCTTCACAGTTCTAATTCCGCTCGTTCCCTCATTACTTGAAGCCAGCCATCTGCCTGGCGGATAGCTGGCTTCTTTGTTCTCACTATCAAACCATCATAGCCCCGTGCCGACACCCGTTGGCGCGGGGCTTTTCATTTCAATCCCACCCACTCAATCCAAACCCAAACCTTTAGACCCAATCATGAAATCATCCCTGCTATTGCTATTGAGCATCCTCTTGCTGGCATCCTGCGCCAAGCAACCCGCCGGGACGGTCATCCAGCCTGATGAACAGGCCCGACGTCGCGTCGTGGAACTCGAGCAGCAACTCCAGCTTCAGCGCAAGAACACCGACCGCTGGGAATTCTACACTGGATGCCTGGGTGTCGCCTGCCTGGTCTGCCTTGTTATCGGAACCTCCCTTGGAGCCAAGACCCGCCATGACGCCTGCCTTCAATCCCAACTGTGACGAGGACGACGATCCCTGGCAGGCTTCCGATCAATTGCCTGCCAGGGTTCCAGATCCATCCGAGAAGCTCACCTGGGTGCATCGCACGCGTGGGTTAATCACCACCACGTGGTCTCCACAACCGTTGCCTTCACCCCGGGTGGATCCTGAGCTCTCGCAGTTCTCCGGCGTGGAGCGTTCCGCCGAGGTCTTTCGCTACAACTTCCGTTTGGCGGAATACTGGCTGTCACCGGGCGGGTTCATGCGGCAGTGGATCAGGTTGAATGTCCGCATCGCCCTGGCGCTGCTGGTGCCTTCGGTCCTGGTCGTCCCGCTGGTCACCTACGCGTTGCAACAGTTCAGCGTGTGGACGGAACTCCTAACCACCACCACTTCCAAGATGGTGCTCTTCCCGCTGTCAGCCTTGCTGGTGGTGGGACTCGTCTGGGGTCTGGTCCATCTGGCCCGGTCCTTCCAAGGTCGCCCCCGGCACCGTCATCCCCATCAGTACTACGAGTGAGCCTCGTCGCTTGCTCGGACTCACCTCGCAAACCACGACGCGCATCAGAGCCGTCCGCCGCATCCCGGTGGACGGCTCTTGTGCTTTCAACCCACCTCAAACTCAAACCTCAGAACCGTTCATGGAAACCACTACCCTCTACTGCCGGCTAGGCCCTTCAGACAAAGTGTACAGTGTCAGCCTCAAACCCGAAGGTGACGGCCACGTCGTCCTCTTCGCCTACGGCCGTCGCAATGCCACGCTCAACACGGGGCGCAAGACGCCCCAACCCGTGCCCTACGATCAAGCCAAGGCCTGCTATGACGGACTCATCCGTGAAAAGCTGGCCAAGGGCTATCAGCACGGTGAACCCGGGACGGACTACCAGCCTTCACGGCCCGGCAGGACGTTCACCGGCATCCTGCCCCAGTTGCTCAATCCGGTCGATGCCGACGCCCTGTCCCATCTGCTGGATCATCCGGCATTCTGGATGCAGGAGAAGCACGACGGCCGGCGGCTCCTGCTTCGGCGGCGGTCCGATCTGGTCACCGGCATCAACCGCCTCGGCCTGGAAACATCCGTCCCGATGCCGATGGTAGAAGCGGCCCGGCGCAGTGTTCATGATTTCGTCGTCGATGGCGAAGCCGTGGGCAACTGCCTGTGCACCTTCGACCTGCTGGAGCTCGATGGCGAGGACTTGAGGGGGCTGCCTTATGGGCAGCGTTACCTCAAACTCATCCAGGTGCTTGCTCCGTTGAAAACCGCCAACCTTCACTTCGTGCAGACCGCGTTCCGGCCGCATGAAAAACACCGGATGCTTGAGGAGCTCAGGCAGCAGGGGAGGGAAGGGGTGGTGTTCAAGTCCTGTGATGCGCCGCACTCACCGGGCCGTCCTTTCTCGGGCGGACCGCAGCTCAAGCACAAGTTCTATGAAACGGCCTCCTTCATCGTGGGCCGCATCAATGAACAGCGCAGTGTGGGCCTGTTGCTCTTTGAGGGCGACCGGATCCGTCCAGCAGGCAATGTCACCATCCCTCCCAACCACGATCTGCCCGTCTCCGGTCAGGTGGTGGAGTGCCGCTACCTCTATGCGTTTCGCGAGAGTGGAGCCATCTACCAGCCGGTCTTCCTGGGTGTCCGCGAGGATGTGCTCTCAGCGGAGTGCATCACCAGACAGCTCAAATACAAAAGTGAACCCCTCGGTCAGGCCGCCTGACCACCCGTAAACCCAACCCGCCCTCATCCCGCGCCACGAGCCCCTCGCTTCCCTCCGGAGGCAGGGGCTCGTGGCGTTTTGGGAGGGCTCATTCAGCCCCAACCCATTTTGAAAGGACTTCATCATGACCCCCATCTCTCTGCCTATGGCAGAACTCAAGCCAGCCCTCACCGGGCTGGGCAAGATCATTCACCGGCAGGCCACTTTGCCAGTCCTTCAGTGCCTGCGCATCGAACGCACTGTCGACGGATGGGTGTGCCTGACGGCCACCGATCTGGAGCGCTACGCGACCGTCCGGCTGGAACAACCTGCTGAGGGCGACCCTTGTACACTGCTCGTTCACTTTGACGATCTGGTGCGCGTTGCCAAAGCCTGTGCCCGGCAAGAGAGCATCGGCATTGAGCAAACCTCGTCCAAGTGCGTGAGCGCAAGCTTTGCCCTCGTGGGCAAGATCGGTATGAACAAGCTCCGGTCTCTTCCCGTGGCCGAGTATCCCGACCTGCCCAGAATCACCGGCGAACCTGTTCCTTTACCTGGACCGTTCCGCACCGCGCTGAAGGAGGCGATGGATTGCACCAGCAAGGACCACACCCGGCCAGTGCTGGAGGGCGTCTGCATCGATGTCAGCGTGCCTGATGCCCACTATGTGGTGGGAACGGACGGGAAGCACCTGTACAGCGGCAACTCACTCCAGCTGGCGTTGCCCCAGTCTCTGGTTTTGCCCCGGCACAAGTTTCTGGCGTGGCGTGACTTTCAATCAGATGGCGAGTGGTGGCTCACCAGGGGCGTTCACAACGGTCTGGACCATGTGCAGATCAGTTCCCGCCGCTGGCGGTTCATCACCCGGGTCATCGATCATCCGTACCCCTCCTGGCGGCAGGTGATTCCCGGCGACAAACGGTTCATGACGGCCATCCGATTTGATCCCCTGAAGCTTGATGGCGTCCTCCAAATGCTGGAGCAGATGGAAGAGCAGGAGGATGAATTCCGCACCGTTGGCATCGAATGGCGTGGCGGCAAGGTCCAGTTCCTTCACCATCCTAGCAGCGCCGGCAAAGCCTGGGATGAGGTGGCCGTGCCAGGTGCATCGGGGGAGGGGGTGGAAGTCACGGTCTTCTGCAACCGGCTCCTGCTGCTCAAGGCCCTCAAGTTCGGGCTGCTTGAGCTCGACCTTATTGATGAACTCAGCCCCCTGCGGTTCCGCGAGGGCGGGCGTCGCCTCATCGTCATGCCCGTCCGGGTCAGGACCACGTCCGACCCCGAACCCGGGCCGGTCCCTGTCCCCGTCAATGCCCCAGCGCCACGTCATTTGCCCCCGATCAAAGCCACCCATCCGCATTCAGCCCCCGACATGAACCCCTCCCTCAATTCAACCCCTCTGGCAGATCCCCGATCTCAGCCACCTGCCGAACCGGGCTCACCCCGGCTGGAGGAAGTTCTGGAGTCACTGGATCAGCTGAGGGGTTCCTGCACCAAGAGTCTGTCCCAGATCAAGGACCTCACCGGCAAGCTCCGACTCATCCAGCGGGATCAGCGCTCCTCCCAGCGAGGCCTGCAGACGGTGCGGCACACCTTGCGGTCTCTCCAGGGGATCAGGTTCTAGTCGTCATTCCCACCAGTTCGAAACCATCAACGTGCCAGGCTCACCTTCTCGGGGGGCCTGGCCGCTTTGTTTTCGGACAGCTCTCACCACGTAGCAAACCACCTATCAGCACCCCCATCAGAAATCCCAACCTTCAAACCAAGTATCACGATGAACCAACTCATTGAACCACCGCGCGTGCGTCGCATGCCCAACCTCATGCTCCATTGTGGAGCCCATACCGTCGACATGGAAGACGTCGCCGGCGTCACCACTCCCCGTACTACTTCCACCTGGACGCCCATCCCGCATGCCCAGCTCATCCAGACTGTGCAGCGGGCCCTGGGTGCGGCAGGCTTGCGCATCGGCACCCAGGCTCACAGCCTTAGTCACGAAGGTCAGCGCTACTTTGGTCTCATGGAGATCAACGGCGGCCGGACCAACGAAGACTACTGCTGGGTCCTGGGCCTGCGCAACAGCCACGACAAAACGTTCCCCGCCGGCATTGTCGCTGGAGCCAGCGTTTTTGTTTGCGATAATTTGTCGTTTTCAGGCGAGGTGAAGTTCGCCCGCAAACACACCCGCTACATTGTGCGGGATCTGCCTCTGCTCACTGGGAGGTCCATCGGTCAGTTGATGTCCAAGTGGACGCACCAGGACCGACGGATTGCGGCCTACAAGGAAGCCAGTCTCGACGATGTCACGGCTCACGATCTCATCATCCGCGCCACGGATGTCGGCGTGTGCAGCAACCGGCTCATCCCGTCTGTCCTGGGTGAGTGGCGGGAACCGCGACACGAAGCGTTCCAGCCGCGAAATGCCTGGAGCCTGTTCAATGCGTTCACCGAGTCGCTCAAAGAAGGGAGCCTGGCAGAGCTGCCCAAGCGGACGGAGGCGTTGCACGGGTTGATGGACAGCCAGGTTGGGCTTGGGCTCAACTAGGCTGTTCAGGGGAAAAGTTCTGCTGAAACAGCGGGCCTTTTCTTTAGCTGTTGAGTCGCCACAATGTAAGAGACGATTGAGAGCGCTTGCATCTCTATTGGTGTACATTTGAACATAATTCCCTGCCAGTGGCGACTATAAATTGCTTCGTCTTATGCTGCTGGGTTCAGCCAGTGTGCCCTCGAGAGAACCGGAGGCTTGCAGGATCCGGCTGAGAAAGTCCGGCCACCTTTTTGTTTGGCTGAACTGAACCGAGTCAAGCTTATGCGAGTGTAGGCTCCCATATTTCAAGTGGTCAATTTCGCTGTTGATGCCACTATGAGGAGTCGATTTTGCTTCCAAATTGTGATGGCCAATAGAGAAAGTTTCCACCATGCTACCTACCAATCCATCATTCCGCTACTCGGGACACGAGACCTTCGCCTGTCGGTACGCCTGGCTCCCGAAAGTGGTGCAGGCACTGGGGAAAGATGAAGGGCTTTTCAAAGACGAAGATTCAGCCATGGTATCGCTGGGGGTGGGGAAGAATATGGTTCGATCCGCCAAATTTTGGGCGGAGTCTGCTCAAATCATTGTGGAGTCTCCCGCCGGTCACTTGGTGACACCCTTTGGGCAGCAAGTTCTCGGTTACGATGGGCACGACCCTTATCTAGAGAAAATCCAGACGCTGTGGCTTCTGCACTGGAAGATTTCGACTTCGCAAGAAAGGCCTCTGTTCCACTGGTATCAGATGCTGAACTTTTGGCACCGCGCCGAATTCGCGGAGTCGGAAGCAGTTGGTTTCCTTGAACGCGAACTTCCCAATGACAATAGGGGTCAGAAATCTCGACGTACGCTGGGCGACGGTCTTCGCGTGTTCATCAACTCCTATGTGAATTCGAGAGGGCGCAAGGGAGAGGTGGCTGAAGACAACCTTGACTGTCCTCTGGTCGAGCTGGGTCTGATTCGAATCGCAGGCGAGCGAAAGAGTTCAGATGGGAGCCGTGAAACGCTGTATTCGTTCCATGTGGACTCCAAATCTGAGATCACACCGGAGCTATTTGCGTATTGTGTCCATGACTACTGGCTAAACAGCCCAAGCCGTCAGAGTGATGAATCCTTGAGTTTTAAAGCAATTTCCACCGAGGCAGGCAGTCCAGGACAAGTCTTCAAACTGCCCGAGGCAGCGTTGTCAGCACTTCTGGACACGCTTTCTCTGACCACAGCGGGGGCTCTGTCTTTCGAAGAGTCTCATTCGATGCAGCGCATTTGGCGCACCAATGACCTTCGTCCCGACGACTTGATCCAGAATATCTACGACCCTTCCTGATTCCATTTTTTATATGAGCTTTACGAGCATTCAGGATCTGCTAAAGATCAATTCGCGCTTTCTCCGCTCCGTCAATTTGGAGAGGGACTTCGATGACGCCCAATCGCTGGATGGCTATATCGTAACGGAAGAAACCTCCCGCAACTTGCGCCGGCTGGGAGAAGGGTTCAGACAGCAGTCAGGGCAACGAGCGTGGCGCATCACAGGAGACTTCGGTTCAGGGAAATCAAGCTTCGCTCTAGCCCTCGCTAATCTGGTGGGGCGAAGCCGCAAAGAGCTCCCTGTGGAAATACGCAGTCTGAGAGAGCAACTCAATCTCTCCCGCAATTTCAAAGAGCCACTGACTGTGCTTGTCACCGGTTCGCGAGAGCCCCTTGCCGTGGCCATCTTGCGAGGGATTCAGACGTCGCTCAATCGCACCATCGATGGTAGGAAGAAGCTTTCAGCCAGAGACAAAATCGCGGCTGCCATCGCGTCTGGTCATGTTGCAGACTCTCAAGCTGTCTCGCTGGTGGAGCAGATCTCAAGAGAGCTTGTCTCCAAGGAACTGGCTGGCGGCGTCATTCTCATTGTCGATGAGTTGGGCAAGTTTCTTGAGTACGCGGCTTTGAATCCGGAAAAGCAAGACGTCTATTTCCTGCAACAAATTGCGGAATGCGCTTCTCGGAGCGGTCCTAATCCCATTCATCTTGTGGGGCTGCTGCATCAGGGTTTCACCGACTATGCCGAGAAGCTCTCGGGTACCGCCCAGTTGGAGTGGGCGAAGGTTTCGGAGCGATTTGAAGAGATCAGTTTCTCTCAGCCCTTAGGGCAAGTGGTCACTTTAATAGCTGCGGCGCTCGCTCTGGATTCGGAGAGTGAGCATCTCAGAGGATGGAAAAAACGTTCGAGGGAACTGATGACCGAAGTTCTCGATCTGGGAATGTATGGTCCCACGGCTGCGAGGACGGCGTTGATTCAGGCTGCCTCGGCCTTGTATCCCCTTCATCCGGCCGTCATTCCCGTACTTTCTCGTTTCTTTCGCCGGTTCGGACAGAATGAGCGCTCCCTCTTTAGCTTCCTGCTGTCCTCGGAACCTTACGCACTCCAGGATTTTGCCACGCGTGAGGCCTCTCCTAACGTTGTCTATCGCTTGGCGGACTTTTACGACTTTGCGGCAAATAATTTTAGTCAACGGTTGAGCGGACAGAGCTTTCGCAGCCATTGGAATCATATTGATGCACGTATCCGGAGTGCCGAGAACGAGCCACTGGAGATTCAGCAATTGCTCAAGACAGTTGGCATCTTGAATGTGATCGCTGCGGCGGAGCTATGTCCCACGGAAGCCATCGTCAATGTAGCACTTGGTCAACCAGGGGGAACTACGACTCGTCTCAGGGACTTGGTTAAGCGTGGCATTTTGTTCAACCGGGGCAAGGCAGGTTATTCCCTCTGGCCCCACGCGAGTGTAAACCTTGAACAGCGCATTGAAGAGGCGAGGGAGAAGTTGACGCATGCTTCCCCCATTGCGACGGTCGCGAGAGAAAAACTGGACGCCTGTCCTATTGTTGCCCGTCGGCACTACATCCTCACGGGCAATCTGCGGTACTTTGATGTTCGCTTCGTCACGGCTACCGAGTTCACCGCTGAAGCAAGTGGGATCCGGGCAGTCTATCCAGCCTCCGGAATTGTCATCGTAGTGCTTTGCGAATCGGAAACCGAACGCCAGGCTTCGATTTTGTGGGGCGCGAAAGCGGTCCATAGCGCTGAGCAATTGGTCGCCATCAGCGCACCACTGGATGCCCTCACGAGCAGCGCCCTGGAGTTGGAGCGTTGGGAATGGGTGGAGCGAAACACTCCCGAACTGAAGGATGATCGATTTGCTGCAGAGGAAGTCTCCCGGCAAATTGCCGCTAGCAGGCAGTTGCTCGATGCTGGTCTCCAACAGTTGGTCGGTTTCCGGAATGAGGCTGATGCCAGTTCGGAGACCCCTGGAGTCGCTTGGTATTATGCCGGCCAAGCCGATCCGTCGATCGGGCGCACGGTCAGGCTGCAGTCGTTCCTTTCCGACCTTTGCGATAGACTCTACGATAAAGCACCTTCGGTTCGCAATGAACTGATCAACCGTCACGTCCTTAGCTCCGCGGCAGCATCTGCCCGCCAGAAGCTTTTCAAGGCGATGCTGGAGGATGCGGCGGAGCCCAAATTGAGTCTGCCAGAAGACAAGGCTCCCCCGGAAAAGTCAATCTACTTGTCCGTTCTGGAAGCAGGCAGGCTTCATCGTGAAACCGATGGCATATGGGGCATTGTGTTCCCAAAAGCCGGCAGGACTGGGGATCCTCTGCAATTTCGGCCTGCGCTGGATGCGGTAATGACTCGTTTGGAAAAGGTTCCAGACCAACGCGTGCCGGTCAGTGAGCTCTACGAACTGCTGCGGTCCAGTCCTTACGGTGTGCGCGACGGTCTCATCCCGATTCTGCTCCTGGTAGTTTTCATCGTTCACGAGACGGAGATTGCCGTGTATGAAGACGATGTGTTTCAGCCGGAGATCGAAGAGTATCTCATGATGCGCCTGGTCAAGGCTCCAGAAACGTTCGAATTCCAGCTCTGCCGGATTACCGGCTTACGAAAGACGCTGATCACGGAATTAGCCTCGACCATTGAATCGAAAGAATCGGACAAGTCCCGTCTTCTATCAGTGGTGCGCCCTCTCTACAGTTTTGTTGCAGGGCTTCCTGACTATGTACGAAACACTGACCAGCTCTCTATCGAGACTCTTGCTCTGCGAAAAGCCATTGAGGCGGCTAGGGAGCCTGCGCAATTGATCTTCCGTGACATTCCCAAAGCATTTGGCATTGATCTGGATGCAAAGGAAAAGGTCGACACCGAGTCCTTGGCAAAAAAAATCGGGCTATCCATTGCGGAGCTTCGCCAAAGTTTTGAAGGCCTGCAGAAGCGCATGGCGGAGCTCATCTTGGACGCTTTCCAAGCGAAGGGTCCTCTTGAAGCGTGGCGTTCAGCCATCGCGGGCACAGCGGAGACCCTGCTAGTTGGCCTGGGCGACCCCGATTTCCGGGCGTTCTGTTTGAAGCTTGGTGATGCCGAGCTGGATGAGCCTGAATGGTTGGAATCACTCGGCAGCTTGCTCACGCGCCGCCCACCTAGCCGGTGGAATGACCGCGATGAAGTGGTCTTCCGAGAGCGCATTTATGCCTTTGCAGACCAGTTCAACCGGGTGTTATCCACTTGTTTCCTGAAGGATGGCTCTCTCCCTGAGACAGCGATCCGCCTTGCAGTGACCCCGCGCAGCGGAGTGGAGAAACACCTCGTGTTTTGTCTGACATCAGATCAATCCCGCGAAATGGAGAACCTTCTGTTGGAACTCCGCAAACACATTCCCAAAGACAAATCGCAAATTTCGCTTGCGGCTCTGTCGCGCCTGTTGTGGGATAACCTGTCTAAAGAAAAATGATTCCGCTCACGGTCAAATTCAGCAACGACCTTCCTGTGCGCCACGTCCTTAACGTGTCCGGAGGCAAGGACAGCTCGGCGCTGGCCCTCCTGATGGCCGGTAGAGTCAAGGGGTTGGAGCAATTTCGGCATGACGGTATGGAGTATGTCTTCTGTGACACCCAGAAGGAACTGCCTGAAACCTATGAGTACCTTGCCAGGCTGGAGGCTGAGTTGGGTAAGAAGATCATTCGCCTGAATGCCAAGGCGGGATTTGACCACTGGCACAAGGTCTTCGGGGGTTACCTGCCCTCACCCCAGAATCGCTGGTGCACGAAGATGCTCAAGCTGAAACCGTTTGAGGCTCACGTTGGCAACGACAACGTCGTTAGCTATGTCGGGCTGCGGGCTGATGAGGATCGTGTGGGTTATATTAGCAAGAAGCCAAACATCAAAACTCGCTATCCACTCAAAGAGGCGGGAATCGACTATGATGGTGTCGTCCGCATCTTGGAGGATAGCGGTCTGGGCCTACCTACATTTATGAAGTGGGGGCGCACCAACTCTGGCTGCACTTTTTGCTTTTTCCAGGCTCCCTATGAATGGGTGAAGCTCTTGGAGACGTATCCTGAATACTTTGAAGAAGCTATGAAGTACGAAACCATTGATCCCAATGATCCTAATAAGCGCTTTACCTGGATGGAGGGTGCTCCCTTGAGTTCACTCTTGGATCGAAAGGAGCGGGATCGGGTGCTCTCGGCCGGGATCAGAGAGGCCGCCCCGAAGTCTGACGGGAAGTTATTATCTGTGTTTAGCGGAAAGTCGACCACGCCCACCGAAGCTTGTTTAATGTGCCAAAAATAGGGTATGGCTAAGCATGATCTAACAAATCGTGAAATTTCCTCCGGACGGAATTACCTTCGTCGATTTTGTCTTTGGGAAAAACAGTTCATGGCGTTCAATCCTACCGTAAAGCTTGATTGGAAATCTATTCAGGCAAAGAAACAGAACAAAGGCCAACTTCCCAACGCCCAGGGAGTCTACGCGTTTGTTGTCCGCCCTGATAACGTGAATATTGCGTGGTGTGGATATATCCTTTACGTCGGTAAGACCGAAGCGCAGAGCTTTCAGACACGCTTCCAACAATATTTTGATGAAGTGAACGCATCCAAGCCAAGATTTTGGGTCGGAGAGATGTTAAAGCTTTGGGAGAACAATCTTTACTATTACTTTGCTGCGTTGTCGGAAAAAGATGCAGGAAAGGCAGAGGACGAACTGCTGGAAGCTCTGATGCCTCCGAACAATGAGAGGTTTCCAGGAAAGTTAGGAAAACTGAAAAAAGAAATCTATAGATGAGTGTTTCTAACTTTTCGTCGCCACTGCTACTCCCTTGCTTACGTGGTCAGGTTGAAGATTGGGTGTACTACGTTACTTTAATGCAGTTCAGGCAAATCGCCGATAGATTCAAACCCGCAGAGGAAATACACAAAAATAAGACGTTAAACGAGTTGTTGCAACGGGCGCTGACCGGTAGATCCACGGAAATTAGCGACTATATCCGAAATCAGAAGCAACATTTTTTTAACGCAGTTATCGCAGGGATATACGAAGGGGAGCCCAGATGGATTGAAATCGATTTGGATTCGACAGAACGTTCGCGCTACTCTGAGCCAACTGATTTTGTGAGGAATTCAGTGGGTGTCCTTGAATTGACCGGACAGGAGAAAATTTTTGCAATCGATGGTCAGCATAGAGTCGAGGGAATCAAAGTGGCTCTTCAGAAGGACTCCTTGCACGACAAAGAAGAGTGTGCAGTTATTTTTGTTGCGCATAACGGCAGTTCATCAGGAATTGAGCGGACTCGTCGACTCTTTTCTACTCTCAATAGATATGCTAAGCCTGTGAAGCTCGGAGAGATTATCGCACTCGATGAGGACGACTCTATTGCGATTGTAACTCGTTGGCTCCTGTACCATGATCCTTACCTGAGTCGGAACGAAGTCATTGCTGCGTCCAAAACCAAGAATTTGGCTGTAACTGACAAGAAATCTTTCACAAGTATTCAGGCGCTTTATGATTTTATCGAGCGGGTCTTGCTGGGAGGACGTGGATGGAAGACTAAACAAATGGCATCCTTCAAGATGCTCAGGAAACCTAAAATTGAATTAGATTCGATGTGTAAGGAAATGTCGCAAGTTTTCCAGTTGCTTGCCTTTTCCTTTTCCGAGCTGAAGCAATATTTTAAAGCGCCAGCTGATGCTGGTCCATACCGTGGAGGATTCACGGGAGGATCGCTCATATTTAGGCCTGTTGGAGTGTCAGTACTAGGTGACTGTCTTGCGTACTGCAAGATAAATTCCATCGACTTGAAGGTCGCAGTTCCAGCATTGGCAAAGATCGACAGAACCTTACAGATGTCTCCATGGGCTGGGCTACTATTTGACGCCTCAAATCTCAAGATGCGGCGGGTTACAAAAACCGACCTTACTTGTGCCACATTGATGTGGCTTAAGTTGGCTGGGCTGCTGAAAGCTGGCGACAATGGCAAGCTTGAGCAAGCATTTATGAATGCGCACGAGGTTGATGCAAAAACCGCTGCGGCCAGAATTAAAGCAGGTGGATGATGAGCTTCTCGATGTTCGATAAACTTATAAGCTTAGAGTCGGAAGTTGAGGTCCTTCTCGCGATAGAAACTGATCGCACGATAACCTGGGCTCCCCTAGGAGGGAACGAGAATAATATTGGAGTCATCGAAAATCAGCAATCGTCTCCAATTGCGGCCCTGGTAGAGAAACTCACGAACTCAATCGACGCTATCTTGATGAGGCGTTGCTTGGAGTCGGGAATCAATCCCAAGTCCGAGGTTGCTCCTAATTCTATGCATGAAGCGGTTGGGAGGTTCTTTAGCCCAGAGAATAAAAATTGGCATCTCCAGGCAATCCGCCGCAAGCAGTCTCATGCGATACAAATATTAGCTGCCGGTTCGCGACCCAGACCCTGTCTCACGATCTACGACGACGGGGAGGGGCAGCATCCTGAAGATTTTGAGCGCACATTTCTTTCTCTCCTCAGAGGCAACAAGAACGAAATACCGTTTGTGCAAGGCAAGTACAATATGGGCGGTACTGGTGCCATCGTCTTCTGTGGAGAGCATCGTTACCAACTTATTGGTTCAAAGCGCTTTGACGGATCTGGCGAGTTTGGCTTCACCTTGGTGCGCAAGCATCCCATGACAGCAGAGGAGAAGCAGACGAAGAAGAATACGTGGTATGAGTACCTGAAGATCGATGGCAAGATTCCGAGCTTCCCCATTACGGAGTTGGATATAGGACTGGCAGGGCGCAAGTTCACTACCGGGACCATCATCAAGCTATTTGACTACCAGCTTCCGTCGGGCACTCGAGGGGCTCTTCCTCAGGAGATTCGGCGGGCATTGAATCAGTACCTGTTTGAGCCAGCGTTACCAATCTTTCTCAAGGATAGTCCTGAGAGGTATCCGAACAACAAGGTTTTGGAAGGTGATACTTTCGGACTCAAGAGACGGCTTGATGGCGAAGAGAATCAGTACATTCAGGAGCACTTCACTGAGGAGTTCTCACACAAAGACACCGGAACCATCAAGGCCACCTGCTACATTTTCAAAGCTAAAGTCGAAGGTAAAACTGCCAAGGATACCAAGGAAGCCATTGAAACGGAGTTCTTTCACGATGGCATGTCCGTTCTGTTCTCTCTAAATGGTCAGGTCCATGGTCACATCGGTACACAATTCATTTCCACGACGCTGAAGATGCCGTTGCTGAAGAATCACCTGTTGATTCATGTGGACTGTACTGGGCTGGAGTTCGACTTCCGGACAGAGCTCTTCATGGCTTCTCGGGATAGGTTGAAGTCCGGAGATAAGACTCAAGAACTGCGGAACATGGTAAGGGATCTGCTGATCAAGGGTAGGTTGTCTGAAGTTTACAAGCAGCGGAAGAATACCTTCGATGTAGGGAGTGGAGATGCGAAGGACTTGCTGAGGTCCTTCTCAAAGAATTTGCCCTTCAATAAGGACCTGATGCAGCTGCTGACCCAAACTTTCAAAATCGAAAAGCAGGACGAAGAGAAGAAGAAGCCCGAAAAGCCCGAAAAACCAAAAGAGGCTAAAGTAAAAGCGCCCTTTCACCCGAAGCGATACCCCTCATTCTTCAAACTTAAGTCTGGGAACGGGGACAAGTTTATCTCTATTCCAGATGGAGAGGACCGAACCATTCAGTTCTCAACGGATGTCGAGGACTCCTATTTTGACCGCGGTGATGACCCGGGCGATCTCAAGGTTTCGATTCTCCAGCGCCGCACCAACAGTACCGAAGGTGGCACTCAGGCAGGTGAGGTGGATACCCCTGAGCAATTGTTAGACATTAGCAAATCCAGCCCGAAAGAAGGAACGATCCGAATTGGTCTGGGGGCGACCGGTGAAGTGAAAGTTGGCGAGGAGATCGAGATTCTAGCCACATTGGGAGGGCCGGAAGACCACGAATGTCGATTTTGGGTCAAGATCGTAGACCCTGTTGAGAAGCCTAAAGACGTAAAGAAAGTCGAAGACGAGGCTGAGCCGCCAATGGGATTGCCTGATTATCAGATGGTCTTCGAAACGCCTCCGGCAGATGCACCGGATGCATTGACCTGGTCGAAACTGGAAGAATCAGGACTTGAGATGGGCTGGGGGATTCCGATGCACCCTATGGTGGACGGTGAGGGTAACCTCGAAAAGGTCCTAATCAATATGGATAGCAAGGTTCTGCGAAATTACCTCAGCCGACTGGGCAACATAACGGTGGAACAGAAAAAGCTCGCGGAGAACAAGTACATCTCATCTGTTTACTTCCACACTATCTTCCTCTTCACCATCACAAAGAACAAGAAGTATGAGATCAAGCAGGGAGAGAAGCCCATCGATTTGCAGGACTACCTTCGAGACGTATTCTCAAGTTATTACTCCGAGTTCCTTCTGAACTTTGGCATGGAAGATCTCATCGCCTCACTAGGGGACTAGGCGTTTAGCGTTGCGTAAATCTCCACAGCGTCGACCAAGCGTTGCACCTCCTCATTCGTCGAGGCTGGACCAAGGCTGATGCGAATGGATTCGCTGGCACGTTCGTAGGAGTCTGTCATGGCGAGGATGACATGAGAGGGCGCCAAGGCGCTTTCCAGGCAAGCCGAGCCAGAGGACACTGCGATGCCTTGGGCGTCGAGGTAGGTGACCAAGGCATCGCTATCCATGCCGGGGAAGTACAGGTTGGAGGTGTTGGGCAGCCGAAGTACTGTCACTCCATGGGCTTCTGCCTCCGGGAAGCGTTGGGCGACCCGAACTTCCAGTTGATCTCGCAGTTTAGCCACTCTTTCCCACCGCGTGCGGCCCTGAAGCTTCGACTGCTCAGCGGCAGCTCCTAACGCCACGATATGAGCAACGTTCTCGGTGCCGCCCCGATGACCTTGTTCCTGTTTGCCTCCGTGGAGGAGTGGCATGAATCGCTCGGGGTCGGCGACAATGAGTGCACCGATGCCCTTGGGGGCACCGAACTTGTGTCCACTGAGGGAGAGGTAGTTGGCGCCGCATGTCGCAAACTGTACCGGCACCTTGCCGACTGCCTGCACAGCGTCCGTGTGGAATGGTACTCCCGCTTCGACGCAGACTTTAGTAAACTCGCTGATGGGCCACATAACGCCCGTCTCATTGTTCGCCCACATCAGGGACACTAGGGCGGTGTCATCGCGGAGGGCATTGCGGAGCGCGTCCATAGGGAGGCTTCCATCAATGCCTACGGGAAGGCGAGTGACCTCGACGCCGTGATGCTGCTCCAAGTAATCGCAGTAGGCCAATACAGCAGAATGCTCAACGGAGGACGTGATCAGATGGCGTTTTGAGGGCTGCCGCAGCAGCGCCGAATGAATAGCGGTGTTGTTAGCTTCAGTGGCCCCGCTGGTGAAGATGACCTGTTGCGCCTCTGCTCCTAGGTACTCCGCAACGCTGTGACGAGCGGCTTCCACCGCACGCCTAGCTTCCCTTCCTGTAGCATGGATACTTGATGGATTGCCGCAGTGATGGAGCCAGGGCAGCATCGCATCAATCGCCTCAGGAAATGGGAGGGTTGTGGCGTTGTGGTCGAGGTAGATCACAGTGCACTCTAAGATCACTTTAGGAGCTTGCCATCCGATTCTGTGAGATTGGAGTCCGGTTGCTTTAGTGCAAGCAGGTCGACCAGTCGACCGATCAGTCACTCCTCGGGTCTGCCTTGTGCCACGCGACCGGTAACGGTAGGTGAACAAGTGGTTTATGTACCTAGAGCAGAGAACTTCCGCATTATTGTGGCAGCCTCGGCTTCAGGATCGGCCTTTAGCGCTTTGAAAAGCTCGAAGGCTTCTACCAAATCTACGCGTCGTTCACCAAGTTCAATCCGCGCCACCATTCCATGCTCGCGGCCCAAGGCTACAGCCAGGTCTCGCTGCGTCATGCCAGCCTTTTCCCTCAAACTGCGGATGTGATCGCAGAAGATCTTCGAGAGGGTGCTGTGGACGGCTTTTCGCACGCTGTGATTTTGAGAGTAAATGCGCTTGCCTCCAAAATGAGAGCAAGTATCCTGATCTTGAGTTTTACTTCAGGACTATGAAACCCCTCCATCTCCTCCTACTTCTTTTGGCTCTTGGTATTTCCACAGGGCTACTCGTCGCCCGGGTGCCGTCCGAGCCTCCCGTCACCGCTCAGAACCCGGTCCCAGCCTGGGAATGTCGATTCTGCGGCTATTCCACCACGGCCTACTTTCAACCCAAATGCCCGAAGTGCGGCATCGGCATGTCCCGGAAGTTCTGACTTCAGCCCTTATCGATTCCGCCGGTTCTCGCTCTAGTACCTAAATCCCTCACTTCGATGAAAGCCCTCCTGACTGCCCTTTGCGTCGCGGTTTCACTTCTCGGGGCCGCTCCTGTCGCCGTTGCCGACGAGACCCTCCTGTTTTCCGGGACTTGCCGGAATGTCACCCATGGCCTTGATGGACTGCTGAAGCTCTTCATCTTCGAAAAGGCTGACGGCTCGCTACAGGGGTACATGTCCATCAGCGGATGGCTGGTGGGAAGCGGCCCCATCGCCGGCAAGAAAGATGGGAACCGTTACCAGTTCACAACCCGGGATGTCCACTGGGGGCTGTCCATCAACTGGGACGGGACTCAGCGCAATGGGAAGCTGTCCGGAGAGTACTATGCCTCACCCAATGCCAATCTGGGCACCGGCAAGCAGGTAGGGGAGTGGACCGTGACCCTCCAGGACTCGACCAATGACTCGGCAACTCTCACGGAGCAGGCATTCAAGAACCGCTTCTTGCTCATGGTGGAAGCCGATCTCAACGCGGAGGTGCAGCTTGCAGACGGTTCCACTCAGACGGGAGCCCAGGCTCTCTTCTCGTCAGTCCACCCCATTGGGACGGGCGTGAGTGTCTCGGTCAATGATGTCTCTATCGAGTGGAAGGACGGGGCGTCCAAGACTTCTGCGGCGGACATTCACCGCTACACCGTAGACTACACCCTCTATTGGCATGGGATCATCCAGGCCAACGGTCACACCAAACTCAGGCTGACCTACAACAACGCTTTGCAGGCCGTGACGGCCCATGAAGTGATCGAAACGACCGGTACCACGAAGTCGGAAGTAGGGGAGATCGCCTTTGGTATCGGCGTCCTGCTCGGCAAGGCAGCGGTTGAGTCGATGTTGAACTCGAAGTGAGCCGCCCCTCCTGCCAACTCGTTCTTCTGATTCATGTCGGGCAACACTCTCAACTCAAACGGCCAGGCTAGTCTGGGATGTCTCGCGACCGGACTCGCATTCGTGTTGGTCTGGCTTCCTGGGGCAATCCTGTTCTATGCCACCGTGAGCTCCGAAGCGGTCATGTGGTGGTTCATCGGCCGATTCCAGGGTGTGATGGCCCTCGCTGTGGGAGTGGCGGTGGTGCTTGGCTACTTTTGGGGACTGGTAGGGGTTTTCAAGATCGTTAAAGCCGGGCTGCGAGCGGTGCTGGGAGGTGAGATGAAATGAGTTCCACCGCGAAGAGTGCTAAGTGAGAGCCGCACATTTGCGCTGTTACCCTAGCTAGTTTGTCCGGCGTTGTTTGTCAGGCAAGGCGACCAGATGCCAACGACAGGCCGCGCATTTTTGGCTAGAGACTTGCATTTTGCGAGCGCAGTTAGTGTTGAAAATAGGCCCAAGTGTGCCCGCTTCACCCTTCATACTGAACGAGTTATGATGCGATTTGTGCTAGCGTTCTGACGTGAGATTAGAAGTTTAACTTGTTGGTGTTGAGTGGTTTACATGTGAAATCTGCACACGAAGTATGCTCGCTGGTGACTGATATTGGGAAAGAGAGTTTGAGGGGTCCATGTGTCATAGGTCCAAGCTTGGGAGGAAGTGCAAAAACGGCTGCGGGGGCAGGTTCCGGGAATACACCACCCGTAAGTGCAACATGATCTGCCGGACTGTCGGTGCCATGGTGGTCACCCAGTGCTCCGGCATCACTTGTTGCCACTGCTCTGCCGCCACATTGAGTTGGCTGCTTGATGACCCGCCCAACGGTGTAAACCGCGCACACTCCGCCCGGGGGCGCAATCAGTTTACCAATCTCGCACACCGGGCTCTCCCTGGGGGCTGTCCATCAATTGGGACGGAGCCCTGCGAAATGGAAGGCACTCTGGCGAATGCTTCACTTTTCCCAATGCCGAGCTGGATGCGTTTGCTGTGTCCCGCCGAAGATCGCGAGCTTCTTCGGGCACTCAATGTGAGAGGTGAGATTGATCGAACCACTGCTGGCTACTGGGTGTCATTAGTCGCAAAGGTATGGAAACCTCACAACTCCAACTACGATGGCTGTGACGAACGAAAAATTGCTGATGGCCTGCCTCCTGGTGACGGCAAGCTGGGTACAAGCTGCAGACGGCAGGCGTGAGGTATCTGTGCCCATGCCGCTAGACGCGGGATCGTATGCATCTGTCGCAAAGAGTGCCGGAATGATGGTGTTTGTCGAAGCATACAAGACAGAGGCGAGTCCGCTCTTCTTGAGTGAGGACACCATTCGGCTGGGGTATCTCTTGGAGTTGCTTGCAACGAGAGCCAAGATCGATGTTCCCATTGCGGTGGACATAGCATTGCGCGGTGCACGAGTTGACGCTGATCAGAAGTCGGGTGTCCTGACCATTATTCAGTCTTTCCCCATTACGTTTACGAAGGGGGGCGCTATGGAGCAGTCGATTGCAGTGCCTGAATTCCGGGGGAAATTCAAAGAACTCAATGCTTTATTGAAAAGAAAAGGTGTCGACATCGGGATCGTCCTGGAGAGGAGTGCTGAACACATCGCCATCGGCGAAAGTGCCATCAACATCACAGGTTTCACTGGTACGGCTAAAGAGCTTCTTCGGGACTGCTTGCGACAGGCAAATGGCATCCTTGGCTGCATTTGTGTGAGTACTATTGAGGGGCGTAAAGTCGAAGTATTTCCGATTCTCGGCAGTTCAGTGAGAAAACTCTAGTCGGCAATGGCTGGGTGGCCTGGACGATTTGACTCAAGTTGAATGCGGAGCTGCATGTAGTGAAAATATGTTTCTACCTTAGTCCTGAAGCGTGCGTCGCAAGTTCCTTTCGATAGGCTGGCCGTCAGACGTGGGTACGCAAGGATATGACAGAGTTGAAAAAAGTTGTGGAGGCTTGCCGTGAACTCGAGGTGTTAGCACACTCTAAGCAGAGTGGGTAGTGGCTCTGAACAAAGCGAGTAGTGAAGTGACTGATTTTGACGATGAAAAATTAAACTGAAGAGGCATTTTTGTCTTTATTGTTTAAAAGTTTGCTGGCACTATCCAACCGAAATTGCTTTTCCATCCGACCGATAATGCGAGTTGAATCTGAGCTCGATTTTGGATCGGAATTTGAGGGAAATATAGCATCCGCGAAGGTCGCGGTTGAGCTTAACACGGTTGGAAGCTAGAAAATTCACCCCCGTCAATTTTATGCAGGATGACAGTTCAAGCACATCAGGAAATGATGTCTTAATAGAAGGGCCGAGGCGTATTGGCATTACAACGGATTCGAAAAATCGTGAAGTAGAATGGAAAGCTACCTTCACTCCAGCTTCGGGGGTGACCAATGCGGCTCCCGGTATTCCGGTGGGCAGTACTCGAGCGGAAATCGTGGCCGGTTCAATCCAGAAGAATCCCGCCACAGGCGTGATGACTTTCAAAATAAAAGGCAAATCCAAAAGTATCGGTGAAGATGACGTTACAGTTAAGATCGTCACTCCACCGGGATGGCCGCCGGCGCAACGCACCCTAACGGTGACGTTGCCAAAGAAAGTTGGCTCACCAAGGCCAGTTACTACCTACCAGCCCGTGGCAGGAGCCGTGGCGAAAAACCTGTCTTTGAACGCGGGGACGGTGCCAGGCGATCCCGATACACCAGTGGGCAAATGGAACATGGTGAGCGCTGTCTCTGGAACTCTGAGTGTTCAAATTATGGATCATTTGGACAAGCCGTTGGAGGGGTATGATGGAGAGACTGTTTACGAAACGAAGGGCAATGCGACAGGGTGGAGTCCATTTTACTCTTTGAATGTTCAGATCGCCAATAAGGGGATCTACACCGATTCAGTAGGCATTCGGTACTTCACCAGGCCAGCAGGGACGCCAAATCCGACCACCGTCGAACAAGACGCAATCGATTGGACAAATGCTGCTACTACTGGCCCCAACAGCGCCACTGTAGAAAGCAAGTCCATCGGGCTTCTGCCAAGCAATGATCAAGATTTGAAAGCTCTGATTGATCCTGCCAGCGATCGAGGAATTGACGGGGGATCGCGGAGCCAGATCATCGAGGGCGGAGTTCTAAAATATGTCTGGCCATGAATACTTACAGTTTTTCTCGTTTTATTCTGTGCATGGTGACGGCTGTCACTGTGGTTAGAGGCCAAGAGATTGCTCTTGAGAATGTTTCGTCTGCCTATGAGACGATTGCAAAAAAGTCCCGGTACCAAATAGTGGTCGAGACATCACTAGAAGCCAATTCTGAAAATGCCCGGGTATCGGCGGATACGGACAGGCTTCGATTCCTTGCGGAGCTTTGCAGCGGAAACAATACGCCACCCAATGTGGTTGCCGCCTTGTCAGGCGCAATCAAATTGGGAACAGTGTCCGAATACATAAAGGATGAAACCATTGTGATCGTCGACAGGGCACCTGGTTCGTTAAAGGGAGATCTTCCGTTTGATCAGATTGTGGATCTGCCAAAGTTCAGCGGGACAATGAAGCAACTCTGTGTCGAACTGAAAAAGCAGAATGTAGACCTTTCTGCTGGATTTGGAGAGCTTGGCAGCAATGACAGGGCACTCTACCCAGATGAGCATCACTTGGATCTTCCTCCTTTCAAGGGCACGCTCAGAGATTTGCTGATCAAGTGCTCGCGGACTGGTGCCAAAACTTATGGATATTACGCACTGTACTTCCCTAAGAACAAGAGCATAGCAGTAAACTGGATAGTGCCTAGCACGCGTGTGGCGCCTGATGCCGCCAAATGAGTGAGGAATTTCGAGGAGAAAGCAAGTTCTCCAAGATCGCCAAAAGGAAGAAAGTTCACATGATGCCAATTGGTGCTTAGAGAATATGGTTCATCTCACTCACCATTTTGAGCGCATCTGCGTTCTCAACCTTAGGGACCGGCCGGATCGGAGACAGCGTCTGAAGACTCATTTGGAGTCATATGGCGTACGAGAAAGCGAAGTTGAGTGGGCGCGGGCTTATTCGGGACATGCAGTGCCACATCCTTCATGGTGGAATGCAGGAAAAGGAGCATGGGGATGCTTTTTGTCCCATTCCCGCGTCCTGGCAGAGGCACTCGAAGACGAAGTGGACAGTGTGCTTATCTTGGAGGATGACGTGGTTTTCCGTGACGATATAGTTGAGTTGCTTGAGGCATTCATGAGACAGCTTCCCGATGACTGGGGACAGCTATACCTTGGCGGGCAACACTGGCGCGAACCCAAGCCAGTTGCCAGTTGCCCGTTTGTGCACAAGGCGACTGGAGTATATCGAACGCATGCGTACGCAGTCCACCGTCGTGCCATGAAGGAAGTGTTTGAGCATATTTGGAATGTGGACGACTATCGTGACGGCCGCAGCGGGTGGCATATCGACCATCAATTCGGACTGGGGCACTCCCGTGAATTGTGGCAGGCCTACTCGCCAATCTATTGGCTTGCGGGCCAGGAGGCCGAATGGAGCAACATTAGTGGTGCGACAAATCCTAGACTTTGGTGGCATCCTGTCTCTTGGGCGAAGCGTTTGCCATTCATCTGGATCTCAAGCGCCTGCCCTGTTGATCTGGAATTTGCGGAGCAACCAATTCTTGTCGGTGATCTTGGCCAGGTATGCGCTGCGAGCGTGGATGCCGGCGAAGATGACATAAGCCAGAGGCTGACGAAGATTGCGAAACTTGCGTTGTCGCAAGAAAAGCTGCCAGCACTACGCTGGAACAGCATCTCATGTGCTCAGCTCGCTAAACGCTGGAGCGGCCCTGTCATCGAGTGGAGTCCTCAAAGCATCAAAGCAACGTGGCAGTCTGCCTACCAAGGTATAGTGGCGGAGATGAGGGAGGCCGCAAGGTTGAGGCCGACGTCATTCCCCGTTAGATCTGGTGCAATGCAGCGTGATAAAGAGGGGCTTCTCCGCGCTGAAAGGATCTGATGACGCAGGGGGTGCAGTTTCAAACAGGAGTAGTTGCCGCGACAGTATCTATAGGGTTCATCGGAGATAACGTATGGAGGAAGCGGTGGAAATTCTCGAAGCTGATACGGAATGGGGCAGTGTCGGAAGAGGTGGGAGTCTCGGATATCGATGCTCAATTTCTCACAATCGTATTGTATGTCCGGGCACGGTCGATGAGGCGTGGACAATATCCGCCCATGCCAACTCGAGGCTTGTCATCGAGTTGAAGGTGGCTGCTACGATTCGAGGCTTCATGTCGGGTACCAGCACTTGGGAGCCTGGCAACCCTACGCTGTTCGCTCTTAATCATGGGACCCTTGGAGTTCTTTATGGGCCAATGGAATGCACTTCGGAGCTGCTCTTGCCCCCTGGAAGATATGTACTTCAGTGCCTCATCCGCAAACAACCTCACAGCAGGCATTCAGCCTGGGAAATCAAACCACAAGCGCGCGTGCCAGGCCCCAAACTGGGAATTCTCACGGTTGGCAGATACCCTTTGGTAGACCTGCCATGGAAACTGAAGAACTTCACGAGGTCCGCATTTCGTTGCAATCTGATTCCAACAGTACTTGGGGCAGGAAAAAAGCCGCAAAGCTGGGTCCATGACAAGATCATCGACGTGCTGGAAGTACTCGACAGCCTGGAAAAGACAGTGACTCATGTTTTGTTTTCTGACGGCAGTGACAGCGTGCTGCTGAACGGTGAAGATCATCTTCTTGCTGAATTTGAGAAGTTGCGCACGCCATTTGCAATCTCGATGGAGAGAGGCTGCTGGCCTGTGCATGATCCGGAATGGAGAGAAAGTTTTCCAGACGTTCTGGACAACAGGCGCTGGCCCAATGCGGGTGGGTGGATGGGTACCTGTGAGGGTGTGCGGGCTGTCTTGACAGAATGCATGATCCTCTATGAGCAAGCCACCCGTGGAGGTTTGCAGGGGAGGTTGAGCAAGTGGCAGCAGCATGCGGCCTATGCGCATGATGACCAATGGATCTTCCAGCTTGCCTATCAGAACAAGAGGGTCCCAATCATGGGGGACATAGAGCAAAGGATCTTCACGAATGTGGGTACTGCCTCCAGGCTCCTGAGCGGGAATCCCGACTATGAGTTTGAAGCCGGCAAGTTGAGATCCATCGCCAGCGATTCGTATCCATCCGTGATTCACTTCAGTGGAGGAGCCTGGCGAGACTGTCAGGACCAGTGGATGGCAAAGCTCGGACTAGTCTAAAACAATCAAGCACAATGCATCTGTACGGAGTCTTCAGTTCGTGGAGTTCAAACATTGGGGATGACGTGCAGACCTTTGCGGTGGAGCAAATGGTGGGGAAACTCGACGGCTATTTGGATCGAGAACGGATTTCTCATCAATCCGCATCGGGAATATTGATTGCGAACGGTTGGTGGAAACACAGAGCCTGGGATTTTCCGCCCAAGCCTGGCCTTGTGACAGCTTATGTAGGCGCCCATTTTGCGCTGAGTGAAAGCGCAATACGAGGATTCAAGGATCATTTTGTTGAATCGGCGCCAGTCGGTTGCCGTGATCTTGCAACGCTGGAGTTGATGAAGTCGGTTGGAGTGCCCTGCTATTTGAGCAATTGTTTGACGCTTGGATTGAAGCGCTGGCTAGCGCAGGTTGAAAATGGGCCGGTGCTGGCGGTTGATGTTCCAAAGGGAACAAAGCTTCCCGAGGGCTGCCAGTTGCTGTCTCACCATGGACCCATGAGCAGCCATCCAGTCCATATGAGACCGCTCACGATTTCTCGATTGGAGGCGTATCAAGCTGCGAGTTTGGTGGTGACTAGCCGCTTGCACGTCGCACTGCCGTGTCTCGCGTTCGGAACGCCCCTGATGTTCGTAGTTCCCCAACCCGACGATCCAAGGCTGGGGTGTTTAAAGGAGTTGATTCCTTTTATTGATGTTTCTGAAGGACTACCGGATCAGGGGATTCGCTTGAGTGTGCAAACACGAGATGAGTTGCGCAAAGCTGCTTCCAGTCATCTTTCGTTTGCGGTGAAGGAGGCGGAAGCGCGATTCGCGAAGCTAGGGAGTCGTTCGAGGTTGGCTCGCTCGAACACCACGAAGTGTGACACTTTCCACTCTCCGAGGATTTTTGGCGTCGGGCCAGCCAAGAGTGGAACCCATTCACTTGCGGCTATGTTCGGCAATCCAGTCAGGTCCGAACACGAGTCCAGAGCCGACAAATTGATCCCACTGATCTTGAAGAAATTGACAGGAGAATACGATGCCGGACAACTAAAGCGGTTCCTGCTCAAGACAACCCAGGTACGACTGCTGGATGTCGATTCGTCTCAATTGAATTTCTTTGTTCTAGAGGAACTATTGGAGTCTTTCTCCGGAGCTCGCTTCGTTCTCACCATGAGGGACTGCTACTCATGGCTTGATTCCTTTATCAACGACAGCTTGCGGCGTGATGTCAATGCCAACTGGTTGCGACTCAGGGAGGCGCGATTTAGGCCGGATCTTTTCCCTCTTGAAGGAAATGATGATGAGTTGCTTGCAAACTATGGGCTGTATTCGCTGCGCGGTTATTTGACGTATTGGGAACATCATTACCGGCACGTGTTGGAGACAGTTCCCGCAGACAAACTGTTGGTGGTGAGGACCAGTGATTTGACCGACAGGGCAATGGAGATCGCCGACTTTGCTGAGTTGCCACGCTGGGCCGTGAAATTGGAAGAATGCCACCAATTCAAAAACCCCACGAAGCATGGCGTACTTGCCAAGCTATCGAGAGAGCACGTTGATGCAGTTGTGACCGAATGCTGCCCCTCAATGAAGGCCTATTTTCCGGAGATTGCTTCGATGAAGGATGTAAAGTTGTGAAAGCGCCTCCGGGCGGCTGGACTTAACACACAGTCACACCAGAATGCGGTTGTCGGATATCAACCTCCTACAGACCGTGACGACCCATGAGGTTCTTGAGACGCCCGTCACGCCGAAGTCGGAGGTAGGGGAGAGCGCCTTCGGTATCGGCGTCCCATTTGGGAAGGTGGCCGTCGATTCGATATTGAACTCGAAGTGAGATCGTCACCCCATTTTGAGATTGGCGGTAGGAGTTTAATACCTTGGCATCACTCCGCTAGGAAAGCCCCTTCTGGGCAGCTGACTTTGAAATTTGTCTGCTTCTACATTCTGATTGAGGAGCTTCGTCTCCACCCAATAGGGAGTAATTTCAGAGTAGCGAGGAATGACGGACATCATCTGCGCCATTTGGGGAGGAAACTCCACTTCATGGGAAATGGCGGGTTCAGCTTCAGCATAGCGATGCCGAAGGAGATGTTCCAGGTAGGTGATCCGCATCAAGCGCATGAGATTGGCTTGGTTCTCGAGAACGCGTTGGGATTGGGTCTCCATCTGTTTCATTCCCCCATCCATCAGCTCAATGGCTGATGGCAGGGCCATGAGATACTCCTGCAAATCGGGATCTGTCACAACGGTAGTCTGGAAGTGATCGATGTGATGTTTCCTCGGTTCGTATACCGCTGCGAAGCTTCGCGACCGGAGAGCCTGGTATTTCAACTGGTCATTGATGTTGGCAACCTGTAAGCGTGACGCCCAGTGCCTTATGAGCTCGCTGGCATCATAGATGTCGAGGTTCGAAAGGCTATGACGTCTATGAGTACGACGTCATTGGTTTTGAAACTGGACGGGCTGGGGCGTGTGCGCACCCCGGTGACACGACGAGAGGAATTGCTCGCGGAGTTCGCCCGCAGCGGCCTGAGCGGGGCACGCTTTGCGACCCTGGCTGGCGTGAACTATCAAACCTTCATGAGCTGGGTGCACAAGCAAAACCGCCGCTCGGGCAGAACAGTGTCAGCCCGGCCTTGTGCCGGCGGATGCTGGGGCAAAAGCGTACGAACCGCGCGAAGCTCCACCTTCCTGCATAGGCCCTCTGGTAGTGTACTGCATCGCGGAGCACATGACGCACAAGAAGTACGAGTTAGGAACCCAAGCCCCGTGGCCATGACCTTGAAGACCGAAGGAATGTCGCAAAAGCAGTTCGTGCCTCGGGATGCGCGAATTTTCTCGGACCGTTTTCGCTGTGAGCCATATTTACAACACTTTGAGATGCCCTTTTTGCCACAGGCGCTTGGCTTGGCATGGAGCCGCTGAAGTGGGGCAGTGGTCTTGCGTCAGTCCTGAGTTGCGGCGGGGGTTTTATCAGCCGGACACGAAAGTGCGAGGACGAACACTGTGCAAACTCCGCCAAGTACGACGGATGCGTGTTTAAAAGGCCGTCCGATAAAGCCTGTTTGGCTTTCCGGGCAAAGAATCGCCGTCATGACGTTGTTGACTCCGGGTTTCTGTTGGTCGAACTCCCTTTAATCTCACTGTCCTCCTCGTCTGAGACACCTTCCGCTTCCATGACCAAAGACGTCCCCTTTTCGCGGGAAGCTTGCCGGTTCTCGTTTGATAGTTTTAAGTGCCAGAGGATGCCCTCTGCTAGTTCGACCGGAATCCCCTCCTTCCCATACTCGGATATAACTGCATCTGTCAGTGCAGGAATTTGCTCGCTCCCGTGGACAATCATGTGATTGGTCAAGAGCCGGAAAATTGAATTGGATTGTTCTGCAGCGGGTATGGAGGCCCAAGCGCGCGCTTCTCCGATGCTTCCAAGCTCGTGCTCAGTTGGAGGGAGAATGCCGACGTTGGCTTCCCGCAAAAACTCTCCAATGGGTGCACGAGCCAGCTTCTTTCTGACTTCGGATTTCGAATCGCCGGAGAGGCTTTCCCAAACGCGGCTTTCGCCAATTCGCTCCAGGGCCTCGGCGGTAGGAGGCGGACTATTGTTGAATGCCTCATACGCTGCATTTTTTATCCTGTTTGCACTGGCGGCTATGGCCAGGGCGGCAGACGCATGGTCGTCGCCGTTTGTTCTGGCACTCAATGCTTCCGAGCATAGTTCAAGGAATACCAGAGTTCCTTCAATGGCTCTCTGCATCGCAGACTGAGGTTGGTTTTCGGGTGCGGGAGAGGATGAAGTTGTCACAATCCCCGCGGCGACCAGGTTTGCCGCAAGGCCTGCGAATTCCACTGGGGAAATTCCCGCCCTGATAACACAATTTTCAGTTGTCATGCGCATAGAGTTTGTATGTATGCGAGCGGATGGTTCTGCGCCGCAGCTCCAGGGTTCTCTCCGCGTATTTACCGAGCCACCGGGCAGGGGGGAGACACTCCCGCACCTTCATGCTGTCCTGCTCCCGGCTTCGTCTTTTGGAAACTCCATTCGTTGGTTGTCTGAGCTTCCTTTGAACTCACGCAAAAGAGCGGAGAATACAATGTGGCCCACAATCACCGGCGAGAAGATTATTGTTGCCGCCAACATCACAATTCCGATGATCGGCTTTGGCACGGATTTCATAAGATGGTCAGAATTGGTTTGCCAGTAGGTTTCCAAGTGTTATGCGCGCTCCGCTTCCAGCGCTCGCGGCGGCTGGAAGCGGTCGCAGAGCAAATGGCTCAGTTGACTTTCACTTCGATTTGACGAGGAAGTGCTTTTTCATGTTTGGACACGGTGATGTGCAGCACTCCCTCACTGAATGCGGCACTCACCCTGCCCGGATCCGCGTCTTCAGGGAGGGCGAAAGTTCGGAAGAACGGTCCGTAAGGCCTTTCAAGTCGATGGATCTTCCGACCGTCCTTTTCTTCTTTGGGTTTCCGTTCGCCACTGACGGTGAGCCTCCCGTTCTCCAGAGTAATCTTCACGTCTTCCTTGCGCACCTGCGGCAGTTCGGTGGTGATCAGGTATTCTGAGGGGTCTTCCACGATGTCCACAAGTGGGGCCCACGGTGGGCTTTCCATATCAGGGCCTCCGTTGTTGGCCATGCTTGGAGCGAGGGCGTTGAAGACTCGATTCTGAAGGTTTTCGATCTCCCGAAGAGGGTTCCATCGCATAACTGCATTCATGTCGGTAGCTGAATTAGGTTAGCGGGCTTAGTGGATTACAGACCGCGGCCCGCACCGCGTCTCTGTCTATGCGTTTTGCGCACGAAATGTCCCCAACAGAATTCATGCCAGTGTTGAGCATTTGCAACCACCTCGTTTTGTGGGCTTTATGCATATGGGATGGAGGTGGCTCGGAGTGAAAAATTGTCTCAATCTTGAAACTTTGACTCAATTCGCTTGGGTCATTTTTGCGCGAAGTCTCTCGGGCCGATCTCGGGCCTACCAACGAGACAGGCCAAGGTGCAGGCCTGGGGTTATCAACCACTTTGGCGATCGTGAAAAACCACGCAGATTTCCCAAAGTCTATAGCGAAAGAGGCTTGGGGAACCGGTTCCAGGTTTGCCTTCCCGTCCAAACGCATGCCGAGATGCCGCTGAGTGAAAACTTCACGGCGGATCTGCCAAGGGGAAATGGCGAGCTCGTCCTGGTGGTGGACGATGAAGTCTCGGTTCGGGAGATCACTCATCAGACCCTTGAGGCATTCGACAACAAGGCTACACTCGCATGAGCTGGAGCCGAGGGCCGCCGCCACCTATGCTCTGCATCGCCAAGAGATAGATGTCGTGCTCACTGACATGATGATGCCTCTGATGGACGGGCCAACGATGATTCAGGTGCTTGTGCGCATCAATCCAAAAGTAAAAGTGCTTGCTGCCAGCGGTCTCAACGCTGACGGCGTGGTAGCACGTGAGTCAAACGCAGGGCTCGCATTTTCTGCCCAAGTGGTACATCGCGGGAGCGCTGCTTCGAGCGCTCCGGCAGATTATCTATGGCACTTCCTCCGAATAGGAGGGCTGGCTTAAGTCCCGCGCAGCACTTGGGCGAGAACTGCATTCCGCGAACCCTCTTTGCCCGCTCTCACGCTGTGCTGATCAGGTGTTTTGGTGAGCGGCAAGAATCAATGGAAGTGGAACGGCGGAACTTTTCTGATGGGATCCGCTGGCATGGTTTGACGTGTGCTGCGTTTGCGCAAGCCACGCCCAAGCCCGTTGATGCATCCAGCACTATGTTCTCGCGCGATCTTGCAATGAACGCTCGCTCGTAGGTTGGATTGCACTTGCAACGGGTTCGTCAGCAACCCCAAGTGGATTTTTATGAGCGACAATACTGGGTTATTTATTAAGGGGTTTGGCAGCCCGGAGCACCTGCTACAGGCGATCGTGGACTCATCCGACGATGCCATTGTTTCAAAGGACCTCAACGGTATTGTGACCAGCTGGAACCGGGGGGCGGAACGCATTTTCGGTTATTCTGCCCCTGAAATCATTGGCAAACACATCTCATTGCTGATTCCTAAAGAGAGGCTGGAAGAAGAGCCCCTGATACTCGAACAGCTACGCCGCGGTGAGCGTGTGGACCATTTCGAAACCCAACGCGTCCGCAAGGATGGAGAGATCCGCGAAATCTCCCTCACAATTTCACCCGTTAGAGATAGCACGGGCCGGATTGTTGGTGCGTCCAAGATTGCACGAGACATTACAGCCCAGAAAAAGGCGGCGCTAGCCATTGCTGAAGCAAACGAGCAGACGGAGCGTCAAGGCCGGATGAAAGATGAGTTCCTTGCCACACTGTCCCATGAACTGCGAACCCCTTTGCAATCGATCTTGGGGTGGGTGCAGCTCCTGCTTGCAGGCGATATGGATGAGGTGGAGGTGAGAGAGGGGTTAAATGTGATCAAGCGAAACGCTCAATCCCAGCAGCGAATCATTGAAGATCTTCTGGATATGAACCGGATCCTCTCAGGCAAGGTCCGTCTTGAGGTGGAGCGTGTCGAGCTTGGCCCCATTCTGGAGGCTGCCATGGAAACCGTGAAGCCCGCCGCTGATGCGAAAAACATCCGCATGCATGCTGTTCTTGATGGGCTCCCGAAACTGGTACACGGAGATCCCCAACGCCTCCATCAGGTATTTTGGAATTTGCTCAACAATGCCATAAAGTTCACACCCCGGGCGGGGCGAATTGAGATCCTGCTTCAAAGAGTGAATTCACATTTTGAAACCGCGGTCTCTGATAACGGCGTGGGTATCACGGAGGACTTTCTCCCTTATGTTTTTGACAGGTTTCGTCAGGCGGACGCTTCTTCCACCAGGACCCACGGTGGCTTGGGCCTGGGATTGGCTATCGTAAAACACCTGGTTGAGCTTCATGGCGGAACGGTAGTTGCTAAGAGCGCCGGGCCAGGACGAGGGTCAACCTTCGCGGTCATGCTGCCGATTGCCGCCCTGAAGGAGGGCGAAGGCACGCATGGTCGCGCTCCAGCCCCATCAACAGAGATTCCCCAAAGGTCGTTGCCTCAGCTCTCAGGACTCTCCGTGCTAGTGGTTGAGGACGACGAGGACTCTCGGCATCTTCTCGCGCGGACTCTGAAAAACGCGGGAGCAACGGTGACAACGGCGTGCTCGGCAGATGAAGCGCTTCTGAAGTTCGGGACCTCGGCAACCGATGTGATAGTCAGCGATATCGGCATGCCCGAGAAGGACGGCTATACGTTTATTGAAGCCATCCGTTCCAAGTCTGCTAAAGACGGGGGGAAGGTGCCAGCGGTGGCACTAACCGCATATAGCCGCGTGGAAGACCGAGTCAGAGCACTCTGTGCAGGATTCCAAATCCTCTTGCCCAAGCCCGCGGACTCGTCAGAGCTTGTGGTTACCGTTGCAGCGTTGGCCAAGCAGTTCAAGTGACTTGCCGAAGATCTACCGTTCCTCACCATGCGCGGCGGGGAGTTATTGGGCACGGAGGTCTAGCACTCCGTGAATTCGGGGAAGTACTACCCTGAAAACACTGCCTCGGTTCGTTTCAGATTCGAGTGAAATAGATCCCTTGAGCAAATCTACAAGCCCCGAAACAATGGACAACCCCAGGCCCGATCCGCGAAGTGGCGATGCTGAGGCTACCTGGTAATACTCAGAAAAGATATGTTGGCGGTCCGCCTCAGAAATGCCCAAGCCGGTATCTTCCACAACAATGGCCCAGTCGTTGGTGCTAACGCCCTCGAAGCGGAGATGAACCTCTCCGGTAGGGGTGTACTTGATGGCGTTGGACACGAGATTCTCCGCGATCTGCCTTACACGGAGCTCGTCTGTGTAAATTGTGCCGAGTTCGCCTATGATGGAGGATCTAAAAATTACTCCATTGGCCTCCGCCACCGGGCGGTGTGCAGCTTCGAGGAGCTTGAGAAGCGACCGAGGATCGAACCACGCGGGTTTGGCTACGTTCTGACGTGAAAAGATGAGAGACAGATCAAGCAGGTCGTCAAGAACCTGCTTCATGTGACCGCAGTTGCGGTCGAGGTTTCCCCTCATAAACTCGATCGACTCCGGGTCGTCGCTCGACAGAAGCGCGGATGCCAGACCTACGGAGTTTAGCAAATTGCGAAGCTCATGCGACACAGTGCGGATGAGACGAAGTCGGGCCTCATTCGAGAGCCGGACAGTAGTCTCGCTTTCTTCGGCATACTTTTCGACCGAACGACATTCCAGTTCGTTCAGAAAAGAGTCTGCCGAGCTGCATGCGAGAGAAAATACATCCAGTTCGTTTGGTTTGCCACGTGCAAACTCCCTGACGTTGTCAAACAATACCCTGCGGAGCCTGTAGATTTCCCAAACGAGTTCTTTGTAACTGTATCCTTGGCCCCATCTCTCAGCACCGTGTTTCACGGCATTCCACTTTGCACCGATTCCAGTTTCTTCGTCCCCTGAGCGTAGAACCTGAATGAAGTCCTCCAGAAGCAGGGGAATATGATCTTCAAGGAGATGATCAGAGAGACGGTCCGCGGTCGTGAGGCGGGGGTCTTTCTTAACCTCGTCCACCCACGACCGGACAATGTCACCCGTCCTTTCGGCTAAGAAGGCACCGAGCTGAGAGCGTAGTTGGACTGCATCTATGATCTCCATGCTGTTTATGCGCAGGATCGGGGGCTACTGCCTATATGGCTGTTTCGCAATGTTCTGGCGCCCACGGAGGCGGGGCGTGAGAGGACCTGCTCCTGATACATGTGACATGTTTTATACCAGCAGGACTCGTAGGCTGACGGCTTACTTGGCCATTTGATAGTCAGGTATGGTTCCGGTCTAGTGAGCAGAGATATGAAACGATGCGTCGAAGTCTCCCACGAACAGCATGGCGTACGGGGCAACAACATCTGGCTCAACCCCCGCGAGGAGGCCGCCGGGGTGGCAGGCGCAGGGGGCTTCGGGAGACACCTGGAATGGAGTGATCTCCATTTGGGCGTGTTCGCAGCCCGTTGAGAGGAAAAAATCAGACGTTTGGTCTGTGTGAGGGGCGTTGCCGGATGTCGGGCCGGAGGACCAGGTGGTCTGGTGGATAGCTCCCCTCCCATAGGGGCCTGTGGTTTAGCTGGAGCGAATTCCGGAACATTTCAGCACCTGGAAGCCACGCCACCGCCTGGAGGAGCAACCAGTGGGCCTGCCTGCATGAAAGGCTTACCCCGTTGCCTGCTGGGATGCGCCACTTTCCCAGAAGTGTTCCCGGCATTCCGATTCAAATCTTGGACAAAGCTCGTCGGACCTCACGCTTTCGATTATCGTGTACATCCAGAGCTCTGGCCAACATGCCGCTGAGGGGTAGGGACACTACAAGGAATTCCAAACCCCACAAAGAACCGATAGCCGTCACCAGAAGGGCTATCAGCGACAGCCTCACTGCTCGCTTCGTATTCAAAGGCGCTTCGAAGAAGAGGTCGCGCATGTACATTGCTCCACTAAACTCCAAGCCGGGAGATTTTCAAGGTGGCTGAGCCAGCTCTCACCGCCGCACTACCTCACACACGGAATTAAACCTGGGTCAGATCTCTCCGCAGGACATGACACGGCGGTGAGCTTGACGATCATCGAGAACTGCCGCCGCGGCGAATAGTCCGGATCTATTAGCACGAGAGCCTGAGCAGGGTAAATTGGATCACCGCTCCTTTAGCTGCATCCAGACCGGAGCATGATCGCTGGTTTTTTCCCAGCCGCGGACATGCTTGTCGACTCCCGCCTTCTTCAGACGATTCTCCAGATGACGGTTTAGCAGGAAATGGTCAATGCGCAGGCCCGCGTTCCGAGCATAGGCATTGCGAAAATAGTCCCAGAATGTGTAAATTCTCTCCTGTGGGTGGAGCTTTCGAATGGCATCAGTCCATCCCAGATCGGTAAGACGTTTGAACGCCCTGCGGACCTCAGGACGAAAGAGTGCGTCCTCCTGCCAGCTCTCAGGCTTGTACACATCGATGTCCGCTGGCATGACGTTGAAATCGCCGATGAGCATCACAGGTACATCGTATTTGAGGAGCGCTTTGGAGTGGGTGATGAGCCGTTTGAACCAGGCGAGCTTGTAGTCAAATTTCGGTCCCGGTGCGGGGTTTCCGTTGGGGAGGTAAAGGCATCCAATGACCATGTTGCTGACAATGCCTTCGATGTAGCGGCTGTGACTGTCTTGGGGATCCCCAGGTAACTGTCGCCGCACCTCTTGAATCTTACCGACGCGCGACAGAATGGCGACGCCGTTCCAACTCTTCTGGCCATGCCAGATCGCCTCATAGCCGGCTCTTTGAATGGGCGGGAGGGGGAACTTTTCATGGGGTGCCTTCAGTTCTTGCAGGCAAACAATATCCGGCTCCGCCTCCTTGAGCCAGCGGAGGAGGACGGGGAGCCGACCGTTGATGCCATTCACATTGTAGCTGGCGATCTTCATGAAAGAGATGGCTGGATGCACTACCAGTCCTGTGACTACCAAGGCACCCCAGCTATGATCGGCACTGGTCCACTTCCTGAATGTGGGGAATACATTCCCATGAGACCCCACTCAGAGGGCGGGTAATTGGGAGGAAATGAGGCCGTTCCGCCTTTGAACCACTTCAACCACACGGCACGCGTGGCGAAGCGTCAGAATTACGGCTTGAGATCAGGGGTAGGCCCAACTAAGAGGTAAAATGGCCCGATCACCTTCATCGAATTTAGACAATCTCAGGAAAGCCATCGCTCTAGCCGAACAGATCCAGCAGCTTGAAGGCGATCTGGCAAGAATTCTCGATGGGTCCAGCCTTGCCGCCGAGCCCATCAAGCGTCGCGGTAGGCCGCCAAAGGTGACTGGGGTAAGGGAGGAGAAGCCGAAGCCAACGAGGAAGCGGGTAATGTCTGAGGCGGGCCGGCGACGGATCATCGAAGCCCAAAAGAGAAGATGGGCCGCCAGGAGAAAAGTCAGCTGACAGCAGGTCTGCCATTTGGCCTCTAGAGCTTAGTGCGTCTGAAGGACGCTCAAGTACCTACTCAACGATGATTAAGGGCAGCGACATCCTGTTCTGTATCCACGTCGAAAGCTGCTTCGGGGCACGGAACGAAACCCAACTCCTCAGCAGGTCGCTGACGAATGATCGCTTTTGCGCCGTCGTGACCCTTTAGTAGACGAAGCTGAGCAAAATGTTGTGCGGTAAACAGAACAGGTGGATCAACGATCCTGTTATCGCCATGTCGTGAGGCCACAATGGAACATCCGGCGTCGTGTGGATGGCGGACTAGAGCCCGGAGCATGCACGCCGTGATGGCTGGCTGATCACAGAGTGTAATGATCACAGCATCATGCTCTGCCTCCCGGACGCACTGCATCCCAGTTGCGATGGAGGTGCCCATGCCTTCATCCCATTGGAGATTGAGGACCATAGTGATCGGGAGGCCGAGCAGTGCCTCGCGACACTCAGGCTCCCCAGAGCCCAGAACGACAATCACCGGGCCAAGCGCGGCAGCGAGAGCCGTTTGCGCTGCATGGCGTAGGAGGGTGCCATCCCTATAGCGGAGCAGCTGTTTGGGCCTGCCAAGACGGCTGGAGCTGCCTGCAGCAAGGAGAAGAATGGCTGTGGCGGGCATGGAGACCTCAGGCAGCTTCGCTTTTCGTGAACGCCGTGTCCGCAAGATGAATGGGAATGGCGCGGTCGCGCAAGTGACCACCGTGACGCTGGGCGAGGACGGCGGCCACTTCGGATACAATGGAGAGTGCAATCTCCTCTGGGGATTCACTCCCTAAATCGAGGCCCGCTGGTGCATGCAACGAGGCCAGGCTGTCGGCGAAGCTTGCGCCAAGGCTGAGCAATTCGCCAATGAGCTGTTGATGGCGCCTGCGAGGGCCGAGCAAGCCCACATAAGGCAATTGAAAGGGAACGAGCCGATGGAGAACCGCAAGGTCCCGGCCGAAGTTGTGCGTCATGACCAGGGCGACGGTCTGGGCATCGGGCGTGAAATCTTCTGCGAGATCGGTGGCGTGGGTGAATTGCAGTGTCAGCCAGCCCAGTGTCTGGGCGAGGTGCAGCAGAGGCGATATCTCTGGGCCCGCCCCAAAGAGCAGCAAGCGTACGGGGAGCGGCACGCAGTGTAGAAACGTGCCGTTGCGCTCGGGAACCAGCTCATCGGGAGCGAGCAACGTGGTGCCCAGTTCCTCCCCTTCGTAGCGGGAGCTGAGACGACAGAGGCCTCGATGATCCACTCGATGGCCGAGTTCTGTCAGGAGATTGCCCCTCTCTGCAGCGGGGGGGATGAACTCCACCAGGATGCGCACCGCACCATCGCATCCATACAGGCGGCGGGTATCAAACTCAATTACCCGTGCTGCGGCGCCATCAATGAGCTCCAGGCCGTGCCGCGCGATTTCCTCCTCCAAGCAGCCGCCGCTCAGCACCCCCAGTGTGGTGCCTTGCTCATCCACCAGCATGCGCGCCCCCGGCTTGCGATAGGTGGATCCTCGGGTTTCCACCAGGGTGGCCAGTGCCCATGCCTGCCCGGGGCACTCGCGCACCCGCTCAATGATCTGTCGGAGTTCTTTCATCATGCCTGAGCGGGTGCTCCCAACAGATCTTCAATGGTCACCGGCAGTTTGCGCGCGCGAAAACCCGTGGCGTGGTGAATGGCACTCGTGATAGCGGCGGAGATGCCCGCGAGTCCGATCTCACCGATGCCGCGTGCTCCGAATTCATTCAAGTGGAGGTCGGGGTAGTCGAGGAAAATGACGTCCAGTTTCGGCACATCGGCATTCACCGCCATGATGTAGTCCGCGAGGTTCGAGTTAATGGGGGCGCCGGTGCCGTGCTCGTACTGCGTCTGTTCAAAGAGGGTCATTCCGACGCCCATCACAACGGCCCCTTCGATCTGGTTGCGACCGGCAAGCGGGTTCACAATCCTGCCGGCATCGATGACGGTGAGCACGCGGTTGATCCTGAGGCGCACCGTTTCCGGCTGCCAGGTGACTTCCACAAAATGCGCCCCAAAGGAGTGCGAGGAAAACTGAGGCTTGGGATCCAAGAAATTACCATCAGACGAACCCTGGCCTGAAACGCCCCGCATCTTCGCTTTCTTCAGGATTTCGCCAAAGGGCACGCCCTCTCCGCCGCCCTTGGCCTGCACCTTCCCGTCCTGAAAGGCCAGGCCATCCGGCTTGCTTCCCGCAAACGGGGAACCGGGTGCCTTGGCCGCCACGCCGAGGAGGGATTCGGCCGCCTTTCCCGCCGCAGCCATCACGGCGGGGATGACCGAGGCCGTGGCCATGGAGCCGCCGGAGACCGGTCCCTCCGGCAGGTTGCTGTCCCCCAGGATGACCTCGATCTTCTCAACCGGGATCTGCAGCTTCTCTGCCGTGATCTGGGCCAGCACGGTGTAGGTGCCGGTGCCGATGTCCTGGGTGGCGGTGCTGACGGCGGCAGTGCCATCATCGCGCAGCTCCACACGGGCTGTGCACCCGAAGCGCTTGGCTATCCAGGTGCAGCTCGCCATGCCCCAGCCGAGCGTCAGACCGTCCTGTTTCATTGAACCCACGGCTGGTGTGCGCCGTGCCCAGCCGAACTTCTCCGCACCCGTCGTCAGGCACTCGCGGAGATGCCGGGAGGAGAAGGGCAGCTTGGTGCCCTCGTCGATCTCCGGTTCGTTGGCGAGCCGGAGCTGCACCGGGTCCATCTTCAGCAGATCCGCCAGTTCATTCATCGCAGACTCTGTGGCATAGAGGCCGGGAACGGCACCAGGCCCGCGCATGGAGGTGGGGGTGCCCACATTCCGTCGCGCCAGGGCGGAGGTCACCCGCAGGTTCGGCACGCTGTACATGTGTGGCGTGCCTTCTCCGCAGCTCTCCTCGTAGTCATCGAGCATGGAGGTGTGATTGACATACTCGTGCCGTAGGGAGGTCAGCTTTCCCTCCTGCGTGGCGCTGAGCCTCACGCGCTGCTGGATGAGCGGCCGGTGCCCCACGCACTGGAACATGGAGCGGCGGTTGATCACCAGCTTCACCGGCAGGTTGAGCTGGCGCGCCGCCGCCGCAGCCAGGGCGCAGTGGGTCCACGGCCACAGCTTGCCTCCGAACCCGGAGCCGAGGAACTTGGAAATAACGCGCATGTTCTCCTTCGGCACGCCCAGCATCTGGGCCAGGACGTTGCGCGCATTTACCACGGCCTGGGTGGTGTCATACAAGGTGAAGCCGGTGCCATCCCACACAGCCACCGTGGCGTGGAGCTCGATGGGGTTGTGCGTTTCTGCCGGGAGGAGGTAGGTGGCATCCAGGGTCACTGCGGCCTTTTCAAAGGCGGGCTCCGGATCTCCGCGCTCGCTTTGCACCTTGGGGGATTCCAGATGCTCGGGCTTGGACCCGCCCTTCTTGCGAACCCCGGCGAGACGTTCTACCCCGAGCTCGCGCTCGACATTGGGCTCCTCCCGCCGGTAAGTCACCTTCACCGCATCTGCGGCAGCGCCCGCCTGCTCAAAGGTGTCTGCCACTGCGAGCGCCACATACTGGCCGTAGTAGCGGATGACATCGTCCTCAAAGGGCGGACGCGTCTCATCGATCATGGACAAGTCACCAAAGCTAACCGACACGCGGAAGAGCTTGCCGATGTTCCCCTGGTGATAGATGGCGCGGACACCGGGCATCTTCTCAGCCGTCGCGGTGTCGATCTTCTCAATCTTCCCGTTCGCGATGGTGGCGGACACCGGCACCGCATAGAGCATGCCGGGGAAGTGGTGGTCAGAGCTGTACATCGCCCGGCCGGTGACCTTGAGCGGGCCGTCCACTCTGGGCCGGGCCTTGCCGACGATCTTGGGGGAGGTGAGGGGTTCAGCAGCCATGGCGTGGTTCTCCAAATCATCGAGTGGATCAGGCAGGTTGAGCGGCGAGTTTCAGCGCGTGAATGAGGCAGCGCTTTGCCAGCTCGATCTTGAAGGCGTTCTCGCTCTGCGGGCGTGCGCCCTGCACGGCCATCTCCGCTGCCCGCTGGTAGGTCGTCTCCGTGGCAGGCTGCTCCTCCAGCGCAGCTTCCACCTCCCTGGTGCGCCAGGGTTTCACACCTATGCCGCCCATCGCCACCCGCGCCCGGGTGATCCTGCCCCCGGCCACCGTGAGCACCACGGCGGCGGAGGCCAGGGCGAACTCGTACGACGCACGGTCGCGCAGCTTCAGGTACAGCGATTTGTTTCCTGGTACCGGGGGCGGCAGGGTGACATGCGTGATGAGATCGCCGGGCTGGATCACCGTTTCCTGATGCGGGGTCTCCCCAGGCAGCAGGTGAAACTCGGCAAAGGGAATGGCGCGGACGCCCTTGGGGCCCGTGACATGGATGACGGCCTCCAGCGCGGCCATGGCCACGCACATGTCTGAGGGGTTGTTCGCAATGCAGTGCTCGCTGGTGCCGAGGATGGCCAGATTGCGGTTGTGCCCGTGGATCGCCGCACAGCCGGTGCCGGGCTCACGCTTGTTGCACGGCATGGCGGTATCGCGGAAATAGATGCAACGTGTGCGTTGCAGGAGATTGCCCGCGGTGGTGGCGCGATTCCGCAACTGCGCGGAGGCCCCCTGCAGAATCGCCTGTGAAAGCACAGGATAGTCCCGCAGCACGGCGGGATGATTGGCGAGCGCGGAGTTCCGCACCGTGGCACCAATCTTCAGGCAGCCATCGGGCAGGCTTTCGATTTGATCGAGCGGGAGCCGGTTGATATCGACGACCTTGTCCGGGCCTTCGACATTCAGCTTCATCAGATCCACCAGCGTGGTGCCGCCCGCGAGAAAGCGGACGCTGGCTCCCTGCTGGGCGGTGGGTGACTCAGCCTGCGCGGCGATGGCCACGGCAGAGTCCGGCGGACGGATGAAAGCGAAGGATTTCATGCGCATCAAGCGCTCGGGGCGCGGGCGGGATCGGCATGTTGCCGGGTTTTCTGGATGGCTTCGACAATGTTCGGGTAGGCCCCGCAGCGGCAGATGTTACCGCTCATGGCCTCCTTCACATCGGCGTCAGCAGGACCACAGGATTCTTTCATCAGCGCGACGGCGGACATGATTTGGCCGGAGGTGCAGTATCCGCACTGGTAGCCATCGCAGGAGAGAAATGCGGCCTGCATGGGGTGCAGGCGGCCGGGTTCACCCAGACCTTCTATGGTGGAGATCTGGTCCCCCTCCACCGAGAGCGCAAGACAGAGGCAGGCGTTGGCGCGTTCGCCATTCACATGCACCGTGCACGCACCGCACTGGCCATGATCGCATCCTTTCTTAGTGCCCGTGAGATGCAGCGTCTCACGGAGGGTATCCAGCAGGGTGCTGCGTGGATCGATCTGCACCGTGTGCTTCTTGCCGTTCACCGTGAGATTGACCTCCATAAACCCTTCGGGGGGATTTCCAGCGGCAGGTTTCACTTCGGCGGCCTCTGCGAGTGGGGAAGTCAACATCACGGAACTCGCGGCAATGCCTGACGTTCCAAAGTGTGAGATGAAATCCCGACGCGAAAATTTGCTAGCACCCTCAGGGTGTTCATTCCTCGCTTGAGGACTGGGCTCCTTGTCCGCTTTCATGGCAGGCTCCTTGAGACCATGATACGGTGCCTGTGAGGCGTGTGCGTGTATGACGAATCTGAATTGCACATATTGTCGCCTCATCGAGTTTTCTAGAGGCGTGGTTGGGATAGTTATTGCGAGAGAGTCGCACCAGCGGTCTCGGACAACGTTGGTGATGCTGCCCGCGTCACTTCCTTTTGTCGTTGCGTCTATTGCTTGATACTAGGCGTGGGTGCGGTCTTGGCAATGAGCCCTTCATTCTTCAGTTCTGTCCAAAACGCGGCAGGGATCTGCGCTTTCATCGAGGTCGCGTTCTCTGTCACTTGCTGGGCGCTGCGTGCCCCGGGGATGGTGGCGGATACGGTGGGTGGAGCGGCCGTAAACTGCAGGGCAGCGGTGCGCAGGTCGGTACCATGTTTGTTGGCAAGGGTGCTGATGCGGGCACGTTTCTCCTTGAAGCTCTCGGGCATCTTTCCGCTATAGTCATAGCGATCCAAGCCAGCCAGGAAGCCCGCGTTTAACGGTGCTCCCACTACGATGGAAACTCCGCGGTCATCACAGGCAGGGAAAAGCCGATTTAGGGCATCCTCGTGATGCATCAGCGAGTATTGTGTGGCGGAGAGGAAGATGTCGGGATCGGCCACCTTCAGCGTTGCCAGCGCGGGCTCGATCGTGTTGACGCCCAAGCCCCATGCTTTGATGAGACCCTCCTCGCGCATCTTGGTTAATGCAGGCATCGCGCCTTTCGCGGCGATGTTGAATTGCTCTGTCCAGCGTTCTCCCAGATCGCCATTGTCAGGAGATAGGTCGTGAATGAAGACGATGTCGATGCTCTCTACGCCGAGCCGTTGCAGACTGTCCTCGATGGAACGGCGGACTCCGTCGGCGGTGTAGTCATAGGTGTGGACGAACGGGGAGGGTTCCTTCCACAACAACTTGTCGCGTGGCTTCCCGGCTTTCAGCAGGCGGCCCACCTTGGTCGATATCACGTAGTCTTCACGCTTTTGGTTGTGCAGGAAGTGGCCGAAGCGGCGTTCGCTCAGGCCGAGACCATACCATGGGGAGGTGTCGAAGTAGCGCACGCCACTGGCCCATGCTGCTGCCAAAGTTTCTTCTGCTTGCGAGTCAGAGGTGGGCTTGAATCCGTTGCCAATCGCGACCCCACCAAGGCCAAAACGATGGGGTGGCCGATAATGTGTGCTCTGGGTGGACGCAGCGCCAGAGGCTGCTTGAGCACTGGCTGTGGCCACCATGGCAGCGGAGCCGAGGGCCGTGGCGGCAAGGAAATTACGTCGGGTGGTGTTCTGTGATTTCATGATGGGGATCAGTGCCTCGGAGAGGGTTTATCTCGGTCATCCGGCTATACGCTCTGAAAAAGATGAAAACCCGCAGTGCAAACTGCGGGTTTTGTAGTGCGAGTGTGACTTATTTGCCGTCACGATCTGCATCACCTGGCAGGGCCCGTTCCACTCTGTCCCAGGCGGCTCGTGAGGCGTGTCTGGCTTTGTCCCAGGCGAGCCGGGACTTTCCTTTCACGGAGTCCCAGTTTCGTTCGAGATCGGTCTCCGCCTCGTTGTATGACGTATACTTGCCCGAGCGATAGCTTTCGTATCCGGTCCGGTAAGCTGGTCCCAGATCATCGTAGGTGGCATCGGCGTCCACATAGTCCTGACTGCGGTAGTTCTCGGTCCAGTAGGCGTCTTCAACAGTGGGATCCACCGCTTCTGCGACCCCTTTGCCTGCGAGGCCACCTGCCACGGCGCCGATCACGCCACCCACGGCCACGCCCACCGGGCCCGCGGCTGAGCCAATGGCAGCGCCGGCTGCCGCACCTCCTGCCGCTCCGACGCCCGTGCCGATGGGATGGGCGCCAGGCTCACCCGTGATGGGATCTTCGTTGCGGTCGCGGTCGAACTGATTCTGGCTTTGTGATTGTGAAGTGCTCATAGGATTTTTTTCCAGTAGATGGTTAGTTCTGATTTTTCCTCCGGGGCTACGCAACCCGGCTGCGGCCGGTAATCAGCCGGTAGATGATCAACAGGAGAATAGAACCGATTACGGAGGCGATGAACCCCACGGGTTCCCCTTCATTGTACCAGCCGAGCGAGCGGCCCAGGAAGCCAGCGACGAGTGCGCCCACGACACCGATCACCATGGTGACAAAGATGCCGCCGGGATCTTTTCCAGGCATCAGGAGCTTGGCGACTGCTCCGACGATAAGGCCGATGATCAACATCCAGATGAATGACATATTTTTGAGTGTTTGAATTTGGGCTGGATTGGGTCCAGTGCCATGAGATCGGGGTGTTATGGTGCCCCGCGCCTACATTATTTTTTACGCGGGATGAATCTGGAGTAGGCTCATTGAACCGCCATTGTGTTTCGGTGGCGCAGTTTCGAATCGTCGCCCACGGGGGTTGGTTGCAGATCAGGCAGAGAGGGGGGGCACACGAAGCACGCCGTTCTCAAGAATCTTCGCCCTCAATCCGCCGCGGAACTGCGCTTTCATAAAGGTTTCAGTCCCGGGGGCTACGGCGCGGTCCATCCAATGACAGGGTTTGCACTCCTGGCTTCCCTCGAAGAGGACTCCTTGAAAGATAAAGCGTCTGCCAAGGCAGGCCCGGAGATCGAGTCCTTCAACAATCAGGTTTCGCCGGAAGACGGAGGCTGGCAACTTGGGGAGCTTGAAGAGGTCCCGTATCTCCTGCAGGGTGCACCTGCCTGCCACAGGTGAATGAGTATCGGCACCATGGTTTGGCCTGATGGCCAGTTCAGGGAATGCGCGGAGGGCTTGCAGCGAGGGGGGGGCGATGCAATGGTCATGGAGTGGTCCGTTGACCTGATGGTAACTCCATACGCCCGCCGTGAATCGATGTGCGAACTCTGAGTATGAACTCGAAACGTCACCTCATTGAACCCCACAGCGGCGACAAGCGGTATGTGCGCCGGAACTCGCAAGGACAGTTCTCCGAATCAGACGACGTGGGCCGGTCCCTGTCGTCGGACCGCCGGCGAAAGGCCCGGACAAAAGCGGACAAGGGCCAGGGAGACAAAGGTGACTGATGAGGCACATTCCCATGAACCCCTTTGTCGTTCCAAGCAGGGAAGTGGAGGCTGTTCAACTGATGCTCGCCGAGGTGGCACCGGATACCGGAGTGCTGCTTAAGGATGCCCGGACATCGGTCTCGATTGAATCGCCCGCAGACGGGCCGCCTTCCGACGTCTTGCTGAAGTGCTCCGATCAGTTTCTGGAGGTAGTCTGGATGGCGCTGAAAGACCATTCCGCAGATGTCTCTCCCGAAGCTTCCTACAACGGGATCTTGGTCGCGGACCTTGTGGAGTGTGTGGAGACCTGGATGAGCAAATGGAGTGATTCGAATCATGCCACGCCCTGAGAGTGAAACAGGGTCGTGGGAACTCTGAGCGAGGCTGCGCACAATGTATGGACACCATCCCATCCACCATGGCTCCGGCGGGAATAAAAGGCTGGGCCGGGCTGTTGAAAGCCACGGTCAACGACTGGAGTAAAGACAACGCCCTGCGCCTGAGTGCGGCCCTGGCTTACTACTCCGTGTTCTCCATCGCCCCTTTGCTCATCATCGCCCTGGCGATCGCGGGACTGGTGCTGGACGATGAAGCGGCGACGGGCGAGCTCTACAGGACCATTGAGGGATACGTGGGGAAGCAGGCCGCGGCAGGTGTGCAAACCATGGTGGAGAGTGCCTCCAAGCCCTCGAGTGGGGTGGTGGCTGCGCTCGTGGGAGCGGCCACCCTGCTGATGGGTGCCTCCGGGGTACTTGGTCAGTGAAAGATGCTCTTAACACCATCTGGGATGTCACCGGATGAAGGAGAGCAGATCTTAAATCACCGTCGGGAGAGCGTAAAGAGAGGTATGCCTCAGGTGCGGGCAGAGGATTCTGCGAAACCCAAGGTAGGCATGGTCTCCTATTTGGCCGGAGTGGCCCCTCAAAACGGCGACTCCGTTTTTCATTCAGTCTGTGCTGAAGTTCGCTGAGCAGCATCTCATGCCCCGCCCGATAGACGAAGCCCCAGGTCCCAACGTGGGAAATCGAAACCGTCCGCTACTCTGAATCAGCCTGATGGGCAGATCCGGGATATTGCGGCGAAAAGCCAAGTGGGAAGGATCGTCGCGAGGGATCAGGATGGGCGCGTTGGTTTGTTGTTTGTGTCTCACGGATGCTGCGGGCCGCGTCGTATAGAAGTGCGACGTGGGTGCGATTTTTTGCTGAAGCCACTCCGCTCCATTTGTAGCCGCCAAGCCTGATTGTTGGAGCAGTGCAGACCTTGAGAAGGGAATATTTCCTGCTTCCCAAGATGGTCGCCCACCTGTTGCACGCTCTGGAACATGCTGAGTGTCATGCCGGCTTTGATCGGGAACATCTTTCTGGCCTCACCCATCGTGAGATGGAGGTGTTCCAATGGCCATCGAGAGGATATGCCACGAAGCAAATAGCGGAGCGACTCGGGCTTGGCATCAAGACTATGGAGACCCACCGTGCCAACATCATGACGAGGCTGGATCTCCGCTCGGCTGAGGAGCTTGTTAACTTCGCTGTGGAAGGGCGGGAGCGAGTCTTGGCCTCTTGAGGCCTGCCCAGGTGGAGGGTCGTCTCAGCGCACCGAGTGCTCGTTTGCACCAACGCTCCTGCCCGGGCAGCTCCGATTTCGTGGAAGAGGGTGGCGTGAGAGCACGATCCCGCGCACTCCTCGATTTTTCCTTCCTATGAAGACCACCCGGGCCGAGGCTCACCTCACTTCCAGAAAGGCGCGAGGCTGGGCGCTTGTGCTCATCGATGTGATCAATGACATGGCCTTTCCCGGAGGGCGGAGCTTGGTGAAAACTGCGCTGCCGGCGGCCAAACACATTGCTTTGCTGAAAGCTAGGGCGCTAAAGAAAAAAGTGCCTGTGATCTATGTGAACGACAATTTTGGCATGTGGCAGTCAGACTTCCGGCGGCAGGTGGAGCATTGCCAGCGCAAGTCCGCTCCGGGAGCGTCGATTGTCCGTCTTCTCACCCCGGGGGACCACGACTATTTTGTGCTCAAGCCCAAGCACTCTGGCTTTTACTCCACTACCTTGCACGTCTTGCTGGTGCATCTGGGCGTAACGCGGCTCGTGCTCACAGGATTTGCAGCGAATCTCTGTGTTCTTTACACTGCCAATGACGCCTACATGAGGGACTATAAAATAGTGGTGCCACCGGACTGCGTGGCCTCTGAGAAGCGCTCTGACACCCGTCTGGCGTTGGAACACATGAAACGGTTTCTGAAAGCAGAGCTGGTTCCTGGTGAAAAAGTGGAATTTTCATCGCGCAGAGGGCGGCGAGCCAGCATATGACGTCACATGCGTAGCACTCGGGGCGTCTTAACCTCGCTGGAGACCTGTGAGTGTCACTGGGGGATGTGGTGACGAGTCCATCTGAAATTCAGTATGAACAGCTTCGGCTCTATCCCGGGTCTGGCATTCCTCCCCAAAGTTGACTTCGTGGCGTCGAAACACGCGGCATTCTTGCTGATTGGTAAAGCTGATTTTTCCACCCCTGGTTTCCATGTGTTCGGCTTCTACAATTTGCATTCCCTCTGTTGCGCTGGATGAAAGTAGAGTGGCTGGCAGCTGACGAAGACTTCTTGCGTGGCAGGATCTCGGAGCCGCGGCGAGGGTGACCGTGTCTCGCAAGTTGTCTGATCACGTTATCCAGTGTCAGAGCGGATGGACTTCATGGCGGTCTGTGGATCGGTCTGAAGAGATGACAAGTGATACTTCCGCCTTCAGGACTACCGGGCCATGAAGCCCAAAGGTGATTAGTAAAGGTTCAGTATGACATCGACTTTGATCTACGAATAGTCAGGATCGTGCCGGATCGGTATCAGAGTACAGAGAGCAGGGGTACCCATGTGGTAGGAAAAATGGCGAGCCATCCCGCTCTCCAGAGCTCTGGTGGACGAAGAAAAAACGCCACGACCTTTCCCGGTGGCGCTCGCCCGGGCAAAACCAGCGCTAGTGGGTCTGGCCTGTGTCGCTGGCTGCGATTGCGTCCAAACCCTTTTCTGCGGGCCCTGCCAGAAGGCTGCCGTCTTTGTGAAACCGCGACCCGTGGCAGGGGCAGTCCCACGTCTGGTCTGCAGCATTCCAGCCCACAATACAGCCAAGGTGCGGACAGACGGCGGATACAGTGTGCACTTGCCCTTGTTGATCGCAGCACATGGCGATTCGTTTGCCACCCCGGCGAGAAACTTTGCCTTCTCCTTTGCCCATTGGTTGGTTGGATGAGCCTCCAATGGAGGCAGCGAAGCCCTTCAGCAGATAGTAGGGGTAGTCCGCATTCTCTTTGAGATAGTCCCATGCGCCGGAGAGTTTCTTACGTGCAGGGGAGAAGAGATCCGCCCAGGGGTTCTTGGTTTCCGTGATGGCGTCATGAATGATGGCCCCAGCCAGTGTGCCAAAGGTGTAGCCGTTCCCGGAAAAGCCGGTGGCCACATACTGATGTTCATCCACGGTCCCTATGTAGGGCAATCCGTCGGGCGTCTCGATGACTTGGCCGGACCACCGATAGGTTGACACGGCATCGGGCATCCATCGCGACAGGGTATCCTCAAGGCGGCGGTAGCAGGCGTCCGTGTCCAATTTCTGGCCCGTCTTGTGATCTTGACCTCCCAGCACAACCACGTCCGCTTCTGCTCCCTTATCCACACGTACGTAGTTAAAGGGATCCGCCGTATCAGACCAGATGAATTCAGGAAATGCGCCTGAGGGGATCGTGGCGGCGATCGCATAGGTGGAGTAAGCGTACAACTTGGTCTGGAAGAACAGTGCCCCCAGCGTTCCCGTGTTTCCTTGAAGAGGCATGTGGGTGGCAATCACCACCTTGTCGTAGCGAATGGTATGGCCGTTGGTCAGTACCGCCTTCCGGGGATCCTCTTTAAAGGACGCCACTTCCGTATGTTCATAGATTCCCACTCCCAGCGCCGCGGCCTGGTGGGCTAGAGCCCGGAGATACTTCACGGGATGAAACTTCATCTGGTTGCCCATCCGGATGCCGCAATTCCCTGTGACGGGGACCCGTTCCTCAAAGGAGGCTTCGAATCCATGTTCGATCATCATGGTGGCTTCATCCCGCAATGTCTTCCTCTCGTCATCTCTGGAGGCATCCTCGGCGAGCGCCAGAAAGCCCGGAACCACCCGGAATTCGCAGGATAGGCGATATTCCTGCACTAGATCATGAATGATCTGCATGGCATGGGCCCCCGCATCCCATGACGCCAGCGCGTGATCCTTTCCTACCCTGGTCACCAACTCAGAGAGCCGGGTGTCTGTCATGTAGGTGAGATGCGCAGTGGTGTGACCACTGTCACCGCTGCCGATGGTTTGACGTTCCACCACGGCAATGTGCAGTCCCGACTTGGCGAGAAGAAGCGCCGTAGTCAGGCCAGTGACTCCTCCGCCGATCACCAGCACGTCCACTTCCTTGTCGCCGTCTAAAGGGGTGGCATGCGTGCGGGGAGGGAGGGACAGCCAGTAGGATTTGGTTTTCATGAGGAGGGGGCAATGGGGGGTGCAGATGTGTTCACTCACTGGATCGTGGAAGGGCAAGACACGGAGGGAGCCGTAAGTGGCCCGATGCTGGGTTAAGGGGCAGCCGCAGTGAGATGATGGGTTCCGATTCCCTTTTCGGCAGAAGGCCGTTACCAAATGAACATTGTCAGATTCACGGAGGTGGTGAAAGATGCAGGCAAGCCGGAGGTGTATCTCCCATGGAAGACCCCCTCCAGGGACGCGGCCCTGCGCAAGCTCGTCGCCCAGCATCGCGTGATGACGCTCATGCAACCCCGCACGGGCACCAAGAAAGATTGGGGTGAGGTGGGCTTGGGCAAGAACCTCGATGGGCAAATCCTGGTGTTTCCGAAGAGTCTGAAGAATGTCGCGGGGAAGCGAGTGGTGGGAATCGACTACCGCTTGCTGAAAGAGTTGCCTCTGGCCCCCCGCCGACGCCTCAAAAAGGTGGCCCCCGCATTGGTGAAAACTCGACAGGTCCAATCTTTCAAGACCGTCACCGAACGGAAGGGGAGTGAGGAACTGCTGCCGCAAAATATCATTCACCTGCCTCCCCAGGCGAGGTCTGCCAAAAAGGAAACTAAGGCCGAATCACCCAGAGTCCGCAAGAAGGTGGCATCAGAGCCTGCGAAGAGAAAGAAGGTAGCACCCATGCAGGATACCCTGCTGCGGAGAAAGGCGAGGACGGCCCTATCTGCATGGAAAAACGGCAATCAACTCCCCGCTTACGGGCTGATCCAGCAACTGGCTGAGAAGACGTAGGCCCTGGTGTCTGAAGTGACCGGGTTTCTGCGTTTCCATTCCATGAGCCCGCCTGAACCGGCCATCAGGCAGTCTTGTTCTCCACGACTATCAAGCCCTGGTACGATCCAGGAATGGCGCGCTTTTGCACACTGATTCCACCCTCGAACCCTTCTCTCTTATGGCGCAGATGCAACAGGATGAAAAGCCGCTTCGCCCCGCGCAGCATCAAGATCAACAACCCGGTGTGGAGTCTGAAATGAAGCCCTTTCCGAAGGCCGACCCCGTAGCAGAAGCCTGTGTGCCAAAACTTCACCACAAGGTCGCCATCATCACGGGAGGGGATAGCGGGATCGGACGGGCTGTGGCGCTCGCCTTCGCGGCAGAGGGGGCCAGTCTGGTGATCAGCTACCTGAATGAGGAAAAAGATGCCCAGACTACTGCAGAGAAGGTACGTGAACTGGGGCAACGAGTCCATCTCATGGCGGGCGATATCGGCGATGAGCACGTGTGCCAACGCTTGGTGGAAGAGACCCTCAACCATTATGGGCACCTGGACATTGTGGTGAACAACGCGGGTGAACAGCATCCCCAGAAGTCCCTTGCCGACATCAGCACTGAGCAGTTGCAGCGCACCTTTCGCACCAACATCTTTTCCATGTTTCATCTGTGCAAAGCCGCGTTGCCGCATCTGAAGTCTGGCGCAGCCATTATCAACACGACTTCAGTCACGGCATACCGGGGCAGCCCGACGCTGCTGGACTATTCTGCCACCAAAGGGGCCATTGTGACCTTCACCAGATCTCTGGCGCATGCCTTGGTCAAACAAGGCATCCGGGTGAACGCGGTGGCTCCGGGGCCGATCTGGACACCCCTCATCCCTTCGACCTTTGAGGCGGAGAAGGTAGCATCCTTTGGCTCCGATGTCCCTCTGGGAAGGGCAGGGGAGCCCAATGAGGTGGCGCCGTGCTATGTCTTTCTCGCATCAAAAGACTCATCCTACATGACCGGGCAAGTGCTTCACCCCAATGGCGGAGAAATCGTAAATGGATGAGGGGGTGCGAATACGTTTTGGGTGCGAACCACTACTTCGCCACTTGTTGGCGACGAGGTGGAGCAGCCTCACCCAATCGCTGACATTCACCTTTGGAGCTGAAGCCCATCTGGAGCCGGAAGTAAAACGCGTGAACAATTCGAAAGGTTGGAAAAGGAACAAACTCCTAATTCGCCTCAGCGGGCAACGTCGTCTCCAGGGACACCTCCTCCCAACAGCAGACTGTCTTCTTGTCATACACGGACTCGGATCCATCGAGTGCCATCAAGACCAAGGATCGTGGGGTTTCGCACACTCTTTCACCGAAGCATCTGATCCTCGTGCCGTCAACGTACGTCAATTCAAACGCCTTCATCGGGGCATTTTAGCAAAACAGTTGTGAGGGGCAATTCTTATAGTTGATCAGTCTGACGACTCTGTGTTGCTTCAGAGACACTCAATACGTTTAACTCCGGATGCAGGCAACTTGCTGGATGCAATATCTTCGGTTGCTGAACAATCAGATTGAAGCCTGTTTAGCCGCTCAACAATGGACGGGCCGGAAGCCTCCCTGTTATAGCGCCTTCATAAACGCGGAAAGGTCTGCTTTCTCACTCGAGTTTAACTTTAGCTGTAGCACAAGATTAAAGAACTCCACCGTGTCCTCTAGAGTCAGGCAGCGGCCATCATGCAGATAAGGTGGGCTGTCCTTGATTCCGCGAAGAGTAAAGGTCTTGATGGGGCCAAGGGCAGGGCTGTCGGTAAACCGTTCAACCATGAGATCATGGTATTGATGATCCAGGTAGGAGGGAGGCGTGTGGCAGGTGGCGCATTTGGCCTTGCCAAAAAACAAGTCTTCACCACGTGACTCACTCTCTGTGGCCTTGGAACGATCCAACCTACCCGTGGCGGGGTCCAGCTTCGGAGCGGGCGGGAAGTCGAACATGTTTTGCATCTGCGCCATGTGACTCACCTGGACTCGATCCAGAATCATCGCCCCCTTTTTGAAAGCATGGATGGGGTCCCCATTAAAGTAAGCGGTGCGCTGCTCAAACTCGGTGAAGTCTTCAACGGAACGGAGACTCCTCTTGGAGCCATGGACCTGCTGGTTGAACAGGCCTCGCAGACTGACGGTATCAAGTCGGGGCCTTCTCTGCTGAGGCCGGATGTCTGGGCTGAGGTGAAACTGGGCCGTGGTATGTCCGTTCACATGGCAGTCCAGACAGGTTACCCCCAAGCTGGGTTGCTCTGTCTTGCGGTCATCGGTGGGATTGAACTCTTCTTGAGGAAGTGGCGTCAGCAAGAGGCGGAGGCCATCCAGTTGCACGGGGGTGAGCAAGTCTTTGAAGAGCTTGTAGTAGTTGTTGATGGAGACCACCTCTCCCCGTGACACATCTCCCAGTTCCGGTCGGTTCTGCAGGAAGATGGCGGGAGGAAACTCCGGCAGAAACGCATCCGGCAGATCGAAATCCACGTCAAACCGCTGCAATCGTGGAAAAATGACTGTCTGCATGGCCGGGAACACCTGCCCGCCTGCCACATGCTTCGGGTGGGGCAGGGCGGGGTAAGGGAACGTCCCTGCCTTCCGGATGTCCCCGGGTGCAGCCTCGTTCAATTTGTCCCAACTCACTCCCTCAGCCAGGCGGGCGGTGGGGCCCAGGGGCACAGGTTTGCCCCGGGACATCTTGGCGACAGGATCGAACTTGGGATTCAAGTCATATCTCTTGGCCAGAAGCTTCGCCTGAGCTTCCATCACCGCAGACTTGGCTGCTTTGTCAGCCTGCATGATCTCGCCAAAGGTCTGCTGGGGAACTTTTGCATTCAGAGGGTCTCTGTAAAAGTCGAATCCCAGAATTTGCCCCCCATCAGGTTGCGTCGCGATGGCGGAGGAAGCAGGCGCTGCTTTGTCCGCCTTGAATTTGTCATCGGCATCGTGAGCGGTTTTCTTCTGCTCCACTCTTGTCTTGTCTGCCTGACGGGGCGTCTGTGCGTCCTCAACAGCATCCGGAGGATGAGAGTCAGTCTTTTTCTGAGCCCAGATGACGGCCGGCAGGGCGAGGGTAATGAAGGTCACAAAGGTGGCCTGGACCAAAAGGGTTTTCATGAGCTTTCAAGATGTAGGTTATTTTATGCAGATGGGTTCTAGGAATCTTCCGTGGGAATGCCCAGAGGGTCGATCACTTTTTGACCGGGGCTCTGGCCATGATCCCCGCACATGCCTGTGGCGAGACAGCTTGTCAGTGCGGCACTGAAGCCGGGACGGTCTCGGGACTCCAGCACGCATCGCAACCTGCGGAGCCAGAGAGCGGCGATCTTGTCGGGGTCGGCCTTGTCCTCCTCGCGAAGGGTGTCTACATCGTAGCTCTCCTGATAGACGGGGAGCCCCCCGACTTCGACACTGAACTTGATGATCACGGGAGTGTCGCTCGAAACAGGTTCCGTGGCGGTGAAGAGTCCTACGTCAGGCATGGTGATGGGATGGGGCGAAATGGTTTCTGAGACGGCTGGAGCCGCCGTCATATCACACCAGGATCGCGAAATGCTGCTCAGAGGGTGGACCGTAGTGCTCCACGATGCCTCAATCAGGGAGTTCAGCTAACAGGCTGCTGCTTCCGAAGAATGGTTGCAGCCGCTGTGACTACTTTGGGCGAACTGCTGGCATGAAGCGCTTTCTCAAGGAAAACGGTCTGTCGCTTGCTCTGTTCCTGCTCTTCGCCGCGACCTTGGCTGCAGGTCAGGTGTTGACGGGTTACCGCGAGTCAAACAAAGACAAAGTTCGTCACGGAGAGAGCGCCGAATCGATGGGTGAGTATTTGACGGGATCTCATTTTCTGGAGGCTACATCGGAAAACTGGGAGTCCGAATTCCTGCAAATGGCCGTCTATGTGTTTGTCACCGTCTTCCTGTTTCAAAAGGGGTCTTCTGAGTCCAAGGACCCAGACAGGGTGGAGGAAGTGGATCGGGATCCCCGGCTTTCCAAACACAAGGCCAATGCGCCCTGGCCGGTGCGGCAGGGCGGATGGATCCTGAAAGTGTATGAGCACTCCCTTACGCTCGCATTCGTGGTGCTGTTCCTGTTTTGCTTCGCCCTGCACGCGGTAAGCGGGTGCGCGAACTACAATGAGGAACTCAGCCAGCATGGGGAGCCTGAGATGCGGGTGGCGGAGTATCTGCGCAGCAGCAGGTTTTGGTTTGAATCCTTCCAGAACTGGCAAAGCGAGTTCCTCGCCATCCTCAGCATGGTCTGCCTGAGCATCTATCTGAGGCAACGTGGTTCTCCCGAGTCCAAGCCGGTGGATGCGCCGCACTCGGACACCGGGGAGTGAGGGCCAAGGTCTCTGGTGGATGCGATCAGAACACGCAGGCTTCTGACGGGAAAGGGCCTGCCCCATTGGGGACCACGCGAAGGTAAACTCTTATTATGAACACGCCGGAACTTGACGCAGCGCAGCTAACGCCACTCACCCCGGAGGAAATTGATTTTCGTGGGGAGGTGATTTATTTCATCGTCGTTGACCGCTTCTACGACGGGAATCCCAGTAATTTAGCTGGTAATCACGAGCTCAACGATCCCTCCCACCAAGACTGGGACAAGTATTGGGGTGGGGATCTTCAGGGGGTGCTCGACAAGCTGGACTACCTTCAGAAAACGGGCGTGACGGCCATCTGGCTCACCCCGCTCTTTGAGCAGGTGGAAGCCTTGGAGTGCGGGAAGCTCCGCGCGCCCATTCACGGTTATTGGACCCGTGACTTTAAACGCATCAATGCCCGCTGGCTCAATGATCCCGACGAATGCTCCCTCTTCCAATGCAAACACACCCTTTTTGACCGCCTGCTGGCAGAACTGCACGAAAGAGGGATGAAGTTCGTGCTCGACATCGTCTGCAATCACAGTTCACCATCAACGACGGAAGGGAAAGGCAAGCTATATGATGACGGCAGGCTTGTTGCCGATCACGAAAATGACGTGGATCATTGGTACCATCACTATGGGGATGTGACGGACTGGCAGGACGAATGGCAGATTCAAAACAAAGATGTCGCGGGGCTGGCGACCTTCAACGAGAACAACATCCGGTATCGCCGCTACATCAAGGAGGCGATCAAACTATGGCTCAGCCGCGGAGTGGATGCGCTGAGGATCGATACTGTCAAACACATGCCGCTGTGGTTCTGGCAGGAGTTCGTCACCGACATGCACACGTTCAAGCCCGATGTCTTCGTGTTTGGTGAGTGGATTGACAGCCATCCGGACAATGCGATGGCCATGGAGTATGCCAACGAGGATGGAATGTGCCTGCTGGATTTCGCCCTGTGCCACGCGATTCGAGACTGTTTGGGAAAGCGCAATGAAGAGGGTTTTCACCTGGTGCAGGAGATACTGGGCATGGATGAACGCTACCGCAGCGCCACGGAGCTGGTCACTTTCATCGAGAATCATGACATGCCCAGGTTCCAGTCCTTGAATCCTGAACGAGAGTGGCTCCATCTGGCGCTTGTGCTCCTGCTGACGGTGAGAGGCATTCCCTGCTTGTACTACGGATGCGAGCAATATCTCTACTCGAACTTGGAGGGGGGTGGTGACCCGTACAATCGACCCATGATGAAAGACTGGGAGGACACGGAGGCCCGACGGATCACCCGGATACTCGGTGCAGAACGCAAGTCCAACTCTGCGGTGCAATGGGGAGGTGTATGGCCGAAACTCGTTGAAAGGGATGTGTACGTGTTCCTTCGTCGTTACCGCGATTCCAGGTGCATGGTAGTCCTCAATCGTGGAGTGGCTCGCGATCTTTTCCTGCACGATCTGGAGATGCCTGACGGCTCGTATGAATGTATCCTCACGGGGAAGAAGCTGGTGGTGGACGGGGGACGCGCAAAGCTTCACGTGAACAGTCTGGAAGCGCTGGTCTTCACAATAAGGGGCAAGCCGTTCAAAGCCCGCGTGATGGTCAATGTCCAGGTAGACGGTATCCTCACGAAGCCTGGAGACCGGGTGGGCATCGTGGGAGACTGTTCTGAATTAGGGGAGTGGGACTTGCAGCACATTCAGTACCTTGAATGCGTCAACAACAACACATGGTTCGGCGAGATTGCTTTTGAGGAGTCCTGTGGGAGGCCCCTTGCCTACAAATACGTCGTACTGAATTCGGACAACCTTGATGACGCCAAGCGGGAGCACCGCTCCCCACGTCGCCGTACCGTGCCGGAAACAGGTGCCGCGAAATGGCGGGACCGCTGGCAGATGTGACCGGGCGTAACTGCCTTGGATAATCTACATCCGGCAAATGAAGTGACTCCGAATCTGCCACGTATGAAACTAGAAACCCTTACAGATCTCTATATTCACCAGTTAAAGGACCTCTACAGCGCGGAGAAGCAGCTGATCAAGGCCTTGCCCAAAATGGCCAAGGCGTCGACCAATGAAAAGCTGCGCGCCGGATTCGAACTTCACCTGGAGGAAACTCGGGAGCATGCTGTGCGTCTGGAGAAGCTCCTGGCCAGTCACAAACAAACTACCCGGGGACCAAAGTGCAAAGCCATGGAGGGTCTCATTGAGGAAGGCAAGGAGCTGATTGAAGAGGAAGCCGATCCAGAGATCCTGGATGTCGGACTCATCGGGGCTGCTCAGAAGGTGGAGCACTACGAAATCGCAGGGTACGGCACGGCCCGGTCGCTGGCAGAAATCATTGGCGATAAAGAAGGACAGAAGATCCTACAGAAAACGCTGGATGAAGAAGGCGCGACCGACAAGAAACTGACGGATCTTGCCTTGTCGGAAATCAACGTGTCCGCAGCTGCCTGATCCGATCCGCACGTGTGAGCACCACCCCTCAGAGCGACCTGGAGATCAGTTATCATGCTTCGCATGAGCAATTTGCCCCCAGCGCGCTCCTGAGGTGGGTGCAGAAGGCGGAGAAGGCAGGATTCAACGGGTTCTTCAGTTCGGACCATTTTCATCCTTGGAGCGAGGCTCAGGGGCAGGCCGGTTTCTCCTGGGCTTGGATGGGAGCTGCGTTGCAGGCGACTTCTCTGCCCGGTGCGATGATCTGTTGCCCCGGCTATCGATATCATCCCGCTGTTGTCGCCCAAGCCGCCGCGACGCTTTCTGAAATGTACGAAGGGCGCTATTGGCTGGCGATAGGCAGCGGAGAGGCTCTTAATGAAAAGATCACCGGGCAGCCGTGGCCCCTAAAAGACATCCGCAATGCAAGGCTAAAGGAATGCGCGGACATCATTCGCGCTCTTTGGGCGGGCGATACGGTCACGCATCGAGGCTTGGTTACGGTGGAAGAGGCGAAGCTCTATACGCTGCCGCGGCAGACGCCACTTCTCATCGGGGCCGCCATCACCGAAGCCACTGCTGAATGGATGGGCTCGTGGGCCGATGGACTCATTACGGTCTCTAAGCCGCCCGAGGAATTGCGGAAGATGGTCGAGGCCTTTCATCGAGGAGGTGGCGCAGGCAAACCCCTTTACCTCAAAAGCGGCCTTTCCTATGCGCCGACGAAGCAGGAGGCGCGTCTTAATGCCCATCAGCAATGGCGGAGTGTGGCATTTCAGAACAATGTCCTGGCAGAACTTCGCACCCCAGCGGAATTCGACGCCATCGGCAAACATGTGCGTCCTGAGGACATGGACGATATGATCCGGATTTCAGACAGCCTGGAGCAACACAGGGAGTGGATTCAGAATGACATCGATGCTGGATTCACCAAGATCGTGCTACACAACATTGGCAGGAACCAGGAGGAGTTTATCGATGTGTTTGGTGAAAAGGTACTCCCCGCCTTTCTGTAGTGGGATGATCGAGGGGACTGCGGCGCCATCGACCTTCGGAAGCGGAATATAGATTTCAAACTCGTTCATGGAAGGCATGATGTCTGGTACAAGAGGCACCGATTGTTGCGGTTGGAGGAAGAGGGCTTCTTCGCAACCTGCTGAAGGATTGCTCCTTCTGGCCCTCAATTGGGGGAATTGTCCGGATTCGTGAGCAATCTAGTCTCAACACATGGATGAACATTTTCCATCGAGGCGCCTCCAGATTTTAGTGGTGGAAGATCATGCTGACATTCGGGGCGTGCTCGATCGATATCTTAACAGGATGGGGCACAGGGTAGCCGTCGCATGTGATCTGCAGGATGCTCGAACCAACCTTGAAAAGTGTCGCTGGGATGTTCTTATTTGTGACAGGAACCTGCCAGATGGTCATGGGTGGGATCTTTTGAGAGAGATGGCTGAGGCACAGGCTCCGGTGTACGCTGTGGCCATGAGTGCTGCCGCGACGAAACAGGATGAAGCAGACGCCTCTGCAGCCGGCTTTGCGCAGCACTTGAGAAAGCCGTTTGATCTACGGGAGTTGGATAAGGTGGTGCGAGAGGCCCTGCTCCGACACCCGGAGGAGTCCTGAATGCCGCGAATAGGGCCACTCCGCTGTTCTCCGCACCGCTGGTGCTGCGCCAGGCAATTACCTGGTCCGGTACTTGTTCGTAGATTTCTGCCTCCCAGATTTTGGTCTTGCCGACAATCTCCGCTTCCCACTGCAACAGCTTGTCATTGATCTGCCGCACCGACTTCACGCCCTCCATGAAGTGGGGAAAGTCTTCGAACTGGGTCCACTGATTGTACACGGTGCGCAGGGATCGGCCTATCTCGATGTTTCTGGTAATGGTCTCCATATTGATTGGGGATTGAATGTCAGGAGACTATTCTCCTCTGTCGTGAGAATCGTGGGGTGGACGAGTTTGGACCGTAAGTTATCCGGATGAGGTGCCTATCGGGCGGGCAATGAATTCGGGCCGCTTGGAGAAGCGTCGGCGATCACGAGGATATGAAGGCACTTTGTTGGCATGGAAAGTCGGATGTACGGGTGGATTCAGTTCCAGACCCAAAAATTATCGATCCTACTGACGCGATCATTAAGATAACAGCCACGGCCATTTGCGGTTCAGATCTGCATTTGTTCGATGGTTTCATGCCTACCATGGAGGCTGGAGACATCCTTGGGCATGAGCCCATGGGCGTGGTGGTCGAGGTGGGGGCCGCGGTGAAGAAGCTTCGTCCAGGCGATCGAGTGGTGGTGCCTTTCACCATCTCCTGTGGGAGCTGCTTCTTCTGCAGCAAAGGCCTCTACTCCTGTTGCGACACCTCTAATCCCAATGCGGAAATCGCCCGCAAGGCAATGGGGCAATCTCCCGCGGGGCTCTTTGGCTATTCGCATATGTTGGGGGGCTTTGCCGGTGGTCAGGCGGAGTACTTGCGTGTGCCCTATGCAGATGTGGGGCCGGTGAAGATTGAGTCCGACCTTCCGGACGACAAGGTGCTCTTCCTCTCGGACATCTTCCCCACAGGTTACATGGCTGCGGAGAATGCAGAGATTGAGCCCGGTGATACCGTTGCGGTTTGGGGCTGTGGTCCAGTCGGTCAATTTGTCATTCAGAGTTGCTGGATCATGGGGGCGGGCCGCGTGATTGCCATCGACCGGGTGCCTGAGCGACTCGCGATGGCGGCGACTCACGGCAAGGCGGAAACGCTCAATTTCGACAACGATGACATTTACGAACGTCTTATGAGCATGACCGACGGACGGGGACCGGACCGCTGCATTGATGCCGTGGGCACCGAAGCGCATGGTACGGGCAGCTTCGATGCAATTCTCGACAAGGCCAAAGCGGCAGTCATGCTGGGCACGGACCGACCTCACGTGCTTCGACAGGCCATCCGATGCTGTCGGAAGGCGGGCACCATCTCCATCCCTGGTGTCTATGTAGGGCTGCTGGACAAAATCCCCTTCGGGGCCGCAGTGAATAAAGGGCTGACGTTCAAGATGGGACAGACTCACGTCCAGCGCTATCTCCGCCCCTTGCTCTCCCGCATTGAAAATGGGGAGATCGACCCCTCCTTTGTGATCACTCACCGTCTGCCGCTGGAGAAGGCACCGGATGCCTACAAGATGTTCCGGGACAAGCAGGATGGCTGCGTAAAGGTTGTGCTGAGTCCATGATTTCGGGGGCAACACGGACTAGGTTTTGACTTTAGATGCGCGGAGCCTCATAAAATATAGGAGTGAGCAGGGAGGGGATCGAACCCCCGATCATTCCAAAGTATCAAAGGAGTTCAACTTGCTGGACCACTTCGGCCAGCGACTGAAAGGTGTTGCGGTCCACGGTTTCCGACAAGGCGCACAGCTTGATGAGGTCTGGCAGAACAATGCCGCGGGCCATGCGGATGACCTCGGGCGGCGAGCAGGCCGGGTCCAGGAGGACCACCGCCTGCACAGGGCACACACACGACAGCGTCGCAGCCAAACGAGCCGGATCATTATCGAGCCAGCGCTCCAGCTGGCGGTAGGTCCATTCCGGATCAGCACCATCAAACGCATGCAGCATGAACACGTTCGGCTCCACTGGAAGGTCCGTACCTTCAGCTTGATGGGTTCCCACCTCCTCCCAAAGACCTGTACCATGCACACGGGACATCGTCCGCATGACCAGGTCGTGGTGGTACTGCCACATCTTGTTCTCGTCCGCAGCGAAGCGGTTGATGATCGACTCCCAGCGACGGCACAGCATCGTGAGGGAAGTCGCCGCCACCGCACACACTTCACGGATCTGGGAAAGGCCCATCCCCTGCATCGTGTAGGTGTCGACGGGGCGGATGGTTCCAGCCCGGAACCGACGGTAAAACATCCTGGCTGAGGCCATGTCCCAGGCAAATCCGTTGCCGAGGATCTTGCGGAATTCCTCCGCGAACTGGGAGTTGAGGACCCACTGGAACGCAGCACGAGTATCGTCGCCCCAGTTTCGGGAGGGGCGCAGAGACTCTGGCAACGAGTGGGAAATGACAGGTGAAATGTCCGAAGGGCAGGCGCAGCATCCAGTTCAGTGTCAACGTTATCCAAATCAACTGAATCGGAAATGACCGGGGAAATGTCGCAGAGAATGTCCTCCGTCTGATCCCCCATACCGTTATCGGGATCTCCCGGGAGCACCGTCAAAGAGTCCTGATCATTCGATACCGGTAAACTGCCCACCGGATCTGCTGCCTCCGGCATCGTTTCCAACTCTTCTCCCGGTGAGAAGCTTTCCTGGTCCCCTCTCCGGCACGGAGAGGGTAAGGGTGTGGTTACGTTATGATATACAATACATTTGTCGTGATGCTCCCCGTCTTGACGGATTTCGACAACACGGGAAACGGCTTCGGAATCAGCTGTTTTGGCAAAGACGAACGGGATGGCGGTCACCCACCACTTCTGCCCGGCCATCTTGGTGCCGCCATCGGTCGTACGGTGCTCCGTCTTTACGTAACCTGTTGCCTTGAGCGCCAGCAGGGCGTCCCGTACTCGGTAGTCAGAAATTTTGGCCGCGCGGCGGAGATACCCCCGGTTCCACTGGAAATCACTGCTGCGGTTCAGCAGTACGGCCAGCAGCTTGCAGGAGAAAGGGTCGAGAGAAGAGACGGCGTCACTGGGCAGGACCACATAGCCTTTGCCCTGCTCAAGGGCCATGGCGGGCGTAAGGTGGTTGATGCGCTTCTCTCGCTTCGAGCGAGGCGGTCGGCGGGGCATCGAGGCAGCAGGTGAGGCCTTCATGGGTGAAGTTGCAGTGTTCGTGTCTAGAAGCCTCAAAGTCCCTCGCTGCGCTTCTCACTGCCGGGCGTCTGGGCCTCAATGAAGTCGCGAACGGACTGCACATTCACAAGACGTGTGCCCTTGAGCTGATGCTTTTTCCGTAGCGACACGCTGCGAATGTCGCCTGAGGACATGAGAGCCCAAAGCGTACCTCGCTTGATTCCAAAGAGACGGGTGATGTCTGTGGGCCTTGCCCACTCTGGGAGGGCGTCGGTGGAGAGTTTAGAGTTGTCTTGAACCGTGTTCACAAATCACGGTAGCAAACTGACTTCCCGTTAGGTTGTCGTTGGACGCAGTCGATATTTCGTTGTGGAGCCGTTGCTGGAGTCGTCTGTTCCCGTTCTTTGCGCGTTGAGGGGGAGAGATTCTTGTCGTCAAAGTTTATTTTTGTTCACCTTGGTCTTTTTCTTTTCCTCTCGTTTGGCAGCCATCTCCCGACCCCATTTGCTCTTCGTTGCTTCCTGGACTTCGAGTCGTTCGACCTCCCGCCATACTGCCCACGACCAGAATTGGTTGACTGTCACCCGCTGGGAGGCCTTTTCCCCATTCTTGCGGACGAGTGCTGCTAGCAGCTTCATGGAATTGGGCTCATCCTCTTCGTAGAGGGTCTTTGCCGCCTCCCTAAAGGTCAACGTTTTGCCGGTGCTCGGGTAGATGTACCGGTCGTCTGCAGCCTTCTTCGCTTGGATGTACCAGTCTTCGTAGACCACAGCGGGAAAGTTGACCTCCGCTTCTTTGGCTGCGTAGATGGCCATAGCTGAGGCCCGCCATAGGGAAAGCGCTTTCTCCGCAGCGGCATTCACGTCTAGAGCGTCGGATTTACCCAACAACTGGGCAGCTAACAATGCGAGCTCGCCAACAGCGGGGTACCCGGTGTCTAGCTGTGGTCGCGGTTTCTCAACCATCCGGGAGGTACTTTTCTTCATGGATTGAGGTCTGGGAGGCTGCTGAGGGCTTTTCGTTTGGAGGGACTGTCCACGTGGGTGTAGTGGGCGGAGATCTCTGCCGAGTCGTGCCCGATGATGTCTTGAACGATGGCTGGCGACACGCCGGCGTTTTTCATCAGGCTCGTAGCGGTGTGGCGAAGGGAGTGGAATGACAACGGGGCGATTTCATGTCGTCCGGATCGACCCTGTTTCTGAGCTTCGTGGCTGGTAATCTGCCGCAAACCTGCCGCGGCCAGAATGTCGCCGAACTGACGCGAAAGGGCGGCAGCCTGGCCGGTGGCGACCTTTACGTGGCTGGCTGCTCGGGGGTGGATGAAGGCGTCCGCCTCGCCAGCCGTGAGTGAGGCAATATGCCGCTGAAGGGGCTCAGCCAAAGGGATGATGACGACCCTGCCGGTTTTGGCAGTCTGGAGACGGATTTCCCCTTGAAGGAGATCCAGATTTGCCCACCGAAGGCGAGCTAGGTCCGCGATGCGTTGACCAGTGTAGATCCCGAACAACACCATTGAGCGCCATTCGTCATCTGCCACTGACAGGACAGCTTGCAGCTCTGAAATGGTAAAGGGCCGCCTTTTGACTCTCTCTTCGGCCGACTTGAGCGGACGAACATCCCGAACGGGATTCTCGGGCAGGTAGCCATCCCGGCGGGCGTCTTCGAACATGGAGCGCAACAGTTTGACGGCTTGGTTCGCCGTGGTGACGCTGAGCCTCTGGGCCACGTCGTCTCTGTATTTCACGAACGAGCTTTGGGCCAGTTGCCCGATGGCGTCGTCGCCTCCTTTCCCCAGCCACCTCAAGAAATCGCGAACCCGGGCACTGTAGTTGGAGTAGCTGGCGGGCTTCACTTCCCCCTTCCGGCGGGCCAGCCAGCCCTCCAGGAAGGTCCGGGTGGTCGAAGATGGGAGGTCTTCCCCGTGAGCGCTTTTGTAAATGTCAGAGATGACTTGATGCGCCTGCTTGGCCTTGGCCTTCTGTTTGGCCAGCACCTCCCACTCGTCGGCCATGGTCTGAGCGACCTTGCGACGGGTTTCTTTGGTGGACCGCTGAACCCTCCGACCGTCCGGGAGAATGAAGCAGGCGAACCAGAATGGGGAGCGTTCCTTTCTACGTAGGGATGCCATAAATAGTGGCAAACCGGCTCAGGAAACTCCTATTTCAAAGCGGAGACGACAAAGTGGAACTTGCAGATAAGAAATCCAGCTCATGAATCGGCACTTCGATCGCTGCCATCCGACGAACGATTTCCTCTTTCGAACTGGTTCAAGCAACAACTCTTGGAAGGCTCGTTCCAATTGACATTAAACAGCGAGTCGATGCGCAAGGCTTGTCCTCCGCTAAAGAAAGGGGGCTTCCTTCCGGACGGTTCTAATCTACCTCATGTTGTTGCCAGTCTCTCGCGAGATATGACTGGGATGGGGGCATGGTTAGAGCATTTGCGCACAATCCTACCTCTGAAGAGGGTAGACGTAGTTGAAAGTCCAGATACAAAATTTAGCCATCTAGTCGCTCATTTCGATAATGGAGCGGCGGTGCCATCGTGGCATTTATCAGACGGCACATTGCGGATGTTTGCTCTTACTCTGTTGCCATATCTCAAAGAGAATAGTTCAGTTTTCTTTATTGAGGAGCCAGAAAACGGAATTCATCCGCAAGCAGTTGAGGCGGTTTTTCTCTCGCTCAATTCTGTATATGATGGTCAAGTGCTGGTGGCCACTCATTCACCGATTTTCGTCGGACTGTGTGAGCCGCATCACCTGCTTTGTTTCTCTAAGACCGAACAAGGGGAGACGGATGTCCTTAATGGAAGTCAACACCCCAAACTCCAGGACTGGAAAAAGGGTCTTCCACTTGCTCGGTTGTATGCTGCCGGGATCCTTAGCTAGCATAAATATGGAGGCCAAAATCGCCATCTTAGTTCCCGACGGAGCCTACCCTCTTGTGATTGAGAAGATCCTTAGGGAGCGGCGCGCAAGCTTGAGGCTGAGAGCTGTCGACTACGAAATTGTTAAAGATGCGTTTCGAGACAGCAGTAAAGAAGTGGTAGACCTACTTCGACCTTACCAAAGATCTTGCAGTCACGTCCTCCTTGTAAGGGATTTTCACGGCAGTGGGTGGGAAGACAGGGGTAAGGCAAACCTTGAAAAATACCTTCATAATGAGCTGATAGAAAGTGGATGGGAAGAGGCGAAATCTTGCGTACTAATAGTTGATCCTGAGATTGAAGCGTGGATTCGATTTGAATCTACGCATCTTCAAGCGCTTGTGCGCGAAAGAGCTCGCAAGTGCAAGGATCGCGTCGATCTATTTTTTCCAAGCGCTGTTGAGTCTGCGATTGATAGCTTTGGAGGGCGGAACGAGCTTGGTAAGCCAAAGCATCCAAAGGAGGCGCTCGAAACGCTACTGAAAGAATTTGGAATTCAACGTTCGAACTCAATCTACGAGAGGTTGGTCGAAAAGGAGAGTCTTCACGGCTGCAAAGTCGAGTCATTTCTTCAGTTCATCCAAACTTTGCAGAGATGGTTTCCTTTGAATAATGGCGGTGAATACCTCTTCGCATGCGAGTAATCGGCGATTGTGGATCGGCGCATTATGTTTGAATCTAGTTTTCCCCAATTGGCATTTTATGCCTCGCTGAAGTTTGATGCATGCAAAGGGGTGACGGAAAGCTTCATCTTGTTCTCGACCATCTGAAAAAGTTGGTCTGCTATTGTGTCCGCACGAGTGCCTAAGTGGCACTCTCTGTGACAATTGGGGCATAGAGCTACAGTGTTGTTGATCGTATCTTGGCCGCCTTCTGCGAGCGTTACGATATGATGGACCTCTAGATAAGGACTTCCCTCTGGAGTTAAAAAGGGGGCAGGTGCGCCACATCGTTCGCAATGTCCTGCAGATCTTCGCAAAACGTAAGCATGAACCCAAGGGTCTCGGCTAAACTGCACAACCTCGCGCTCAATGCGTGAAGGCTGGAGTTGGCCCAATGGGGGTGGGAGTTCAATTATCTTTAGTGCGGTTTTGACCAGGTTTTCAAACTCAATTGGGTCTGAAGTTGGCCTCAAACCAAGAAGCTCAAACTCAAAAGGAGCGTGCCTAAAACAGATTTTGCAAGCATGAGTAGATGGGGCGTCTCTGAATATACGCCGTTGTAAAGCCCAAGATAGCAGATGTGTCAGGCTGCTTGAACAAACCTTGAGCCAGTCAGGTGTGGGGAACGAGCGATGAGAAAGGGTGACTCGGCAGTTGGAACGGTGAAAAACAACATGCATTGAGGCTGTAATTCCATTTCTCGGAAAGTTAAGAACAAAACAGTCTGGATGTGAATAGAGCCACTGACGGTAGGTGTGCTCATCTGACTTGCTGTCAAAAGTGCGGATGGTTGCTTGGTTCACGGTTTTGGAGTCAATGATAGTGATTACAAAGCTCCGGTGTGGTGTTACGCGAGTCCCTTATTGTGAGTTTGCCACGAAAAACGCATTTTACTGCTATGCAAATTCATTGTTGTGTATGCATTCGGATAGTAAGAGGCGAGTGTGCCCAAGTGCAAATTGCGCGTTTACTTGCAATAACCGCGTGCTGATATCTGGTGCTTACAGCAGTTTGGAAGCACTTTTTGATCGATTGACCGGAACGTGTAAACCATTTTTGAGATCGAAAGCGTAGGTATGGATGATAGAGACGCATTTATCGATTTGGGATGCGTTGTCATGGTGGATGCAGAAGCCGTTTTTTGTGGCCTGTTGTGGCGGGTGGCTGGGGGAGAAGACCGGGGGGCAGTACGAGAAGAAACACCAGTACCTGTACTGCTCAGGTTTCAAGGTAGCGACTCGGTCCTCGTCGTGGAGCAGAAAGGGCATGAAGAGGAGGCGAGGGTGTACCTGGCCTCCCAGCGGCTGAATCATCCGCAGAACGCAGCGCAGTTTCTGGAGTCGCTGCCGGGAGGATTGTACCGGTCCGGCACGGTCAGGCTGGAGATGCGTTGATTTCGTGCATTTCGTTCTTTTCGTACTTCGTACGGAGAAACTATCGGTGTTGAGGATGAATGATTTATGACTTTCTGGGTTTGGAGGGGTCCGAACTTCTCTTTTTTGGCGGAGAGTGGCGTTACATTATCTCGTCTGCTACCTAACCCGCCTCATGACAAGTGCGATCCATCTTGGCCTTTACCTTTCAGGATTCTTCTCCGGGGTGCTTTGCTGCGTCCTCTTTAATGCCGTGAAGAGCGGGGTGCTGAGACATTCGGATTTCCTGATTGAGGAGCGATTGGTGGAGATCGAGGCGGCGAAAAAGTTGGTGGCGGAGGGGTGGTCGGTGGGAATGGACCGGAGTGCGATCCTTTATAACGTGATCTTGATCCCACCGGGCGTGGACGGGCCTTTTGTCGCCAGCTGGTTGGAGGAGGGTCTGCTGCTCAACAACCTTCGCTTGAGTTCGAGGCAAGCGCGTCGGCTGTTTCCGGGTGCTTCGATTCGCCTCTCGGCCAGTGGCATCTGAGTCCGGCTGAATTTCATCACAGAGGGCCGCGAATGTTGGTCCGCGACGGATTGGGCGTCAGGAACAAATCGACCGACGTTCGCGGCAAGATGCCGCGAACAGCACGCAGGATGCGTGCGCTCCCCAATGACCGCTCTGCGGGGCGTGTTGCGTCACTCGCGCAGGCTGAAGCCGGGACTCCGTCCAGCTTCGGGTCCAACGTCTTGACGCACTGCCCACTGACGTACTGACGTACTGACGTACTGACGTACTGACGTACTGACGCATTGGCCGCCAGGCCTCAGTTCGTCGATTTCGTGCATTTCGTTCTTTTCGTACTTCGTACGGAGAATTTATCAGTTTTGAGGATGAGGTGGTTATGACTTTTGGCCTTTTGGAGGGGGCAAGAGGGCCTGGGTCTGGTGAGGGGATCGCTTTTGGGCTTATGGGATCTTACGGACTCGCGATTCGGCCCTACTGCTCACTAAGGTGCGAGTTTTAAATTAAAGCGCGAGTTTAATTTAAAGTTGCGACTTTGATTTAAGGAAGCACTTTCACACAGATGGAGGGTCCTCGGAAATTTGAAGTCAATCTGCCGTATGACGATGGCAGCCAATTCTTGGTGGATGCTGTCTCAGCCGATGGGAAGTCCATTTTCGAGGTGAAAATAGGGCTGCGAGATCTGCGGAGTTTTGCCCTGGCGGTGGTGGAGGTGGCGCATTTGGCGGACCGGAATCAGGATAGGATAGAACGGTGCTTTCTGATCCTGGAGGCTCCCTTGGTCGGGGACGCGCGACTGATTCAGGAGTGGCAGGCGATTTGCAGCCTTGTGAGGCCAGATCTGGCCTCAAAGCTTAGTTTGGTGGTGAGGAGATCCGAGCATCGAATAGAGGTCGCGGGGAACCCTCCAAGCAATGAGGACGAGAAGATCATTGATCAAGTGGTTGAGAGAGCCCTTCTCAGACAGGACAGATCCCAGGCTAGGAGACGACACAAGGAGTCTTTTTACGAAGTGTTTCAAGTGCTTCTCGTCCATTGGTTCCGCAGGAGTGGTCCTCTAACATTGAAGGAGCTTTGCCAGCAGACTGGATTCTCTTATCCAACTGTCGCGAGTGCGTTGGAGCGTTTGGAATCCTCGTTGCGCAGACACTCCGACCGGCGGGTGGAGTTGGATACATTTCCTCGCGATGAATGGTTCAGGTTGGTTGCCCAATCCGAGAAGGCCCGCGCAACCCAAGGATATGCTGACCGCTCCGGCAGACCTCGTCCTCCTGAGGTGCTCCTAGGCCGTCTCCGCGAGCTCCATCGTCATGACATCGCCGTCGGCGGAGTACTTGGAGCGCGACGGTATGTCCCCGGACTGGATCTGGTCGGCACACCCCGGTTGGATCTCGTGATCCACTCGAGTCGAGAGGGCGAGGTGACTGAGTTCTTGCGCCGCCTGGATCCTGCCCTGGTGCCAGCGGAACGGGGCGAGCCCTGTCGGGTCGTCCTTCATACCTTGTCCCGCCCAGTCTCGTTCTTCACCGAATCCGAAAATGGCCTCTGTTGGGCGGATGAGGTCGAATGTCTGCTGGATCTCCATGAAGCCCGTCTGGAGTCCCAAGCCCTGGAGTTCCTCACCCGGTTGCCCCCCCATCATCGTCATGAGTCACGTCTCCCCCTCCCGTGTTTTTGCAGAAGTGGCCCGCGCCGTTCCGGAGGCCTGCCGCAACAACATCGTGGTGATCGGCAGTCTTGCTGCCGGCTATCACTACTTCAGGAAAGATCCCACCAAGGCTGTCCGCACCAAAGATGTGGATTGTGTCCTTGAACCGTTCCATGCCGCAGTCGGAGCGGGGCAGAGTATTGCCCGTCAACTGCTGGACGCGGGCTGGCAGCGAAGGGTGACAGGCGACCACCAGAAACCTGGCAGCGTCAAGACACCCGTGGAAGAGTTGCCCGCCGTACGGCTGTATCCTCCGGATGTTGAACCCGATTCAGAGGAAGCTTGGTTCATCGAACTGTTGACGGTGCCAGAATCTGCTGATGTCTCTGGCAGAGTGTGGACCCGGCTGCCGTTGGCCGAGGGCCACTTCGGTCTGCCTACGTTTCGCTTTCTTTCCGTCACAACATTTCGCCCGCTTAAAGCTGGGCCTTTGGGAATTCGGTATGCTCGACCTGAGATGATGGTGCTAGCCAATCTATTGGAGCATCCGAAGATTAAGCCGGAACGCATGAGCGCAGCCATCGTCGGCCGGGAGATCAAGCGCAGCAACAAGGATCTCGGACGGGTGCTTGCCATTGCCAGGCTGGCGGACTTGGACGACTATCGTCCATGGGCAGAGGCGTGGCGAAAAGCGCTGCAAGCTTGTTTCCCAACGGAATGGTCGGTGCTTGCAAAGAGTGTGGGGAACGGAATGCGCGAACTCATGGCCAGCAAGACTGATTTCGAGGAAGCCCATCACACGTGCCTCAATGGTCTCCTTTCGTCGGACCCTCCTACAGTTGACGGGCTTCGTGCTGCTGGAGAACGCGTGCTGGGGGATGCGATTGAGTACCTTGAATCGAATGCGGACAGGTGAGCGGTAACAGGTCCAGTCAAGCCCCCGGTACTCGTAGTCACACCGGCCTCGTCAGGCCTCGATTTCGTGCATTTCGTTCTTTTCGTACTTCGTACGGGAAATTCACCAGTGTTGAGGATGAGGGGGTTGTGACTTTCGGGGTTTTGGAGGGGTGGAAAGGGCGGTTTTGCTTGGCTTTGGGGATGGGCTGGGTCAGAGCCCGCTGCGCGGGAGACGCCAGACTAGAAGACACAAGACACAAGACCTGAGCTGGCGCGTGGGAGGAGACCAGGAGAAATTGGGTATCAGGGGCAGAGGGAACGAAGTTCATGGCTTGGGAAGGGCGGTTTTACTTGGCTTTAGGAGTGGGCTGGGGCTGGTTAGGGGATCGTTTTTGGGCTTATGGGATCCTCATCGCCATCGTCATCGCCAGCTTCATCGTCATCTCTGCCTGCTACGACCCGGATCCGGTCGGAGAGCGGGGCGTGGATCTTGCCTTGGCCTTGGGGGGTGGGGGAAGGCCAGGGGATGGGAAACGCCGACAGCGAAACGGAGAGCCAGCGAGAGATGCGCGCGGTACGGGGGCGGATGGCGCAGATCGTGTGGCGTTTGCGGCGGCTCTGCCGGGAGGAGGAGAAGGGGCGGAGCCGGGAGCTTGGGCTCTCGGCCCCGTGGGTGCTGGCGGTGGCGCGGGCGCGGCTGCAGCAGGGGCTGGCGGATTGCGAGATGCTGGACGGGCTGGTGCAGGAACGCCTGGCACGCGGAGAAGACGAAGGCGAAGGTGAAGGAGGTCGGGAGCCCTGGCCGCGGTACGTGGCGGGGTATTGCTGGTGCCCGTCTGATGCTGCTGCTGAGGCCGAGTCCGAGGCCGAGGATGCGGCTTCTGCGGCGGCTTCTTCACAGTCGCTGACGGGGCTGGTGCAGCATGTGCATCGGCTGACCCTCCGGGAGTGCCAGGTGGTCTCGCAGGTGGGGCGCTCTGCCCGGGCGGCGGCGCGGGAGGGGGATGCAGAGAAGGCGATGGACAAGCGGCTGCTGCACCGGGTGCGGGAGCGGTTGCGCGATGGGTTCCCGCCAGAGAACGTGCTGGCCTACTACGCCAGTGACATCCAGGCGCGGCATGAGGCCGGGCGGGTGCAGTTTGCGATCGATCTGGGGCGGGAGCTGGAGCAGGCCCTGCGCAAGCCAGAGCGCTACCAGCGCAGCACGTCAGACTGGCTGCTCCGCCTCTGGCTGCCCCTGCGGCTCTGGGAATGCCCGGCCAACGGCGAGACGGCGTACCATCGCCTCACCCAGGCGGCCCGGCTCATGGGGCAGGTGCCCGTGGGGTTCCCGGCGTTTCTCACGGCGTGGAGGAACGGGAGGGCCCGCTTCGCGGGCAAACCAGTGCGTCAGTAGGTCAGTGGGCAGTGCGTCAAGGCGTTGGGCCCGCGCCAGTAGCGAGTTCAGGCCTCAGCCTGTGCGAGTCAACAAAGCAAGCCAAGCGAAGCAGGGAGACACAAGACGCAAGACCCTGAGCAGAGCTTCTCTATGCTCATACAAAGGCACGAAGGCACAAAGGAGGGCTGCTGATGTGGCTGGCGAGGCTCTGTTCGTAGTACAAACTTCAGTTTGCCCACGCGGTGATGGACGGCCTAAGGCAAACTGAAATTTGACCGCTTGGTTTGGGCGTCTTCCGCGGCCCGCGCAGGCTGAAGCCTGTACTCCGTACAGCTTCGGTTTCAACACCTTGACGCACTGCCCACTGACGGACTGACGCACTGGTTCCCGGGTAGCAACGCGTCCGATTTCCAACAAACGATTCAACTTGTTTCTTCAATCCAGTTACCCCGGCAACCGCACAAAGGGCGGGGGATGACGGGATGAGGAGCTTGGCGCACTGTCCTGCGCATGCACAGACAGGATGGGGAAGGGGAATGGGCCGCCGACAGGGCGATGGACAGACGGGCGACGGCGTTGGAACGGGCGGGGTTGTACTTGAGCAAGATGCCGGTGGCGGTGTCGGGCCAGAGCGGGCATGCCACCACCTTCAGGGCGGCATCGGCGCTGGTGTGGGGGTTTGATCTGGATCCGGAGGAGGCCCTGCCGCTGCTGATGCATTGGAACCAGGGCTGCCAGCCACCGTGGACGGAGCGTGATCTGCGCCACAAGCTGCGCAGCGCCAAGTCCACGCCGCACCCGAATCGCGAGCGGGGTCACTTGCTCTACCAGGAACGTGAGCGCGAGCCTCATCGTGATCGGCCCCGTCGCGCTGGGCGCACTGACGCTGGCCAGAGAAAGGGCCAGCCTTTCGTCTCTCCTGGAGAGAGCAGGGTGGAGGAGAAGGAGAGAGGGACGGGAGGAGGTGGTGGTGAAGCCCTATGGCAGGGTTCGAGGAAATATGACAACGGACCCCGGCGGAGTGAGGAGGAGCCGGAGGAAAGGAGGGTCCGGCTGCGTG
>NZ_BATR01000017.1 GCF_000739655.1 Verrucomicrobium sp. BvORR106 | reverse complement strand
GAGCGGATGAGCATGAGCAGTGCACCTTTGCTGGCGTCATAGGCGCAGGAGTTGACCTCGCCTTGAAACCCATTGGTGCTGGAGGTGATGATGATGCTTCCCGGCCTTCCAGTTGTCACCAGATGGCGTGCAAAGGCCTGGGCGAGGAAGAACGTGGAGGTGAGATTGAGCGCCATGGTGCGGTCCCAGCGCTCCCGCGTCATTTCCAGAACCGGCAGGTCAAAGAAGCTGCCGGCATTGCACACCAGTAGATCCAGCGCCGCATCGGCTGCGACGGCCTCGGCCATCAACTGCTCTGCCGCCGTCTCCTGGGTGAGGTCGGCCAGCAGATAGACCGCCGGTTCCGGCACGTCGGACGGACGTGTCTGGTGGCCGTGATAGATCACCCGGGCCCCGGCTTCGGCCAGGCCTTGTGCGACCGCGAACCCGATGCCCTGCGAAGACCCCGTGACCAGGGCGGACCGTCCCTCAAGAGAGAATGCTTTCATCATGCAGCTTCAGATACGCGAGGGTGTTGGTGGAGGCAATGCGCGTCACTACCTCGGGCGGGCTCGCTTTCAATGCCGTCACCTCCTTCTCGTAGGTGCTGATCAGCTTCACCACCTGATGATTGATCTCTGCGGCGTAGCTGTAGAAAGGGGAGTCACTGCCCCACATAAACTTGGTGGGATACGCTTCCGCGATGTCGGCAATCACTCGTTCTGGGCGGGAGTAGTCGCTGTCGAAGCGTCGGGAACGCGGGGCGATGTAGGGGAGATCATCCACCGCGCCCACGCAGTGAATGCAGTGCGCGGAGCAGTCGAACCACGTGTTGGGCAGGGCGTTCACGCGGTCCAGACACTCCTTGTCGTAGCGGCAGGAGTGCGCCAGGCAAAAGCGGACGTCGGGGTTCGCCTCCGCGAGATCAAGGATGTCGGACGCCTGGGCCCAGAGATCACTCTCTGCGACACTGCTGTGAATGAGAAAGGGGACATCCCACTCCCGCGCCAGTTCCAGGAAGACCTGGCCTTCATGGGCGAGTCGTTTGATGTCGGCCTGGATGATCGTGCTCTGGATCTTGATGCCGTGAAAGCGATACTGTTCCCTGAGGCGATGCAGCTCGACCGCCTGGGCGGCGGTCTCGCGTAGGGGGTCCACCATCACGAATGGCAGTGTCTTGCGTCCCTCTTCAGGAAACAACTTGTGACACTCCTCCAGCAGGCGGCGGTTCTCAAAGGCGTAGGGCACCTTCTCCAGGCCGCCGGAGCCGAAGCCCGCCTCGCCGGCGCGGAACCTGGTGGTGTCCATGGCGGCATAGGAAACAAAAGGAAAGACGACCCAGTGCGTGACGCCCAGGGCCCCGCCCTCCTGGATCATGGCCACGAGCTGCTGGGCATAGGGGAAGTCGCCATGCAGGTAAAAGAGCAGGTCCGCTCCAACGTGGTTGTGGCAGTCGATGAGCATGGGAAAGAGGGCGTTGATGAAAGGGGTGGTCACCAAGCGGTCCAGCCGCCGTCCACGGCGAGGTTCTGACCGGTGATGAAGCTGGAGGCATCGCTGAGCAGGAAGACCACGGCACCGGCGATCTCGCTGGCGTGACCCACGCGGCCCATCGGGACCCTGGAGGAAAGTCGGCTGACAAAGTCCGGGTGATCCACCTGCACCTTGGGATTGGGAAAAGGCCCGGGCGAGATGGAGTTGCAGCGCACGCCGTGGGGACCGTGATGCACGCCAAAGTAGCGCGCCATCTGCTGCACCCCGGCCTTGCCCACTCCGTACTCGATCGGGTTGGGCGTCATGGGTTCCTTATACACCCTCGGATCCGGCGACACGGAGCCGTACATGCTGGAGAAGAGGACCATGCTGCCGCGTCCCTGGCGGGCCATAGCGGCCGCGACCGGTCGGGCCAGGCTGAAGGTGGCGGTGAGATTGCCGTGATTGGCGGCATCAAACTCTGCTGCGCTTAATTCGTCCAGCCGCCTGGCAGTGGATTGAAAGGTCATCACCACCAGGCCGTGAGGTGTGCCCCGGGTGACCAGTTGTGACTCCACGAACTGCGTTGCCTCGTCCACCTCGTTCACATTCAGAGAGGCCGGGGTGACTTGGTCGTTCCAGCCAGATTCCGCCACGGCATGAGTAGCCCGGTCCTCCATGTCCACGCAGAGCACCCGGGCTCCCATGGCGAGGAGTTGCGTCACCACAGGCCGGCCCAGATAGCCTGCGCCGCCAAACACCCAGATGTCTCGCTGGTGGAGCTGAAACAACGGGGCGTGCATGATTCTCCGGTGGTTGTGTGGGGGAAGGGGTGAAGCCCGAAGGGGGGCAGTCAGGTAGGTTGGGGATTTTGGCTTGCAGGCACAGGGCGAACAAGCGTAGGCTCCTGGTCACTTCCCCTGACCAGACCAGATGTCGCCCCCAGACCTCTCCTCGCAGCCCGCCCTGCCTCAGCGATACTCGCTCACGGCCCAGACCGTGCACAGTCTGAAGGAGGGTGTGCGTTCCGGGCACTGGCAGGGGTTCCTGCCAGGAGAGCGGGATCTGTGCGCCCAGCTTCAAGTCAGTCGCCCCACGTTGCGGGCCGCGCTGGAGGTGCTGGAAGCGGATGGCTGGGTCGCGGCATCGGCCCGGCAGCGTCGTCGCATCTGCGCCGGGGTGCAGGCTGCGACAGAGGCGGAGCCTTCCCGCCTCATTGCCGCCATTTCCTCCCGCCCCTTGCTGGAGATGGCCCCCACCTCGATGTGCCTGGTGGATGATTTGCGGGCGAGTCTTAACCGTGCGGGGTTCAGCTTTGAGCTGCACATCAGCCCGGCCAGTTACACGGAGCATCCTGACCGCTCCTTGGACGCGCTGGTGAACCGGGTGCCGGCGGCGGCCTGGGTCATCTTTGGCTCAAAGGACCCCATCCAGCAGTGGTTTGTGAGGCGTAAGCTGCCTTGTCTGGTGGTGGGATCCAGCTCGCCTGAGATCGCGCTGCCTTCCATTGACTCGGACTTCCGCGCCACCTGTCGGCATGCCGGTGGCCTGCTCCGGCGCAAAGGACATCGCAGCATCGCGCTCGTCCTGCCCCGGGGGGCCTTCGGCGGCGATGCCGACAGTGAAAAGGGGTTTCTGGAGGCCATGGCTGCGGAACCTGCCACTGTGCCCACGGTGATCCGGCATGACGGCACCGCTCCGCATCTCTGCAAGCTCATCGACAAGGCCATGAGCGCTTCGCATCCGCCCACCGCCTTTATTGTGGCGCGGGGGCTGCATGTCGTCACGGTCATGATGCACCTCCTGCAGAAGGGCAAACGGATCCCGGAAGACGTGGCCGTGATCTCCCGTGATGATGACGCCTTTCTTGAACATGCCGTGCCGCCGGTCGCCCGTTATGCCACCAGCCTGAGCCAGTTCACCCGACGGGTCTCCAACGCCGTGCGCCGACTGGCCGAGCACGGTCGGGAGCCCGTCCGGGCCATCCGACTCACCCCCAAGTTCCTCCCCGGCGGCACTGTCTAGTCCTCGAACTCTCCCATTTCGTACCTCTCTTCATGAACTCCCATCACGCATTTGACCCCAAGGCTCCTGATCTGGGCTTCGATCCCTACGATCTGCTCATCCATGCCGTCGCACCGCGGCCCATCGCCTTTGTCTCCACGCTGTCCGCAGATGGCGTCCCCAATCTCGCTCCGTTCTCCTTTTTCATGGGCGCAGGGTCCAATCCGGTGAGCGTCTGTTTTTCCCCCTGCACCAAGGAGGACGGCTCCTTCAAGGACACCCTGCGCAACATCCACGCGACGGGAGAGTACGTCATCCACACGGTCTCTGGGGCGATGACGCAGGGGATGGTGGCTACTTCTCGTCCGGTGCCCTACGGGGTGAGCGAGTGGCCGGACAGCGGCTTCACAGCGGTGCCCTCGCTCAGGGTCAAGCCACCCCGCGTGCTGGAGGCTCCATTCGCCATGGAGTGCAAGCTGCACACGGTGGTGCATCACGGCAGCGGACCGGATGCCGCAAACTACATCATCGGTGAGGTGGTCATGTTCCACGTCGCCCAGGGGCTGATGACCTCGGATCCCTCTGAGATCCAGCCGGCCGCGGTGGACTACGTTTCGCGCTTGGGCGGTGCGTCCTATAGTCGTGTTTTGCCCGAATCGTTGTTTGTCATGCGTCGTCCGGCCCCTTAAAGTACAATCTCTGGAGAAACAGCCCCTTCGTTCCGACAGGGCTGGCCATCGTTTCATCCCCCCAACCCTTCTACGAGCCATGAGAACCTCGAATCCCGCGCTTTCGGAATCCACCTTCGCCGAGCTTCGGGTCGGTGCATCGCAACCCGCCATGACCCTGCAGGGTACGGTGAACAAGACCGCCCTGTTCATGGTGATCGTCTTTACCTGCGCCTGCTACACCTACAAGCTCGGCATGGCAAACCCCTCGGCGGCCATGCCGTGGATGATCGGTGGCGCCATCGCCGGTCTGGTGTTGTGCCTCATCACCGTCTTCAAAAAGGAATGGGCCGCCTTCACTGGCTCCTTGTATGCTGTGGCTGAGGGGCTCTTCGTCGGTGCTCTCTCCGCCATGTATGCCCTCCAGTTTCAGGGCATTGTGTTGCAGGCCGTATTGCTCACCCTGGGCGTTCTGTTCGCGCTGCTAGCGGCGTATTCCCTGCGCCTCATTAAGGCCACAGAGAACTTCAAGCTCGGCATCTTCGCTGCCACTGGCGGCATTGCCTTGGTGTACGTCATCACCATGGTGCTGGGCTTCTTCGGCATCCAGATCCCCTACATCCACGGCAGCGGTCTGATCGGCATCGGCTTCAGTGTGTTTGTGGTAGTGATCGCCGCATTGAACCTCGTCCTTGATTTTGACTTCATCGAGCAGGGCGTCGAGCACGGTGCCCCCAAGTACATGGAGTGGTATGCCGCCTTTGGCCTGCTGGTCACACTTATCTGGCTGTACGTGGAGATCCTGCGGTTGCTGGCGAAGTTGGCTAGCCGGAAGGATTGAGAAGGGCAGTGAAAAGTTGAGAGTAAAAAGTCAAAAGTGGCGCTGGCAGGAGTCAGCGCCTTTTTTGTGATTCGTGACCGATCCCAGAACCTCATCGGGAAGTTGGGGCGTTGATTTTGACGATCTGATCGTGTCTCAGTCCGGGCTATCCGATGCCGGAGGCATCAAAGCCATTAGCCGGAGAGTGAAGGAGCGGAGCGACTGATACCTCCGGAAGATCAAAATGAGTGTTGCATCCCGGAGTGGATGCCAGCGAGGTCCAGTTGCGGGCGCAGGTCGCTGGCACCAGAGTCCCGGGTCAGGACCTTCTCCTCCTGCCTCCCGCGAAAGCGGGACAAACTTTTCCATCCTCCATGCTGGAAAGCAGACGAAGTCTCCGTTTAGCTGCACTCATGAAACGCGCATTTCTCTACTCCCTCGTTGCCGCCGCCCTCACGCTTCACTCTGCCTCGGCGGAGGAAGGCAAGGCCATCTTCAATGGCAAAGATCTGACCGGCTGGGAGGGGAACAAGGATCTCTGGTCCGTCAAGGACGGGGCCATCACCGGCCAGACCCCGGCTTCTGAGGCGGATCCCAAGAAGAGCCCGCTGAGCCACAACACCTTCCTGGTCTACAAGGACGGCAAGGTGGGTGACTTCGAGCTCACCTTCAAATATCGCATCGTCGCCGGGAACAGCGGCGTGCAGTATCGCAGCAAGGAGCTGGCCCCAGGGCAGTACGGTCCGGTGGTGAGCGGTTACCAGGCCGACTTCGAAGCTGGTACGACCTACAGCGGCATCCTCTATGAAGAGAAAGGCCGTGGCATCCTCGCCCAACGCGGCCAGAAGACGGTGATCAAGTCTCAGGCCAAGAACCCCGCTGATCCCAAGAGCAAGGACTTCGCGGTGGAAGCCACCGGCACTGTCGGTGACAGCAAAGAGATCCAGGCCTCTATCAAGAGCGAAGACTGGAATGAGTACAAGATCGTGGCCAAGGGCAACCACCTCCAGCACTTCATCAACGGCAAGCAGACCGTGGACGTGACGGACGAAGACGCCGCCAATGCTCCCAAGGAAGGCATCCTGGCTCTTCAGATTCATGCCGGTCCTCCCATGATCGTCCAGTTCAAGGACCTGATCCTCAAGCAGTAGTCTGGCAGTCCTGATTTCCTCTTTGAGCCCGCCTTGCGCATCCCTCTGGGAAGTGCGAGAGCGGGCTCTTTCTTTGTTTGTCTCCCGACCCGCTGCATGTCTGCCGAGCTCCTGCCCCTGCTTCATCTCACGCCTGAGGGCGTTCTGGTTTTGACCCCAGAGGGGCTCGCGGAAACCGACGAGGTGCCGGGCAAGCTGGAGAAGGCGTTGCGGGCCGCTGACGCCGATGAGGGGAGCCCGACGGCCGCGCTGCTGACTTTGGCCGGGGAAGATGCGGATGGTGACCTGCCCGCCGACCTCGCCTGGTGGCGTCATCTGGTGCGGGAGTTCATCATGCAGTTCTGTCAGGTGCCCGGTCTGCGGGAGGGCGCCTGGCAGACCCCTGTGGCGACCCCGGCCTCCGCACTGATGGAGAAGTGGATTCAGGAAGCACCTCCGGTGCATGGCATGGAGTACCTGAGCCCGGAGAGGTTGGCCGTATTGTGGCAGGCGCTGCACGGCACCCTGGCGGCGCGGATCGTCGCAGCCGGGAGTGACGTAGAGGCCGTCTTGCGGGAGCTGCACCCCGTGTGGCGCATGGTCGGCAGGGTCACCCTGCATCTGGCGGAGAACAAACGCGATCCCCAGCGTCCCTTCGCCTTCATCGCCACCTACACCCACCGGGTGAATGCCCGGAGTGAACCCCAACATCTGCCGCTGGCCCGTGCCTTGCAGGACAGTGCAGGGCGGAATGATCGCAGTGCCTTGCAGACGCTGCTGGAGCCGCTCAATGCCGCGTCCAAATGCAGCGCTCTCGTGCAGCAGCTCATCGCCTCCAAGCGTGTCTTTCAGGCACTGGCCTGGGAACCAGCGGAGGCCTTTGCCTTTCTTCAGGAGATCCCCGTCTTTGAGGAGAGCGGCTTGCTCGTAAAGGTGCCGGACTGGTGGCAGGGGCGCCGACCGCCTTCACCGCAGGTGCAGGTCACCTTGGATGCGGGAGACAAGCAGAGCACGGTGAGGGCGCAGGTGCTGCTGAGCTTCAATGTGAATGTGGCCCTCGGTGGCGAGCCATTGACGCGGGAGGAGATCGCCAAGATCCTCGCTAGCGACGCTCCGCTCATCTCGTTGCGGGGCAAGTGGATCGAACCCGACCGCGAGCGCCTCCAGCAGGCGCTCAATCACTGGCATCGTGCGGAGGCTGCCAACCGCGACGGCGTGCCCTTTCATGAAGGATTGCGCTGGCTGGCCGGGTGGAATGGCGGAGCGGGTGCCGTGGCGGAGGGCTTGACGCTGGATGACACCGGAGGGCTGGCCAACTTCATCGCCGGGGACTCATTGCGCAAACTCCTGGGTGACATGCGGGCGGAGACGGACAGCGCTGGCAGCAAGCCTCCCGCAGGGCTCAAGGCCACCCTCCGGCACTATCAACAACGTGGGCTGGATTGGCTGGACTTCATGGGTCGCCTCGGGTGTGGTGCTTGCCTGGCCGATGACATGGGTTTGGGCAAGACCTTGCAATTGATCGCCCTAGTGCTGAGGCGTCGTGAGGCCCGCGTGAAGGCGAAGCAGCCCCTCGCCCCCAGTCTGGTGGTGGCTCCGGCTTCGCTTCTGGCCAACTGGGAACGGGAGTTCAGGAAATTCGCGCCGGAGGTGCCGGTGGTCATTGCTCACCGCTCCTCGTTGAGTGCCGGCGAACTGGCCAAGGCGGAGGCCGGGGAGCATCCTGCGATGAAGCAGGGCGGTGTGTTCCTCACCACCTACACCACACTGGGCAAGCTGGCGGGCTTCAATGAAATCACCTGGGATCTGGCGGTGCTGGATGAGGCCCAGGCTATCAAGAATGCCGGGTCCAGTCAGGCCCGCACGGTGAAGAAGCTGCAGGGCACCCTGCGCATCGCCCTCACGGGCACTCCGGTGGAGAACCGTCTGGGCGATCTCTGGAGCCTTTTTGATTTCCTGAACCCTGGATTGCTGGGATCCGCCGGTTCCTTTGCCGCCCGGGCACGACAGATGGCGAAGGCGGGCAGCGGCTACGCTCCGCTGCGCAAGCTGGTGCGCCCCTTCATCCTGCGGCGCGTGAAGACGGATCCCGCCATTGCGCCGGACCTCCCGCGCAAGACGGAGATGACCGCCTTCTGCTCGCTGTCCAAGCGGCAGGCGCAGCTCTATCAGCGGCTGGTCACCGCCCTGGCCCGTGAACTGGGGGACACGGAAGACCAGATCCAGCGGCAGGGCGTGATCCTGGCCGCGCTCATGAAGCTCAAGCAGATCTGCAACCATCCCTCGCAATGGAGTGGTGACAGCCGTTACCTGCCGGCGGACAGCGGCAAGTTTCAGCGGCTGGAGGAGCTCTGCTCCGGTATCGCAGATCGCCAGGAGAAGGTGATTGTCTTCACCCAGTTTAAGGAAATGACCCTGCCGGTGGCCGACTATCTGGCCGCGGTGTTTGGTCGCCCCGGACTGGTGCTGCACGGCGGTACGGCAGTGGGGAAACGCGGCCAGCTGGTGGAAGAGTTCCAGAGCCCTGGCGGCCCACCCTTCTTTGTCATCTCCGTCAAGGCCGGCGGCACGGGGCTTACGCTCACCGCCGCGAGTCACGTCATCCACTTCGACCGATGGTGGAATCCGGCCGTGGAAGATCAGGCCACTGATCGAGCCTACCGCATCGGTCAGACGAAGGCGGTCATGGTGCACAAGTTCGTCTGCCAGGGCACGCTGGAGGAGAAGATCGACGGCATCATCCGTGAGAAGCGCGGGCTGGCTCAGGAGATTCTGGGCGGAGATGGTGACGGGGCCGTGAAGCTCCTGACCGAGATGAACGACAAAGATCTCGTCGAGTTCCTGCAGTTCCGTGCTATGGGCGCTGAGTAACCTGCCTCTCCCTCTCCCACCTGCGCATGTCCTGGAACTCCTACAGCTACGACGACTTCGAAGATCGCGCCGCCGCCAAGGCGAGGACGAAACGCAAGGTGGATCAGCGTCGCAAGAAAGGGGAACTCCTGGCTCCGGTGGTGCCCAAGGCCAAGCTGGGGCTGAGCATCACCTTCTGGGGAAAAGCCTGGAATCGCAATCTGGAGGCTTACAGTGACTACTCCAACCGTTTGCCACGGGGGCGTACCTATCTCCGGCAAGGATCGGTGATGGATCTTGCCATCGAGCAGGGGGAGATCACCAGCACCGTGATGGGGTCAGATCTCTATGAGGTGCGCATCGCCATCAAGCCTCTGGCGAAGGCCCGGTGGCAGAACCTCAAGGACGATTGCACGGGACGCATCGGATCCCTGGTGGAGCTGCTGGGAGGCAAGTTGAACGACCACATTCTCCAGCAGGTGACCGATCCGGCGGGCGGGTTGTTTCCTGCGCCCAAGGAGATTGTTATCACCTGCTCGTGTCCGGATTACGCGGGCCTCTGCAAGCATGCCGCCGCCACGCTCTATGGCGTGAGCTGCCGTTTGGACGATGATCCCTCCCTCTTTTTCAAACTGCGCGGGGTGGATGCGGCAGAGCTCATCGGGACGAGTGCCGTGGACGCGGTTCAGGCACTGACGGCAGTGGATGGGGGTTCGCAGGAGGGGGTGATTGATGTCTCGGACTTGTCCGATGTGTTCGGTATCGATCTGGGCAGTCTGGAAATCCCCGATGGGCTTCTGGATGCCATCCCGTCGGCCAATCCTGAGCCTGCAGTGAACACCCCGCCCAAGAAGAAGGCGGCGGCCAAGAAAGCTGTCAGCAAGAAAGTGGCGAAAAAGGCCAAGAAAGCTGTCACAAAGAAGAGCGCGGTCAAAAAGAAGAAGGCATAGGGACGTGGGCAACTCAGCTCACTCTGCTCTGCTCTTCTTTTGATCCTCTTGTTATGAAAGCTCTTCTGCCTGTCTGGCTGGGTCTGGTGATGGTCCCGGCGTTGTTTGCCCTGGATCCTCCGCCGACGCTGAGTGTGGACCTCGCGGGCAATGGTCAGTCGCAGACCTATACTGTGGAGCTGAGCCGCTCGAATCCGGATGCTGATTTCGAATCCGCCGTGCTTAAGGCGGGTAAAGAATCCATCCCGTTGGGCAAGGAGTTCACCGGCTTCACCGTCGCGCTGGAGGCTCACCGAGTTTCCGGCGATCAGCCAGCCAAGGTTCTGGAAGTCACGGCCGAGGGCGACAGCGACTACCTTGTCCGCTACTTCTTCGCCATGGTGAACGGCCAGCTCAAGCAGGTGGGCAAGGTGAAAGGCCAGGGGGATCTGAAGGTGCCCGGGAACGGCACGTTGATCGCCACGGCCTGGATGGGTTTCTGGATGAAGACAGAGAAATACGTCTTTGGCAAGGACCTGAACCTCACCCAGATCCCGCAGGAGTTTTATTCGCTGGGCATTGAGGAAACCTCCGGCATTGAAGGCACCGTGGTGACCTCCTTCCCGGTGTATCAAAAGCGTGATGGCAAGACCGTGCTCGCCAACACCCGCAAGGGCAGCAAGTTCCGCGTGCTGCTCTGGGATCCCTCGTCAGCGAAGCCCGGCGATGACATTGAAGCCATGGCAAATCAATGGTATTTGATCCGCACGGAAAGCGGCTTCACCGGCTGGGTTCGAGCCAAGCACCTTGAGATGGAGTTTGCAGAACTGCCGTGGGCGGGGTGACGATTTTGAGACAGGATTGACAAGATTTTTGACGGATTGACAAGATGAGGGTGGGAGGCTCGATGCTGCTGAGCTTGGAGAACGGCTTGTTTCAGTCTGAGTTAAGTCCCTTGGCATTTCTGAATAGCTGCCTTCGAGTTCGTTGCGTTTCTCCTCCGCTGTGGTATTCATAAAGAGAACCTCCTCATCGCTACGATGAACGCTGCAACCATCGAAAAAGAAGCCTTGCAACTGACTGAGGTCGAGCGTGCTGTGCTCGCGGACAGGCTGATCGAGAGCCTTGATCATACGCCGTCTGAATTGAAGAAATCTTGGGCCGATGAGGCAAACTCTCGCTTGGACGCTTTCCAAAAGGGTGAAATTCTCGCCTTGGACGGACCCAAAACGCTGAATGCCCTCAAGAGCCGGTTTCAGAAGTGAGATACCGGTTGCTTTCGCCAGCAGCAACGGAGTTGGACGACGCTGCGGCCTATTATGAATCCAAGGTGCCCGGACTAGGGGCAGAGTTCTTGGAGGAAGTCGATCACGCCATCGATTTAATGTTGCGATTCCCCGAGGCGTGGGGACGTTTGACACCCAGATTCAGGCACTGCAACGTTCGACGATTCCCGTACACGCTGATCTACAGTAGGAGCAATGAGAACGAGCTATTGATCGTGGCAGTGTTCCATCAAAGCCGGGAGCCGCAGTCTTGGAGAAAGAACTTACGGCCCCCGTACTTGGATTGAGGGAAATGAAATCCCGTGACCTTCCGATATCTACCGAAGGCCACGGCGCCGCCAATGACGGGCGCTACTTCTTCGCCACGCCCTTGATGCTGAAGTCATCGTACTGCACGTCCACGGGGTTCGTGGTAAGACTGATCAAGGTCTTGCTTTCGTGGGCGATGCCTTCGGACTTGAACTTGCCCACGGACTTGCCGTCCAGCAGCACTTCGATTTCATCGCCCTGGGTGCGGGCGGTCAGGGTGTGCCAGTCTTGCAGGGTCAGCTTCACGGGGAAGCTCTTGTTCTTGCTCTTGAGGAGTTCCTTGTCCTCGGCGCTCAGGCCGCCGGGCTCTTTCTTCTTGGCATAGATGTCGTTGCGGAAGTTTCCGGTCTTGGCGTCGCCGATGTTCACCGCCGTCGGGCTCACGTTGACGTTGCAGATGTGACCGGCGTGAGAGCCTTTGAAGGTCTTGTCATCGAACCAGAGATTGAAGCTCTTGGCCTTGTCGCTGGTGTAGCGGAACTTCACGTTCACCTCGAGGTCCTTCTCGGGTTCAATCACCACGTTGTCCACGGCGGAGTGGTCGGAACCCTCAGGCGTGATGCCCTGAAGCACGCCGTCCTTCACCACACTGCCACTCTTGTAGTGGCCCCAGCGTTTGCCGAAGCTGTCTTTGGCAAAGTCGTCAGCGAAGATGGTGCGGCTGTAGATGCCGGTATCCTGAGCCAGAGCGGAGGCGGCGGTGAGGGTGGCGAGGAGCAGGGGAAGGCAGGATTTCATCTTGAAGGGTAGGTTGCACAGGCTCGATTGAGCCGGAGCGGCATAACGTGGCTCAAGTCCGATTTCTCCCAGAATTTGTCCGATTCTACAGAGCCAAGGGCGTGGGGTCGTTTTCCATCCTACTTTTCCGTTCCGCACGGAGCCGGACTTGATAATCTTGCCCCGCGTTGTGCGTATGGGGTAGGCTCTTCATTCACCCATTCCATCGCATGAGAAAACTCACTTTCTGGCTGGGAGTGGCACTGACGGCGTCTCTGACGTCTGGCTTTGCCGCCGACAGCAAATCGAAAACTATCGTCCTGATTGCTGGCAAGCAATCCCACGGCCCCGGTCAGCATGAACATAATGCCGGCGTACAGTTGCTGGCCAAGTGCCTCAAAGACGCAGGCACCCAGGCTGACATCAAGGTGCACCTAAATGCCGACTGGCCCTCTTCGGAGGAGTTGGGCAAGGCAGACACCATCCTCATCTACTCGGATGGCGGCGGTGGCCACCCTGCGTTGCAAGGCGATCATATTCAACAGCTTGACAAGGAGATGAAGCGTGGCGCGGGCTTTGTGGCGCTGCACTACGCGGTGGAGCCGACCACGGACAAGGGCAACAAGGAGTTCATCGAGTGGATGGGCGGCTGCTTTGAGACCCACTGGAGTGTGAACCCACACTGGGACGCGAACTTCAAGGAATTCCCCAAGCACCCGGTGGCCAATGGGGTGAAACCCTTCACCACCAATGACGAGTGGTACTTCCACATGCGCTTCCGCCCGAATTTGAAAGGCGTGACTCCAGTGCTGAGCGACATCCCGCCAGACACCACGATGAAGCGCCCGGACGGTCCGCACAGCGGCAACCCGACGGTGCGTGAAGAGGTGGCCAACAAAAAACCGCAACATGTGGCCTGGGCGGCCGAGCGGGATGGGGGCGGCCGTGGCTTCGGTTTCACCGGCGGTCACTACCACAAGGGTTGGGGCAATGACGACCAGCGCAAACTGGTGCTCAACGCCATCCTCTGGAGCGCCAAGATCGATGTCCCCGCCGACGGCGTGGCGTCCAAGGTGACGGAAGAGGATCTCAAGGTCAATCTGGACCCCAAGCCCGGACAGGGCCTGCCGGAAAAAAAGCCTGAAGCCAAGCCAGCCGCAGCACCTGCCAAGCCCGTTGCCACCAGCGCGGCGGAGCCCAAGGCGCTCTTTCGCCGCGAGATCGGCAAGGCGGATGGCTTGGTCGAAGTGAAGGTGGATCTGAAGGGCGCGAAGGAACTGTATCTGGTGGTGACCGAAGGTTCAGACGGCATTGCCGCAGACTGGACCGACTGGGTGGAGCCCACACTGGTGGGTGCTGATGGCAAGCGCACCAAGCTCACAGAACTGAAGATCAAGAAGTCCAGCACCGGCTGGGGAAACATCGGGATCAACCGCAATGCCAGCGGCGGCAACCTGCGGCTGGAGAGCACCCCGGCGGGTCAGACCCTGCAGGGCTTCGGCACGCATTCGAACTCGCTCATCGCCTTCGACCTCCCGGAAGGGACGGTCGCATTTGAGGGCAAGGTGGGTATTGACGAAGGCGGGACTAAACAGGGCGGGCAGAATAAGGCGGTGGCCCGCGTGTTCACCAGCGAGCCGCCCGCGGCCATGCTGGCCAGCAAGGGATCCAGCGGGGCGGAGAAAGAATACGGGGTGGAAGATGCGCGCGATCAGATGCGCGGGTTCAAGACCCCCGAGGGCCTGGAGGCCACGCTCTTCGCCGTGGAGCCCCAGATCCAGAACCCGACCAACCTCGACATCGATCCTCAGGGCCGCGTGTGGGCCGTGGAATCCGTGAACTACCGCTCCAGCATGAAGCCCTGGGGCATTCTGCGTGAAGCCGGGGACCGCGTGGTCATCCTCACCCAGCAGAAGGGCGACGGCGTGGCTGGCGAGAAGACTTTCTACCAGAGCCGCGAACTCACCAACGCCTTGGGCATCTGCGTGCTCCCCCAGGACAAGGGCACCAAGGTCATTGTGAGCGCCTCCCCCAACATCTGGCTCCTGACGGACGCGGATGGCGACGACGTGGCGGAGAAGGCCGAGAAGATCTTCATGGTCGGCGGGAACTTTGACCATGATCACAACGCACACGCCATTGTCTTCGGACCCGATGGCAAGTTCTACTTCAACTTCGGCAACGAGGGGCGCGAGCTCAAGTGGCCGGACGGCTCCCGGGTGAAGGACAATCTGGGCAACGACATCTCCGACCAGGGCAAGCCCTACCGTCAGGGCATGATCTTCCGCTGCGACATCGATCTGGCCACGGGCAAGGCCACCAACGTGGAGACGCTGGGCCACAACTTCCGCAACAACTACGAGGTGTGCGTGGACTCCTTCGGCGGCATGTGGCAGTCCGACAACGATGACGACGGCAACAAGGGCGTCCGCATCAACGCCATCGTGGACTACGGCAGCTACGGCTACACGGATGAAATCACCGGCGCGGGCTGGCGCTCTCCTCGAACCAACATCGAGACCGAGGTTCCCCTCATGCATTGGCACCAGAACGACCCGGGCACCATCCCGAACCTGCTGCAAACCGGTGGCGGGTCCCCTACGGGCATCCTCATCAACGAGGGCAAACTCCTGGGCAAGGCGTTTGAAAACCAGCTCATTCACTGCGACGCCGGTCCCCGCACGGTGCGGGCCTATCCTGTGAAGAAGCTCGGTGCCGGTTACACGGCCGAGATGGTGGACATCCTCACCACGGACGACAACTGGTACCGCCCTGCGGACGTGGCCATCGCTCCCGATGGCTCCCTCTTTGTGGCGGACTGGTATGACCCGGGTGTGGGCGGACACAACATGGGCGACAACGTGGCGGAAAAGATCCGCGGTCGGGTCTACCGCGTGGCTCCGAAGGGCAACGCGTATCAGGTCCCAGCCAAGCCGGACTTCAGCAGCGCTGCGGGTTGTGCCGAGGCTTTGAAGTCCCCGAACAACAGCACCCGCTATGTGGCGTATGGGAAACTGCAGGCCCTGGGTGCCAAGGCGGAAGACGTGCTGCAGAAGCTCTGGAAATCGGACGACGCAGTGATTCGCGCCCGGGCCTTCCATCTGCTGCTTCGCCTTCCCGGCCAGTATGAGAACTGGCTCGCCAAGGGGCTGGAAGACAAGGACGCTGACATCCGGGTGACCGCAGTACGCGAGCTTCGCCTGGCCAGCGCCACCAACACGCTGACTGCCGGTCTGAAAGACCTCCCTGCGTATCTGCTGCCCCGCATCAAGAAAGAGGCGGACAAGCAGGTGCTGCGTGAGTATGCCGTGACCTTGCGTACGATCATCGAACCCGTGAAGGAAGCGGGCAAAGAGGCGAAGTCTCCCGATGTCCTTGCAGAATGCTGGGTGGCTTTGGCTGCCAAGCACGATGGCAAAGACCGCTGGTACCTCGAAGCCCTCGGCATCGGCTCCATGGGGCGTGAAGACCGCGTCTTCTCCGCCTGGCTCGCCTCCGTGGGAGACAAGTGGGACACGCCCGCCGGTCGCGACATCGTCTGGCGTGTGCGTAGCACCGCCGCACTGGACTACTTGGCCCGGTTGCTCACCAACAAGCAGGCCAATGACGCCGATCTTCCGCGCTACCTGCGTGCGCTGGACTTCCTCCCGGACAGCGAGGTTAAAGGCAACACCCTGGTGAAAGTGGTCTCCACCTCCACGGATCGCAAGCTGGTGGCCGGTGAGGTCTTGAACCGCCTGGGCAAGTCCAGCTTCCGCGACAAGCCGGAGGTCAAGTCCGTGCTCGACAAGGTGCTGGAGTCCGCCAAGGGCACGCCGGAGTACATTGAAGTGGTCCAAGGTTTTGGCCTGTCAGGGAAAGATGCGGAAGTGCTACAGGCCGCTCTGGCCGAGCCTCACAACCCGCTGGCGGTGGAAGCCATCAAGCTGCTTCTGAAGTCGCCTGCGGGCCGCACCCAGCTCACGAATGCTCTGACCTCACCCAAGGCGGATGCGGTGGTGGCTCTTCTGGGCGGCAGCGGTGACAAAGGGGCGATTAGCCTCCTCTCCGAGATCCTGACCAATGCCACCCGCGAGCTTCCTGTGCGGGCTGCCTCGGTGAAGGCGCTCTCTCTGAGTGCCGCTGGTGCGGAAGCCCTGCTGGCGCTGGCGGAAGCCGGCAAGTTCCCTGAGGAACTGAAGGCCAACGCCGGCACTGCGCTGAGTATGGTGGCGTATCCCGGCATCAGCGATCGTGTGGCGAAGACCTTCCCCGCTGCGACTGCGGCCGGTGGCAAGGCGCTGCCGTCCATCGCGGAACTGGTGAAGATCAAAGGGGACGTGGAGAAGGGCAAGGCCATCTACGCCAAGGCGGAGAGCACCTGCACCCTCTGCCATCGTGCAGGCAACATCGGGGCGGACTTCGGTCCCGGCTTGACCGAGATCGGCTCCAAGCTGGGCAAGGAAGTGATCTACGAGTCCATCATCAATCCCAATGCGGGCGTCAGCATGGGCTTCGAGACTTGGCAGATCACGCTGAAGAACGGCACCATCGCCATGGGCATCGTGCGCAGCGAGACCAATGACGAACTTGTGCTGGCCCTTCCCGGCGGTGTGGCCAACTCCTTCAACAAGCAGCAGATCGCCGAGCGCAAGAAGCTGCCGAATACCATGATGCCTTCAGGCCTCCAATCGATGTTCTCCCAGGAAGACCTGGTGAACCTCGTGGAGTACCTGGCCTCCTTGAAGGCACCGGTGGCGGCGAAGTAGGTTTGTGTAGGTATCGAACCTCAGTCGAGGATTGAGCAATCAAGATCATGCCGGGCGGCTTCGCGCTGCCCGGCATTTTTTGTGTTGAGGGGAGGGGGAGGTATTTGCGGACAGGGGGTGGGAAAAGACACTTTTTGTGATAGCGACCTTGAGCCTTCCGCAGGATGCAGGAGGCAGTCAGCGCGTTGCCGTACGAGATGTGCTCACGGAATACGTAGCCGTTGAAGGTCGCGTCATCCCCCCAATCTTGACTTGAGGCGAGGCTTCTTCTAAAACCGCTTTCTCCATGGCCCTCAGGTCACCCTTCGAGTCGCCGAGAGCCAACGGCATCATCTTTCTTATGATCGGCTTCGTTTTTGCCGTCGGAGGATTGATGATGAAGCGGAAGGAGCAGAAACTTGAGCGCTCTGGCATCACAACTTCAGGAATTATTTTGCGGGGTTGGGTGCATAACGAGCACAGGCGAAGGGAATCCCACCACCTTGAGGTCACCTATCGCGCGGAGGGTTCTGTGTGGCAGAGGAGTTTCAACACCCATGAGGTCTATTACTCGAAGCACATGAACGAGGCGGAGAAGGTCATTCAGCCGGAGGTGCAAGTCCGCTATCAACGCTCTTATCCACTGAATGCCATCTTGGTCGACGGCTCTAAAGATGGCAATGCTGCGCTGTGGGCTGGCGTGGTGGGGCTTGGCATCGGCGCGGCTCTCTTGGCGTTTGCGGCGGTACGCAAGCGAGTGAACGAGTAGCGCCGATTGGCAGGTAAAGCACAGATGGTGATACCGTCCCTGAGCCTTCCGCAGGATGCAGAAGGCACTACGCTGGAAGCGCGGGCTCTCCAAGTTCGAATTTTGCCCACTGCCCACTGACGCACCGGCTCCCCTCCCCCCCGCACGCCACTTGCCTCCCGACTTCTCCGGGCGTATCCTCCCGGCTCCCCATTCCCCATGCCCAAAGTTTACATCAAGACCTATGGCTGCCAGATGAACGAGCGCGACTCCGAGCAGGTGTCGCAGATGTTCCTAGAGCGTGGCTATACCATGACCCGGGAGGAGCCGGAGGCGGATGTCGTGCTCATCAACACCTGCTCTGTGCGCGATCAGGCGGAGCAGAAGGCCATCGGGAAGATGGGCATGCTGCGGAAAATCCACCGCCAGCGCACCCATGTGGTGACGGGTTTCATGGGGTGCATGGCCCAGAGCCGCGCCGGGGAGCTTCTCTCCACGGCCAAGGTGGACCTCGTGGTGGGCACCCAGAAGTACCACCGCGTGGTGGAGTACGTGGAGCAGATCGTCCGCGCCAAGGAAGAGCGCCAGATGGACGATGAGAAATTCTCGATCGTGGACGTGGAGGAGGAGACTTCCTCCCAGAACGCGATCCGCGATCACATCCTGAAGGAGAAGCAGGCCTCCGCCTTCGTGAGCATCATGCAGGGTTGCAACATGAAGTGCACCTTCTGCATTGTGCCCTACACCCGGGGTGGAGAGCGCGGCCGGCCCATCGCGGAGATCGTGGAGGAGGTGCGTCGCCTCGCGGATCAGGGCATCAAGGAAGTGACCCTGCTGGGTCAGATCGTGAACCTGTACGGGCGGCACGAGTTCCCCATGAAGGACGGCAAAAGCCCCTTTGTGCAGCTCCTTGAGGGCGTGCACGAGGTGCCTGGCATCGAGCGCATCCGCTTCACCAGTCCGCACCCCATTGGTTACAAGGCGGACCTCATCAACGCCTTCACCTACCTGCCAAAGCTGGCGGAGCATGTGCACTTGCCCCTCCAGAGTGGCTCGGACGCCATCTTGAAGAAGATGCATCGCCCGTACACGGCCGCCAAGTTTGAGGACCTGGTGGCCCGCATCCGCGCTGCCCGGCCCGGTATCGCCGTGAGCACGGACATCATCGTGGGCTTCCCCGGGGAAACGGAGGAGCAGTATCAAGAAACGCGCGCCCTGTGTGACCGGGTGAAGTTTGAGAACGCCTTCATCTTCCGCTACAGCAAACGTCGCGGCACCCCGGCGGCGGAGATCGATGAATCCCTCCAGCTTTCTGAGCGGGTGAAAGAGGAGCGCAACCAGGACCTCCTCGCCTTGGTCAATACTCACGCCCAGGCCGCATATGAGCCGCTGGTCGGGACCAAGGTCGAGATCCTTTGCGAGGGGCCGAGCAAGACGGACGCCTCCCGCCTCACGGGGCGGACCCGCACGAACAAGATCGTGGTCTTTGAGGGGCCGGCAGACCGCCTTGTCGGCCAGATCTTTGACGTTCATGTGACCGATTTCGTAAACTTCACCCTTTACGGGGAAGCCGTTCTGGCGAACTAGACCGCCCCGCTTTCTGCCTTACCGACGCCCCGCATGAATCTTCAGGAGCTCTACAATTGGATTTTCCATCAGAACCCCGACTTTTCGGGGCTGTCGCTGAAGGCTACCGGCATCGTCTTGGGACTGGTCTTGGCGTTGTCCCACCTCTTTGCGTGGTTGAACGCTGAGGCCTCCATCGCCATCGCCCGCCGCTTCCCGCGCAATCGCACCTGGGGCATCGTCATTCTGGGCATCTGCCTGGTCTGGTCCCTGTTCCTTGCCGCCTACATGGACATGGGTGAGTTCTTCACCTTCCGGCGATACCTGCTCATGATCCTGCCGGTCACCTTTGCGCTGGTCATCATGTATGTGCCTGAGTTTCTGGCCGTAAGAGCTCTCGGCACGCTCATGCTCCTGGCCGCTTCGCCAGTATTGCATGCCGCCTTTCTTCAGCCGCAGATCAGCCGTCTCCTCCTGCCGATCCTCGCCTATGTCTGGATCATTGTCGGCATGTTCTTCGTGGGCATGCCCTACCTGATGCGTGACTGGGTCACTTGGGCGACCAAAACTGCAGGACGCTGGAAGCTGGCCTCCCTGGCTGGTGCGGCCTATGGCATTGTGCTGCTGGTAGTGGCCTTGGTGAACTACTGATTTGGATCCCGACCTGATGCGGCAAACACCCTGATCTGCGGGGTGGACGCCCGCCCGCTGCCATGGCCGCCCCCCGAGTCCTCGTCATCCGCGGAGGGGCCATCGGCGACTTCATCCTGACGCTGCCCGCCATCCGGCTGCTGAGGGAGAGCATCCCCGGCATCCAGTTGGAGATCCTGGGTTACAAGCCCATCCTCGACCTTGCCCTGGCAGGTGGGCTGGCGGAGGCGACCCGGCATCTGGAGCACAGCTCCATGGCCAAGCTCTTCGTGCCGAATGTCCCACTGGATGAGGCCCTGCTGGAGTACTTCCGCGGTTTCAACCTCGTCGTGAGCTACTTGTACGATCCGGACGGCTACTTCCGGGGGAACATGGAGCGCATCGGCGTGAAGACCTTTCTGGAGGCCTCGCATCGCGTCGTGCCGGGGGAAGGCCACGCGGCAGAGCAGCTGGCCCGTCCGCTGGAGCGGCTCGCCATGTATCTGGAAGACCCGGCTCCCCGGCTGGATCTCGCTGCCAGCGCGGCTGTGCCGCAAGATCGCCCCATTCTGGCGATGCACCCGGGCAGCGGCTCGACGAAGAAGAATTGGCCGCTGGACCGTTGGATTGCCACGGGGCGGGAACTGGTCTCCCGCTACCCCCAGTGGCGGCTCGCCCTCGTTACCGGGGAGGCCGAGCTGGAGCGGGGCACCACGGCCGCCATCTTGAGCGGTTGGCAGGGGATCGATTTCCTGCACTGGGACCAGCTTCCGTTGCCGGAGTTGGGGCACCGTCTCGCTGCCTCCACCGCCTTTCTGGGGCACGACAGCGGCATCGGGCATCTCGCCGCCGCAGTGGGCTTGCGGTCCTTGTTGCTGTTCGGCCCCACCGACCCGGCGATCTGGGCGCCGAAGAACGCCGGGGTCAGAATTCTGCTGGAAGAGACAGGTGATTTGTCCGAGCTGAGCACCGCCCGCGTCTGGGATGAATCGGCCACGCTGCTGGCTGATGGACCGCAGAAAACTCATTCGTCAACCTTGTGAGGATCGAACCCGCTGCTACGTTTCTGTTCCATGTCAGAGAAAATCGAGAAACCATTCCAGAAATTCCGCACCTTCCTGATGTTCGGCGCGCCGGGCAGTGGTAAGGGTACCCAAGGAAAAGTCTTGGGGACGATCCCGCGATTTTATCATATGGCCTGCGGGGATGTTTTCCGATCGCTCGACACCCGCACGGCCCTCGGACAGGAGTTCGTGAACTACTCCAGCCGTGGGCAGCTGGTCCCGGATGAAACGACCGTCAAACTCTGGCGGGCCAACATCCACGACCACGACAAGACCCACCGATTCAAGCCGGACATCGATTTCCTCGTGCTGGATGGCATCCCGCGCAATGTGGAGCAGGCCAAGTTCATGGAGCAGGACATCGACGTGCTGCAGGTGTTTCACCTGAGTTGCCCGGATCGTGCAGAGCTGGCCCGCCGCCTGCGCAAGCGGGCGCTCAAGGACAACCGCTTCGATGACGCCAGCGATGAGGTCATCCAGAAGCGCATCCGCACCTATGAAGAGGAGAGCAAGCCGATCCTGGAATACTACTCCGCCGGCAAATACGAGGGGCGCAACATCGTCACCGATATTGATGCCAGCCAGCCTCCTGCCAAGGTGGTGCACCATATCCTGAGCCGCATCATGGAGCTGGATGCCTGGACCGTCATGCAGAGCCACCGCGTCTAGTTCGTCCCGTCTTTTACCTGCTGCATGCGTATTGTCTTTCTGGGCACGGGCGATATCGGCCTGCCCTCGCTTGAACATCTTCTCACGGCCACCTCCCATGAGGTGGTGGCCGTGGTCACCCAGCCTGACAAGCCTGTGGGGCGCAAGCAGGTGCTCACCCCGCCAGCGGTAAAGGTGCGTGCGCTGGAGGCCGGCATTCCCGTCCTGCAACCGCAGCGCCTACGCACTCCAGAGAATGTGGCTGCACTGGCGGAGTATCAGGCGGATGTCTTCGTGGTGGTGGCCTACGGGCAGATCCTTTCCCGTCAGGTGCTTGATCTGCCGCGGCTGGCCTGTCTGAACATTCACGCCTCCATCCTGCCCCGACATCGGGGGGCCTCGCCCATTCAGGCGGCCATCCGGGAAGGGGACGCGGAGAGCGGCGTCACCATCATGTGGATGGATGCAGGTCTGGATACCGGGCCCATCCTCTTGCAGGACTGTTTCCCTCTGAACCCGGAAGAGACCGGAGGCTCTCTGCATGACCGCCTCGCTCAGTTGGCTCCTTCATCCCTGGACAAGGCGCTGGCCCTCATTGAGACCGGGACGGCTCCCAAGATCCCGCAGGACAACGACCTCTCCACCCACTGCAAGAAGCTGGAACGCGAGCACGGGCATCTGGACTGGCAGCGGCCAGCCGCAGAGTTGGAGCGCCTCATCCGCGCCTACCAGCCCTGGCCGGGAACATTCTCGCGCCTGCCCGTAGGAGACAAGCTTCTGCAATTGAAAGTGCTGCGGGCGCAGGTCGCGGATGCCTCTTCACCCGCCGCAGATCCAGGCGCTCTGCAGATCGCTCAGGGCCGGTTGTTCGTGTCCTGTGGAGATGGCGCCCTGGAGCTCTTGGACGTTCAGCTGGAGGGGCGGAAGCCCATGCCAGCCAGGGATTTCCTCCGGGGACAGGGGGCGCTGGAGGGCGTCATCTTGAGCTGAGTTTTTCTCCCGCCGGGCTGCCGAGCAGGCAGGTTGACTGCTGCTCCCTGCAAAATACCAGCCTTGCCCTCGGCAGATCGTTCCGCTAGCATCCGCCGGAAATGAATTCCCGCCCTTGTACGTTCGCCCCCAGACTTCCCGCGTTGCTCGTGGGCGTGGCTGGCGTCTGGTTCGCTCTCGCCGCAGGGGCAGAGGCCCAGCAGATCGTGGATACCTCCATGCATGCCAAGGCTGTGCTGCACCAGGATGGCACCCGTACGGATTCGGTAAAGGATTTCACTGGGCGTCAGCTCACGGAGACGACGTATGACTCCCGCAATGTGGCCATCGCCCGCAAGACGTTTTTGCTGAACGAGGGCGGCGACCCTCTCCAGGGCCTCATCCAAGACGGGGCAGGCAACCTCATTGCCCGGGTGGAGTTCTACTTCGACAGTTTGGGCCGACTCATCGAGGAGCGGTGTGTGAACACGCGGAGCGAGGTCTTCCGCCGGGTGATCCGCCAGTATGACGCCTCGGGCAAGGCGCTCCCTCCCAAGGCGTTCGACTACTCAGTGAACGCGCCCAACATGAAGCCGGCGACGCTGAACTTCACCACCGTGGTGCCCGGGCCGGAGCCCGCCACCACCACCGTGAACCAGACCCCAGGCGCACCGCAGATCATGACGGTGAACCCGACTGGTCGCGCCTCGGTGAAGGCGGACTCCAACGCCAAACCGGGTACGGAAGAGAAGAAGAAAAAGGGCTGGTTCGGTTTCGGGAAAAAGTAGGGGCCTGATGCCCTGATGGTTCATCGTGGTGCCGCCTGAAAGTGACGGGCGCACGTATTCGACAAGTTGGCCCGGATTCGTTGCGGCTCTGTGGGGCTGGTTGAGCCGGGCTTTTTTTGCATTCACCAAACAAAACTTTTGTAAGTTCTTGCGCCTCCGTTGTCTGAGACGACTCCTTTCGCGCGTTATCCCCAAGATTATGTCCAGACTCCTGCTTCTGCCGGCCATCGCTTTCGCGGCCATGGTGCTGCCCCTGAAGGGCGAGGAAAAACCCGCCGCCGTCCCGCCTCCAGCCCCAGATTCGGCAAACCGGACCCAGCCGGGCGATGCGGATCCCTTTGAAGCGATCGTTCGCATCGAAGCTGCATTCCTCCAGCCTGACTACCGTATCCCGTGGCAAGGTGGCCGCCCCTCCAGTGGCAGCGGCACGGGCTGGCTGGTGGGCAAGAACCGCTTCCTCACCAATGCGCACGTGGTGAGCAACAGCACCAAGCTCATCATCCGCACGATGAATGATCCGGAGCCCTTCGAGGCCCGCATCCTCTTCATCGCGCATGATTGTGACCTCGCCATGATCGAGGCGGTGGATCCCAAGCCGTTCGAGCACCTGAAGCCGTTCCAGATCGATGGCATTCCGAAGCTCAACACCGAGGTGATCGCGGTCGGTTATCCCATCGGCGGCGACCGCGTCAGCGTGACCCGCGGCGTGGTTTCCCGTATCGACTTCCAGAGCTACTCCCACAGTGGCATCGACCAGCACCTGGCCATTCAGGTGGATGCGGCGATCAACCCGGGGAACAGCGGCGGTCCGGTCTTGCAGAACGGCAAGGTGGTCGGCGTGGCCTTCCAGGGCTACAGCGGCTCCGTGGCCCAGAACGTGGGTTACATGATCCCGGTGCCGGTCATCAACCGCTTCCTCAAGGATGTGGAAGACGGCAGCTATGATCACTACATGGATCTCGCCGTCACGGACTTCCCGGTGGAAAACCCAGCCCAGATCAAGGCCCTCGGTCTCGAGGACAACGGTCTAGGTGTGATGGTCGCCAATGTGGACGGCGCGAGCTGCGCGGCGGGTCTGCTGGAAGTGGGCGATGTCATCCTCTCCCTGGATGGCAGTCCCGTGTACACCAACGGCCTCATCCGCGTGGATGGCGAGCTGGTGAACATGAACGAAGTGGTCGAGCGCAAGTTCGCCGGTGACAAGATCAAGGCCGAGATCCTCCGCAAGGGCGAGAAGAAATCGGTGGAGCTGACGCTCAAGCGGTACCTGCCCTACCTCACCCTGGGTGAGCAGTACAACCAGCGGCCCAAGTACGTGATGTACGCAGGCATGCTCTTCCAGCCCATGAACCGCAACCTTATGGAGGCCCACTCGATCCGTGATCCGCTGGTCAACTACGTCTTCGACAACTACATGACGAAGGAGATCTTCAAGGAGCGTCCGGAAGTGGTCATCCTCACCACCATCCTGCCCGATGAAGTGAACAGCTACCTCCAGGGGTATCAGCACAGCATCGTGGATGAGGTCAATGGCGTGAAGATCAAGACCATGAAGGACCTGGCAGAGGCGCTCAAGAAGAAGGAAGGCGACGGCAAGTTCGTGGTCATCAAGCTTCTGGAGAAGAACCGTCCGCTGGTGTTGAAGCGGGAGCTGGCGGATGCCGCGCATCCGGTGATCATGCAGAAGTATGACGTGAGCGAGGAGAGCTACCTGGGCGACGAATAGCCCCGGCCTTGTTTCCTCGATTTCCCACTTCTCTTCTTTCTGACAGACCTTTTTTCTCAGAACCCATCATGAATCTCTTTCGCGCTACACTCACCTTCACCTCGCTGTCGCTCACGCTGCTGACCGGCGGCGTCTGCCTGGCCCAGGCCGGCCCGGGTGACATGCCCAAGCCCGGCAGTGCCGCTGGCGGCGCTCCCGCTGCTGCTGAGGAGGCGCCGGTCGTCTCTGCTGGCGGACCAGCACCCATCATCGAGGCCGCGGGCAAAAACACCGCCCTCGTGAAGGTGAACGTCACCTTCCAGCCCTGGAACTACCGCATCCCGTGGCAGAAGTCCTCCCCCGGCGCCCGCCGTGGCCTGGGTGTCCTGCTGGATGGCAACCGCATCCTTGTCACCGGCCAGATCGTGGCCGATGCCACTTACATCGAACTCGAGCAGGCCGACACCGGCCGGAAGATCCCCGCCAAGGTGAAGGCTGTGGACTACGAGGCCAACCTCGCACTCCTCGAACCCGCCACCGCGGTGAAGGACTTCTTTGAAGACCTCACCCCGCTGAAGGTGGATGCTGACTCCCGGGTGGGCGACAAGCTCCAGACCTGGCAGCTCGGCCGCGTGGGGGACCTCATCGTCACCCCGATGGAGATCAACAAGGTGCTCACCTCCCTCTACAATGTCGAGGGCAGCATGTTCCTGGTCTATGAAACCATCGGCATCATCCGCAGTGAGGCCAACAGCTTCACCCTCCCTATCATCAGGGACGGCAAGCTCGCCGGCCTGCTGCTGCGTTATGACTCCAAGAACCAGACGGCCACGATCCTGCCCGGACCCATCATCCAGCATTTCCTGAAGGACAATGCGGATGGCCAGTACCAGGGCTTCCCCAGCCTGGGGGTGGAGTTCCAGATCACACTGGACGACCAGTTCCGCGAGTACCTCGGGCTCAAGAAAGACCAGCAGGGCGTGTATGTCAGCGGCGTGACCAAGGGCGGATCTGCAGAGCAGATCGGCCTCAAGGAAGAAGACATCATCCTCGAGATGAACGGCTTCAAGGTGGACTCCCGCGGCGACTACAAAGATCCCAAGTACGGCACCCTGAACATGAGCCACATCGTGCGCGGCAGCAGCTATGTAGGCGACGAACTCAAGGTGAAGGTCCTTCGTGGAGGCAAAGAGCAGACCCTCACCGGCAAGCTCACCCGGAAGAACCCCAAGGACTTCCTGGTGGCCCCGTATCTGTTTGATCGCGGCACGAACTTCCTCGTCATGGGCGGACTTATCTTCCAGGAGCTCTCCATCCCGTTCCTCCAGAGCTTTGGCAACGACTGGGAAACCAGCGCCCCACTCCGTCTGGTGCACGTGGCCAAGCATACGGATGACTACGAGAAGGAAGGCAAGCGCAAGATCGTGATCCTCGCCGCCGCCCTCCCCACTCGCAGCACCCAGGGCTATGAGCGCGTCGGTGGTGCCATTGTGAGCGAGGTCAACGGCCAGCCGATCAATGATCTGGCCGATCTCGACAAGGTGTTCAAGGAGTCCAAGGAAAGCATCCACACCATCAAGCTGGATGACTTCCCCAAGCTTCTGTATCTCGATGCCGTGACCGCCGAACTGGACAACCAGAAGCTGCTGAACGGGGCCTATCGTTTGGGGCTGCTGAAGCGGATTGAGTAGGTTCGGGTGGTTGTTTGACGAATTCATTTGAGGCGTGTCCGTGAAAGCGGGCGCGCCTTTTTTGTGAGGAGGCAATTTGGATCAACGCGAGTATGGGTGATAACTCCGAATGAAGGGCGCGTCGTGGTTGGAGTTCCGCTTTTAAGCCAATGCCATCAGGGAAAAGGTAACCAGGCCGATGATTTTCCTTTTGCGAACGAGCTGAGGGCTGAAAGCCCGGAGTAATACCAGCCTTGGGCAACGCCCAAGGTTGGCGTTAGTTTTAGATGTTGAGGGCTGTAGGCCCGGAGTCATTCAGGGAAGCTCGTTATGGGCAGGCTTGATGAGGCCGGGCCTTCAGCCCTCAAGGGTTAATGGGTCATCGATTCCTTGGGCGTTCCCAAGGCTGGTATCACGCCGGACCTTCGGCCCTCATGAGTCTGCACAATCAGCCGACCGTGAAATGGATGCGCAGCAGCGTCTCTCATTCGCGCTCGGGGCATATTCTTTTCCCTGATGGCATTGGCCTTTAGGCGGGCATTGGAAATGTTGAAGCGGAGCGAGGTGTCGGAGACGCACGACTGAGCCGCGTAAACGCGGTACTCCAACCACAGCGCGGGTACTCTCCGGCAACTCGCTCACGTTCGGCGCTGCTGCCAAATTTTACCAATCTCGCCCCTGTCCCGCGATTGCGTTTCAGAGGTCGTCCTCCTCTCCGCCGTTATTGCCTGCGTGACATTGCTTCCGCAACGGCCCTCCATCCTCGCCCTGGTCTTCCTCAGCGGCGTGGGTCTCTCCGCCGCAGCGACTCCGACCCCGGTGGACTTCGTCCGCGAGGTCCGGCCGATCCTCGAAAAGCACTGCTATGACTGTCACGGGCCGGAGAAGCAGAAGAGCGGTTATCGTCTGGACCTGAAGCAGATAGCGTTGCACGAGGGCGACAACCATGCGCCAAACATCGTCCCGGGCGCCAGCACCCGGAGCCCGCTTGTCCGTTTCATTACGGGTGCTGAATCCAAGATGATGATGCCGCCGGTGAAGTCATCGGTGCCGAAGTTAACCTCCACGGACCTCGACACACTGAAGCGCTGGATCGACGAAGGAGCAGTCTGGCCGGAGGGCGTGGATGTGGCGAAGACGGAGGACCGGATGGACTGGTGGGCTTTCAAGCCGCTGCAACAGGTGGCCGCTGCCGATCTCCCCACCACCAGCGAAACACTGGACACCTTCATCCAGCGGGCTCTTGCCTCCAAAGGTCTCACCCAAGCCTCCTTGGCAGATCGACGCACCTTGATCCGCCGCCTCTCCTACGATCTCGCCGGGCTGCCGCCGTCGTCGGAGGAACTCGCTGCTTTCCTCCAGGATCCGGACTCCGATGCCCGCGCTTACGAGCGTCTCGTGGATCGCTTGCTGGCCTCACCTCGCTACGGCGAGCGCTGGGCGCGGCACTGGCTGGATGTGGTGCATTACGGGGAGACGCACGGTTATGACAAGGACAAGCCCCGCAACAATGCGTGGCCGTACCGTGACTATGTGATCCGTGCTTTCAACGAGGACCGGCCGTATGCGCGGTTCGCGGAAGAACAGATCGCCGGGGACGTGCTCTTTCCCGGCACGCGGGATGGCATGGAGGCGCTGGGGTTCATCGCGGCAGGGCCGTGGGATCTCATTGGCCACGCTGAAGTGCCGGAGTCAAAGATCGACGGCAAGATCGCCCGGCATCTGGACCGGGATGACATGGTGCAGAACACCCTGGGCACCTTCATGAGCCTGACGGTGGGATGTGCGCAGTGCCACAACCACAAGTTCGATCCCATTACCCAAGAGGATTACTACTCGCTTCAGGCGGTGTTTGCCGCGCTGGATAGGGCGGACAAGAAGTACTACACCGATCCTGTGCTGACCCGGAAGCGCACGGAGCTGGAGTATCAACAGCGCCAGCTGAGCGACCGGCAGAAAAAGCTGGAGAAGAGCCTTCAAGATAAAGCCGGGCCGGAACTGGCGACGCTGGATGGCAAAATCACTGAGGCGCGCAAGGCTACCAAGGGGAATGCGAGTCCGAAGTTTGGTTATCACAGTGCACTGGCCGCGACCCGCGACGAGGTGAAATGGGTGCAGGTGGATCTGGGGCGGGCGGTGGCGGTGGACCGCGTGGTGGTGGCTCCGTGCTATGATGACTTTAACGGCATCGGGGCCGGGTTTGGATTCCCAGTGCGGTATCGCGTGGAGGTCAGTGATGATCCTGCCTTTGCCGCGGGGCAGGTGAAGGCGGCGGTGCATCGGGATGCGGAAGATCAACCGCGTCCTGGAACGGCCTTGCAGACGCTCAAGCTGGAGAGCGCCCAAGGGCGCTACGTCCGCTTCACCGCCACAAGGCTGGCGGAGCGGAAGCAGGACTACATGCTGGCGCTGGCGGAGCTCCAGGTGCTGGATGAGCAAGGAAACAACCTCGCCACTGGCGGCACGGTCACCTCGCGGGATGTCATTGAGGCCCCGCCGCGCTGGGCTAGGGTGAACCTCATTGACGGTGTCGCTCCGGGGTTCGAGCCGGGCAACGAGTCGCGACTGCTGGCAGATCTGGAGGCTCAACGCAAAAGCCTGTTGGCTAAGCATGCCAAGCCGGAGGATCTGAAGGAGCTAGAAGTGACGCGGGAAAAGGTGGAGCGCATCAACCGGGAACTCTCTGCCATGCCCGCACCGCAGGTGGTCTATGCCGGGACCGTGCACTATGGGAGCGGCACGTTCACCGGGACGGGGCCTTCTGGCGGCAAACCCCGGCCCATTGCTCTGCTGAAACGCGGTGATGTGAAGACACCGGACAAGCTGATGGCACCAGGCGGCATCGCGGCGTTCGATGCTCTGGCGGGCCAGTTCGCCTGTGCCAATGCGAATGACGAAGGGGCCCGACGTGTGGCCCTGGCGCAATGGATCACGAGCCGGGACAACCCCCTCTTCTGGCGCAGCATGGTGAACCGGGTCTGGCAGTATCACTTTGGCCGCGGTCTGGTGGATACGCCCAATGACTTCGGTCGCATGGGGGGCACGCCCAGCCATCCGGAACTATTGGACTGGCTGGCGCGTGCCTTCCGTGATGATTTGCAGGGTTCTGTGAAATCACTGCACAAGCTCATCGTCATGAGCCGCACCTACCGGCAACTGAGTGATGCAGCACCGCAGGTTGCAGAGCGGGCGGCCACAGTGGATGCGGACAACCGGCTGCTCTGGCGGCAGAACCGGCGCAAGCTGGAGGCGGAGGCGGTGCGGGATGCCATCCTCTCCGTGAGCGGCCGACTGGATCTGACGATGGGCGGCCCGTCGTTCCAGGACTTCGTGATCGAGAAGCCGGAGCACTCGCCGCACTATCAGTATCACCTGCATGATCCCAACGATCCGCGCAGCCACCGGCGCAGCATCTACCGCTTCATCGTGCGCAGCCAGCAGCAGCCCTTCATGACGGTGCTGGATTGTGCGGACCCCTCCATGCGGGTGGACAGGCGGAATGAGAGCCTCTCGCCGTTGCAGGCGCTGGCCATGCTCAACAACGGCCTGACGGTGGCGATGGCGGAGCACTTCGCCAAACGCCTGGAGCAGGAGGCGTCCGATCCTGAGCAGCAGATGCAGCGCGCCATGTCGCTGGCACTGGGGCGCGAGGCCACCGGTGAAGAGGTGACGGCGCTGGTGGCCCATGCTGCCCAGCACGGCCTGGCCAACACCTGCCGCCTTATCTTGAACCTGAATGAGTTCACGTTCGTGGATTGATCCCCTGATGCAACGCCCATGAAGACGCCGTCGATGTTATCACCAAGAACTCTGAGCCGCCGGGATCTGCTGGCGGCCAGCGGGCAGGGGTTCGGGCTGCTGGCGCTGGGATCGCTCCTGCAGAGTGAGGTCCTCCAGGCGGCGGCCTCCGGGGAGGGGCGGGCGCCCATGCGCGCGCCGCGGGCGAAGCGGGTGGTGCAGCTCTTCATGGCAGGGGCTGCGAGCCACATCGATCTCTTTGACTACAAGCCAGCGCTCATCAAGCACCACGGCGAGCCCTCCGACTTCGGCGAGGCGGTGGAGGCATTTCAAAATGGTCTGGGTCCCTGGAAGAAGCCGGTGTGGGATTTCAAGGCCTACGGCGGGAGCGGCAAGATGCTGAGCGAGGTGGTGGCCCCGCTGGGTGCCTGCGTGGATGACATGGCCTTCGTCCACAATCTGGTTGGCAAGACGGGTGTGCACTCACAGGGCACACTGCTCCAGGCCACGGGATTCAATCTGCCGGGATTTCCCGGTATGGGCTCCTGGGTGAGCTATGGACTGGGCTCGCTTAGCGAGAACCTGCCCTCCTTCGTCGTGCTGCCGGATCATCGCGGGTTCGCCTCCAACGGACCCAAGAACTGGGATGCGGCGTTCCTTCCTTCCCAGCATGCGGGCACGATCATCTATCCCGGTGCAGAGGTGCCCATTGCGGATCTCTACCCGCACAAGGCGGGCTCCTATGTCAGCGCGAAGTCTGAGTCGGCGGGACAGGATCTGTTAACCCGCTTGAACCGTCAGCATGCGGCGCTGCATGGCGGGGATCCGCGGCTCGACTCTCGCATCCGCAGTTATGAACTGGCAGCCAAGATGCAACTGGCCGCCCCTGAAGCGCTCGATATCTCGGGAGAGCCTGAGCGGATCAAGGAAATGTACGGCATCCAGGAGCACCGCAAGGTGTGGCCCACCGAGATCAATCCTGCGGAGGAGGCGGACTGCATGGGACGCAAATGCCTGACCGCCCGCCGTCTGCTGGAGCGCGGGGTGCGGTTCGTACAGATCTGGAGCGGCAATGACAACGGCTTTCCCCGCCGCAACTGGGACAGTCATGAGGACGTTGAGAGAGACCACGGCCCGCTGGCCTGGGGCATGGCCAAGGCGGTGAGCGCTCTCATCCTGGATCTCAAACAGCGCGGCCTGCTGGAGGATACGCTGATCCTCTGGACCACCGAGTTTGGCCGCATGCCCTCCACGCAAGGCGGCTCAGGGCGGGATCACAATCCGTACTGCTTCACCAACTGGCTCTGCGGCGGCGGCATCCAAGGCGGCGTGACCTATGGCGAGAGCGATCAATGGGGCTACAAGCCGCTGGACCGGGATCATCCCACGCAGGTGTATGACATCCACGCCACCATGTTGCACCTGCTGGGCATCGACCACGAAAGGCTGACGGTCCGCCACAACGGCATCGACCGCCGCCTGACCGACGTGCACGGGCACGTAGTTAGAGAACTACTGACCTAAATTAGGAATGCTGAATTAGGAATTAGGAATGAACTTCCTGAAGGACATCAAGGATGCTCCATTCCTAATTCAGCATTCAGAATTCCTAATTTCCTCAGGCTGCTTTTTTCTCCTGCTGCACGTACTTGAGCAGCTTGGCGAGGGTCTCGCGCATGACAGGGCGTTGGATGATCATGTCCACTAGGCCGTGTTCCATCATGAACTCGGCGGTCTGGAAGCCAGGAGGGAGGTCGCTGTGGGTGGTTTCCTTGACCACGCGCGGACCGGCGAAGCCGATCATGCACTTGGGTTCGGCCAGGATGAGGTCGCCCACGGTGGCGAAGCTGGCGGTCACACCCCCGGTGGTGGGGTGGGTGAGCACGGAGATGTAGGGCAGTTTGGCCTCGCCGTGGCGGGCGAGGGCACCGCAGGTCTTGGCCATCTGCATGAGGCTGAGGATGCCCTCATGCATGCGGGCGCCACCGGAGGCGCTGAAGATGATGACGGTGCACTTCTCGCGGGTGGCGGTCTCGATGGCGCGGGTGATTTTCTCCCCCACCACGCTGCCCATGCTGGCACCCAGAAAGCGGAAGTCCATGATGGCGAGCACCACGGGGGTGCCGTCGATCCTGGCCCGGCCGGTGACGACGGCCTCCTTGAGACCGGTCTTGACCTGGTAGGCCTTCACTTTGGCGAGGTAGTCCTTGAAGCCGAGGGCGTTGACGGAGTCGAGGTTGGCGTCGATTTCTTCGAACGTGCCGTCATCGACAAGTGCGGCGATGCGCTCCCCTGAGCTCATCGTGAAATGGTGGCCGCACTGCGTGCAGACCCGGAGATTCTTGGCCAGGGCGGATTCGTAGAGGCTCTCTCCGCAGGAAGGACACTTCACCCACAATCCCTCAGGCATGTCCTTCTTCTTCTCACCGAGGTCACTGACTGAGCGTTTGCTGAAAAGTCCCATGTAGTTAGAGTTTGGCGTTGGAGGAGCAGCTTAGCAGGGGATGGGGGAAACCGCAACCCCCGGTCACAAAGCGACAGGGAGGCGAGGCACCGGAGCGCCTGCCTCCCTGAGGAGATTTTCTTTGGATCTGAGCTTTGACTAGGCCAGCGAGAGCTGGGGGGCGGACACCCCGGCGGCCTCGGCAATGGCTTGGTCCGTAGCGGCGGCGAGGACCTCCAGGCCTTCCTCCAGCGCTTCCTGCGGAATCGAGAGGGGCGGGGAAATCTTGACCGTCTGCCCCCAGGCGCCCACGGGGGCGAAGAGGAGCAGGCCGCGCTGGTAGCACAGTTCGATAATGCGGTGGGCCAGATCGTGATCCGGCTCCGAGGTGCCGGGCTTCACGGTCTGCATGCCAGCGACCAGGCCCTTGGCCGAGACGTGGCCGACGATGAGCGGGTGCTTGGCCTTGATCCTCTCCAGCCCGAACAGAAGTATCGGCTCCAGCTCGGCGGCGTTTTCCGTGAGGCGGTCGCGCAGCAGCTTGTTGATCGCGGCGGTGGCGGCGGCGCAGCACACCGGATTGCCCGTGTGGGTGCTGGTCATCGAGCCGGGGCCAAACTGGTCCATGATCTCGCCCTTGCCCAGCACAGCCGAGAGGGGGAGGGAGCTGCTGATGCCCTTGCCGCAGCAGATGATGTCCGGCGTGACACCGTAGTGCTCGAAGGCCCAGAACTTGCCCGTGCGGCCAAAGCCAGCCTGCACTTCATCAAAGGTGAGCACGATCTGATGCTGGCGGCACCAGGCGGCGAGCTCGGCCACGTATTCCACGGGGGCGAAGTCAGGGCCTACGCCCTGATAGGTCTCCATGATGACGCCGGCGATGTCCGAGGGCTTCAGGCCCTGCTTGGCGAGGGAGTCGAGGAAGCAGTCAAACGACACATCCTGCTGCCAGTACCCGTCCGGGAAGGGGACGTTGACGATGGAGGGGTCTTCATTGACGATCCAGGTCTTCTGGCCAGCCATGCCGCCCGCCTGCTGCGAGCCCATGGTGCGACCGTGGAAGCCGCGCTCGAAGCCGACGATGCCGATCTTGCCGCGACCGCCGACCTTGATGCCGTGGGCGCGCGAGAGCTTGATGGCGCACTCGGTGGCCTCTGAGCCAGTGGTGAGGAGGAACACCTTGTTGAGCTCGGCCGGGGCAAGTGAAGCAAGGAGGGTCACCAGTTCGGCACGTTCTTCGCTAGGGAAAACGTAATTATGAAGCAGCCCGCTGTTCACCTGGTCGATGATGGCCTGCCGCACCTCTGCCACGCCGTGACCGGCGTTGGTCACCAGCACCCCGCTGCTCCAGTCGAGCCAGCGGTTGCCGTATTTGTCATACACAAAAATGTCTTCGGCCCGCTCCCAGACGATGGGGGGCATGCCGCGCATCGACGTGGGTTCCAGCGTGCGCAGTCGCTCCAGGGTGGACAAGGAGTCCGGATGGGGCAAAGCGGTGGCGATGTGGCGGTACTTCGTCGCGACTGGCGGGACGTTGACTGGTGAAATATTGAACTCTTTGCCCATGTAAAGAAGCTATCACCTCGGCATTGCACCCTCCACGCCGTGTGTCATGATTTCCGGTACTTTTGTCACAGAATGAAGCCTGCCAACCAAGTCAGAAAACCGATCCGGGAAACTGTCCCGTTGTCTGAACATGAGTCGTTTCACTGCGAAGAAGTGCAGGGGCCAAACTACGGCGCCCAGTGGCATTTTCATCCGGAACATCAACTGACACTCGTGCTGAAGAGCCGTGGTTACAGGGTTGTAGGCGACAGCCTGGCTCCCCTGACCGCCGGAGACCTGGTCCTGGTCGGGTCGAATTTGCCTCACGTCTGGCACCAAGATGAGAGCGCCGGGCGGTCCCGAAAAGCGGTTCATGCGATCATCATCCGCTTTTTGGACAATTTCATGGGCGATGACTTTTTGCAAAGACCGGAGCTCGAAAACGTCCGGCAGTTGCTTAAGCGGGCGAGCCGCGGATTGCATTTCACCGGAAAAACCCGGAACGAGGTGGCGGAGCGTTTGCGCCGTCTGGCCGATAATCAGGGCCTGCCTCGTGTGATTGAGCTATTGAGCATTCTGGACCTGCTGTCCCACTCGAAGGACGTGAAGTCACTGGCCAGCCCGCAGTATGCGCCGGAGCTCAAGGGATCTGACCAGGGACGGATGGAGCGGGCGATCCGCTATATTCACGGGAATCTCCTGGAGACCGTGGACCGCGACGAAGCTGCTGCTCACGCCAGCCTCAGCCCGGGAGCCTTCAGCCGCTTCTTCCGCACCCGCACTGGCAAGACCCTGCCGCAGTATGTGAATGAGCTGCGCATCGGCCGCGCCTGCTCCCGCCTGGTGGAAGAGGATATCAAGATCGCGGACCTCGCCCTGGATTGCGGGTTCGGGAACTTGGCGAACTTCAACCGTCAGTTCCAGCGCGTGATGGGGATGACGCCGAAGGCGTATCGGCGGGAGTTCCAGAGGAATGCGGTGTTGTAGGGAGAGTGAAAAGTTGAGAGTAAAAAGTGAAAAGTGGGGAGCGCTTTCAATCCTCACACAAAGGCACGAAGGCACAAAGTTCGGGAGGATTTCAAGGAGCGGCGGTTTGTGCCTTGAGCACAACCGCCGATGGTGAGCGGAGGAGGGGTGGGTGTCCTCGGCGTGAGATGCTCGCGTGCTTTGAGGACGAGGCAGCTGATGAAAGCCCTGGGTGGGCGTCTCTCTATCAGCAGGCGAAAGCGGCGTCGAGCCGCCAGCACTCCAAGACGCTTCGCGACGGTGGGAGTGCCGGGTTCCTGCGTGGGAGGGAACTACTGACGCACTGACGTACCGCCCACTGACGCACTGGATTGCTGGTTTACTGAATTACTGAGTTACCGACTTTACCAAGATCTCTGTCTTCACGGAGTTGGCGATGTAGCACTGCTCGTGGGCCTCGTGGTGGAGGTGGTCTTCCTCTTCGGGCGACGGGGCGTTGGGGCCGTACTGGATGCGGATGTTGAGGGTGATCTGGCTGACCCAGGGGACGCCGGCGTCGTTCTTGGTCATCACGCCCACGGCCTCGTCTTCATAGCGCTCGACCTGGAAGCCTTTTCGCCCCGCGAGGAAGAGATAGGTCAGCATGTGGCAACTGGAGATGGCGGCGACAAAGGCTTCCTCCGGGTCCACGCAGTCGGGATTGGAGAACGGCGGGCGCACCACGGAAGGCGAGGGGGAGGCCGGGACGGTGACTCCGCCGTCGAACTTCCAGGTGTGCTCCCGCGAATAGCGTCCTTTGGTGAACTCTCCCTCGGCACTGGTGTTTTCCCACAGGATGAAGGCTTTGTGTTCGGACATGTAGTTGGGTGCGTTTGGGAGAGGGTTGTGCTGGAGCCAGAAGGAACGTGTGGTAGGATTGATCCTCAATATGTCTGGTCCATTGGTTACGGATTCGACCTGCGAAACGGCAATGCCAATTTCGGGGCGTGTCGGGTGTGATGGAGGCTTGGCGATAAGTACGCGCTCAGTTCCTCGTCGGTGCACTGGAGTCGACCTGCTTGCAGCTTGGAAGCGGATGCCCCATCTTGATGCGGCTGAGGCTGAATTGTTCGAGGCGGAGCTGGCTTCGGCACGGAAAAACCTGCGGTTGCTACAGGCTGACTTCGTGGACTGACCTCGACTAAGGGGAACGTCCTGCTCAGGAGATCGTTTGACTAGAGGGCGTTTCCGAACCCGGAGGGTTCACCATGCGTAGCCACGGGTTAGGCGAGTTTAGCGAGCCAAACCCGTGGAAAGCGCCAACGCCGTGCTACCGCGGAGCGGTAGGCCTTCGACGGGTGTGCCTGCTTGGGAGGTATGACCGCCGTGATGGCCTACCGCTCCGCGGTAGAGTTTGTGCGCGACGTTTTCCATGGGTTGCACTCGCTCCGCTCGCTTCACCGCATGGCTATTCATGGTGAACCCTCCGGGTTCGAGTGCGGGGGGGCGCCTCGCAGCAGGAGGTTCCTTGGCGGTCTGCTGGCTTGAGTCGGGAGATTTGCGGCACCGCCTGCCGGTGTGGACGGAGCCTTCGTCGACGCCGCAAGTGAGCCCGCTGACGCCAAAGGCGTCATACATGCTAGCCCAGGGTCAGGCGAGGCACGAGCCGCCACCCTGGGTACATGGGCAATGGGTCAGAACTCCGAAGTGAGTTCTACAGACTGTGACCGGATCCCTGAGGTGCACACTGCATGTAGTGCGGCCCGTCTCCGGGTGATTTGGACGGTTTGTAGAACTCCTTTGGAGTTCCAGCGCTTTTCCATCGATCCCCCTGGGTGGCGGCTCGTGCCTCGCCTTACCCAGGGCTGTTTTGTTTGACGCCTTTGGCGTCAGGAGCCCACTTCCCGCCCCTTCGGCGAGCACCTGTCATGCAGGACAGGGCTCGCCAATGCTGGAGGCTTTTCCTCCCCCTTACTTCTTCGTCACCTTCTTCTGCTCCTTCACGAACTTCTCGGGCTGGCCTTCGATGAAGTCGATGACCTGGCCCTGGTCGCGGAGGCGTTCCTGGAGGTTCTCGATGATGAGGTCCTGCACGGTCTTGTTCCAGAGGGCGGCGCGGGCGGCGGCGACTCCGGCGGCGTGGCCAGTCTTCATCCAGGTGCTTTCCAGGCGGTAGGTGCAGAAGGCCACGTGGGAGAAGCTGGCGGCGCCGGGGACGAGGAGGTTGGTGCATTCCTCGGCCTTGGGCTGGATGGCGCGGAAGGGGATCTGGTACACTTGCCCTTCCTCCCAGATGCGGCCTTCGTTTACGAACTCCGTGGGGGAGAGGGCGAGGCGTTGCACGTGGTGGCTGTCGATGAAGTGGCTGCCCATGGCGATGCTGTCGGGCTTGCGGCGGTCTTCAGTGATGTCCTTCTGCGTCACCACGTAGAGGCCCTTCATGCGGCGGGCTTCGCGCACATAGGGCTGGTAGGGCCAGTGGTCGTTGTTGGTGAACTCGTCCTTGGCCAGGCCCCATTGTTTGGTCTCGGTGCGCAGTGTTTCTGGCACGGTTTCATCGGTGGCCAGGAAGTGGAACATGCCCAGGGTGTAGTCCGTGTGATCAGCGATGATCCGGTCCCGCGTGGCGTAGTCGCCATCGGGGTAGTCGAACTGCCCGCCGAAGTGGCCTACGGAAATAACGGCGGCCTGCTTGTTGTTGACCTCCTTCTTGTCCTTGCGGCCGGGGGCGTGGGAGTAGAGGTCGATGATGTCGAGGAGCTTCACTGGCTCATTGGCGGCGGTCTTCTCCTTGATCCAGTTCTCCAGCACGCGGTAGCGGGCTCGGTCATACTGCTTGGGCTGGGGGAAGGGCACGCTCTGCTCCGGATCGTTGGAGAGGCAGAGACGCCAGTTGTAGTTCATGACTTTTTTGTCCGCTGCGCCTTCGGTCACATCCTTGGCCCAGCCGCTGATGCCGGGGAGGAGGTTGCCCTTTTCATCCACCGTCGCGGCCTTGCGCGGGGTCTTGTCCAGGCGGATGCCGGCGAGGGATTCGCCATACTCTTCGATCGACTCGCGGCCCCAGGTGTAGCTCACGCCACTGCGGGCCATGAGGTCGCCTTCATAACCGGCGTCCACAAAGGTCTTGGCCGTGATCTTGGATCCATCGCTGAGGGTGATGCTCTTGATGGTGGCGCCTTCCTTTTCCACCTTGTCCACCCGCACGCCGTACTTCACCTCCACCTTGGCTTCATCCAGCATGGCGTGGAAGACCTTGGCCGCGACTTTGGATTCAAAGTAGTACACCGGGTTCCAGCGGCCGTATTCCCAGCCCATGCGCTGGTAGGCCTCCTGCGCCACGCCGCCGAAGGTCCACTTCAGCATGTGCTCGGTCTCGGCGGTGTTGAGGCCGCTGGTGTTGAGGCCGCCTACTTCTTTGGTGGGCTCGATAAGGAGGGTCTTGGCGCCCTCGCGAGCCGCGGCCACGGAGGCGGCGACCCCGCAGGGGACGCCGCTGTACACTACGACGTCATAGGCGGGGGCGTCAGCGGGTGGGGTGGAGGTGGCGGCCGGGGGGGCGGTGGGTTCCTGGGCCAGGCCTGGGTGCAAGGCGGTGGCGGCAATCAGTGCGGCAACAAAGAAGCGGCGGTGCATGGTGTGAGGAAGGGAGGGAGAGTGAGGATCACCAACGAGGAGGCTGGCAGTGGAATAAGTCAGGACCGCGGGAGATTGGACATG
>NZ_BATR01000018.1 GCF_000739655.1 Verrucomicrobium sp. BvORR106 | reverse complement strand
TGGCCGGGATCCAGGCCGCCGTGGCGGATGGGTTGGGCATCAGCCTGTTGCCGGTGCGCACGGTGCTGCCTGCCCATCAAGTGCTGGGGGAGGCACATGGATTGCCGTTGATCGACAACATGGAGATCGCCACCTACCACCGGACCGATGCCGGGGAGCTGATCACGGAACTGGCGCATCAGCTCTCATTACTCATCTAGGCCGGACAAAAGAACGCCCCGCCGGGGTGCGAATCCGGCGGGGCGCTGCGCCTGTCAGAGTGAGGAAGCAGGGTGGACGGTCCTGTGGGGCCGGCCACCCATTCTGGCGGACGAATTGTTGTCAGCGATCAGGCCTTGGCCTTGAGCCAGCCGTCGCGATAGGAAGCGCGCTTGATGTACTTGTTGGCGCCTTCGTCGTTGGTCACCTTCATGGCTTCCTTGTCCCACTGCACGGTCTTGCCGGAGCGGATGGCGAGGTTGCCGAGGAGAACGAACTCCGTAAGCGGGCAGGAGTAGTCGAAGTTGGAGCTCGGGGTGCCACCATTGACGATGCAATGAGCCCACTCGCCCTGCGGATTGTTCGGCTTCGGACTGCGAGCCTCGGTCTTCTTGAGCGTGCCGGCGGCCATGGCTTTCTTGGTGTCCATGAACTTGGCGCTCGGGTAGATGGAGGGGCTGGCGCAGTAGGCGTCGCCTTCGTACACCACAGCTTCCGTGCCCTGGAAGATCATGCCGCTGCTGGCTTTCTTCCAGCCTTCTTCGCTGAGGTCGGCCATCATCTCGGGCTTGGCAGGCTTGTTGGCCTGACCGTCCTTGACGCCGTCCTGCCAGCTCACCACGAGAGGCTCGGGGTTGTTTTTGCCAGGGGCGAAGTGGTACTTCAGGCTGCTCCAGGTCGGGGCGCAATGCTCGCTGACTTCGCCGCTCTCCACCTCGATCTTCACCGGGATGGCCTGGCCAAGGATGCTGAAGGTGGCGTCCATGATGTGGCAGCCCATGTCGCCGAGGGCGCCGGAGCCAAACTGCCACCAACCACGCCAGTTGAAGGGATGCACGCTCTTGCCGCGCTTGTTGCTCTGGCCGGTCGGGATATCAAATTCAAAGTAGGGCTCGCTGGCCTCGCTGGAGAGCCACAGATCCCAGTCGAGCTCGGCCGGGGCCGCGGCGGCGACTTTCTTGAGGGGGCCCTGGGGCCAGATGGGGCGGTTCGTCCAGAGGTTGATGCCCTTGAGGGTGCCGATCGCGCCCTGTTCGATCCACTCCTTGGCGAGGCGCTGACCTTCCATGGTGCGGCCCTGGTTGCCCATCTGGGTCACCACGCCGGCAGCCTTGGCGGCCTTGTGAAGTTCGCGCACTTCCCAGATCGTGTTACAAAGGGGCTTCTGCACGCAGACGTGCTTGCCGTACCCGAGAGCCCACATAGCGGCCACGAAGTGGGTGTGGTCCGGGGTGCTGATGATGACACCGTCGATGTCCTTGTGGTTCTCGTCCAGCATCTTGCGGAAGTCCTGGTAGAGCTTCGGCGCGGTGGAGGGGGCCGTCTGGCCAGCGTCGGTGAAGTACTTGGCGTGCTTGGCGGCGGCTTCTTCCACGCGCTTCTTGTCCACGTCCACGAGGGCCACGATGTTGTGGTCCAACGCGATGGCCTGGGTGTCAGACTGGCCTTTGCCAAGCGCACCGATCACCGCGATGTTGAGCTTCTTGCTCGCGGAGTTTTGACCATGGAGGAGGAGGTTCGGGAATGTGAAGGCGCCCCCGGCCAGTCCGGCGGTCGTCGTAAGGAAGCGGCGACGGTTCAGTGCTTTGCTTGACATGTGTGTGGTTTGGTTTGGTTTGACGGTGAAAAAGTGTGCAAAAACAGTCAGAAAAGGATCAAAAGCCTAGGCGAAACAAACGGGGCTGACCAGAGGTTATTGCGCGCCAGACCGTGAAAAAGTGAGGATTGCAGCGGCATCTTTGTCCGGCGATGCAGCGATCTGCCCGGGAATTCACGTGGTATGAATTCGCCAGCCTGGAGTCTGTATATCGCTCCATCCGGGGGCTTTGGTTGGTGGGAAATTCAATCCGCCTCCGCCTGACCAGCGCACTGTGAGTCCCGGATCGGCCCTCAATTGGGGGGCGGGCGTCTAGATCATGGATTTGAAGGTGAGAGATGGCAAAGAGTATGGTAATTTCTAGAAACAATGAGTCATCAAGTACTTTTGGCTGAGGGAGTTACAGAACGCTGCCGGGCGTTCTGCGAAGCAACATGAGTGGACTGCCTTATCTCTCCATCTTCATCGCCCTTCTGACGGCCGTTTTGGTCGGCTTGGTGGGGTGGGGTGTTCACATTTGGCGGAAGCGTCAGGCCGAAGCCGTCGCCCGCAGGCGAGAGCAGTTCTCTGACGCCTGGCTTCAGGAGTTGCTGCCGGTGCTTGAGGAAGAGCGCCAGATCAGCGCGCTGCCCCTGCCTGGCACGGCAGAGGAGATGAATGTGGCCATGCATTTGATCCTCGAACTCGTGGAACGTGTGCGTGGCCAGTATCGCGACCAGTTGCGCAAGGTGCTGGATCACATCGGTGCTGAGGCCACGGCCCTGCACGATTTGGTGTCGGGCCCGCCAGAGATCAAGATTTCCTCATGCCGTCTGCTGGCACTGACCCAGGCGGATCCGAATGTGGATCTTCAGCTCTCCCGCGCACTCTATGATGCAGACTGGACGGTGCGACTGGAGGCCGCCTACGCGCTCTCCGTCCGCCAGCCTCTGGGACTCACGCTGGAGTCCCTGCTCTCACCTCTGCGGACGACACCTGCCTTTGAGACGGAACTGGCGCAGAAGGTGGTGAAGCAGTTCGCTCCGCTCCCCGGCAGAGGAGAGGAGCTGGCTCGGGCGCTCATGGGTTCAAGGAATCCTCAGGAGCGGGTGGTCCTGCTGGCAGGCATCGCCGATGCGGATGATCTGATGTTGGGTGATGTGGTGGCCTGGCAGCTCTCAGACTATTCTTCGGCGGTGCGTCTGGAGGCCGTCCGGACTCTGGAGCGCATGGCGGATCCCGTGCAGATCAACAAAGTGACGTCCCTGACCAGTGATCCTGAACCGGCGGTGCGACAGGCCGTGGCGGCCTATGCCGGTTCTATGGGCGGTGGCTCGTCCGCGCAACTGGCGCTCCAGGCCTTGCTGAGCGACCCCTCTCCAGATGTGAGGCAAGTCGCCGAGGCGGGACTGCGCCGTTGGCAATCGGGTGGGCATGCGCCCACGACAACCGATGTCAGTTCTTAGATCCGTAAGACGACCTTCCCCCCGTTTGTGGGGTGAATCTCTCTCGGATTTGAGATGCAAAATTATTGGATTAATGATAATTTCACTCCCAATGACACATCAAGTGCTTCTGGCCGATGACGATCCGCTTCTCCACCGTGTGGTGGGCTTCAAGGTGGCGCAGCAGCAATGGCAGTTGATCTCTGCATACAATGGTGCAGAAGCGCTTGAGCAAGCGCGGCTCAAACGCCCGTCTGTGATCATCATGGACGGCATGATGCCGGTCATGGATGGATTTGCGGCGCTCCGCGAGCTGCGTCGGGATCCGATCACGGCTTCGATCCCAGTCCTGATGCTCTCCGCCCGCAATCGTGATACCGATGTGGTCGGAGCCCTGGATCAGGGTGCGAATGATTATCTGACAAAGCCGTTCAGTCCGGCCGAGTTGGTGGCCCGGGTGAGCAGACTCATCCCGGGAGGAGCCGTTGCATGAGCTGGGGCAGAGTTTTCACCGCGTGGAGCTTCGCGGCGGTCTTTTTCGCGTCACCCTTGTGGGCTGGCGTGTATGAAAATGGTTTGAAGGCCAAGAAGGAAGGCCGTGTGGACGAGGCGATCGAGCTGCTGGGGAAGGCCACCCAGGCGCAGCCCCGGAATGCGGAAGCGTGGTACCACTACGGCACGGTGCTGGGGTGGAAGGCGCGGAACGATGACGCGCTGGAAGCACTGCGTCGCGGGCTGGCCATCGCGCCGAAGGACTTCGACCTGCGCATGGCCGAGGCGCGGGTGATGGCGTGGAAGTCAGACTATGCCGGAGCCGACGCCCGTTTGGAAAAGCTCGAGAAGGAGTTTCCTGAGAGTCTTGATGTCGCCGTCATGCGGGGGCGCATCGCCGGCTGGCGCGGCGACCCGAAGGAGGCCCGGCACAGGTACGAGGAAATTCTGACGAAAGACCCCATGCAGGTGGATGCCCTCACTGGCATGGGTGATCTGGAGGTGGAGCGCAACCGGGTGCGGGAGGCGCGTGGCTACTATGAGCGGGCGGTGGCGATCGATGCCTCCCCGGAAAATCAGAAGCGGCTGGATGGGCTGGACGCCATCCCCAAGGGGCGTGTGGATACTGGGGTCACGGGCAGCACCTTTGCGCGTGGCGAGCGTGACGACTGGTGGGGCTACTACATGGTGGTGACTGCGAAGCTGCTGGAGTGGGACGTGTGGGCCAGGTGGGAGATCGGCGAACGCTTCCTCCTGCAAGATGAGACTTACGAGTTCGGCGCCTCCGGGCAGATCGTGCCGGGTGTGCGGGCCACCGTCTTCGGCGGCTTTACACCGGATGCGGGCTATAGCGCCAACAGTTATGCGGAGGCGGACGTGCGGTGGCGGGCTTACAAGAAGCTTGGCCGCCTGGGCAGCGGATGGTTTCTCACGGAAGGCCGCTGGGCGGACTACGAGGCGGGTGAGGTCTCCACCAGCAGCATCGGCTGGGAGCAGCAGCTCGTGGATGGCTGGTCAGTGAACGCCCGGTGGGTGCATCTCTACTATGACACGGGCGAGGGGACGGATGGCTGGGTTGCTTACTTGTCCTGGGAGCCCAAGGAAGGCTGGCTGATCCGCATTGGCGGGGGGCAGGCTGTGGAGTCCATCACCAATCAGACGCTGCAGGAGAGCAGTGCTCTGGAGTCGTGGACGATTTTCATCGGTGTGTTGTTTCCCATCTCCGAGCACTGGCATTTCCGGGTGGACCTGGAGCGGGAGGACGTGAAGGACTCCGTGGTGCGCTACGGCCTGGCCCTGGGGGTAGGGTGCAATTTCTGACCTGGACGGCACGCGGCAACTCAAATACGGCATGGCTCCTTCGCTCTTCATCCTCACCCTGGTGGCTCTTGCCCTGGCCGGTCTGGCAGTCCTCATGTGGATGGCCCTGCTGGTGTATCGCATCCTGGACAACCGGCGACGGGACCGGCGGGAGAAGCTGAGTGATGAATGGCTGACCCTGCTGCTGCCGGTGCTGGAGGGGGAAGTTGAGCTCAGTACTCTCCCCAAGCCTCGCGGACGTGAGGAAATGGAGACCGTGCTGGGGTTGCTGCGTGAGCTGGCCGACCGCTTCCGTGGGCAGTACCGTGAAGACTTGGTGAGCATTCTCGATCACATCGGTGCAGAGGAGTATGGCCTGCGGTTGCTGGGGCGCCATCGGCCGGAGCCCAAGTTGAGAGGGTGCGCGCTGCTGGCCTGGAGCGGCCCCAGCAGCCGGGCCGACGAACGGCTTCTCAAGATGCTGAGTGACTCCCATCACCACGTGCGACTGGAGGCGGCGCATGCACTGGCCCGGCGCAACCCGGAAGGGATCACAGTGGAGACAGTGATCACGCCACTCCGCGGCACACCCGCATTGAATTCAGATCGCACGCGGGACATTGTCCGCCTGTTGGCTCCCGGGAAGGGGCATGAGCTGGGCAATCTGCTGGCTATTTCCCGGAACTCCCGGGAGCGGGTGCTCCTGCTGGATGGCATTGCCAAGGCCGGTGATCTGACCCAGGCGGATGTGGTGGCGTGGCAGCTGGCGGATCGTGACAGCAAGGTGCGGGCGGGAGCGGTCAGCACCCTGGAGAAACTCTCCGATCCACATCACATCCAGAATGTGGCGGGACTGGTGAGCGATCCAAGCAACAAGGTGCGCCTGGCTGTGGCGAAATACGCCGCCGCCATGATGGGGGAGCTGACGGCGCTGGCCATGCTGGAGCAGCTGGCGTCGGACCCGGACTTTGATGTGCAGCGGACGGCTGTGTACGGCCTGGCGGACTGGGGCGGCCCATCGTGGGACAACCTGGCCCGCACGGCACCGCGGGATTCGTTGCTCCTCTCACTGCTGAAGGAGGCCTCCTCCGTGAAAAATCGCTATCTGGACCTCTACGAGCTGCCGACCGTATGAACACCCTCGACTGGACACACTCGCTCTGGTTCGGCCGTGCCATCTGGATCTGCGCCACCGTCATTCTGGTGCTGCAGACGGCGCAGAATCTGGTGTACCTGCTCCAGCTCTTCCGGGCGCTGCCGGAGTTCATCCGGGCGCGCAACCGGGCCTCCCGTTTGCGGGAGTGGTGGCTGCTGACTTCTGAGGCCACACCGCCGATCACCCTGCTGGTTCCAGCCTATAACGAGGAGGCCACCATTGTGGAGAGCCTCCGCTCCACGCTGACGCTCCGCTATCCGGAGTATGAGATCATTGTGGTGAATGACGGGTCCAAGGATGGCACCATGGCGCGTCTCATAGAGGCCTTCGACCTCCAACCGGTGCACCGGGCCACGCCGGGCCGCACCGCGTACCAGCCCATCCGCGGCATCTATGCCTGCCATGCCCTGCCCAACCTGCTGGTGGTGGACAAGCAAAACGGCGGCAAGGCGGATGCGCTCAACGCGGCCATGGACCTGGCAGCCCACCCGTATGTGTGCGCGGTGGATGCGGACTCCCTGTTGGACTCCGATGCGCTGCTGAAGGCGGTGCGCCCGTTCATTGATGCGCCGGACGACACCCTGGCCGTGGGCGGCACCATCCGCGTGGTGAACGGCTGCCTCGTCAAATCCGGGCAGGTGATGGAGGTGCACCCGCCCAAGCACTGGCTGGAGCTCTTCCAGTCGGTGGAGTATCTGCGTGCGTTCCTGCTGGCCCGCATGGCGTGGACCCGGAATCAGGCAGTGACGATCATCTCTGGTGCTTTTGGCATCTTTCGCCGGGATGTCCTGCTTCAACTGGGCGGCTACGCGCATGGCACGGTGGGTGAGGACATGGAGCTGGTGGTGCGCTTGCACCATTGGGCCGGGGAGACGGACTCGGCCTCTGACGTGTGGCATGTGCCGGACCCGGTGTGCTGGACGGAGGTGCCCTCCTCCGTAAAGGTGCTGTCACGTCAGCGCACCCGCTGGCAGCGCGGCCTGTGTGAGACGCTCTGGCGGCACCGCCAGATGATCGGGAACCAGCGCTACGGATCCGTGGGCACCCAGGCGCTGCCATCGTTCCTGTTGTTTGACATCATCAGTCCACTCCTCGAACTCCTGGGCCTGGTGATGGTGCCTCTCTGCACCGCGGCGGGGATCCTGAGCATCGACTTCTTTATCGCCTACTGCGCCGTGGTCTTCGGGTTTGGTCTGTGTCTCAGCCTGGGGGCCATGATCCTCTCCGAGTACTCCCTCCAGCACCATCGCCGCGTGCGGGATCTGATCTGGCTGGGCGTGGGCGCGGTCGTGGAAAACTTTGGCTACCGGCAGCTCAACAGCTGGTGGCGCGTGCAGGGCATCTGGCATTTCCTGAACCGCAAACAGGGCTGGGGGGCGATGCCCCGGCGGGGTTTCACCAAGGTGGCGTGAGCCGGGGTCAGCGGCCCTCGGTGGCGAGGTGACGGAGCACCTCTGGCGTGGGTTCATGAAGTAACAGGAGCGGTTGCAGCCTGTCGGGGAGTGACAGCCGTTGCTGGACGGCGTTTAGCGTGCCCAGCCATGCGCTCAGCTCGTGGAGCGGACGGTCACGCAAGGTGGTGCGGTCGCCCGGCACGCGGCCCTCGCGACCGATTGAGTAGACCCGGCCTCCTGACGCCGCTGCGACCGGGGCCTCATAGAGCACCGCTGCGGTGCCGTAGCCGGGCCAGGGAGCCATCCAGAGTGTGCCTTTGTCCGCACGGTAGAAGGCTGCACTTTTCAGGTCGGAGATGGGACCGCATTCCACGGCCAGCGCCACCGGGCAGTTGTGCTGCCGGCTCCACTCCAGCCATGCGGTGGCCCAGGCGGCGGCTTCCACCGGATCGCTCCGGTAGTTCATGATGACCATGCGGGACGCATACTTCGCGAGGCCATCAAGGAGGGGCACAGCCTCCTTTTGAGCGATGATCCAGAAGGGGAGGACTGGCTCGACAGGGTGCTTGCCGTTCTGGTTGAGTTCACGATAGAGGTCCAACCAGTGCTGATGCCACTTCGTCGTTTCCAGATGGAAGCCAGGCAGCAGATAGGGCTCGACATCGTACTGGACGCCGTCGAGGAAACGCCCCTGCCACTGGCTGAGTGCCTGATGACGCGCGATGACGGCGGCGCGGGCCTGGGGCAGGATCATGTGGGGATCCCCTTCCACAGCGACGATCCTGAATCCGTCCGCCCGCAACCGCGACAGGGTCGTGGCCACCCCGCCACTATCGCTGCCGAGCTCCCGCGGAAGGGCCAGTTGCAGCACCTTGATGCCCGCTGCTTTCCAGGCGGGTTGTTTTTCCGTCCAGACTTCCGGCCGGGTGGACCAGTCCCACACACCCATGGGGGCAGGCTGGGGGAGGGTTACGGCAAGGAGTTGCCAGCTCAGAGTCTCGATCACTCCGCTGCCACCCTGGGGCTCCGTGGCCACCAGGCTGAGGCGCAGGGACTTTGCGGCTGCGACTTTGGAAGGCACCTCCCAGGAAACAACCTGAGGTGCGCCGGTGAGTTCTGTCGTGGCGATGGGATCTGGATCTCCAAAACCCTGCGCGGATTCGGTGGCGACGCCGAGCATCACCTGCCCCTTGCCGCGAAGCGTCAGTTCCAGCTTCCAGGTGCTGGCAAGAGCGCCCTTGGGGAGGCGCCACGAAGCCGCCGTGTAGAAACCCGCAGGTTTCTCCCCAGGCTTCACGGTCCAGGAAAAGGCATCCGGTGCATCGTGGACGGTCGCCCGTTCCTCAATGCCGAAAGGGGTCCATTCCTGATGTCTGGCGAGGTTCAGCCCGGGTGGGACCGGGAGCAGGCTGGGAAGTTGTTTCAAAGGAGACAACTCCTCCACGGAAATGGGAGCTGCCTGGAGGTCGCCGATGATCTGCCAGGATGGGGGCAGGTCCTTTGCCGGAACGGCCTCCGGACGGATGCCCACCCAGAGAATGCGACCCGCTGGCACGGTCAGGGTGTTGACTTGGCTCTTGGCTGCGCGTGGCTCCACGGTCAGGGTGTGCCAGTTCCCGTTGGGATGCAGCATCTTCTGCCAGCGGGACAGCTCTGCTGGTGGCACGTCCCCGGGATCCAGTTCATTCCAGCGCAAGACTTGCTGTGTTTGCGCTGGCTCCGGCTCTGCGGCCCGGACGGTGGTCATGGTGGCGGCCACGGTGGCAAGGATGAAGCGACTCAGCAGCTGTCTGGACGCGATGGTTTCTGTTATTTCCAAGATTCCGCGCATCATGGGGCCAGGGCAGCAGAGGGGTAACCGAGTTCGTGCAATCGAGTGTCGAGCCGGATGACGGCTTCGTGGAGCTCCGCCAGGATGTCAGCCCGGTCGGCTTTCTGAATGGTATCGAATTCCGCCCGCTGAAAGAGGGTGGACAACTCGGTGAACCCCATGGTGGCCCCGGAGCCCCGACCCAGGTGGGCAGCCTGCTGCCAAGGGATGTCAGCCCCGTCCTGGAGCGCAGCCTCCAGCCGGACAAGCACCTCCGTCATCTGCTCTGCGGCCATGCGCACCAAGTCGCAGTCCAGACCGGGATCCCCTGTAAGGCAGTACTTGAGCTGGGTCTCATCCACCACCAGCGTCTGGGGAGCGGATGGAGGCAGGTCTGCCGGGGCCGCTTCTGGTACCCGAATCGTCGCTGTGCCTGGGGCGAGCCACGCAGACAACTCCTGTTGCAAACGGTCCACCTCCACCGGCTTGGGCAGGTAGCCATCCATGCCTGCCTCAAGGCAGAGCTCTGCATCTCCCGCCATGACGTGGGCGGTGACAGCGATGATGGGCACGCGTTTGGCCCCGGTGCTCTTCTCCCACTCACGGATCTTCCGTGTGGCCTCGAACCCATCCATGATGGGCATCTGGCAGTCCATCAGGATCACTTCGTGGCCGCCTTCTTTGGCAAGGTTCACGGCCTCCGCGCCATCGGAGCAGAGGGTGACCTTCATCCCCAGGTACTCGAGCTGGTTCTTCAGCACCCGCTGATTCACTGGGTTGTCATCCGCCACCAGGATCCGGGCGGAGGCCAGTTCAAGGCGATCCGCCAGTTTCGCAGGCGACGCAACAGGTGCGCCAGAAAGGCGACCATAGAGCTCGGAAGGACGGAAGGGAAACTTGAGCAATCCCGCGACGCCGATCTTCTCGACCAGTTCATCCGTCACCTCCTCGCCATCTGACATGAGGTACACGGGGCATTGGTTCCACCAGGATCTCTGGCGCAGCACTTGCAGCGTCTCATGCCAGCTCTCACTCTGGGGGCTGCCCACTACCACCGCAGACAGTGGCAACGATTGACCATCTGAATCGACCCCAAAGGAGTCCGGCAGATCTTTGGTGCTCGCGATGATGATGGGGTGCAGACCCCAACTGCTCGCATGCGTGCGCACGGACTCTGCCGTGAGCGTCCTGCTTTCGATGATCAGCAGCGCCCCTGCGGTCAGCTTCCGGGCGGCGTCCGGCTCGGCCACAGCTTCGAACACCACGGTGAACCAGAACTTTGATCCCTGCCCAGGGGGGCTCTCCACATTCAGGGTGCCGTTCATTCGCTGCACCAGCTCTTGAGAAACGGCCAGCCCCAGTCCGGCACCGCCCTGACGCCAGCCGGACTTGCCGCTGCTCTGGGCAAACGGCATGAAGAGACGCTGCTGGGCCTCGGTCGTGATGCCAGGGCCGGTATCGCGCACATCAATGCGCAGACAGATGCGGTTCTCTGACTCCATCTGACGACGGCGCATCACGTGGATCGAGACACTGCCAGTGCTTGTGAACTTCACCGCATTGGAGACGAGGTTCTGCAACACCTGCCGGAAGTGTTGGCGGTCGCCCATGACCTGCGCAGGCAGATCGGACTCCAGATGGGAGGTCAGCTCCAGGCCTTTCTTCGCAGCACGGTCTGCATAGTGGGTGAGCACATCCTCCACGACCACAGCTGGCGAGAAGCTTTCGGTGACGAAACTCATCTCCCCGGCCTGCAGTTTGGACAGGTCCAGGATGTCATTGATGATCGCCAGCAACGTCTTCCCGGAAGTACGGATCGTTTCCACGCCGTCCCGCTGTTTGGTGGAGAGCGAGGTGTCGCGCAGCAGCAGATCGGCAGCACCCAGCACCCCGTTCATGGGAGTACGGATCTCGTGACCCACAGAGGCTAGGAACGCTGAGGTGGTCTTGACGGAGTCGAGCGCCGCATCTCGGGCCTCAGCCAGCCGGGCCTCATATAGCATGCGGTTGCGATACTCCCGGTACAGGATGCCACTCCCCGCCAGGACTGCCAGGAGGCCCACCAGAGAGGTGATGCCAGCGATCCGCTGAAATAGGATACGTTCATCGAGGAGCTTGTCACGGCGGGTGTCCAGCAGCTGGAGTTCCGTGGTCTTCACCTCGGAGAGACGTTGCTCGAGTTCGAGGGATTTCTTCGCGCTTTTCTCCAGCCGGCTGGCCAGGGCGGCGCTGCCGATGGTTTCGGAACTTTTGGCGTTCTCGTCGAGCAAGTCGAGGCGTTCAGCCAGTACCTGGCGCAGGGGCGCCATCTTCGAAGACTGGACTGGGTTGTCCTTCACCAAGCGGGCCAGCGTTTCCAGGGCCTTGGGGGCATCTTGACGGTGGAACTGGTACTCCCGGGCGAACGCCTCACCCTGGGTCAGCATGAAGGCGCGTTGCTCACTTTCCGCCTCGCGCGCCAAATAGCGCACTTCATCCACCTGGCTAAGGACCTCGTGGGTGTGCTCCACCAGCTTGTAACTGGCCACTTCCTGCCTGGCTTGGTACACGAGCACCCCGCCGAGCAGGAGAGGCACGGACACAACGATCAAAATGCCTGTCGCCAAGACAAGCCAAATCCAGGCGCTGACGCGGTAACTCACTGGGCAAATCTACCCGGACGCGGAGACCGTTTCCAGTCAATTTCCGGCAGGATCAGTGTGATACGAAGGAAATCAGTCTCGTCTTGGGGAGAGAAGTTGCCCCGTCGGGCAGTGGAATTATTTTGGATTGTAAAACCACCAAACTTTTTGCGTTATTGAATCAATGAAAACCACCCTTCCCCTGTGTCGCCTGTCTTTTGTCGGACTGGCTGTGACGATGATGATGATGGCCGCGTTCTCGGGTTCATGCCTGGCTCAGCAACCGGACCGCAAGCTGGACCTTCTGAAGAACGGCTCGTTTGAAAAGGGCCTGGAGGGATGGCAGACCTCCAGCCACCGCAAGAACGGCAAGTTCGAGATCGACAAGGTGGAGCTCTACAAAGGGTTGCCCACGCTCAAGATCGACAATCTGGGAGCGGATGATTCCCTGGCGATGCAGAAGGTGACCGTGAAACCCCTCACCCGCTACCGGCTCACGGGCTTTGTGAAGACCAAGGACATCAAACCCGGAGACAAAGATGCCACGGTGGGGGCCAACGTGTGCCTGCGAGGCGGGTTCGAGCGCTCAGAGAACATCATGAAGACCCGCACTTGGGGACGTCTCACGCTCGAGTTTGAAACCGGTCCCAAGACCGAGGTGGAAGTTGGTCCTCGGCTCGGCTTCTTTTCCTCTGCCGTGACCGGCACCGCCTGGTTTGCGGATTTGTCGCTAGTGGAGCTGGGGCCAGCGCGGCGGTGAGGAGGGGAATGGCTGTCTGCGATGCCCGGTTCCATGCCTGAGTGTCCGGAGGGCGGCATGCTCAGGGTGGACTCGATCAAGGTGCGCGTCGACCCTTTGGATGTGTTGCAAGTGCTGCGAGTAAGGCCCCTCCACGGATTGTCCTCGAACCCGGAGGGTTCACCATGAGTAGCCATGGGTGAAACGAGCGTAGCGAGTGCAACCCATGGATGACTTGTCGCAGTTTCTACCGCGCAGCGGTAAGCCCATTGCGGCCACCGATTCCCGATGCTCTTCACGCGACGCACATCATAGTACGGATGGAGACAAGTATGAATGAGTTGGGCGGCGCGAGGAGTCGGCAACGGCGCGCCAGCGTCTTGGAGTACGGTGGCTCGACACCGTTTTCTGGCCGCGATGAGATGAGGTTGCGATGTAACAGTGAAGCGAAGCGGGTTCTCTCGTTCGCGTGCATGGCGTCAATCCAACCCCAAGTCTCGGACGAAGTCGGCCTCTGGAGTGACCTCGTCCGGGGAGACGCCGATTTGCTCCACGACGATGGCTCTTAGCTTCTGCATCACCTCACCCTCGTTTGGATTCATTCCTTTCTCCTGCAAAGACCGGACGATGAGATCACGAAAATTGCCAACGGTGAAGATCTTTGATGCATCCTCATCGGAGACGAAGATGTCGAACTCCTTTTCCACCTCAAGGACAAGCTCAACAGAATCCAAGCTCATGCAGATGAAATGAAGGGGAACTGGGGATCCGTCAAGCAAGTGTTTGGCGACCCCCAAGATTCCTTGTGCTGCCTGCATTCAGAGTGTCTGCGTATCCCCTGGCGGTCTGCTGCGATTCATTGGACTTTGTCCATATGTGTGTAAACGTCCCAGATGAAGCAGGGTTTGAAGGGGGCGTTTCTTGCCAGTTTGGTTCGATCAACATTTTTGGTTGCAGGTGTCATGTCGATGATGGGCGCGTCTGCTCTTGGACAGGCCGCCCCGGTGAAGTTGCCACTCTCCACCGATCTCATGAGGACCTATGGCGTCTGCTTGAGCATGAGATCCACGATCAAGCTGATCAAACAGCAGTATCCCGACCTCGGGCTGGAGGCTGACGCGGCGCAGACCCATTGGGATGCCGTGTTCAAGGTTTGCGAGGACAATCTGGATGTGAGGCTGACCGAGAAGTTCGGAGACAAGTGGGTGACTGCCAGGCCTACCATCTTGCAACAGGGACAGGCGGCGAGGAAGATTCTGCAGGACAATATGACCGAGGACCTTGCGCGATCTGTCATCCGGGAGACCCATCTCCGCGGCACCACCCTGGCAGATTCACCGGTACGGATGCTTCTCCTGGCATCCCATCCCGATTTTATGAAACAACCCGAGGAGGAGATCCAAAGAGGATTTGTGACGCCGTTCTCCACTCAGGGACATCAGAAAGCAAACGGGGTGAAACTGAACCTCAAAGTCCCCATGAGCTGGAAAGCGGCTGAGGGCGACCGGCCGCATATTGTCCAGAAGTGGACCTCCGATGCAGGACATGGGGCGGACATCATCATGGTGCAGATCGGGCCCGTCAGCGCCGCTCTGACTGACCAGCCCAAGGAAGTGCTCTTCACCGAAGATTTTGCCCGGGAATACTTTGGGCAAGCCAAGCTGAAAATCTCTGACTTCAAGACGATGAAGCTTGAGGCGAGAACGGTGGGATGGGTGAAGCTTGATGGCGTGCTGGAACGGTTGGACACCAAGATCGAGACCTCTGGAATCACCTGCTACTTTTTGTCTGGGGAGAATCTCGTCGCGATTCACCTCTCCTGCTTTGCCAAAGAAGGATCCGGCACGAGCGAGAGCGGGAGGAAGAAAATGGAGCCGCTTTTCAAGTCCGTGTTGAACTCGGTGGTGCTGACGGGTGGGCGATAGGAAATACTGCTTTGGGTAAGTCGAGCGATTCGGCCTCGATCCGCCGTCCCTCCGGGACGGGAGCATTTGTCACCCTGTTCCGGTGGTTCTCGGCCTGATGACAGGCCTTCACCACCGGCTACGGTCCAGCGTCCCTCCGGGACGAGCGGGGGATGTCAACGGGGCTGCCTTGTGGAATGCACGTTGCCTGTTGCCGATCTACACTGGCTCAAGGAATATCTCCGTCGCGTCAGCGTCTTGGAGTACGGTGGCTCGACACCGTTTTCTGGCCGTGATGCGATGCGGTGATGAGGTAGCAGTGAAGCGAAGCGGTGGCTTGTGTGGCGGTCGTCAATCGACGCCCAAGTCCCGGATGAAGTCGGTTTCAGGTGTGACTTGGTGCGGGGAGACGCCAAGTTGATCCACAATGATGTCCTTTAGTTTCAGCCAGACTTGGTCCGCATCCGTCTGGATGCCTTGATCCCGCAGGGCCCGGAGTACGAGATCACGGAGATCTCCCGCTGTCTTCGCGGTAGAGGCGTCCTGATCAGAAATGGCGATGCCGAACGCTTCCTCCACCGCCATGACGAGCTCAACGGATTCCATGCCCATGGTATGGAGTGGTGCAACGGCGTCCGGCAGTCAAGGCCGATCCGCCGTCCCTCCGGGACGGGGAGCATTTGTCGCTGCCTGTTCCGGTGGTTCCCGGTCTGATGGCAGGCCTTCACCACCGGCTACAATCCATCGTCCCTCCGGGACGAGCGGGAACTGTTAGCAGAGCTGCCTGATGGCAGGCACGTTGCCTGTTGCCGATCTACACCGTCTCGAGGGATGTCTCCAGTCGCGTCAGCGTCTTGGAGTACGGTGGCTCGACACCGTTTTCTGGCCGCGATGCGATGCGGAGATGAGGTAGCAGTGAAGCGAAGCAGTGGTTTGAGTGGCGCTCGTCAATCGACGCCCAAGCCCCGGATGAAGTCGGTTTCAGGTGTGATTTGGTACTGCAAGGGTGCGTCACTATGCAAACACCTCTTTCACCACATGGCCAAAGACGTCCGTGAGGCGGAAGTCGCGGCCGGCGTATTTGTAGGTGAGCTTCTCGTGGTCCATGCCCATGAGGGCGAGGATGGTGGCGTGGAAGTCGTGGATGTGGACTTTGTTCTCCTGGGCGAAGTAGCCGTAGTCATCGGTGGCGCCATAGGTGGAGCCGGCCTTCACGCCGCCACCGGCGAGCCACATGGTGAAACCTTCGGGGTTGTGATCGCGGCCATCGGTGCCCTGGGCGGTGGGGGTGCGGCCGAATTCACCGCCCCAGATGACGAGGGTGTCTTGCAGCAGACCGCGGGAGCGAAGGTCCTTCAGCAGGCCGGCGATGGGCTTGTCCACCTCTGCGGCGTTTTTGCTGTGCCCCTTGTAGAGATTCCCGTGCTGGTCCCACTGCACCTCGCTGTCGCTGTGGGTGACCTGGACGAAACGTACACCGCGTTCGATGAAACGACGCGCCATGAGGCACTGGCGGCCGAAGTTGGAGGTGACGGGGTTGTCCATCCCGTAGAGCTTCTTGGTCACCTCCGTTTCATTGTCCACGTCCTGGGCATCGGGCATGGCCATCTGCATGCGGAAGGCGAGCTCGAAGGAGTTGATACGACCCTCCAGGGCCTGGTTGGGGCCGGTGAGTTCCAGATGTTCATGGTTCATCTGGGCGAGCAGGTCGAGCTGCTGCCGTTGCAGGCTGGCGCTGAGCTGGGTGTTGCGGATGTGCTTGACCATGGCTTGGTCGGAAGGCACGGCGGCATTGCCGATGGGTGTGCCCTGGCACCAGGCGGGAAGGAACGCGGCCCCCCAGTTGTTGACGCCACCGTGGGCCAGCGTAGGACAGATGGTGATGAAGGCGGGCAGGTTGTCGTTCTCCGTGCCCAGCCCATAAGTGATCCATGAGCCCATGCTGGGGCGCACCTGGACATCACTGCCCGTGTGCAGCTTGAGCAGGGCGCCGCCGTGAGCGGGGTTGGTGCCGTGCAGGGAGCGGATGACGCAGAGTTCATCGGCACACTGGGCGACATGAGGGAACAACTCGCTGACGGGAAGCCCGCTTTGGCCGTATTGCTTGAACTTCCAGGGGGATTTCAAGAGTTTGCCTGTTTCCGCGAACTTGACGCGCGGCTGGGCAAAGGGGTAGGCCTTGCCATGGTCGCGGTCGAGCAGCGGTTTGGGGTCAAACGTGTCCACCGCGGAGGGGCCACCCTTCATAAACAGGAAGATGACCCGCTTGGCCCGGGCTGCATGGTGTGGCAGCTTGGCCGCCAGCGGGCTGACGGGTGCGGAGGCTCCCTGAGACTGCTGGGCGAGCAGGGAGGCGAGCGCCAGATGACCAAAGCCTGCGGCGCTGCGCTGCAGCATGGCCCGGCGGGAGAGGGGGGAGGCTGGGAAGGGGTTCATCGCAGGTACATGAATTCGTTGGCCGACATGAGGGTGTGGCAGAGCAACGTCCAGGCTTCGGGAGAGTCGCCTTCCTGACGGACGAAGGTGAGCGCGCGGGTGACGTCGTGGGACGAGGCCGGGCGGCCGTACAGGGCCACGTAAGCTTCTTGAACCCTGGCCTCGGGTGCGTCGCTGTCCGACAACAGCTTCGCGGAGAGTCTCTGCGCTGCCTGGGCGGCGAAGGGCGAGTTCATCATGATGAGCGCCTGCGGGGCCACCACGGTGGCATTGCGGCTGCCGGTGGGCATGGTGGGATCCGGGTAGTCGAACTGCTCCAGCAGATCGAAGAGGTGATTCCGGATGATGGGGATGTAGAGGGCGCGGCGCAGGGCGCGGTACTGCGTGGCGTCCTTGGAGGTGTGGTTGAAGACGAACTCCCGGTTGCGAAGCGGGACGGTCTTGCCACCGACCTGGGCGGAAAGGGAGCCACTGGCGGCGAGCATGGCATCGTGAATCTGCTCGGCCTCCAGACGCTGCACATGGGCGCGCCACAGCAGCTTGTTCTCCGGGTCCAGCATGGCGGGATCCACACCTGAGGAGGGCTGGCCTGCACTGGGGTGGGTGGAGGCCATCTGGTAGGCGCTGGACTTCATGAGCACACGGTGCATGTCCTTGATGCTCCAGCCGTTTTCGATGAAACAACGGGCCAGCCAGTCCAGCAGGGCGGGATGGGAGGGCTTGTCACCCAAGATGCCGAAGTTGTCCGTGGAACCGACGAGGCCGCGGCCGAAGTGCCAGCGCCAGAGGCGGTTGACCATGACTCGTGCAGTAAGGGGGTGCTCGCTGCCAGCCATCCAGCGGGCGAGCTCTAGACGGCCGCTTTGTTTGGCGGAAAGGATGGGCTTGGTGAAGGAGGTCCGCATGACCTCTGGGAAGCCGCGCTCCACCTCGGCTCCGAGGGTGAGATAGCTGCCGCGGATGTGAATGGGAAGGGTCTTGGTGATGGTACCATCGCGCACGCCCATGAGGGAGGGGGGATCGGGCGTCTTGTCCTCGAGAGACATGAGGTCGTCCTTCATGACCTCGGCGGTGGCGAGCATTTCACCGTCGAACGCATCGGCATCTTTGTCCGGGATGGCGAGCAGGCCAGCCACGTCATTAAGGGCGGCGTATGCTTCGGCCAGATCCGGCTCCACTGGAGCGGTCGCTTTGGGATCTTTGGCCTTGGCAGCGGTCAGAGCTGCCGCCGAGCGCGTGAATACATCGCCGTAGTATTTCCTGATTCCGTCCTGGTCACCAGCAGCAGCGAGTTCACGCCAACGGGCGTAGAAGGGATGCTCCGGCGCGCGGGTGAGGTACTGGCGGGCGGTGAGAAGGTAGCGGGGGCGAAGCTTGCGCTCTGCCGCAAGCGTCTGCACCTTCGCAAAGTCTGGGTCCTCCGGCAAAAGAGTGGCCGCCGCGAGGTAGTCCGGAGCGTTCGTTTGGAGCTCCTGCTTCAGCTTCGCGCGGGTCTCATTGGAGAACTTGGCAACCTTGGACCGCTGGGCGGCTACTTCTGCCTCATACTTCTTCTTGGCAGCAAGGTCATCCGGCGTGGCGAGCGAGTGCTCGTACCAGAACTTGATGGCTCCCAGCTTCTCGTCGGCCAGGCTCTTCGTGCTGCGGAAGATGGCGGCCAGGGCGTAGTAGTCCTTGTTGGTAATGGGGTCGAACTTGTGATCGTGGCAGCGGGCACAGCCCAGGGTCATGCCCAGGAAGGCCTTGCCCAGGGTGTCGAGCTGTTCATCGATGATATCCATCTCCAGCTTTCGCACATCCGGCTCGGCCAGCACGCGGGCCCCGAGGGCGAGGAAACCCAGAGCGGTCAGCCCCTCCCGACGCTCTTCTTCCGTGCGGGCAGGCAGGAGGTCGCCAGCGATCTGCTCAACCAGGAACTGATCATAGGGCTTGTCCTCGTTAAAGGCACGAACCACGTAGTCCCGGTAGCGCCAGGCATGGCCGTAGGCGACGTTCTCGTCCATGCCGTTGGAGTCGGCATAACGGGCCACATCAAGCCAGTGGCGGGCCCAGCGCTCCCCGTATTGAGGGGAGGCCAGCAGGCGCTCCACCACCTTGCTGAGGGCGTCGGCGGAGTTGTCGGCAAGGAAGGCGTCAATCTCCTGCGCCGTGGGCGGCAGGCCGGTGAGATCGAAAGTGGCGCGGCGGATCAGCGTCCGTTTGTCTGCGGCGGGTGCGGGTGAAACACCCTGCTTTTCCAGCTCCGCCAGGAGAAAGGCGTCGATGGGTGATTTGACCCAGGCCGTGTTTTGCACTGGCGGAGGTGTCGCCTCAGCTAGCGGGGTGAAGGACCAGAACTTGCGGCCTTCCTCCATGTTGATGCTGCGATTCACCCCACCGTGCGCTTGCGCGGCAGCAGCGGTTTTGCCCTCCCGGGGATCGGGTGCGCCCATGGCCACCCACTTCTCCAGATCCTGGATCTGGGCGGGCGTGAGGGCGTTTTTCGGCGGCATCTGCAGGTCTCGGTTCTTGTATCGAACCGCCTCGATGAGCTTGCTCTTCTCCAGATTCCCCGGCACCACGGAGGGTCCGGCATCGCCACCGATGAGCAAGGCTTCGCGGGAGTCCACTGCCAGCCCGCCTTTGGTCTTCCCGGCTTCGACAGAGTGGCAGTCGTAGCAGGCGCTCACCAGAACAGGGCGGATCTTCTTCTCGAAGAACTCAATGCCTTCCGCGGTGGGAGTGGCGGCCACCAGTGGGCTGGCGAGCAGGAGGCCTGCGAACCCGCTGCTGAGAACGGTGTGGAAGTGGAAGGGTCGGTTCATCAGGGGCATGGGAGGGGCCGGAGATGGGGTTTTAGGAAACACGATTGACTCACTCACTCTGCGAGGGCGCGGATCTCATCGGGACGCAGGGCGGCGGTGTAGAGGCTGAACTCGTCCATGCATCCGGCGAAGTTGCGCACCGGTTGCTGGCGTTTGTCCGGGGACGGGGTCCAGTTGCCGAGCTCCATGATGGTAGGCGCCAGTTCCGTGGGGGTCTGCACTGGATGCTTGGACAAGATCCCGCCGTTCAGATAGAACGTGACCTCGCCACCTGCCAGATCATAGACCACGGCCAGATGCACCCATTGGCCAAAGCGCTCCGGGGTGAATATCACCGGGGTGATATAGTCATCCGAGCGGACGTTGGGGCTCGTTCCCGAGCCCACGCCGAGGCACAGGGAGCCATCATGCAGAATCTGCCAGTGCATGTGACCCTCGTTGATGCCCTGACTCATGCAGAGGGAGCTCTGCCGGACGTTCAGCCCGTGGAGCTGCACCCAGGTGGCCATGGTGATCTGGCGGTGCGCGCCGGGCAGACCGAGCCGCACGCGATCACTGACACTGCGGAATTGCAGCGCCTTCTTCTCCGGCCAGCGCCCCTGGGTCCAGATGCAACCCACAATGGTGCCGGGGGCGACCTCCTGGCCGAGGGCGGCGGAGTTCTTGAGCGAGCGCGATCCCTGTGGGTCCTGGAAATCAAGCCTCAGCTTGAGACGTGGGTCGAGGTTCCACTGCCGCCCCTGCTCCTCCCAACGCACGAGTGACTGCCGCTGGGATTCGCTCATGCGGGCGTCCAGATCCCGGCTGAAAGCGAAGGCCTCATCACTGGCAGGCAGGGCCCGGGCGGGCGTGCTTTTCTCGAACCCGGCGGCTTCACCGGTGGTGAGCATGCGCACCTGAGCCTCGGGCTGGTGAAGCTCTACTTCGCCTTTGAACACGTGCACCTCGGGCGTGGCGCTGTTCAGATCCAGACCGAAGTCCGTGCCGAGATCCACGACATCGCCATTCGGCGTGCCGAGACGGAATCCGCGAGCCTGCGGCGGCACGTGGGCACTGAACCGGCCGCTGACACAATAGGCCTCGCCAGCAGAGACGAGTTTGATTTCGGCCGGACCTTCCACCACCAGCCGGGCTCCTTGGTAGAACTCCAACTCGGCGATGCCGGCCTTGAGTTTGAGCCAGCCCGGAGAGAGTGGAGCATTCAGTGCCGGGGAGGATTGGGCGTCCACCCACTCCAGGTTCACCCCGCGCGTCAGCAAGGCGACGCTGGTGGTGGTTGCCTCATTTTCATCCTCATCCGTGAGAGGGGCCGTCACCACTTTGGGTGTGGTGAGGTGGGCAGGTTGACGCATCACATTCACCACCATCACCAGGATGGCGAGCAACGCCGCCAGGGGCAAAAGCCAGGTCAACCGTGCCCGAACGAGGCGCGTTGGAGCGGTGGCCACGGTGGCGGTGAGGGCGGGCTCCTCTTCCACCCGTTGCAGTTCCTGCTGGGACCAGGAGAAGAGCGCCGACTCCACATCCTGGAAGGCATACCACTGGCGGCGGGCCTCGGCGGAGGTCTTCAGCATCTGGCTGAGCCGCTCGTGGTCCTCTGCGGTGATGTGGCCGTCTGCCTTCGCCATGAAGAGGCGGTGCAGTTCGGCAGAGTCGAAATTGAGGTCAGGATTCATGGTCTTCGGGTCACGCCTCAGGTGCGGTTTTCCGGTTCACGCAATCCGCCAGCAGACGGCGGAGGGTGTTGAGCTTGTTGTAGAGGGTCTGGGGGGCCCGGCCGAGGCGCTCCGCCAGCACGGCCAGGTCCACGTTCTTGAGATAAAATTCGCGCACGAGATCGCGCCCTTGGGGCTCCACCTCCTCAATGCAGCGCTCCAGGGCGGCCAGGCGCTGCTCGCGATGGTGGAGATCGGCGGGGCGTTCTTCCGCGAACCGCTGCAACAGCTCGTCGTCGAAGTGCAGCGGGGAGCGCAGGGCCATGCGCTGGAAGTTCTTGGCCTCGTAGAAGGCAAAGCTGCTCGCCCAGGCGAAGAAATCGGACCCTGGCGTGAAGTCGCCAAACTTCCGCCACAGGGTGAGGCTGGCGCGTTGCAGCACGTCCTCTGCATCCGCCCGGTTCCCCAGCATGACGAGCAGAAAGCCGAGCAGGCGCCCATGGGCACCGTTGAGCAGGGTGATGAACTGCTCGCTCAGCCCGGGATCGGGCGCTGGTTGGGGGGCGTCACTCATGCTATCTGCCAAGTAATGTGCAGGCTGAACGGCTTTTACCGAAGATTGATAAAAAAATGATTCTCTGCATGGGTTGATGGAAGTTGCCTGAAAAGAGCGGCGTAAGGAGTTGGCATTCCGGTCTCCTGCCCGGCTCTGTCCCAACTCCGATGAGCGACTCCTCCCTTCTTCTGACCCTTGCTGAGCTGGTCAGCATCAACAGCGTGAATTCCTCCTATGACGGAGGTCCGGGCGAAGCAGAACTGGCGGCGTATGTGCGGATGTTCTTTGATCATCGAGGCATCGAGACTTGGGAGCAAGAGGTGTTCCCGGGGCGGAACAACGTCATTGCCCGGCTGCCCGGCCGTGATCCCAGTCGCCGCATCGTGCTGGAGGCGCACATGGACACGGTTTCGGTCAAGGGCATGAGCATCCCGCCTTTTGAACCCCGGGTGGCGGAGGGGCGCATGTATGGCCGGGGCGCGTGCGACACCAAGGCGGGGCTGGCGACGATGATGCATGCGCTGGCGGATCTGAAGGCGGAAGGCATCACCCCGCCATGTGAAGTGTGGCTCGCTGCGGTGGTGGATGAAGAGTACTCGTACCGCGGGGTGGTGAAGCTCTGTGAGGCAATCACTGCCGCAGCGTCTATTGTGGCGGAACCCACGGAGCTGAGGGCAGTCATTGCGACCAAGGGCGTGCTGCGTTGGCGCATCGTGGTGCGGGGGAAATCCGCGCACAGTTCCAAGCCACATTTGGGTGTGAACGCCATCCACCACATGTCGCGGGTGGTGCTGGCCCTGGAGGAGATGCATGCGCGCTTTGCGGAGAATGCGCCGCATCCGCTACTTGGCACAGCCACGGGCAATGTGGGTGTGATCACAGGTGGCACGCAGGTGAACTTTGTGCCGGATCAATGCGCTATCGAGATCGACCGTCGGCTGCTTCCCGGAGAAAAGGTGGAGGAAGTGCTGGCCCGGTATGAGACGCTGCTGGGGGAACTCCGGCAGCAGCATTCGGGACTGGACGTGTTCATGGAAGCTCCGATGCTCACCGATGAAGCCCTGGAGACGCCGGAAAGCGAGGACGTGGTGCAGGTCGCATCCGGCGTGCTGGCGGAACTGGGGCTGAATGCGAGCCCCTGCGGCGTGTCGTTCAGTTGCGATGCGAGCAAGCTCGCGCGAGCCGGGGTGCCCACCATTGTCTTTGGGCCGGGCAGCATTGATCGCGCCCATGCCGCGGTGGAGTACGTGGAACTGGACCAGGTGCAGCTCGCCCTGGAGTTTCACAAACGCTTCCTGAAGTCTTTCGTCTGATCCCGTTTTTATTACCTGAAACCCTGTCGTCAACCTTCAACATCATGAGCTCATCTCCCATTCTCCCAACGTCCTCCACCCGGCGTCAGTTTCTTGTCACCTCCCTGGCTGCAGCCGGAGGCGTGCTCACCGCGGAGGCGGCCAGTCCTCCGGGAGACATTGATGCGCATGTCCACGTCTGGACGCCGGACACGGAGCACTACCCGATTGCCAAGGGCTTCACCAAGAAGAAGGACATGGTGCCGGCGAGTTTCACGCCGGAGCAGTTGTTTGCTCATACCGTGCCAAACGGCGTGGCGCGGGTGGTGCTCATTCAGATGAGCTTTTACAAGTACGACAACCGCTACATGCTGGACACCATGGCGCGTCACCCCGGCGTATTTAGCGGGGTGGGCATCCTGGATCATGATGCGCCGGATGCGAAAGCGACGCTGAAGGCGCTGGCGAAACAAGGTGTGCGCGGGCTGCGGTTGTACGCCAACAAGCCGGATGTGGAGGCGTGGTTGAGCTCTCCCAACATGCATGCCCTGTGGACCCAGGCGGCAGATCAAGGGGTGGCCATGTGTCTGCTGGCCAATCCGGATTCACTGCCGGCCATCAAGCAACTGGCGCAGAAGTTCCCCAAGACGCGGGTGGTGATTGATCACTTCGCCCGCGTCGGCATGAAGGGGCCAGTGCAGGAGGCAGACCTTGAGAACCTGTGCCGTCTGGCGGAACTGCCGCAGTGCTACGTGAAGACCTCGGCCTTCTATGCCCTGGGGGCGAAGAAGCCGCCCTACAAGGACCTAGCCCCGATGATCAAGCGTCTGCACGGCGTGTACGGGGCCAAGAGGCTCATGTGGGCCTCGGATTGTCCTTATCAGGTGGAAGAAGGGCAGAGTTATCAGGCAGCGATTGAGCTGGTGCGGAAGGGGCTGGACTTCCTGAGTGCGGATGACAAGAAGTGGATGCTGCGCGGCACGGCGCAGAAGGTGTTTTTCAGTTGAGATGGGGAATGGTCGCGATTGTGCGCGATGCACAGTCGCGTGTAGTTGCATTGAACCCGGAGGGTTCGCCATGAATAGCCATGGGTGAAACGAGCGTAGCGAGTGCAACCCATGGTATCGTGATCGTTGCATTCTACCGCGGAGCGGTAGGCCAAAGTGTCCAATGTAATGAGGACGTGTGGCGCGGGAAGGGCGTTGGGGGTTGGGGTGTGCGATGGGCCTACCGCTCCGCGGTAGATTGCCGCAGATCGTTTCCCCCGGGTAGTCCTCGCTCCGCTCGGCCGACCCGTGGCTATTCACGGCGAACCCTCCGGGTTCATGAGACAATGAAATGGGGTGGAAATGGGTGCAGCGCAGCGATCCGCCATCCCTCCGGGACGGGAGGTGTTGTTGGTGCATGTTCCGGTGGTTCCCGGCCTGATGACAGGCCTTCACCACCGGCTACTTTCCGCCGTCCCTCCGGGACGAGCTTCGGAGGGGGCAGTGAAAGGGCGATCATGTAGTTCCGTGTGCAAGACATGCTCCCACTTCAGCAACCCACGCCCCAACCTGTCCCCCTCAATTCTTTGGTCTTCTGTCTTCCAGTCTTTTGTCTCTCTTCACACCTTGCGCAAGATGGTCTCAAGCACGCGCAACAGGTTCCCCACATCTTCCTGGGTGTTGTACCCATGCACGGCGATCCGGATGCGCCCGGCCTGGTGCATGATATGGATGTGCTCATGCTCCAGGGCGGCGTGCAAGATGCTGCAGTCGGGGTGTTTGAAGGCGACGATACCAGAGGGATTGTCTGCTCGCCAGGGGCAGAGGGGTTGCAGGCCCCGTTCCTTCAGGCCAGCCTCCACCTCGGCAGTGAGCGGATCAGCATGGGCGACGATGTTCTCGATGCCCACGTCTTCCAGATAGCGGAGGGAGGCGTTCAGCGCATACAGGGAGACAAAGTTGGGCATGCCCACGGAGAAGCTCGCCGCGCCTGTCTTGGTATCGGCGCGTTCGAAGCGGTCGGCGTCGAATGCGTTGCGCAGGTGATACCATCCTCCGGCATGGGTGGTGAGCCGGTCGGCATTGCGCTGGGGGATGCCGATGATGCCGCCGCCATGGATGCCCAGAGTCCACTTGTGGGTGCTGGAAATAACAATATCCGCATCCACGCAATCCAGCATGACGCGGCCGAGGGCCTGGGTGACATCCACCGAGATCAGGGCCTGCGGGGCGAGGTTGCGCACGGCATCGCAGAAGGGACGCCAGGCCAGCCGGTGGCCGTTGTAGAAGCTCACCAGCGACACCTGGACGAGGCGCGTGCGTTCGTTGAGCAGGGGCACAAGATCCTCCACCTGCAACTCGCCATCTTTTGATTTCCAGAGTCGGGATTGCGGTGCCGCGATGGCGGTCAGCCACGGGGTGGCGCCGGCCGGGAAGTCCAGATCCGTGACCACCACTTCGTCGTTGGCGCTCAAGTTCAGAGCGGAGGCCAGGAGATTGTACGCCTCGGAACTGCACGAGCAGAAGGACACCTCGGAAGGTTCCAGCCCGATCATGCGCGCGGCGACTTCGCGACAGGCTTCCACCTGGGCGAAGTGGGCATCGCGCCCCTTCATGCCGCGCTCCTTGTCCCGCCAGTAAGTCTGGATGGCCTCGCCCACGCAAAGGGGCGGGATGCTCTCAGCGGCGGTGTTGAGGTAGGTGATGCCCTCCAGGGCGGGGAAATCACGACGACGGGTCGAATCGGTGAGCATGAGCGTTTACTTGGAAGTGGCGGGAGCTTTTCGCCAGAGAAATATCAAGGCCAGTACGCCCAGCCAGGGGGCCAGACCGGCGAGCACGAGGCCCGCATCATAGCTGCCGGTGCGGTCCACCACCATGCCGAAGAAGCGGTGCATGGGGGAGGTGACGGCCCAGACCCACATGCTGAGGATGCCTGTGAGACGACCAACGTGATCGGCAGACAGTTCCTGAACAAAGCTGTAGTAGCAGGGGAAGAGCGCCAGGGCTCCGGCACCGATGAGCAACAGCACCCCCAGCAACAGCCAGCCCTGACCCAGCCAGGGGATGAAGACGCTCAGCGAGGTGAGCAGGCAGGCTCCGAAGTACACCTTCCGCCGGGCGCCATGAGGATCCGCCAACCCACGCCGGACCAACCACAGGGAGAGCAGCCCGGCGAGGAAACAACCCACGTCGGTGGCGATGAAGTACGCGGAGTTGAAGTTGAGCGATGCTTCCTCGCTGTAACCGCGGCCGGTCTGCAGGAACTTCATGAGCCACACGCGGTAGATGTGCCAGACGGTCTGGGCACCGAGGATGAGGATGGCCACCGACCAGAAGGGGCCGCTGCGGAGCACGGTCCAGATGCTGGTGGCAGGCTTGGCGGAGGACTGGAGGGAAGCGGTGGATGGGGACACCTCTAGATCCCGTGGACGCAGCATGAGGAACCAGAGGGCGATCCAGGCAAAACCCACTGCACCCACGACGATGAAGGTGGTGCGCCAGGAGCCGGGTTGGTCCGTGAGCAGCAGCTTCATCACCTGCGGCGTGATCACCGCGCCGATGGAGGCCCCGCTCTGCAGGATGCTGTTCCCCATGGTGCGGTCTTTCTCATTGAGCACGGCGAAGGTGGTCTTCAGTGCACACGGCCAGTGCCCGGCCTCGAAGAATCCCAGCAGGGCCCGGCAGACGAGCAGGCTCTCATGGCCATTCACCCAGCCACTGGCCATGCCCATGAAAGACCATCCGCCCAAGACCATGGGGTAGAGCCAGTAGATGCGAAGCCGGTCCGCCAGGAAGCCAAAGACCAGGGAGCCGATGGCGAAGCCCCAGCCGAACACCACCTCCAGATCCCCATACTGGCCCTCGCTGAGGCCCATCTCCCTCGTGACCCGCACGGAGGCGACCGCTAGGGTGACGCGGTCCATGTAGTTGATGGTGGTGGCGAGCAGCAGCAGGCCGGTGATCCACCAGCGCCAGGAGGAGGAACGGGATGACAGTGAAGGCATGAGAGCGTCTTGAGGGGGGAGTCGGGGTGAAGAGAAGAAGGCGCGCCAAGCATATCGGCGGCCCCGGGGATCATGTTTCTCCGGCCCGGTCAGCCCGTCACAATACTATCAGGATTGCTGATTATCGTGGGGCGGCCTTTGGAATTGGCTGGTGAATTTTTTGCCATCCAGATAGTGTGATGAAGTCAATTGCCGCCGGGCTCGCACAAGGGCCGGTGGGTCGGTCTCCTTCGCATGAAAACGCTCCGTAGGATTGGTTTACTGGTGACGTCATGGGTTCTGCTGCACGCCGCAGGATTCTCCACCGCGAGTGGACAGGTGATCATTGTGAACAATCCACCGCCTGTACCCATGGGGGACTTCGATGGGATTCAGGCCAAGTTCAGGGCAAAGCAAATCCAAGAAGGTGCCCGGAAGGGCGCGGACGACCTCTGGGCGCTCACGGACTACCTGCTGCAACATGGCAATGCCCACATCATGTTGCGCATGTCAAAGACTCCCACCTCCTATCTCGCGCTTGCCCGCTGGCGGGACTTGGCGGGAGACACTGGCAGCGGGGAATCGATTCGGGTGGAGTTGGGGAAGCGACATGGCTCGGACAAGACACCCGCCACACAGATCAGGCTGGCCCTGGCTCGCGCGGTGATGGGCGATGAGAACTCCGCCGCGCCGGTGTTTCGGGAGTGGTTGAAGGATCACCCTACCGACTATCTGGTCACGCTGCAGCTTGTGGAAGTGCTCATGAAGCAGGAGCATGGGTTGATGGAGGCGAAGGAGTGTCTCAGCGGCATGCCTGGGGAAATCTGGAGGGAAGCGGTGCCAGACTGGGTGCAGGCCCTGTCCATCTACGGTGATCTGGAGGCTGCGACAGGGCTGGCGCGGCTCGCGGCGGCGTGGCTGAAAAGTGACCCTCCGCATTTGAGCATGTCCTGGACGATCCCTGTCCTGGACGACATGGTGAAGCAGCGGTGGGAACAGAGCCGTGGCTATCCCAGTCTGTTGAAGCTGCCCGATGGACGCCCCGCATCTGAGGTGGAGCCCGGTCACGAGCCTCTACCGGAACTCAGCCTGGCCCGGGAACTTGCGTATGAAGAATTGCGCGAAGCCATGCGCGATTGTCCGGTCACGGCGTCACATGTCATCCCGATCTATGCGCGGGAAAGCTATCTGGCCGGACGGGACACGATGATCTGGGCGCAGGAGGCGTTGGTTGCGCTGAAGACCCTGCGAAATCAGCCTGAGTTCGCGGAAAGCAGATTCTATCTGCTGATGGATGGTCCCTGGGAGGACTATGGCAGCGGCAACTACCAGTGCCCGAATGCGGGAGAACTGATCATCCACTCCGCCTTCAAGCTCGGAAGGAAAGAATGGTTTGAGCGTGAAGCCCTGCCGGTGCTCAAGCCCCTGTACAGCAGCTATGGGCCGTTGCTGGAGGCGCGGAGCAATCTCTATTTCTGCGAGCGCGGTGAATTCATCTCCTGCGCCACGACTTACCACGAGCTGCGCACGCGCAACACTTCGCCCCGACAGGAGCTGACATTGCAACATCTTCAGCCCATCCTTGAGGTGGTGCGTCAGCGGGGATTCGGTGCGGAGGAGGATCAGTTGGTCAAGGCAGCCTTGCACTGGGAGATGGGGCGTGACAGGAACTTCGAAACGAGTCGGCTCGAAGAGCACGCATTGAAACTGGAGGCAAAGCGGGGACGGGATGCGGTGAAAACGTTCATGAATGATCTGGTGGCTGCTGCTGCGGCCCACCGGGAAAGTTTGGATCCGGCCAAGGAGGTGTTGGACCGGCTGGCCGGTCATGAAGAGCTCTACTTCCCCCTGCTGGAAGCCTGCTATGAACAAGGACACGGCGGCAAACCGGCAGTTGACGCCGCGATCGAGAGAATCCGGAGCAATCCAGATGTCCGTGCGAATCCGGCGGGGTTGCTCGCGAGATCATCTTTCCTGAAACCTGCCGCGGATTTGCAGCCTTTTCTGAAACGCGATCAGAGCATCAGTGTGCTGGCTTATCTGGGAATCCTGATCAGAGACAGCCCCCGTGCGAAGGAGGTCACCAAGGAGCTGGTCGACCGCTTGGGCAATAGCTCGCCGTTTGGTCTGCGTCTGTTGCTGGCCTCGATCGATCAGGCTTATGCGGACCCTGTAAAGTACCTGTATCCCGCAGCGGAAGAGTTTGCGGCGTTGCCGGTGGAAAAGCGGCGTGCGCTGTGGCCTGCGATGAGCCGGGCTTTTCCGCTGCTTGAAAAGGACGGGCAGGGGCCGCGACCAGCCATCTTCGACGAGTTGAAGGCCGAGCGGCGGGCCGCATTTGTCAAAACTCTTGAAGAGGCTCCCGACTTGCAAAGTCTGCCCATGAGTCGGGAGGCATTTGAGCGCCAGCTCATGCGGGTGCTGCGTGAACTGGCCCCCTCGGAGCCTGAGCGGGCGCAGCGCCTTTTCGTCAAAGGGGTGGCGCTGGCGACGGCGTACCAGCAAGACCACGGGTGGTGGCACTCTACGGGGGATGGCTGGACGCTGCCGTGTGCCATGCTGGAAGAGCTGGCTTCGATTTCTCGCAATGATGCCAGATCGCTTGGGGGGAATGAATTTCGTGCTCTGGTGCTGGATCTCGCCACCCCCAAAGAGCAGCGTACCTATTTCCTGAAATCGGAGCCCTACAGCTTGCGCTGGCATCGTGGACTGGAGATGGCGTTTCTAGATGCCGGTGGGGCTGGAGATGTGAGAAAGGGGCTGCGTGGCATGGTCCAGATGCTGAAGCATCCGCATGCGTCTGCTACTGCGATGGTGGCGGCGCCCGCCTTCCGGGAGCTGTTTGTGCGCTCCTTTGCCCCGTGGCAAATCTCCGCGATGAAGCAGGAGGCGAAAGCGCTTGCCCAGGAGGATGCAGCATTGAGACCAGTGTGTGAGATGCTGCTCACGGAGGCGGTGCTGGCGGAACTGGACCACTATCAGCCCTGGGGGGCCGCGCCCGATGATCGTCGCATGGCGGAGATTCGCGGTGCGTGGGCACAGGCAGCACACTGGCTGGACGCTGAGGAGATCAACCCCATGCTGCGCCTGAGTTATGCGTGCCACCGGGCCCGGTCGGATGGGCGTTTCCTGAATCCCGGAGCAGTGCTGGGCGGAATGAAATTGCTGAACCAGGCTCTCCAGCAGGAGTGGCCGGTCAGTGGCAACAGTCTGGCCCCGCTGGTGCACGCTTTCCTGCGTCTGCCTCGCAATGAAGCATGGCAGGCGGTGGAGGTGACATTCCGGGCTGCGTGGCTGGAGCGATTGAAGCTGGATCGCAAAAGGGATTCCTCCCGGGACGGCGGGTTCTGGCCGCAGGAAATGATGCTCTCGGCATCGGTGGCGGTGTTCGCCGCCGCCAAGGACACAGCGGGTCTCAAGCGGATCTGGGAACTGGAGGGCAACTCCCGCCAGCACCCTGGGACCTTCGGGCAGGAGTTGGCCAGAGCGGGGCTGTTTGAAGAGGCTCTGCACTATGTCCGCCCTGCGGTGAACCAGGAAGACATGCCCTACAGTGCGGCATGGCCCCTGGATGAGACGGACGCGGAGACGATGCGCAAGATCGATGATCTCACCTCGGTAAGTGAAGCAGACCGCTTCGCATTGAAGTGCATGCTCGTCCGTCTTCGCAATCCGGTTTTTGGCGTTGGCCGGGCGGTGCCGGTGCCACTCTGGAATGAGAGGTCCGGCAGGCTGGCGCGTGATTTCATCAACCTCAAGGACGCGGATCGCGGGTGGCTGCGGCATTGCCTGTGGTCGGCGGATGCTGTGCAGGCCCTGGCTGCGTGGATGCAAGTCCAGAAGCAGCCCGACGAATGGGCGACGGGGCTGTGGGAGGGACGCGCCTCGTGGCAAGGGCCCGCGTTGGATCGCATGTACGCCCCGATCTGCCTTGCCCTCAACGCCGCTCTGGAAGGGGATGCCACCCCATGGGACCGGACGATGGAGGACCTTCGGAATGCCTGGGGCAAGGATGAATCCCGCGGTGCCAAGGTCTATCGCGAGGCGGGGCAGGCGGCCTGCTGGACCTCCATGAACCATGTGCTGGGCAAGGACCCCGGGGAGATCCGGCGGGTGCAACCGGTGCTGCGGGGTTATGTGAAATCACTGCCTTATCCCACCGGCAGCGGCATTGAAGGATGCTGCCTCACGCTGCAACTGGCGCTCTCGGCCCTCCTTGATGAGTCAGATGAGGTGATGAACGCGGTGTGGTCGGCCATGCCGGCGCGGAAACAGGAAACTTTCCAGGGCATGGATCTGAGCCTGGCCTGGCCCAATGCCCTGGCCGCAAGCTCGACGGCCAAGGGGCCTTCTGATGAAAAACGCCCGCTGGAAGTGCGGTTGCGCATCGTCACCAAGCTGGCCGCTCATCCCGCGTTGAGAGGCCATCTGAGACGCACGCCCAACGCCCTTCGCCAACTGATCAGCGTGGGGGTGCTGACACCTGAGGAAGTGCGCACCCATGCCGGGGAACTGGCGGCCTGTGCCCCGTGCGCCAGTTGGTTGAGGGAGCTCGCCAGCGTGCTGGACGAGACTGGGGCAGCGGAAACGGCCGTGGCGATACTGAAGGAGGGGGCAAGCAATTGTCCCGCCGCAGATGACCCTTGGGTGGCGCTCACGTTGGGGGCGTATGCTGCGGAACGAGGTCAGTGGAACGCGGCCCTGGAGCTTGCCAACCAGGTCGTGCCTGCAGCTCCAGACCTGACCGCAGAGGACTTGGACAACCGCCGCATCGAGGCGGGTCGGCAGGCGCTCATGGATCGGATTCGAAACAGTAGCAGGTAACATTTTCACCAGTATCCATCCCGAAAGGTGCATGAATCGGCGCAGGCGTGGCGCGTTTGGTTTTTACAGGGCAAATGCCCTCATTCATCGCTTCCGACGCCATGTCCTCCCTACGCTCGCCCTCCCGTCGTCACTTCTTGAAGTCATCGTTCCCTTTGATCTTGTCCTCCGCAGTACTGGGCAGGGCGGGTGCCGTGGGGCCCAACAGCAAGATCGGCCTGGCGTGTATCGGCACGGGTGGTCAGGGCATGGCCAATCTGCGTTCCTTCCTCACGGATGAGCGGGTGCAGGTGGTGGCGGCCTGTGATGTGGATGTGGCGCATCGGGAGGCGGCAGCCAAGCTGGCAAAACTGAGCGCAGGCGATCTCTACAACGACTACCGGGACGTGCTCAAGCTCTCCAAGGTGGATGCGGTGATGAATGCCACGCCGGATCACTGGCACGCGGGCGTGGCCATCGCGGCGGCCAAGGCGGGCAAGGATCTTTTCTCTGAGAAGCCGTTGGGTGCGAGCATCGCGGAGGGGCGCGCGATTTGTGATGCGGTGACGGAGCACAAGCGGGTGTTGCAATGCGGTACCTGGCGTCGCTCCGGGCTGAAGCCGCGCATGGCCTGTGAACTGGTGCGCAACGGTTATATCGGCGAACTCAAGGAGATCGAGGTGGGGGTGCCGGGCAAGTTCGCCATCCGGGGTGGTTTCACCGGTATGGAGGTCTCCCAGGCGGTCCCAGCAGGTTTCGACTACACGCTGTGGCAGGGGCCCTTGCCAGAGCGACCTTACACCTCGGCGCGCTGCCACTTCAACTTCCGGTGGATCAATGACTATGCGCCCGGCTACATCACGGACTGGGGTGCGCACTTCCTGGATGTGGCCCAATGGGGCGCGGGCATGGATGACACCACCCCTGTCGAGGTGGAGGCGCGGAACGTGAAGCGCCGTGCCCAGGGGCTCTATGATGCCCCGGAGGAATACGAGATCGTGTACCGCTATGCCAACGGGCTGAAGGTGCGGATGGTGAGCACGACGGATGCAGCCATGTACGGGGTGAAGTTTGTCGGCACCCAGGGTTGGATCTTCTCGGAGAATGAGACGCTCAAGGCCAGCTCTATCGACATCCTGCGCACGAAGCTGAAGGACTCTGATGTGCGGCTCTTTGAGTCGAAGAATCACCATCGTAATTTCATCGACGCCATGCTCTCGCGCGGCCAGACTGCCGCGCCAGCCCCCATCGCCCAGCGCACGGCCACGGTGTGCTACATGGGCAGCATCGCGGCTGCCCTGCAGAGATCGCTCAAGTTTGATCCAGCTGCGGAGAAGTTTGAAGGCGATGCAGAAGCCAATGCCCTGCTGGCCAAACCAGTTCGGGAGGGATGGACGGCGTGAGGAAGCGTGGTTTCATCGGCTCCCTGGTCAGCCTGGTGGTGGTGTTGCAGACGTTGTCCGCAGCAGAGTCGCTCCAGCTCACACTGCCACCGGTGTGGTACGGCACCCCGGGCGTGCCGGTGAGCCTTTATTATGACAACGTGGTGCTTACGGAGCATCCGGAAGCGTTGCGGTTCGAGGTGAAATGTGACCTGGGTCAGTCCGAGGCGCGCCGGTGGACAGTGACGCCGGAGGACAAGGACGTGGGCGAGCATGCGATGGAGGTGGTGGTGAGGGATGCTGCGGGCAAGGAACTGGAGCGGGGCCAGACGCGGCTTCGCGTGGCTCCACGTGACGCAGGGAAGGGTCGGGATTTGAAGATGCTGATCGTGGGCGACAGCCTCACCGCCGCCACCGCCTATCCGAATGAGATCGCCAGATTGCTGTCTCTGCCGGAGAATCCGGGCTGGAAGATGTACGGGCAACACCGACCGGCGTCGGCCCAGCCCGGCGTGGCCCATGAGGGCTATGGTGGCTGGACGTGGGCGGCGTTTCTCACCCGCTACGAGCCCAAGGAGGAACGCACGCCTGATGGCAAAGGCTGGAAGAAGCGGAGCAGCCCCTTTGTGTATCTCGATGGCCAGGGCAAGCCTGCTCTGGATGTGGCCCGCTATCTGAAGGAGCAGGGAGGCGAGGAGAAGCCGGATGTGGTGACCTTTCTGCTTGGCATCAATGATTGCTTCAGTGCCAAGCCGGAGAATCCGGACGCGACCATCGACACCATGTTCACCAACGCAGAGAAGCTCGTCGCGGCCTTTCGGGCGGCCTCACCCCGCACGGTGATTGCCATCGGGTTGACCACTGCGCCCAATTCTCGCGAGGGGGCATTCCTGGCCAACTACAAAGGCAAGTACCCGCGCTGGGGATGGAAACGCATCCAGCACCGGCTGGTGCAGCGGCAGTTGGCCCAGTTTGGCGGTCGGGAGAAGGACGGGATCTACGTCGTGTCCACGGAGCTAAATGTTGATCCCGTGGAGGGGTATCCGGCGGACAATGCGGTGCATCCCAATGCCGTGGGTTACGCCCAGATCGGCAGCAGCTTCTACGGCTGGCTCAAGCACTGGCTGTCTGGGGCTCAGTGATCGGCGAGGCAGACTGCGGATCTGGCTTTCAGCAACCTGAGGGGTGTGTATCATCGCGGGATGGCGCTCCCTCTGGCTCTTCGGTTGCTCTGCATTCAAGCCCTTCCCATGGCGTTGATGGGGCTCGGGGAGCCTGTGCAAGCGCAGGCACTGGATCTGCGTCCCCGGCTCATCGTTGAGACGGATGCCGGGGGAGATCCGGATGATGAACAGTCGCTGGTGCGGCTCCTGATGTACGCGAACGAGTTCGAGATCGAAGGCATCATTGCGAACCGCAAGGAGGCCCGGGAAGGGGAGAACAAGAACCCGGTGCGGGATGGTCTGGGGATTGTGCATGCGATGGTGCGCGCTTATGGCGAGAGTCATCCCCATCTCGTGGTGCATGATCCGCGTTTTCCTTCAGCGGAAGCACTGCTCAAGACCTGCGTGTCCGGCTATCAAGACACAGACGACGGAGTGAATTTGATCATCGCGGCCGTGGACAAGGATGACCGGAGGCCAGTGTGGTTCTCCAACTGGGGAACGGATCGGGGCAGTGCGGAGAGCTGTCTGAAGCGGGCGCTGGAGAAGGTGCTGAAGGAACGGGGACAAGAGGGGTATGCCAGGTTCAAGAACAAGCTGCGCCTGAGCTCAGCCGACCGGTTTGCGGAACATACCGCCACGTTGAAACCGGCCTTCCGCCGGTGGATCGATGCCAGCCAGCCTGAGCAGGAGGGGAAGAGATGGTATCATCAATTCTCCCGCATCATGGCCCGGGCCGGCGGCTTCGACATCCAGCGCGATGTCATCCAGAATCACGGTCCGCTGGGACGGCTTTACCCAACCAACACCAGCCTGCCGCAAAAGGAGGGGGACACCTCCCTGTTCCTGTACCTGGTGCCCAATGGGCTTTCCGATCCCAATGAGCCCGGCTGGGGTGGCTGGGGCGGGCGGTTGGGGCAGAACCCGAACCACCCGGACAAAGCGTACTTCTGGGCCAATGTGAAGGACACGTGGCAGGGCACGACCCATCGCGATCAGACTCTGGTCCGATGGGCGGCTGATCTGCAGAATGACTTCAAGGCCCGCATGGACTGGTGTGTGGCGGATGTTTATAACAAGGCCAACCATGCCCCCATCCCGGTCCTGAATGGGAACGAGGGCAAAGGCGTGATGCATCTGGTGGTGCGTGAAGGGGACAAGGTGGAGCTGAGCGCCACGGGCACCCGGGATCCCGATGGGCAACCCCTCCACATGGAATGGATGGTCTATCCTGAAGCCGGAACGTATCGCGGCGAGGTGGCGCTGTCAGTGACGGAAGGCGGGCAGACAAGTTTCAGCGCACCCAAGCCCGATCAGAGTGGGGCTTGCACGATCCATGTGGTGCTCAGAGTGCAGGATCAGGGGACGCCTCCCTTGTGTGCTTATCGTCGGGCAGTGATCGCGGTGGAGATTCCGCCTGCTCCTGCGGCCGGCGTGTTTCCGGGCAGTGAATGGGAGAGGGCGACGCCGGAGTCGCAGGGATTGCATGGGGAGCGGCTGACGGAGGCGGTGCGCTATCTGGAGAATTCCCTGGGCCAGGATGGGGTGCGGGAACTGGTCATCATCCGGCATGGGAAGATGGTCTGGAAAGGTGATGACATCGACAAGGTGCACGGCACGTGGTCGCTCACGAAGAGCTTCACCAGCACGGTGATGGGACTGCTGGTGGACGATGGCAAATGCACACCTGACACCCGTGTGGCTGAGGTGTTGCCGGAGATGGCCGCGCTCTATCCGGAGCTCACGCTGCGCCACCTTACCACCATGACCTCGGGCTATCGTGCGCAGGGGGATGAGACGACGGGCAGCTACAAGCACGGTCCGAGCAAGACACCGTTCATTCCGGGAGAGCCCCTCTTTCGCCCACCCGGCAGCCAGTTCGCCTACTGGGATTCGGCCATGAATCAGTTCGGCCATGTGCTCACCCGCATTGCCGGAGAGCCCATGGCGGAGGTTTTCAAGCGGCGCATTGCTGATCCCATCGGCATGCGTCCGGATCGCTGGAAGTGGGGGAACCTGGGACAAGAAGGCGGCATTCTGGTCAACTGCGGTTCAGGAAACCGCGGGCAGTCGGTGCAGATCAGCGCCGGTGATCTGGCCCGCTTTGGCTGGTTGATGCGGAACGCCGGGCGCTGGGGCGACCAGCAGTTGCTGAGCGAACGGTGGGTGAATGAGGCAACCAAGGTGCAGGTGCCAGTGGCATTGCCATGGGGGCATCCCGAAGGCAGTGCCGATGGACGGGGTTGCTACGGCTACAACTGGTGGGTCAATGGCGTGCAGGCGGACGGTTCTTTGAAGTTCCCCCATGCCTCGGTGGGCGTTTATTGTGCCGCCGGACACAACAACAACCGGTGTTTTGTCATCCCTCAATGGGACATGGTGATCGTCCGGTTGGGCCTGGATGGGGATTCGTCCGACATGGTGTGGAGTGATTTCCTAGGTCGCGTGGCCGAGGCGGTGGAGAGGTGATTTTGGAGGCGGCAGGTTCCGGCGCATAGCCATGGAGGTGATGATGGCGAATGGGTTGAGAGCAGATGTCCCCGGCCTTCACACCTGATCCTCATCTCCATCCTACCCAACGTTGACTCGCTTGAAGCTCGTCCAACGTTGGGCTGTGCTAAATATCCCTTTCAGGGATAGAGCTCCAAGCTTCTGATCGAGAAGTGATTGCATCGAACTCAGTTCCCCATCTTGTTAATCCTGTCTCTGGATGCGCGCCCACTCCAACCCCGGCTGGTCCACGCGGAACTGCACCACACGTCTCTGATCCGCATCGGTCACATACACGGTGCAGCCATCCGGACCACCGAAGCACAGGTTGGTGGGGCTTTTTCCCAGGACATCAATCTCCTGCAGCACTTCGCCCTGCGGGCTTAGCTTGACCACGGTGCCTTTGCCGTGGCGGGTGATGTAGAGATTCCCTGCCACATCGCAACGCATGCCGTCGAAGCCGTGGTCGGGGAATTCCTTGAGCAGGCGTTTCTCACTCAGGGTGCCGTCCGCTTGAATTGGGAAGGCCCAGACCTTGCGCTGCACGCTTTCGTTCACATACAGTGTTCTGCCATCGGGGCTGACGTCCAGGCCGTTGGTGGTGCCCATGTCACTGGCGACCTTGGAAACTTTGCCCTCGCGGCTGATGCGCCAGAGCTGTCCGGTGCCATCTTTCCAGGCGGGATCGCTGGCATAGAAGTCTCCTTCAGCGGTGATGGCGATATCGTTGGGCTGGTTCATGCCCGGTTCATTGGCCAAGACGGAGACGGCCTTGCTGGTGAGATCCACTTTGAGAACGTTGTGCTTCGTGTAGTCCGCGACAAAGAAGCTTTTCCCATCCCGGCTGAAGCGGATGCCGTTGCCGATGCTCCCTTCTGGTAGTTTCACGAAGACCTCGGCCTTGCCGTCCGGGCTCACTTTCCCAATCGTGCCCTGCTCCTGAAAGTTCACGGCATACAGGTTGCCCTGATGGTCGCAGGCCGGACCTTCGATGCCGTCGGTGAATCCGTTGATTTCAGTGAACGGCGTGGCTTTGAAGAGGCCACCGGTGGCGGTGGTGGCCACCGTTTGTTTCCTCTCCCGCATCAGCTTGGCCAGGTACTTGGCCGTTTCATCTGCGATCACCTGATAGCCCGCCTGGTTGGGGTGACGGTCGCCATACCATCCCGGCAAGTCGCCCAAGTGGGCATCAAGCTGGTTGTCCATCACCACCACGGATTTGCCATTGATGAAGGGCTTCACCAGTTCCTGAAACTTCTCCGGCACCTTCTCGATCGGGTAACGCCGGTAGTTCAGCATGTTGGGACCTTTCTTGAGCTCCTCGGCATAGCGCGGGTAGATGTCGAAGAGCGGCAATCCCTCAGCCTCGGACACCTTCTTGTTCAATTCATTGATCTGGGCCACCCGCCCTTCTTCCCCATAAGGGATCACCGTCATGACAATGATCACGGCTTCGGGATGATCCCGCTTCAGGCGCAGGATCAGCTCATGGTAGTCCTTCGCGAAGTTTTCCGCGAACCCCTGGCGTTTGGCCTGGTCGTTGATGCCATAGCGGATGAAGATGTAGTCCGCGCCGGGGATCTTGGCGATCTCCTTGTCGTAGCGGCCGGAGTCGAGCAGCCTCTGGACGTACTCGCCACTGAGGCCCAGGTTGATCACATTCACGGGTTCTAGGTCTTTCTCCGCGGCCAGCAGGATGCGGATCACGTCCTCAAAATGGGGACCCTGGGGGCGGAGCATCTTGGGGATCTTTGCTTCCGTGGTGCTGTCACCCACCAGCAGGATCTGGCGTTTGCCTTCGTGAAGGGCATGGGCCGGTGAAAGGCAGGAGAAGAGCAGCAGACCGACGGTGAGAGGGAGGCGGAGCAGGGGTTTCATGGCGAAGAAACGGCGCAACATGAAACCATGGGTCACTGTCAGCGTCGCCGCAGGCAATGCCGGGATGTGGTGAATATGTGACCAAAAACTTCGAGACTCTGAGCGCTAATGGCCCATAGAATTTATATTAAACATATTTCTTGCATTCGATTCGCGCTGAACTAATACATTCCCCTATAGAGAAATAGTTGATTTCGCTAAAAACGTGAGCCCGCGCCGCAGAGAGATGACTCCTCTCGCCTTCGTCGGTGGCCCACCCTTCATCGTCCTGGGGTGATACCCCTGGCTACGGCACCTCCGTGCCGTGGTCGCCAACATCCGACGCCATGAAAACCTGTCACACGGTCCTCCGTTATTGCGCCACAGCGCTGCTCCTGCCGCTCTCCATGGCGGCTCAAGATAACCCCCAACCACCGGTGATGGATGCCACCGCCCACCGACAAGCGGTGGAGGGAGCCCGCAAGCGACTCCAGAACGCCTGGCGGGAGTTCGGAGAGCGAAATGCCCGCGGGGAAATGGCCCCGGACATCTTTTCTCTGCGGGTGCAGCCCAAGATCCTCACCACCGGGGAGATGGAGGGCCTGATGAAGCAGGCCCAGGCGGCGACCTTCCCCGAGCCGGATGTGGTTCGATCCGTCAACGGCAAGCTCAACGTCACTCTGAACGTCTTCAAGGCCCGCAACCAGATCGGTTCGGACCCCGTGTACCTGCGGTCCTACAACGGGAAGCTGGTGGGGCCCACCCTGCGCTGCCGGCCGGGGGGACACTCTCTACATCACGGTGAGCAACAACCTCGATCCCGAACCCGGCATGGCGGATGTGATGAACACGCTGCATGGGTTTAACACCACGAACCTGCACACGCACGGACTGCACGTGTCTCCTTCTGGAATCAGTGACAACGTGTTGCTGGAGATTCCCCCACGCTCTGAGCAGAAGTACGAGATTGTCATCCCGAAAGACCATCCCGCAGGGACCTTCTGGTACCATGCTCACAAGCACGGCTCCACGGCGGCTAACGTGGGCAGCGGCATGTCCGGAGCCTTGATCATTGAAGGCGGGCTGGACACGGTGCCGGAGATCGCCCGCGTCCCGGATCGCGTCATGGTGCTGCAACAGATTCCGTACGTGAACAATGCGAGCAAGCCGGTGTGTCCCGCCATTTCCAAGGACACCAACCTCACGGTAGGGGTGATCGAGGCGGAATATGCGGACTGCAGTTTTGGACCCCGGACCTGGGACAAGCTCGGGCGCTACACCACGATCAACGGGGTAAAATTGCCCGTAATTCGCATGCAGCCCGGCTCGGTGGAACGGTGGCGTTTGATCGACAGCGCCATCCGGGAGGTGATCCAGCCGGAGCTCGTCCGCGTGGATCACAGCGGGCAGAGTGCCCCGTCGAAACTTAACTTTCACGAGATCGCCGTGGATGGACTCGCCCTCGGACGCGTCGCCACACGTTCCAAGCTGGAGCTCTGGCCCGGCTACCGCTCGGACGTGCTCATCCAGGCGCCGCCGGTGTCCGGCGTGCAGTATGTGCTGCGGGATGCACGTGTGCCCGGAGGTGGGGTGATCATTCCCGAGGAGCGACGCTATCTTGCGGTGGTGATCGTGGAAGGTCCTCCCAATCCCATGCCGCTGCCCACGGATGATGCGGTGAGGCGGTTCCGGCTGCCTTCTATCGATCCCAAGCGGGTCACGGCACGCCAGAGCGCTGCCTATGGCATCATCCCCAAAGGAGATGGGGTGGTCTTTACGATCGACCGGCAGCCGCTTGACTTCGACGAAGCGCGTCAGAACACCCTGGGTGAGGTGCAGGAGTGGACGGTTATTTCCAGGAACAACGTCGGGCCGGTGAGCCATCCGTTTCACATTCACGTGAACCCGTTCGAGATCTTCTCCATCCTGGATGAGCAGAGTGTGGAGCAGCTGGACCGGGACCCCAAAACCGGTGCGGTCCTGCCGGTGTGGCGGGACACTATCATCCTCAACGAAGGGTGGAAGGTGAGCTTCCGTACGGAGTACACCGACTTCGACGGTGTCTTTGTGCAGCACTGTCACATCCTCGATCACGAGGACGAAGGCATGATGGAGCTGGTGGAGATCTCCAAGCCGCCAGCGCCCATGCCCATGGCGGATGCGGGAGCGATGGAGCCCAAACGGCTGGGTTCGCCCTATCCCGCGCCTGCCTGGTCGCTGCCAGATGCCACCGGCAAGGTGCAGAAATCAGCGGACCTGCTCACCCGTCCCACCGTGCTCTTTTTCTATGAGGGCTTTGCCTGCCTGCGCTGCAACGAGCAGATGACCGCGCTGGTGGAGAAGGCTGAGGCCTTCCGCAAGCAGGGAGTGCAGGTCATCGGGATCAGCACCGACTCAGTAGCTGATCTGGGCAAGGCCCTGGATGGCTCTGCTTGTCCGTTCCCGCTGCTGGCGGATCCGGAGAAGCGCGTCTTCCGCTCTTATGGCTGCTACGCCGATGGGCCGCTGCATGGTCTCTTCGTGCTGGATGCGACCGGCCGGGTGCACTGGCAGAACGTGTCCATGACCCCTTACCTGGATGTGGATGCTCTCCTGCGTGAAGCAGGGCAGGTGGCTGCTCCGGCACGTTCCGGGGCGGTAGCCAGCCGCCAGCCCTGATCCCCTCTCCGGAGATTCCTTTTTTCAATCTGTTATAACCACGAACTCGATATTCCTCATGTCCCTTCCCAACACCTCCCGCCGTCACTTCCTTGTCACCGCCGGTGCGGCCGCCGCCACGGCCGGCTGGTCCTTTGGCCAGGAACCCGCCCAAGCCGCAGCGGCAAGATATCACCGACTCAATCTGCAAAACCCTGCGGCAGCGCCGTTTCTGGAGAGCTACAAGAAAGCCATCACCATCATGTTGCAGCTCCCGCCCTCGGATGCGCGCAACTGGTACCGGAACGCCTTCATACACACGCTGGACTGCCCGCATGGGAACTGGTGGTTCGTCGTGTGGCACCGCGGCTTCACAGGCTGGTTTGAGCGGACCGTGCGCGAACTGAGCGGAGATGCCAACTTCGCTTTCCCCTATTGGGACTGGACGGCACTGCCGCAGCTTCCGGACTCGTTCTTCAACGGTGTGCTGGATCCCAACAACCCGGCCTTCATCGCAAGTTACAACGAGTTCTTTGCGCAGCTCTCCAATCCCATGAGCGCGCTGTGGAACTCTTTCTCTCCGGCGCAGCTCCAGCAGATGCGGAACCGGGGATTCCGGTCGATCAACGATGTGTGGCAGGCGGTACGGGACAGCCCCATGTTCTTTCCTCGAGGCCGGGCCCGCACGCTGACGAGGCAGAACCCCGGCTTCGATGCCACCACGCGGAGAGCGGTCTCCATCGGCACGATCCGTAATGCCCTGGCTCCGACGGACTTCATCAGCTTTGGCAGTGGCAAGACCGCCAACCACAGCGGGAGCGCCACTCAGGGCATCCTGGAGAGCCAGCCGCACAACAACGTGCACAACAACATCGGCGGCTTCATGCAGGACCTGCTCTCACCCACCGATCCCGTGTTCTTCGCGCACCACTCCAACATTGACCGGCTCTGGGACGTGTGGACCCGCAAGCAACAGCGTCTTGGGCTGCCTACGCTGCCCACAGGGGCGGACCTGCCACCGTGGGCCAATGAGCCGTTCCTCTTCTTCATGGGGCCAGATGGCAAACCGGTGGCGAAGAACAAGGCGGGCGACTACGCCACGATCGGAGACTTCAACTATGACTACGAGCCCGGCTCTGGTGAGACGGTGATCCCGGCTGCCACTCGGCCTGGGGACATGAACAACAAGGTGTGGCTCGGCACCCTCGGGGCATCTGCCCTCAATCTCGGAGCCTCCGCCCGCGCTGAGGTGATGGTGCCGCAGGCCGTGCCAGAGGCGGCGATGAAGGAGGATGGCCCTGCCGTGTTTGCCAAGATCACCATCGAGCCGATGGCGGACACCAAGGGAGTGGAGTTCCACGTGCTGGTCAATGCGCCAGAAGGGGCCAAGCAGGTGGATCTGGATTCGCCCAGCTTTGCCGGGACCTTCAGCACCTTCGGCGCCCGACTCGGGGGCCATGAAAACCAGCCGCTAAGCTTCCTCATGCCGCTGACCGAGGCCGTGCAAAAGCTGCGGGAGGCCAACGAGCTCAAGCCGGACCAGCCGCTGCGGGTGCAGGTGGTGGCGGAAAGGAAAGGCGTGAATTTGACGCCTTTGGAGGCTAAGGTGTCAGAGATTTCCGTGGGCACCTTCTAAACGGGAGTTGTCTAGTAGATTGACCTCGTTGGCCGGTATGCGGATGCAAGCTTCATTTCTCTTGTCCTTGTTGGGGCTGGGGATGGTTTGTTTCCTCATCCCGGCCTGTGGGAAGACCGCTCCGGAAAGTCCTGCCCAAACTGTGAAAGAGCCTGCTCCAGATGGGAAAATGCTGCTCGCCCTCCCTCGGGATCGGGCGGCGGATGAGCAGGTGGCCGTGCGCATCACGGTCGGCACTTTGGCCAAGGGGGCCCGCATTGTCGTGAAGACCGCCGAGGGCGAGGTGGTCGGAGCGGTGGCCCCGTTCGGGGTGTTACCGGGCCGGAAGGCGGGCTCCTTCATGGTGCCCGTACCGCTGGCGGCGATGAAGGACGGCAAGGTGACGCTGCAACTGGAGGTGGAAGAGCCCGCCCAGGTGGGCAAGCCGCGAGCTCCGACGAAGACAGAGGTGGAGGCCGCGAACCTGGAGCTCATGCCGGTGAGCGGCACGCCGGAGTAGGGAAGAGGCCAGCGAGGGAGCCTCTGAATGACACCGGGCTTTCAGCCCTCAATTTCTATTTAATTCCCAGTACCTGGGGCGTTGCCCCAGGCTGGTATGAGGCCGGGCCTTCGGCCCTCATGATTCGCGCTGCAATGCGAGAATGCCTATCCAGGCTTTGCTTGGTCGTGTTGATGCCCTTTCCGGAGACAGCAACTTTGCTAACCAGACGTTTCCTCGTCGGGGAATGTGGCAATTGCATGCAAGTGCGTTCGCTGATCGGATTGCTTGAAACTGGGCAACTGAGGGCCAAAGGCCCGGATTCATGCCAGCCCAGGGGCAACGCCCTGGGTTCAGGATTCAAAAAAGATGTTTGAGGGCTGAAGGCCCAGATTCATTCAGGCACATGCGCCTTCTGAAATCCTTGCGTATCCCAACTGCTACTTCATCACCAGGATGAGGTCGAGCCCTCGGCCATCAGCTTCGACACCTCACGTCAGCCCGCGATACTTCGCCACGGCCTGGGCGCGGGAGCGTACGTGCAGCTTCTCGTAGATCCGCCGGAGGTGGCTGTTCACGGTGTGGGTGGAGATGCCGAGTTGGTCGGCGATCTCCTTGTAGAGGAAGCCTTTGGAAAGCAGGGCCAGGACCTCGCGTTCGCGGTCTGCCAGCACGTCCATCTCCGGATCGACCGCCGCTGTGGCTTCCGTGCCGCGGTGGAAGAAGCTGACGACCTGACGCGCCACCTGGGGAGACATGGGCGAGCCTCCGGCCTGGGCCTGCACGATGCCGGCCACGATCTCCCGCGGAGGCGTGCGCTTCAGGAGATAACCGCAGGCCCCGGCCTTCAGGGCATCGAAGATGAGCGGGCTCTCTTCATACATGGTGAGCATGAGGCAGAGCAGGCCAGGGGTTGTCTCCTTGATCCGGGAGACAAACTCGATGCCGCTCATGTGGGGCAGGTTGATATCCACCAGCACCAGATCTGGAGTCAGCTCCGGCAACTGCTGGAGGGCGGCCTCTCCGGTGGTGTAGTGGGCCTCACAGCGGACCTCAGAGCCCAGGCTGAAGTAGCGCTGCAGCGTCTGGGCAAACGGCAGGTCATCTTCGATCATGGCAATGCGCACAGGCATGGGCGGGGTGGGGCGGTCAGGGGTGGTGGAGGGGCACTTGCAGCGTCACCATGGTGCCTCCCTCCGGGCGGGATTGCACGCGGCAATTGCCGCCGATGGCGGCGAGGCGGGACGTCATGTTCTGGAGGCCGTCCTTCCCGGCCCCGGTCTGCATCTCTGGCAAACCTCGGCCGTTGTCTTCCAGGCGCACCTGGAAGTCGGGCTCATGGTAGCGGAGGATGATGGTCACCTGCGAAGCCTGGGCATGCTTGGCGACATTCTGCAGGGCCTCCTTGAAGGCGAGCAAAAGTTCATGGCGGTGGTGAGAGGCCACAGGCACCTCCGGCCACTCGGCTGGGACATCCTGCCGGAAGGTGATGCCCAGAGGGGCCAGGTATTCACTGGCGATGTGGCACAGATAGTTGGCGAGGCTGGGCAGCGTGTCGTTGCGCGGATTCACCGCCCATACGGCTTCATCCAGCTCAGAGATGGCGGCCCGGGCGGTGTCGCCCAGTTGCTGCAGTTTCTGACCCGCATCTCCTGGCAGGGGATGCTCCGCGGCGAAGATCTCATGCATGACCATGAGCTGGGTGAGGCGTGATCCCACCACATCATGCATGTCGCGGGCGATGCGGGCGCGCTCGTTGTCCAGCTCCTGCCGCTGCTCCAGCTCGGCCACCTTCATCGCCATGCGCCGGCGCGCGATGCGCCATGCCACGAGACTGGCCAATGCCACGCACAGCAGCAGCGCCAGGACTCGCACCAGCGGCCGTTGCCACAAAGGCAGTGGCACCATGAGAGGCACGGAAAGTTCAATGTCATTCCACTCCAGATCCGTGTGCCGCAGGCTCGCTTGGAAGAGGTACTTGCCCGGTGGCAGAGCGCGGGACTCGACCACGCCCGAGTTCGGCACCGGCAGCCATTCGTTGCTCACCCCGGCAATGCGCCAGCGTCGGCCCAGAATCAGGTTTCCTGGCAATGTCGGGTTATTGATGACGAAGCTGAGCCATGGGGCTCCCGCTGGAATGTCGAATGAACTTCCAGGCGGCAGTTTATCATTGCCGGCGGTGACATCCACGCCGGGAGAGACGAGGGATTCATAGACTTCCACCTCGGCCAGCTGCGGAGAGAAGGCGACCGGGCTCTGGCTGGAGAGGCGAAGATAGCGACCGCGGAACTCCCCTTTGCCCGAGACGGCCCGCACCACATCCGTCTGCCCGGGTTCGGGGTATGAACCATCTGCACGATGCAGGGCCGTCCATACCGGCTCCACCCCGGGCTCGGGGGACCGGTCATAGAGCTGGAGGAGGACTTTGGAAAGCCGCTCCGTTGCGCGTCCATCCGCCCGGTTCCGCAGGCAGATGTGGTCCAGTCTGGCCACACGGCGCAGGTCGAGCTGGAAGTAGAAGGCATCTCCCAGGTCCGGGGCGGGCGGGTGTGCCATGGTGCCGGAGAGCCCGTCAACGAGGTGCTCCGGACGCTGTCCCGATCCCAATGGGTGCGATGAAATGACGGGGCACCCCAGGGCGATGTTGGTGGTGCTGACCTCCTTGCGCTCGGCGCGGATCTCCGTGAGTAACGCTTCTCCAGCCACGCCCTGGCCGGGGTACACGTCCAGCCGCAGTCCGGTGACTCCCGGCGGGATGAGTGGTGTTTCCACAAGATACACCGGGGTTTGCAGCACCCCGGTCACCTGGAGCCGGCCGTCATCGCGGATGATCTCCCCTTCTGTGGAGTTGTACCATGTGGGGGCCACCTTCTCCCATCTCCCGGAAAGGGAAGGTGTGGCATCACGCGTGATCGAAAGGCTGAAGGCACGAAAAGCCGAGTCCGTATGCCCGGAGAGAAAAGAGAGCCAGATGCGCAACCGCCCGGCTGGCTGAACGGTATCGCAGGCAAAGACGGCGGAGTGCACGCGGTCGGTCTGCCCCGGCACCGCCCAGCCTTCCAGTCCTGCCTCGATGCCATCCACTGATTTGGACAGTTGAGCGGGACTGGTGCTCGTCGATGCCTCCATCGCCCGGAGCGTTACTTTGGCGCCAGACAGGCACATCGGCAGACCGACGAGACCAATGGCCAGACAGATCGCCATACCCCGGCGAATGCGGGAAAAGCGGACGGCAAACGGGAGACGACGCATCACGGTGATGTGGAGCATCATGACACAGGCGTTGCCAGCCGTCACCCCTCGTGTGGCCCTGTAGCGAGTTCTCGTCACAAGACGTGACCGTCCCTATACCCTACGCTTGGAGACGATGTCTTCAGTTGTCTGTCAGCCTATTCATGAATCAAAACGGAACATGCTGGTCGCCGGATGGGGCTGGGCTCTCGGCGGCGTGTTACTGGTCAGTGTCGCTGGTCTGTCTCTTCGTGAGCAAGAGGCAGAGAATGCGCAGCCGATAGATCCTGTGTCACCCTGGACGCTGGTCTGGCAGGATGAATTCGACGGCCAGGTGCTGGATGCTACGAAGTGGGCCGTGCGTGCCCCCGGTCTGAGGGAGAGCGCCATGATCAGTGCGGAGAATGTCTCCCTGGATGGTGCCGGCCATCTGCTGCTCACCACGACCGAGAAGGACGGGGTCATTCACACGGGCATGATTGGGTCCCAAGGCAAGTTCTCCCAGACGTATGGACGCTGGGAGGCCCGGATCAAGTTCCACGCCATGGAGGGGCATCACGGCGCCTTCTGGTTGCAGCCGGAGCGCCGCGAAATGGATGCTGGAAATAACCAACACCTCACCGGGGCGGAGATTGACATCATTGAATGGTTCGGCGCGGGGCGCAAAGATGGCGGCGCAGCTTCGAACCTGTACTGGCCTGGGGAGACCGGGCAGCACCTGCACGATGGCGGCCCGCTGGATCTGGCGCCCGTGCTGAAGGACGGCCGCAGTCTCAGCGATGACTTTCACGTGTATGCCGTGGAGTGGACGCCGGACGAGTATGTTTTCTTCATTGATGAGCATGAAGTCTTCCGCACCCGCGCGGGAGTCTCCCGGCAGCCCCAGTATGCCATCCTGAGTCTGCTCTGCGCCGATTGGGAAGCTCCCCGTCTGGATCGCTCAAAGCTGCCGGAGAGCATGATGGTGGACTATGTCAGGGTTTACCGGTTGCGGGCTGCGGCAGCGGTCGTAGGGCCGCCCCCGCAGGCGGGAGCGCCATCCTCTGTGGCGAATTCTCGCTACATCGCGTCCCGAGAATAACCCCTACCATGGCACGGTAAATTCACCCTCCCAGCCTGTGCAGCCATCATGCCCTGCCCCCTGGAAAAAAGCGTCCCGCCGAGGGATCGCGTTGATCATGGTGTTGATGGTGCTGGTGCTCATCACGGTGCTGGTGGTGGGTTTCCTCTCGCTGGTCACCACGGAGCGCCAGGCGTCGTCAGGTTATGCGGAGGGCAATCGTTCCCGCATGCTCTCGGACTCGGCGATCAATCTGGTCATTGGTCAGATCCGGCAGGCTACGGAGACGCTGAACACCGATCCGGCCAACCCTAAAACCTGGGCCTCCCAGCCTGGCATGATCCGGGTGTATGGCAGCACTGGCGGTGCCGCCAATGGACGCACCCCATTGAGCGCCGCCTACAAGCTCTACTCATCGGACCAGATGCGTGTCGCTACCTTTGGCGCATCCGAGGCCAACGCAGAGGTGCCGCCTGCCAACTGGTCCGCGCAGCGTGCCCTGTACACCGACCTGAATGAGCCGGTGGAGGTGCAGGGGCGCAAGCACTACCCGGTCCTTGAGCCTCCCGCAGTGGGGGAGGTGGAGGGTTACGAGGTGGTCAACGCTCCAGGCACCGGGGGCAGTGAGCCCGTCATGCCGGTGAAGTGGCTCTACCTGCTCCGTGATGGAACGGTGGCAGCTGCGACAGCCGTAGCGGGCTCGGATGCCAAAGTAACGGTCACGGGAGCCAGTGCTGACAATCCCGTGGTGGGACGGATGGCGTTCTGGACAGATGATGAGTCCTCCAAGGTCAACATCAACACCGCGAGTGAAGGTGTGTTCTGGGATATTCCACGGGCCAACACCGTGGCGGAGCGCCGTCTGGGCAACTATCTGCCGGCGCGGAACGAATTCCAGCGCTACCCCGGCCATCCGGCGACCACCAGCCTCAGCGTGGTTCTTGGAAAGTACTTCACATCAGGAGGTGGCTCGACCACTGGCAATACCACGGACGGAACCTCCCAGTATGGCCTCTACTACGATCTCGCCCCGCGCGTTGCCACCGGCGGCTCGCTGGATGGCTCACGCACGCCCACCGGCGCGATGGTTATCACCAAGGATCAGGACCGCCTCTATGCCACGGTGGATGAGTACTTCTTCAAGAATGCTGCGCTTGCCAATGGGCGGCGGGAGGTCAGCAGCGCGCGCTTGAACCCCGAGGTGCTGGCCAAGACCCAGTTCTTCCTCACCGCCCAGAGCCGGGCACCGGAGGTCACCCTCTTCAACACGCCCCGCATCAGCCTCTGGCCCCTGCAGACCGTCCAGTCCGCCGGGAGCACGACCGCCCGCAATGCGTATGACAAGCTCATCGCCTTCTGCACGAGCCTGGGCAGGGACAAGGCACTGCCCGCCACCTATCCCGCAGATCAGGCCACCGGTTATTCCTATGCCTTCCAGCGGAAGCAGGTCACCCATCTGGTGGCCGCCAACCCCTCCAGCCCTAGCTCTGCCAGTGCCACCGCCGACTGGGCCCAGGTGCCGCGTAATCAGGTGCTGTACAGCTACCTCCAACGACTGACTGATCGTGAGATCCCCGGCTTCGGCGGATCCTTCAATGCCAAGTATCCCAATGATCGCGACCAGATCCTGACGGAGTGCTTCGATTACACGAGGAGCCTGGTGAACGCCATCTCCACCCCGCAGAAGAACCTGGTGCCTCACTACTCTTATTCTCCGTACTACTACGACTTTGGGGTGATCGCCCCCATCAAGATCAACAACACCGCCGGCATGGGGCGCTTCTTCACCGTCGCCCAGGCCGCCCTCATCTTCTACCCCACCCGGGTGGACAGCACAAATAGCAGCGATATCAAAACGCTCGCGATGAGAGCGCGGTTGGTCATTCAGCCTTACTGCATCAGTCCCGGCCAGTCCGCCTTCAATCAGAAGTATCAGCTCCAGGTCTCGGACATCAAAGGGTTCAAGGCGGATGATGCCTCGTTGCAGATGTCTGATGTGACGGGCAACACGGGCCTGCTGAACGTCAACTTCAACGAGGGCTACTACACCGCGGACTCCTGGCTGGCGAACAAGACCGCCCTGCCATCCCCGGCGGGCCAGTTCTTCAAGTATCGGTCTGGCTTCGGCGGCGACCTCATCAGTGCAGGCACGGGGAATCACCAGTTCGATGTGTGGGCCTCAGTGGGGGATGTCAATGTGGCGGGAAAAACCACCTTCTCATTCGCGGGAGGCACGGCCACGGTGAAGGTGAATCTGCTGGATGGGACGAACATCCAGACACTCAAGATTCATTTCCCCAACCAGACCCTGCCGGTGCCGAAGCGGGTGGGGGCGGTGAACGACGCCGGGAAGGTGCCGGATCCTGACAATGCGAAGCTGCTCACCCTGAACTACCGGGAACGGTTCAATGCCAGCCTGCCTGCGGGTACGGCCCGGGTGAACACGGCGCAGATCCTCATGAACAACCTCGTGTACCCGGGAGACACGGTTTATGGAATAACAGTCAATCCGGGTGACAAGGCCCGCGGCGACATGCGGCTGGTGGCCATGCGCTCCACGGTGGATGCGGCGGACAAGGACTACTATGCGCCGCATCCCAGCTACAACGGAGCGAGCCTGCGCGTAGGGTTCGATCCCACACGCGGCCAGTTCCGCAAGGACTGGACCCAGAATTTCAAGAACGCGGAAACGGGCGGCCGCCTGGTGGAAGGGCTGGCCTATCCGGAGTCGGCCGTGCCCTTTGTGCCGGTCTCTCTCAACGGGGCAAAGAACCAATATGACGCCCCGGGGGACTGGGACACGGGCTATGACCTCCAGGAGGACGGACCCTATGTGAACAAGGCGGACGAAGGGGCCACGAATCGCGGCTACTTCAGCCGGGGGCTTTCGCTCGGATACGTGGCAAGTTTTGCAGACGGGGCCAATGGCAGTCAGGCCGCGGAGACGGACAACATCACGTACTCGCCCAACCGGCAGATTGCCTCTGCGGTGATGTTCGGCTCCCTGCCCACCGGGGTGAATGGCAAGACCGCCGGCAAGCCGGAACCCTGGCAGACGTTGCTCTTCACCCCACAGCCTGCGGCAGGCACCCAGCACTATGGTCTGCGCTTCCCGCAGGATCATCTGTGGCTGGACCTCTTCTGGATGCCCATTGTGGAGCCCTATGCCATCAGCGAGCCCTTCTCCACGGCCGGCAAGATCAACATGAACTATGAGATCATGCCCTTCCGGCATGTGAAACGCCGCACCGCCCTGCATGCCCTGCTCAAGGGTACCAGCATGACGGCCATTCCGGATACAGAGGTGGCCAACTACAAATCCCAAACTGGCACCACTTACGCAGCGAACTACCGGCTGGAGATCGATCCCGATCACCTCAACGGCACTCTCAAGGGGTTCGAGAACCGGTTCGCGTCTGGAGACATCTTCCGCTCTGCGACGGAGATCTGCGCCATCGCCCTCGTGCCCAGGACGAATGCCGGACCTCCCTCCTACCCGGCTGCCAGCTACAGTACCATGGAGACTTGGTGGGGGACTCATCGCCTCACTGGGGACAACTTGCGTGAAGCTCCCTACAACCAGCTCTACCCGCGCCTCACTACACGGTCGAACACCTACAACATCCATCTGCGCGTCCAGTCGCTCAAGAAGAGCCGCGCCGGAAACCCTGCGGAGTGGGATGAAGATCTCGACCTCGTGGGCAGCGAGTATCGCGGCTCCTGCCTGATCGAGCGCTATGTGGATCCGAACGATCCGGAGCTGCCGGACTTCGCTTCGCCCAACGACCTCAACGCCAATGGCACCGCGGACAACGAGGAGACTCTCGATCAATACTACCAGTACCGCATCATCCAACGTCGCCAGTTCTCTCCATGAACCCCATTGCCCCCCTCCCTCATGCCGCTGTTGATCAGGTTGCCAATCGCCGGTCGGGCGCGCGGCTGTTCCCCTTGATGGCCAAACGCCTCCGTCCTCAAGACTTGAGTCTTGTGTCTCCGCGAAGCGGTAGGGGCTTCAGCCTGGTGGAAGTGACCCTCGCCATGGCCATCGTGTCCTTTGGCGTGTTGTCCGTGGTCTCCACCATGCCCGGCGGCATGGAGATGCTGCGCAACTCCGTCAATGACACTGTGGAGTCCCGCATTGCCCAGGAGGTGCTGGCCAAGCTCCAGGGCAGTGACTGGTCGGACACGGCCAATCTCGCCAGCTATGACGGGAGTCTGTGCTACTTCGACGCTCAGGGGAACGAGCTGCACGCCACCGGTGGTGCCGCTCCAGACTGGACGGTTTTCACGGCCCGGATCGCCGTGTCCAACACCCCTCCCGCGCTGCCTGCCGCGACGGCGGCTCCCAGCGACTACCTCCGGCAGGTGCGCATTTGCATCACCGACCAGCCAGCGACCAGTGCAGACCGTTTCACCAATGCCCGCAAACACCGCCAGGTGTGCACGCTGGCGGCCAAGACCAGCCGGTAAGTAGTTGCCATGAACCCAGTGTCACCCTCTCCCTTCAGTTTCCGCAGGGCCGCCTTCACCCTGGTGGAGGTGCTGCTCAGCGTCACGGTGTTGAGCCTCATCATGACCCTGCTGGTCAACACCCTGGCCGTGACGCAGCGGGTGTACACGGGGGCGCAGTCCCGGGTGGAGCAGTTCCGGGAAGCCCGGGTGGCGTTTGAGTCCATCACCCGCCGGCTCAGTCAGGCCACTCTCAACACCTACTGGGACTACAACGACCCCAACGCCCCCACCCGGTATGTGCGCCAGTCGGAGCTTCATTTTATCTGCGGTCCCTCAGCCACGCTGCTCAACCAGTCCGGCCTGGGACCCAAGCTGGGGCATGCGGTCTTTTTTCAGGCTCCGATGGGAGTTGCTGACGACCATGCCTACCGTGAACTCAACAGCAGCCTTAATTCCTGGGGATTCTACCTGAGCTTTGAGGAAGACACCGTACTGGGCACGAAGCCATCATTCCTGGGCACCCGGCTCAATGCACGGCGTCGCTGCCGGTTGATGGAGTTCCGCCAGCCCACCGAGCGGTTCCAGGTGTACGCGCCGCCTGGCGGGGCACCCTCCGGATTCAAGGGCATGAACACGGCTCCTATAGCTGCCACCACAGCGTGGTACAACCATCCAGAACTGGTGCGGGACACCGGTGTCACACCGGCTTTGTTGCAAAGCCGCCCCCTGGCCGAGAACATCATCGCCCTGGTGTTCAGTCCCCGCAGTCCCGTGCCCTCGGGCACCAGCAGCGCAAAGGATTACGACATCGCACCGGACTATTCCTACGACTCCCGTCGTTTCCTCTCTGATCCAGCGTCCCCAGTTGCTTCCCTTTCCCGGCACCAGCTCCCTCCCACCGTGCAGGTGACCATGGTGGCTCTGGACGAGGCTTCCGCATCCCGCTACGAGAGGGAAGGCGGCTCCACGGCGGAGCTCGTGAATGCGGCTTGGTTTAAGGAAGCAACTAAATACGAAGCCGACCTGCTGGCCCTCACCGCACGTCTGTCCTCGCTGAAGCTGGACCACCAGGTCTTCACCACCACGGTGTCCATCCGCTCTGCCAAATGGAGCACCACCCGCTGATCATGCCCCTCTCTCGCACCCCCCGCCCTTCTGCCCGCCGCCCTTGCGGTTTCACCTTGATGGAACTGCTCATGGTGATGGTGATCATCTCCCTCTTGCTGGGCCTGGTGGCCCCGGTGGCCAATCAGGTTATCCAGAGCAACCGCCTCGGCTCCGCAGCCTCCAACCTCGCCAACCAGATCAACCTGGCGCGGATGACCGCCATCCGGCTCAACAATCCGGTGGAAGTGCGCTTCTTCTCCTGTGCGGATGCGCAGGCGCCTGGTTCCGCGGCGGGATACCGGGCTGCCCAGCTTTGGGTGGGAAGCTCCCCGTTTCAGCCGATGACCATCTTTGAAGACGGCGTGATCATCGCCACCGGCACCGCAGAGGCCTCGTGGTCCTCCCTGCTGAACCCCACCTACAACGCAGGGGCTGGGGCGGATCCACCGCCGGATTTCAGACTGGCCCGCGCCGTGCCTGGCTCTGCGCTCAAGGTTTCAACCTTCCAATTTCAACCGGACGGCTCGACCAATCTGGGCGGCAGCGGTCACTGGAGCCTGACACTGGCGCTCGAGTCCGACCTCGCGGGGGATGCCCTGCCGCCCAACTTTATCACCCTGATGGTGGACCCCGTGAACGGCAGCGTGCGCATGCTCCGGCCGGACTGACCATCAACCCCCATCTCCTCTTTCCAGCATCGCCCGGCAGCAGGCGGTGGACGGCGAAGTTATGTCTATGAAGTGCCGTAATGACGCCGGGTGTAGCGAATACTCGCTACAGGGCGCTGCTGGCAATCCCGACCGCCGTGGAGCAGAGGTGTGAGGCTGAATGGGGTTCAAGGAAAGTCAGCTCAAGTCAAACCATCAATCGCAATGACCCATCCCCTTCGACTACGCCCCGTCCCCGTGTTTCGTGCCGGCCTGCTGGCCCTCTCTGCTTTCGCCCTGTTTGGCTCATTGAAGACTGCCCATGCCCAATGGAGCGGCGCTGCAGGAAATGGCATCTACAATGACGTCAACAACTGGACGGGGGGCTCCATCAACGGAGCCTTCACGACGATAGCGCCTCCGGCCTCGCTGCTCTTCGATGCGGACATCACCACCAGCATCAACATCCAGATCGACACGGCCGGCACTGGCGCGACCCTCGCCGGCAGCGGCGGTACGCGTACCATCACGCTTAATGGCAATCTACAGGCCAGCGGCACTGGGGTGGATACCACCATCACGATCGCGAACTCGCTCATTCTGGATCTGAACGGGGCCACTCGCACTTTCGGGAACACCTCGACGACGGGTGTCTGGAACATCGACGCCAAGATCACAGGTAACGCAGGGGTCATCCTGGGCGGCGGTACCGGGACGGTGAACCTCAACAACAACGCCAACGATTTCACGGGCGGTGTGACCTTCAACCGGCGGGGCGGCAATTTCACGTCCATTGCAGATGCCGGGTTGGCCAGCGCCCTGGGAGCGGGTTCCTCCATCACGGTCAACGACGGGGTCAGTTTCGGGTCGCTCAACTATACAGGTGGAGCTGCCTCATCGAATCGCAGTTGGACCTGGAACAACGGCGGCAGTAGCTATGCGTTCAACCAGAACGGCACAGGCACCCTGACACTGACCGGGAACTGGAATTTCACGAGCGGCACCGCCATCACCTTTGGGATCAATGCCAGCACGGCGGATCTGGTTCTGGAAGGAGTGATCAATGGCAATGACAACTTCACGTTCGGAGGCGCAGCCGTAAAGTCGCTCAAAGGGGTGAATACCTTCTCCGGCACTGTCACACTGAATGCCGGGACGCTTGAGTTCAACTCGGTGGCGGACTCTGGCACGGCAAGTGCCCTGGGGCAGGGGACCACCATCAACGCCGGGAGTGCGGCGGTGGCGGTGACGCTGCGTTATTCTGGCACCGAGGTGGGCGGACACTCCACCAACCGGACCCTTAATCTCAGCGGTACGGCGGGATCGGTGGTGACGGTGGAGGCCAACGGCGCGGGCGCGCTGAAGTTCACGGCGGACTCCACCGCAACCGGAGTGGGTGCCAAGACGCTGACGCTGGGCGGTACCAGTGCCACTGGTGTGCTGAATGAGTTCCAGGGAGCGATTGTGAACGGCAGCGGCACGACGAGCGTGATCAAGATCGGCAACAACGACTGGACGATCTCAGGTTCCAACACTTACACAGGGCTGACTACCGTGAGCGGTGGTACCCTGACGGTGAAAGGGGATCAAAGTGCAGCAACCGGCGGCTATCTGCTCAATGCGAGCACGACCTCGACTTTGAGCTTCGCCAGCGGGGCGACCATCGACGTCATCGCGGGCAAGAGCATCTCGGTGGCGACGGGCGCCAGCGTCAGCCTTACCCTGAGTTCGGCGGCCGCGGTGACGAATGCGGGCTCTCTGAGCCTGGGGCGCGGCGCATTGTTGAGCATGACCGCAGGCACTTGGGCCCAGAGTGGTGCTCTCAGTGTGACGGGTAATGGTGGCTTCAACGGCCGGTTGTCAATCACTGGGGGCGTTTTCACCTACACAGGATCAAGTGCATCGATTGGGTTTGACGGCTCCACCGGATCCCTGGTCTCCGTCTCCGGGACGGGCGAGTTGCGCTTTCAAGGCACGGGCGATGTGGCGGTGGGACGCGGGGTGGTGAGCGCCAGCAGCAATGTAGCGGGTGAGATCACCGTGGGTGCGGGCGGCACGGTGGTGACCCAGCAGAAGTTTGTGCAGAATGTGGAGGAAGGGCGGATCAACCTCGCCGGCGGGACGGTCAAACTTTCCGCGAACCTGGCGGACTTTTCTGACAACCTGGCCCTGGTGCTCAGCACCACCACGGCGACCAAGTTTGACACCAATGGATTCACCGCCGCCGTTGATGATGTCATCTCTGGCACAGGCGCCGGTGGCCTGGACAAGCAGGGAACTGGCAACCTGAAACTGAGCGGAGCCAACACCTACACCGGTGGCACCAGAGTCTCTGGCGGCATGCTGACGGCCAATCACGTGAATGCCCTGGGCTCAGGAGCGGTGACGATCACTTCGGGCGTCAGTCTGAAGGTGGGCGATGGCGCAGCCGGGCAGCAACTGGTCTTTGGTTCCACTCTGGTGAATGAAGGTTCCATCCTCATGGACCTCTTCAGCACCAGCGGCAGCAGCGGGCTCGACACCGCCTCGTCAGATTATCTTGGTTTCAATGGAGCGTTCTCGGGTGATCTCGGGAATATCACGCTCACCAACCTCGCGGGATCCCAGGCCTTTGCGGTGGGCGCGAAGTTCTACCTGGTGGATTGGTCGGCAGTCACCGCTTTGGTCGGAGATCGCAGCGTTTCACTCAGTTACGACAGCAGCTTCACGGGGCTGGGCAGCGCCTATGCCTTTGACGAGTCCAGCTTCCTCACTGGTGGCTACATCACAGTCGCCGCGGTGCCGGAGCCCGGTCGGGCCATGCTGCTCCTCCTGGGCGGGTTGGGTTGCTTCCGTCGTCGGAGACGTTAGACGTCAGGAGCCGGATGCCTGTTGCGGCATCCGGCGGATGGGAGCTCCTGAAGCGGGCCGCTGGATCAAGGACGGGGAGGAGGGGGTGTTGTTTCCTCTGACGGACTGGCTCCTGGGGCGGGATCCACCAGATGTCCGTATCCCAGGCTTTGCAGCGCTTGCTGCACCTCCGCGGGATCATACTGGGGCTCTTCCGCCGACGGTTCGGGCTGGTCCAGCAAGAGGCCTTCGGAAGGCTCGCCTGAAGATGTGGCGGCATCGGAACTTTCTGACGATTGAGGCTCTGTTTCCCCGAGGAAATCTCCGTAGCTTTCGGGCTCCTGAGTGGCTCCGGGAGGCAGGGTGTCATCAAAAAGCAGGCCGAATGAGTCTGTCCCGGCATCTGGGGTCCCGGTATCGGCGGCGGAGTCATCGTACTCCGGCAGTGCTTGATGCGTGGAGATGGTGACAGCTCCCACGGAGGGGGCGCCGGCCGTGCCATGCACGGTGATGGCCACCATGGAGCCTTCGATGTGCCCCTGACCATCCTCTCCATGAACCTGGGCCACTACCACCTCGGTGTGGCCTGCGTCGAGGTGGGCGTAGAGTTCGGGGCTGGCGTGGAAGCTCCACGTGCCATCCACTCCCAGATGGAAGCCTGCGGGGAGCTCACCAATGTAGGAGAACTGGAAAAGGCCCGCCGCAGCATCGGGATGAACACCCAGAGATCCCTGAACGGATGAGCCGCCCTCCATGCCACTCATGACCATGGCGCTGAGCAAAGGCAGACTTGCAGTGCCATGCAGGGTGATGCTGATAGCCTTCGTGTCATGCACGTTGCCATGGTCATCGACAGCAGCCACGGGTACCGTGATGATGCGCACGGCCCCTTCATGCACATCCGTGTAGAAGGGGTGCGCAGAATCAAAAGACCACACGCCATCCGGCCGCAGAGCGAAACCCGGGACTAGGCTGGAAGTGCGATAGGAGAGATGCGCGGGACTGCCCGGCCCCTGCTGGATGCGATCATGCAGGACACAGCCGCCATGAGGAATGCCGTGCGCGGCGATGCCCGCGGCCACCGCCCCGTCTTCCCGACCAGTGATTCCTACCACCAGCTCACGAAGATCGGACTGGCCATCGGCAGTAAACGCCGTCACCGGGATGGCGTACACCTGGCGCTCACCGGACTGCAGATGCTGGTAGGCAGCATCGGTGGGATCAAGGAGATAACTCCCGTCGTGATTCAGAATGAGTCCGGGCACGTCCACGGAGGTGGCATACTGGAGCGCCCCTCCGGCGGCGGCACCGTCTGGGGGCACGAGCTGGCCAGTGACACGGCGGTCCCCTTCATAGGTGAAGACTTGGGTCACTGCCCCGATCATGGGGCCTGAGACGGTGCCCTGCACGGAAATGACCAGATGTTGGGTGGGGCCATGCGCTGCCATGGCGTGGGTGGCCAGCACCGGGATGCTCAGGATGACCGGGGGATCACCCGCATTCAGGTGTTGATACGCCACGTGGGTGGCGTCGAACGACCAGGTCCCGTCGCCATGAAGAATAAATCCTGCGACATGCCCCGTGGTACGGAAGGTGGGGCTGACAGTTGTGTCTTCCTTGAAAGCGGGTTCTGGTTCCCGATTTGGTACCGGTTCTGGTTCAGGCTCAGACTGGGCTGTTGCCGCGGGCTCGGGTGCAGTCTCTGGTTCCGGTGCAGGGAGAAGGGGAGCTTGAGATGCTGCCTCTGGCACCGCCGATCCCTCCGCTTTGGCGGCGGGTTCTTCTACCGCTGGGAAGGCGGGCAGCGGAGCCGCAGTCCTGCTCGGGGTGTCTGCGGCTGATGTGGCGGGGGCTTCTTTCTCCACTGCTGGCTCGCTTGCCGGGAGCTTCTCGGGTTGCGACGCGAGATTCTCCGGAAGCAGGGGGGGCGGCGCGATCACATTCTCAAGCACGAGCGGCTTCGGTGGATCGGGGGCCAGTGGGGGAGTGAACTTGGGAGGCTCCACGGAAACCGGTGGCAGCGGAGGGGGGGTGTAGTTCGGGGGCTCCGGGGCCAGGATCGGCGGCTTGAATGCGGGCCGGGAGGGGAGCAAAGAAGGTTCGTCGGTCGCTTTGGCTTCCTCAGCAGGTGCCGACGTCTCAGCCACCGAGGGTGTCTCCCCTGAGGCTGCGGGTGCATCAGGGGCCGGGGCTGCCGCCTCTCCAGTTGTCGTCGCTGGCGGTTCGACCGTTGGCCCGGCGTTGGCTCCAGAGGCTTCCGCTACCACTGGTGCAGAGGCTGGAGGAAGCGGCGGTGGGGTGCTGGCCGCAGAGGGTGTGCTTTCAGGCTCGGCAACTTCCGCAGGGGAGATGCTGGCAGCGGGAGACTGGACTCCGCCTTCATCCAATTTCGCCGGGCTGTCCGTGGGGGCGGGGGCCGGGGCAGGCTTTTTCTTTTTTTTGAATGGCCAGAAGTTCATGCGTCGAACTTCCAATCTAAGAGGAAGCTATCTCAACTAGATATCAATTTCGCTGCCCCGGCATCAAATTTTGATCCCAACTTCGAGAATCTGGAATTATTTGCGACGATATCGGTCGCTGCCGCTCATGGCTTGAACTGCAAGGCGTAGACGTCCGCGTCTTTCATCACAAGGCGCAATCGGATGGCCTTGCCCGCCAAAGCGGAGACATCAGCACCTGATTTCCAACGAACTTCACGCTCGAATGAGTTGCCGATAAGTTTATTGTTTTCAGCGAGCAAATAATTAGAGATAGGATTGCCAGAAGCATCTTGTATCTCCACCCGCACCGAACCGGCAGCCGAGGTGGCAAAGTTCAGGACCAGACGCGAGCCCGCGAAGATGAATGGGCGGGTGACCATCTCGCCTCCATCGTAGGTTGCATGGACGGAGGCGAAGCCATCCAGCCGCAGGCTGTAGCGGCGTAGGTGGGCCGTGGGTTGGGCGTAGTCCTGGTTCGCATACACGGACATCTCCTCCGGGCCAGTCTGCACCACGTTCAGGGCCGGGTAGCCAGTGCGGGAGACCCACTCAGAAAGGCGCGTGCTGGGGCGGATGAAACCTTCCTGGAACGTCTGGTCATACGTCTCTCCATCGCGGGAGGTGAGCAGGACGCTGTCGGAGACGTCCTTGGCGGTCTTGTAGTAGGACGGTTCGACCTTCAGGCTGGCAGCCTCGGCATCCGTGATGGCAGCCTTCTTGGCCAGGAAGCGGGCGGCGGTGGCCACGTAGAGATGAGGTGCGCGGAAATAAGGATGCGTCTGGCTGGTGTAGAGATGGTGCTCCTGCTGGGGCTGGAATTTCATCGGCACCGGATCGGTCCAGTTCACGAAGTCCTGGGACGTGCTCCGGGACATCGAGCGCAGGCCGGTGGGCCGCCACTCCTTGTCATTGACGGTGCCCTTCGTGAAAATGCGCATGACGCACACGTAGCAATTCTCCAGGGGTGACCAGAACGCGACATTTTGGGAGTCGAAGGCGCCCTTCGTCACGACCGGCCGGTTGTAGAGGTTCTTCCAGTGGATGCCGTCTTCCGAGGCATAGGCATGGAGGCCGCCAGTGGAGGCGTTGTTTCCAATAATCCCGCCCAGTGCCTTGAAGCGCTCTGCCGCCGGCACCCCCGGCCGGGTGTCCATGAAGGGGCTGAAGTTGTGGGTGATGCCCCGGTCCGTGAGAATCACGTTGTTGTCGCGGGAACCGCCCACCTCATGCAGTCCCAGCTTGGGCTTCACCCACTTCCGCCCGTCGTCGCTCGTGGCATAGCAGGTGACCTCCCGGTTGCCATCGGCCCCGCCCTCCTTGCCCCGGTAGTAGAGGTGGTACTTGCCACCCTCATGAATGACGGTGCAGTAGCCTGCGAACTGCCCTTCCCACGGCTGGTCGAAGCGGAGCACCTCCCCTTCATCATGGGGATGATGAAGCTGGAGGTTCACGCCTTTCATCGTCTCCACCAGAAAGCGGTCCACGAACAACTCGCGTCGTGAACCAATGTCAGGCACCTCCGGGGTGGAGGCCATCAGGGAGGACGTCAGCGCCAGCGCGCAAAGGAGGGAGGTGCTCTTCATGAGAGAGAGGGCGGTGGCGGATTAACTTTGCAGAGTCCACTTGGCCTGACGCAGGACGGCCCTCTTGGGTTCTTTCATCGACTCGTACCAGACCGAAAGGAAGGAGCCGTCTGCGAGCTCCACCGTGCTGGGATAGCCGAGGTCGCCACCGATGCCGTCTCCGGAGAGGATGCTGGCTTCGCCCCACGTCTTGCCGTTGTCCTTGCTGACGCGCACCTGATTGCCGAACGGCTTGCGGCGATGCCCGTAGGTCATGAGCAACCGGCCATCGCGTAGCTTCAGCAGATGAGAGGGCAATCCCCAGACGCCAATGGAATGAGGGGTGCTCCAGGTCTTGCCACCATCGCTGGACTCTGTCTGCAGGGTTTCACCCGCGTGTTGCTTGTTGTGATTGCGGATCTGCACGATGATCGTACCATCGGCTGCCTCCACGGCGTGCAGTTCGTGGTAACCATTGGGCACGGCATCGCCTTCGCGGGTGGGGAGATCAGACAACCACTGCCAGGTCAGGCCGTCGTCTTTCGACTCGCAGACGCCGATCTTCTTGTCATCCGACCAGAGCTGTTTGCCAGCATAGAGCAGACGCCCGTCTTTGAGCTGCGTGGGGCCGTGCGGACTGTTCACGATGGTCTTGATGGGCGTGGACCAGGTGATGCCACCGTCGGTGGAGCGCAGGCACCACTCTCCCAGGCCTGCCTGGCGTTGCTCAGGCGTGAGTTGATCGCGGGTGGCCTTCCAGAGGGCCAGTTTCTCGGCGGGCCAGTTCCCCGCCTTCTCTGCCTTGGCCAGACTCGGCTCATAGGCCAGGGAGGTGAAGGTGGTCACGATGAGCGTGCCTTTGGCCGTCTCCAGCACGCCGGCATCGCGATCATCGATAGCGCCGTCCAGCAAGACACGAGCCCGGGTCCAGGTCGCACCATCGTCCTTGGAGGACATGGCCACCACCTGGCCGAACGGGCAGACGTGCTCTTCGCGTCCGCCGGACCAGACCACCCAGAGCTCTCCGTTGGCGCGGCGGCCCACCGTCGGCCAGCCGTGATAAAACTCGGGCTGTTGGGAAATAACTTTTGTCTCAGTGATGTTGATGCCACCAGCGGTGGAGGCAGTGGCCGGTTTGGCCGGGTCTTCGGCTTTCAGGATCGTGCTGGCAGAAAGGCCGGCCGTGGTGGCGAGGAAGTGTCGGCGGGAGAAGGTGGGCATGGAGTTTGAGTTCATGGGTGAGGAATGGGGAAGGAGCGGGGGTGAAAGAGGGATCAAGATTCGCGAAGCCAGTCCAGCGTGATACGGCGGATGCGGAGACGGTTCAGACCGCCCACCGTCTTGTCACCAGCGCAATAGCCGAGCAGGACGGCATCTTTGGTGAAATGGATGGCGTTGTAGCAATACCAGCCGTCGGGGTTGTCCTCGATGAGCTTCACTTTGGGCCAGGTCTGGCCCGCATCTGAGGACACCGCGGCCACCAGCGGGGTGCGCTTGTTGGCGGGGAAGGGGAAGCGACCGGAGTGGTCGTTGAAGATGGCCAGCAGATCGGTGGTGCCAGGCAGAGTCTTGATGCTGGCAGGGGAGGTGGGGGACTTCAGGGAGGTGGGTTCAGGGGCGGTCCAGTTCTTTCCTCCATCCTTGGAGGTGAAGCCGTATTGGGCACCCTGGTCGGTGCGGCTCCAGGAGAAGAGGCTGCCATCGGCCAGCTCCACCACGCCGGGCTCCTGCAGACCGCTGCCGCTGCGCACGGGAATGGCCCACCAGTTGGCGGCCTCGTGCCAGGTGGCGCCTTCATCATCGGAGTACAGCCACAGCGTGATGGCCCGGGGGTCGAAGGACTTGGAGGAATGAGGATCGGTGTTGCGGGATCGATGAAACGCGAGCGGCGCGATCAGGCGGCCGGCCTTGGTCTGGATGACGCGGTCGTTGTTGAGCACGAAGTAACCCGGCGCCTCCAGCATGTTCTTCGGAGCAGACCAGGTCGCTCCGTCATCGGTGGAGACGCACATCTGGGGCCGGCAGTCCTGCCAGCTGTTTTTCAGGCAGTAGAAGAAGGCGAGCTTGCCGCTGGCGAGGCGCAGCAGGCTCACGCTCATGACATTCTTGCCGGCGTTGTTCTCCACGATGGTCGCTGGCTGGCTCCAGGTCCGCCCGTCGTCGTCAGAGTGGATGCCCACGATGCGGGCGGGGCTCTCATCGGCAGCGCCCCCGTAGAACTGGGTGTAGTAGAAGATGATGCGGCCGGAGGCCAACGTGGCAAAGGACCCCTCGGAATGCCGTGGCAGTTCCTTGGTGGGTTCGATATCGCGCACCACCACATTCTCCGCTGCGGCCATGGCAGGGCTGGTCAGGGTGATGGTGGTGAAGATCGCTGCCACGAGTGCGGGCAGATGGGTGCGAACAAGGCGAGCAGGCATGAGGCTTGATGACGGGTGGGGGTGAAGAGGGCTCTGGAGGTGATTGGCTCAGAGCGCTCCGGCCGCAGGAGGAGCGCGGCGAGGACTACGGGCAGTAGGCAACGGCTTTGTCGAACTCACCATCACATCATCCTGGTCACTTCGCCTGACCAGGGGAATCCTCTTTACCCCCATCTGCCCCGGGCATTGAGTGGTCGCCTCACATGCCATCCATACTCATCATCGGCTGCGGCAGCATTGGGGAACGGCACCTGCGCTGTTTCCAGCACACGGGGCGCTGCACCGTGGCGGCGGTGGAGACTCGCGAAGAGCTTCGCCAGGCGATGCAGCAGCGCTATGGGGTGGCGTGTCATTCGTCACTGGAGGCAGCCCTGGCCCTTGGCGGGTGGGATGCGGCCGTGATCTGCACCCCGGCACCGTTGCACCTGCCCATGATGCAGGTGCTGCTGGCGCGTGGTCTGCACGTGCTGGTGGAGAAGCCGCTGGCGGTGGATCTGGATGAAGTGCCTGCGGCACGCGCTGCTCTGGCGCAGTATCCGCGCTACGTGGCCGTGGCGTATGTGTACCACCTCATGCCGTGGGTGGCGGCGGCTCGGGATTTCATCGTTACCGGTGGACTGGGCACTGTGCTGCATGCCACGGTGACCGCCGGACAGCACTTTCCCACCTTCCGGCCTGCCTATCGCGAGATCTATTATGCCCGGCATGATCAGGGCGGTGGAGCGGTGCAGGATGCGCTGACCCATCTGGTGAATGCCATGGAGTGGCTCATCGGCCCCTGCACGCAGGTGTACTGCGATGGCGGCCACCAGATGCTGGAGGGCGTGACGGTGGAGGACACGGTGAACGTGGCCGCCCGCCACGGCATGGCCATGGTGAGTTATGCCATGAACCAGTTCCAGGCGCCCAACGAGACATTCATCCTCCTGCATGGGACGGAGGGCAGTCTCGCGATCGAGGGCCATCGTCAGCGTTGGGGTGTGCTCCGGCGGGGCGAGGCGGAGTGGACCTGGTACACGGTGTCTCCATTGGAACGGGATGAGCTTTTCATCCGGCAGGCGCATGCCTTTCTGGATGGCATGGAGGGGCAGCCCTCTCCGCTCTGCACCTTTGAAGAAGCCGTGCAAACCCTGCGCTTCAATCGGGCGGCCTTGCAATCGATGTCCGAGGGCGTGCCCGTGACCCTATCGCAAGCCTCATGACAAATTCGCCACCACCCCTACGCCTGGCCATGCTGGGCATGATCGAGGGCAACGGTCATCCGTACTCGTGGAGCGCCATCATCAATGGCTACGATCCCGTCGCGATGGCGCAGTGCCCCTACCCCACGATTCTGGATTATCTGGGCAAGCAGGACTTTGCGGGCATCGGCATCCCGGGGGCGCGGGTGACGCATGTCTGGACGGATGACCCTGCAGATGCGCCGAAGGTCGCAGCGGCGAGCCTGATTGAGCATGTCGTGTCCCGCCCTGAGGACGTGATCGGCCAGGTGGATGCGGTAGTCATCTCCACTGATGACGGAGATGATCACGTGGGCCGGGTGGCACCGTTTGTGGAGGCTGGTTTGCCAGTGTTCGTGGACAAGCCGATGGCGACCAATCTGGCGGACCTGAGGCAGTTCGTGCAATGGCAGCGCGCCGGGGCCGTCCTGCTCAGCAGCAGCGGCATGCGTTATGCCCCGGAACTTCAGCTGAGCGCAGAGCAGCGCCAGCAACTGGGGGAGTTGCGGTGGATCACCAGCTTCACCTGCAAGAGCTGGGAGCGGTATGGCATTCATGCGCTGGAAGCCATCTATCCTTTGCTGGGACCGGGCTTTGAGACAGTGCAAACCCAGCATCGCCAGGGCTCGGACATCGTGCATCTCACGCATCGCAGCGGGGTGCCGGTCACGCTCGGCGTCGTGCAGGATGCGGTGGGGAGCTTCGGAGCTGTGCATCTCTATGGCACCGGTGGCCAGTTGCCTTTCTTGTGCCGGGATTACTACAACGCCTTCCGCGCGCAGCTCGTAGCGTTCATCCAGATGCTGCAGACCGGGAAGCCGCCTTTCCCCTTCAGCCAGACGGTGGAGCTGATGGCCATTCTCGTCGCCGGCCGCCGCAGCCGGGAGCGGGATGGCCAGACCATTTCGCTCGCCAGCATCCTTCAGGAAACGCTTTCCTAGATTTTTGACTCCTCATACCGCCATCCCATGACCCTCCGACCCAGCCGCATCCTCCGGGAACTCCGCAACGGTGCCAATCCGTGCACGCTGAAGCTCAACCTCAATGACCCCCGCGTGATCGAGATGGCGGGACTCTCCGGGGCGTCCGGTGTCTGGATCTGCAATGAGCATGTGCCCAACGACTGGTCAAATCTGGAGCATCAGGTGCGGGCTGCCCGGCTGCATGACCTCGACAGCATCGTACGGGTCAGCAAGGGGGCGTACAGTGACTATGTGAAGGCCTTTGAGTTGGATGCCACCGCCATCATGGTGCCGCATGTCTCGACAGCAGAGGAGGCCCGCAAGCTGGTGGAAATGACCCGTTTCCAGCCCCTGGGCAGACGGCCGATTGACGGTGGCAATATCGACGGCGGCTTTTGCCAGGTGCCCATCAAGGAGTATCTGCACCACAGCAATACGGAGAAGATCCTCATTTTCCAGATCGAGTCCCCTGAGGCGCTGGCTCAGGTCGAGGAAATAGCCTCCGTGCCAGGCTATGATGTGCTGCTCTTTGGCCCGGGCGACTTCAGTCACTTGATCGGAAAGGCCGGGCAGATCCATGATCCGGAGGTGGTTGCGGCCCGGAAGCGGGTGGCTGCCGCAGGGCGCAAACACGGGAAACACCTCATGATGCCCGGCATGATCGGCCCACGACGTGAACTTGAAGAGGAAGGCTGGCGCATCTTCAATCTGGGGGCGGATGTGCTTTGTCTGGGCAGCGCGTTCAATCAACTGGTGGCAGAGTATCAGGGCACGCCTGCGGTGGCCCCTGCGGCCGTGTACAACTCCAGCGACAAATGACCCGCAACATGAGCACACTCAACAACTTCAGTCTGGAGGGCAAAGTGGTCCTTCTCACCGGAGGCGCGGGTCTGTTCGGTCGCGGTCTGGTGCGTGCCTTGGCGGAGGCTGGGGCCACCTTGATCCTCGCTTCGCGAGATGTGGCCAAGCTACAGGTGGTGGCAGAGGAGGAGCGCGCGGCAGGGGCTACGGTGCAGGCGGAGTATCTTGATCAGGGGGACGAGGCCTCTATCAATGCGTTGTTTGAGCGCATTCAGGTGGAGCACGGACCTTTGCATGGATTGGTGAACAATGCGGTGCTCCGTCCCATGAAGGGGGCGCAAGGGACCGTGGCCCAGTGGGAGGACTCCATGCGGGTGAATGCCACGGGACTGATGCTCATGCACCGGGTCTTCGGTGCCGCCATGGCCGAGGCCGGGCGAGGCAGCGTGGTGAACATCGGCTCCATCCAGGGCATGATCGGCCCCAGCTATGAGTTGTATGAAGGCACGGCCATCGGCGACATGCCGCCGGACTATTTCTTCCACAAAGGCGGGATGCTGAATCTCACGCGGTTTTACGCGGCCTTATTTGGGCCACGCGATGTGCGGGTGAATTGCGTTTCGCCCGGCGGGTTTTTCAATCATCAGCCCGAGGTGTTTGTGAAGCGGTATGCCGAGCATACCATGCTCAACCGCATGGCGGATGACAGTGATCTGGGCGGGGCAGTGGTGTTTTTGCTGAGTGATGCGTCGCGGTATGTGACCGGCGTGAATTTGCCGGTGGATGGCGGGTATACGGCGAAGTAACGGGAAAATTGTGGATAGTAATGCATCGAACCCGGAGGGTTCACCATGAGTAGCCATGGGTGAAACGAGCGTAGCGAGTGCAACCCATGGAAATCGAACGGGCAAAGTCTACCGCGGAGCGGTAGGCCTGAATGTCCAATTTACATTGGGCGCAAAATTGCGGGAAGGTGTCAGGAGTGGGCGACGCGATGGGCCTACCACTCCGTGGTAGCAGACGCGGACGTCTATCCACGGGTAGCCCTCGCTACGCTCGGTCGACCCGTGGCTACTCATGGTGAACCCTCCGGGTTCGATGAAGATATCTGAACGGCGGTAAATACACGGTTACTCGCCCTTCAACAACTCCGTCACCGGAATCCGGAAACATGCGGCGCTGCGATGCTTCTTCTGATCCTCGCCCCCCAAGGCGTACACTTGTCCATCGCCACCTTTCACCAGACACGTCAGCGCTTTGATGGGCAACGGCAACGCCTTGCGATATTGCTGGGTCCGCACGTCATAGATCCATGCTGCATCCAGGAATCCTTCTTCATCGGTGCCGTAACCGCCTGCAAGGTACACGTGCTGATCATCCAATGCCACGGCTGCCACCCCACGGGCGCTGACGGGGTATGGCGTCACTTTTGACCACGACTTGGAGGCGACATCATACACCGCCACTTCCGGAGAATTCTGCACCTGGCCCTTCTCCGCCGACATCCAGGCTCCCGTGAAGGCATAGAGCTTCCCGCCCAATCCCACTACTGCGGGCAGGCCAATCCCCATGCCTTCCCGGCGCAGCGCATTCTCCTCGGAAGGCTTGCCGTTCATAGAGACGGAGCGCAATGCTGTCGTCACCTGCTTCCAGTCATCGGGATCAGGCGTGCCGCCATAGGTCCACAACTTGCCTTCCACAAGCGCGCCACCGGCAAAGGCGACCTTCTGGTTCATGGTGCCAACGTGCGTCCACCCGAGGTCCTTGGTCAGCGCCAACACTTCCTTGCGCGCTTGCTTGCCATCGGTGCCGCCGGCAATCCAGAGTTGCTGACCATCGCTTGCCCCCGCACCATAGGCCAGGGGATGGGGCAGGTCGGGGCCGGCGGTCCATTGATTGGTCCCGGGATCATAGACCCAGGTCTTGTCCAGCCAACGCTTCACGCCTTCCGGCCAGTTGGTGCCGCCTGCGATGACCAGTTTGCCCTTCACCCAACCTGCGGCAAATCCGGCATTGGGTTCAGGAAGAGGCGCGATGGATTCCCAGGTCTCCGCAGATACGGGCTGCATGCTGGTGAGAACGATCTTGATGAGGGTGGTGAGAAGTTGACAGAGAGGTTTCATGACGAAGGAGGAAGGGGCGGGCATTTGTCGTCAGGGTCTGTGGCCCGACGGTAGAGATCATGGGGACTGGAAGGCGTCTGCCATCCGGGGCGGAGCCGCACATCGGTCGTTCCAGCGAGTTGGCCCGCTTCAGAAGGTCCCGCGGTGCTCTCTTCACGGCGGATCTCCCACCAGCACTGGCCGCAATGGTTGTGTTCGTGATCAACAACGAACCCGGCATCTTGCATCATGGGGCCGATCCAGCCCATGCAGTGGTCGCAATAGTCCCGGTACTGCACCAGTCCGTTGTGGATGAGGAATCCCTTGGACGGGCATTCATGCATGTCGATGCGGAACACTTCTTCATTGGCGTGAATGGCGTATCCCGCCGCCTCGTGATCCAGCGTGTGGCCCCAGTAGGCGCGCATGCCGGCAAAACCCTGCGAAAGGATCAGCTCCCGCGCATGCTGTTGGGAATCCCTGGAAATGCCTTCGACCCAATAGTCGCGGACGAGTTCGTGTCCACCTTCCGCCTCAAACCATGCAAAGGTCCACTCGTAGTGACCGCAGAAGTCGTAACAGCCAATCATGACAGGGAGGCGCGGGTGATGTCTTCCAGGTTCTGGGGTGGTGTGATCGCGTCAGTGGGCAGGAATCGCTGCGTGCAGCTCCCGTTACCACCTTGAACTCTCACAGTAAAACCGGCGGGGGCGGCCATGGCCTCACTCACGAAATAACAATGCTCACAGAAGCAGGTCACAATTTCCCGATTCTGACGGCGCAGATGAGCGATGGCCGGGCACACCTTTACCTCGAGCCGGACCTCACGATCACTCTGGACCACTTTCACATCACTGCCGGGTTCGGCATCAAAGAAGGCCCGCCAGTATTGGGCAATGCCTTCTGTGCCACCGGTCTGCCATCGCTGCGAAACCGGGGCATAGTAACGGCACCCCAGATCCGACCAGTAGCGCTGCAATCCATCCTGGCCCAGTCGGTTCAAGATGAAACGGAAGGTGGCATTGATGGCCAGGTAGAAGTCGGCAGCCCCTTGAGGTTTGGTGTCACGATACGGCAGTGCGACGGAAGGCTCTTCATTCATGACGGATCTCCTTTCCCCAGCAGTTCATCCAGCTTGAGTGAGCAGGCTTCCAGTTCCCGGTAGATGCCAAAGAATTCACTTCCCATCGCCACCAGTTGGGCTCCCATTTCCACGATGGTGCTGGCATCTTCCACGCTGCCCACCGGCATGCCCCAGGGCTTGCCCTGCTTGCGACAGGCAGCGGCCAGGACGGCCACTGCGTCTCGCAGGACAGGATCTTGCACCGATGGTTTGCAGCCGAGTCGGAGCGAGAGGTCCCCAGGACCAACAAAGAGCAGGTCCACACCTTCCACGGCGGCGATAGCTTCCACGTTCTGAATGGCAAGCGGGGTCTCGATCTGCACGACCAATGCAGTCTCCCGATTGGCCCGTGCGGGATAGTCATCGGGCTTGTGGATCCAGAAACCTGCATCCAGCCCCGAGCCATCGAGCCCACGATCTCCCAAGGGCGGGAACTTCGTGTGCATCACCAGTTCCCGGGCTTGTTCCGGAGTGTTCACATGCGGAATCATCAGGCCCGCAGCACCATCTTCGAGATAGCGTGATAGCGCTGCCTTTCCAGACAGTGAAGGCCGGAAGATGCAGTCGATTCCCGCATGATGATGCCTCAAGATCATCTCTCGAATGTCGCCTGCCTCCCAGGCACGATGCTCCGCATCCATCCACACGGCGTCATAGCCGAAGCGGGCGGCGAGTGCTGGGAAATAAATGACGGGAGATCCTGTGGAGCAGACGCGGGCCACTCCTCCGTTGCGGATCTTTGCAAGCAGTTTGGATGTCGTGATCATGACTATGGAGGATGAATAACGTGAAGGTTGAGTTGAGGCTTGTTACAAAAAAAATGATGCATTTATGATCACGCAGAAAGTCTGCACAAACCGTCCCCGTAGTATCCGGCACATGGCACGATTCACCCTGCTCGATTATGGTATCTTTGCTGCCTACCTTGCGGCATCGGTGTTCATCGGAATGTGGTTCTCCCGCGGCGAGAAGTCGCTCAAGGAATACTTCCTGGCCGGAGCGCACATGAACCGCTTCGTGGTCGCCATGACCATTCTGGCGGCGCTGTTCTCCGGCATCAGTTATCTGGCGGGTCCCAGTGAAGTGTACTCCAACGGCATTGCCTTCTCCCTGGTGCTGCTCTCCTTTTTCATCGCCACGCCGTTCACCTGCATCTGGATCCTGCCGCACTTTTACAACAGCCGCTATTTCACGGCCTATCACTTCCTGCAGGAGAGGTTCTCCCTTACCCTGCGCTTGCTGGCCTCCGGTCTCTTCATCCTGCGTGTTTCCCTCTGGCTGGCGGCTGCCACTTACGCGCCCGCCCTGGCGTTGAAGGAGGTCACCGGCATGCCGCTGTGGTTCACCATCATCTGCACCGGACTTGTATCCACCATCTACACCATGATGGGCGGCATGCGGGCCGTGATCTGGACGGACATCATGCAGCTGGGCGTGCTCTTTGGCGGACAATTGATCATTGTGCTGGTGGCAACTGGCAAGATTCCCGGCGGTCTGGCCGGCGTGTGGGACATTGCGCAAGCCGGTGGGAAGCTGGATGTGAGTCTTTCCCTTGATCCGCGGGAGCGAGTCACCCTGTGGGGTGTGATCATTGGCGGTGCTTTCCTGAACCTGGTGCAGATGGCCACGGACCAGGTCTCCGTGCAGCGCTATCTCACCGCCACTAGCCTGCGGGAGGCGCAGCGTTCCCTGTGGATCAAGCTCTGGATGATCCTTCCCGTGCTGGTGTTGTTCTACGGCACCGGGCTGGTGCTCTACGCCTTCTACCACCAGGCAGGGGATCCGCTGGCAGCTGGCCAGATCAGCCGTGCGGACCAGATTCTGCCGTACTTCGTGATCACCGAGCTTCCCGGGGGACTGCCCGGTCTGTTGATTGCCGCCATCTTTGCGGCCAGCATGTCCACGGTGTCCGCCGGGGTAAATTCCCTGACATCCGCCACAATGTGCGACTTTTACCAGACCCTGACCCAGCCCGGCAAGTTGAGTGAGCAGGCTTTGCTCTTCCGGGCCAAATTGTTCACGATGTTCTACGGGGTGTTGGTCACGGGTTTTGCCTTTGTCATTGCCCGTATGCAGAGCAATCTGGTGGAGTCGGTGAACAGCATCATTGGACTGGTGGGAGGGCCCATGCTGGGACTTTTCCTGTTGGGCATCTTCAGCCGTGGAGTGGACAGCCGTGGTGCCATCCTTGGGTGCGTGGCGGGATTTCTGGCTGCAGTCGGGGCGACATTCTACAAGACGGTTCCTCCGAGTGGGGGTGATCCGGTGCCAGTTTCCTTCCTCTGGTTCACCATGATCGGCTGTCTCGTCACCGTGGTGGCAGGACTGCTCACGCCTTCCCGATCTGAGCAACGGTGAGGCCGCCATCCACCACGATGATCTCGCCGGTGATGTAGCGGGCGGCCTCAGAGCAGAGGAAGACCACGGCACCGGCGCAGTCCTCAGGCGCGCCCACATGTCCGAGCAGGATCTTGTTCTCATAGTGTGTGAGCAGTTCTTTGGCTTGGGGCAGCATCCACTCCTGGGTGAGCGGGGTGCGGATCAGTCCTGGCGC
>NZ_BATR01000019.1 GCF_000739655.1 Verrucomicrobium sp. BvORR106 | reverse complement strand
CAGGCACCGCGCCCGGCCCCGTGCTGGCGGAGATGGATCGTCTCCTGATCAACTATGGGGCACTGGGGGCTTACACGAGGAAGGATCATGCTTCCGCCATGCGGCTGGATGACGAAATTCGCGTGCTGACCGCGCTGTCTGTGGCTTACCCCGTGGTGTTCCTGAGCGTGGCGGCCTTCATGGTGAATGCGGTGCTCGCACGCCTGGTGCGGCTTCAGCGGGAGCAGATCGCCCAGCTCAAGGCGCTGGGTTACTCCTCGACCCAAGTGGGGTTCCACTACATGAAGTTCGCCCTCGTGATCGTGGTGCTGGGCACCATTCTTGGCGGCATTGCCGGGCGTTACATGGGCGGTGGGCTGGTGAATCTCTACACCATGTTCTTCCGGTTCCCATCGCTGGAATTCACCTTCGACTTCAGCGCTCTGGGGCTGGCTCTATTGGTGAGTGCGGGAGCTGCTTCTCTGGGCGTGGTCAAGGTGGTGCGGCAGGCGGTGAAACTGCCGCCTGCGGAGGCCATGCGCCCGGAACCGCCTGCGGATTTCAAGCCTTCGATTTTGGAGCGGCTGGGATTGACCAAGGGATTCAGCCCAGGCTTCCGCATGGCTTTGCGAAATATCGAGCGCAAGCCGTGGCAGGCCTTGTTTACCATGTTCGGCCTCTCCCTGGCCACCGGGCTGATGGTGCTGCCTGGCGCGATGAACGACAGCATCGACTACCTGCTCACCTATCAGTGGAACCTGCAGCAGAGACAGGACGTGGTGGTGTTTCTTACCGAGCCCGCTTCACCCACGGGGTTCCATGATATCGAGCATTTGCCTGGGGTGTTGCGCGCCGAGCCCGTGCGCAGTGTGCAGGCGCGGCTGCGGTACGGTCATCATTCCCGCAAGCTGGCCATCACCGGCATGCCCAAAGGAGCCAGCCTGAACCGCCTGCTGGATGACAAGGGGAACACCATCGTCCTGCCCGATGAAGGACTGGTGATGTCGGAGAAGCTTGCCGAGATCCTCGGAGCCCGGATTGGCGATGAGGTGCAGGTAGAAGTGTTGGAGGGTCAGCGACCGCTGCGACGAGTCGCCATCACAGGACTCATCACCGACTATGCAGGCGTGCAGGCCTATATGGATATCGCCAGCCTGCGCCGCATGATGCGGGAGGGTGATACGATCAATGGCGCGTATCTGAGCGTGGATCAGGCGAAGTGGGCCGAGTTCATGCGAGAGGCCAAGGACACTCCTCGTGCCTCCATCGTGCTGGTGAAGAAAGAGCAGCTCGCCGCCTTCCGGAACACCACGGGGCAGAGCATCGGCATTCTCCGGCAGCTCTACTTTACCCTCGCGGTCATTGTGGCTTTCGGTGTGGTGTACAACAGTTCGCGCATCGCCCTCTCTGAACGCAGCCGGGATCTGGCCACGCTCCGGGTGGTGGGCTTCAGCCAGAAGGAGGTGGCCAGCGTGTTGCTGGGTGAGCTGGGTCTCCTGGTTCTGGGTGCCCTGCCGATGGGACTGCTCTTTGGTCGAGGCCTCACCACCTTTATCATCAATTCCTTCAGCACCGAGACCGTGCGCATGCCGCTGGTCATCAATCCCGCCACCTACTCTGTGGCAGTGATTGTGGTGCTCTCTGCCGCCGGTCTCTCCTTCCTGGTGGTGAGCCGCCTGATCAAGAAGCTGGACATGGTGGGCGTGCTGAAGGCGAGGGACTGACCATTGAAATTAAGAATGATGAATTTGGAATTAGTAATGACTGAGACGGCAACGAGGGCGTTGGCCCAGAGTTGAGCGCTGCCGTCATCCACCGCTCACCACTTACCTCTTACTCCTTACCGATACCATGGCCACCGACTCCACCCCCATCGTCAAGCCGCAGAACACCGAGGCCGCGCCTTGGGACGCGAAGCGCAACAAGTCCAAGAAGGGACGTTTCCGAAAGTTCCTCATGTGGGTCTTCATCCTCGCCATGGTTGGCTTGGTGGGTTATGGGCTGAAGCCCAAGCCGGTCGAGGTGGAACTGGGAGAGGTGAGCAAAGGACCGCTGACGGTGAATGTGGTGGAGGAGGGTAAGACCCGCATCCGCAACCGCTTTGTGATCTCCGCTCCGGTGGCCGGGCAGATGCGCCGGGTGCCTTTCAAGGCGGGGGACGTCATTGAGGCCAACAAGACGGTGATCACCACCATTGCGCCAGTGACCACCCCGTTGCTGGATCCTCGTGCCAAGGCGCAGGCCGAGGCGCGCTTGCAGGGGGCAGATGCCAGTCGGGATCGCGCCAAGCAGTCGCTGGAAATGGCCCGCACCGCCGACAAGTTTGCCCAGGCCAACTGGGAACGGAACAAAGGGCTGGCCAAGACGGGCAGCATCTCCGTGACGGATCGGGACAACGCCGAGCGGGATGCCGACATGCGGGCACGGGAGGTGCGTGCGGCGGAGTTTGCCCAGAAGGTGGCAGAGTATGAGTGGCAGCAGGCCAAGGCGGCGCTGCTTCAGATCGAGTCCCCGGTGGGCACGGATGGGGCGCCCGGTGCCGAGGTGGAACTGCGGGCTCCTGTCTCCGGCCGGGTGCTGAAGGTGCAGCAGGAGAGCGCCATGGTGGTGACCCCGGGTGTCGCGATCATGGAGATCGGCGATCCCTCAGATATCGAGATCGAGGCGGAGATCCTTTCGCGTGATGCCGTGGCCATCAAGCCGGGCGCGGATGTGCTCATCGAGCAATGGGGTGGCGATGCGCCGCTGAAAGGGCGCGTGCGCCTCGTGGAGCCTGCGGCCTTCACCAAGGTATCCGCCCTGGGGGTCGAGGAACAACGCGTGTATGTGCTGAGCGATCTGGTGGATCCGCCCAAGGAAGCCGCGGCGCTGGGCGATCGCTACCGGGTGGAGGTGCGCGTGGCAGTGTGGCAGCAGCCGGATGTGACGCTCATTCCCGCAGGGGCACTGTTCCGTGAGGGGAATGCCTGGAAGACCTTTGTCTATGACACGGGCGGCCATGGCGCGGGCTCAGGCTCAGGCAGCGTTGGCACTGAGGCCCATGCCACTGGCAACGGCACCATGGACCGTCTGAAATCCGCTGTGGGCGACAAGGTCAAGAATGGCGTGAGCGCCAAGGCGAAGAAGATCGATGTCAACGCAGGTCGCACCGACGGCCGCCAGACGCAGGTGTTGGGCGGGATCGAGGTGGGAACGAAAGTGCTGCTGCATCCGCCGGACAGCGTGAAGGACGGCGTGGCGGTGATAGCGCGAGGGGAGGGGTGATGTTGGCGAGAGGAGGCGCTTTTTGAGACAGGATTAACAAGATTTTTTAGGATTAACAGGATGGGGTCTTCAGGTTTTTTTTATGATGGATGATTGAGTGGGAGGTTTGACGTGGCCTCATCTCCACGGGTGAGTTGGTAGAGGGTGCGGGGATGCGGATGGGTGGCTCCATAGTTTTAGTTTTCAGCGCTACGGAGTCGCGCTATGCATTCGCATGCCACTCTCCTACTCCTCTGCCACCCTCGCCGACCTGCACATGCTGATTGAGCAGGTGAAGTTCAACGAAGAGGAATACTACGCCGGTGCCCCCACGGAGGAGATCCGGGAAGACTGTGAGCGGATGGTGAACACGTTCATTCAGACCGTCGTCATGGCCCTGAAGCGCGGGGCGGAATTGGAGGACATTTTTCAACTGGCCCAGAAGCTGACCATCGCCTTTGAAGACGAGGAGACCGAAGAGGCCGAGCGGGCGGATGAATACATCGCGGAGGTGATGAACATCCTAGAGATTGAGGATTGGGAGGACAATGTGTAGCGTTGGAGTGTAGCGACGGGTCCAACTTTCAGAGCGAGCTTTTATGAATGATGGAGGCGATACGCAAGGCACCGGTGAGTTGCAGTGGCGTTACATCTATCGGCCAAGAGTGAGGAGGCTCTCCGGGGCCGACTCGGATCACGACGAGCATCACAAGTGGTCGATGTTGACGCAGGAGCTAACGCCCGGTCTCAAGGCAGGTCACAACGAATTCGTCCCGCTCAACGCGGAATCTATTATTGCCGAGGCAAGGGCCAGGCTGAAGAACCGAACGGCCGGCGGGGAGTTGAATCCGAACCCGGAGGGTTCACCATGAATAGCCACGGGTTAGGCGAGTTTAGCGAGCCAAACCCGTGGAAAGTGTCAATGCCGTGCTACCGCGGAGCGGTAGGCCTTGGGCGGGTGGGGCATGCGTGAGGCGTTTGATCGCGCTGATGGCCTACCGCTCCGCGGTAGAGTTCCCGCTCCACGTTTCCCATGGGTTTCAGTCGCTACGCTCGTTTCACCCATGGCTATTCATGGTGAACCCTCCGGGTTCGAGGAGTCAGCCGGAGTGCGTGGATCAGCGAATGAAAACGTGCAGGCTTGCTGCTTGCGAAATGGAAATAGGGAGCTGCCAATCTACTTCCCGCCCTCCAGGATCTCCTCCAGCACACGCCCTTCCACATTTGGGATCTGGAGCTTCAGGAGCTTGGCGATAGTGGGGGCGACGTCGAGGTTGGCCATGCGGGGGAGCACGACGCCGGGTTTGATGCCGGGGCCGGAGGCGATGAAGATGCCGTCCAGCTCGGGATCGCTGGCGAGGTAGCCGTGGGTGCCGGCGTAGTTCTCGGTGGGTCCGGCGGTCACATCCCCGGCGGCGCTGTTGTTGAAGGCGTAGCCAGCCTTGGGGTAGAGGATGAGGTCGCCGACGCCCTGGTTCTCCTCCGGGGTGGGCATGCCCAGGGTGGGGCCGTCGGTTCCCTCGATGACCTTGTCGATGCCCTCGGCCTGGCTGAAGAGTTCCTTGAGCTTGGGCAGGAACTCGGCCCGGCGGGCGGGATCGGTGACATAAACAAAGGCCATGCCGCCCTGGGTGACGGCGGCCGCTTCGCACTGGCGGATGTTGGGGCCGAGGGCGCGCACCAGACCGGCCTGCTTGAGGATGACATTTGGGTACACGTACTTCTGCACCTTCTTGAACCCATGGTCGGTAGCGATGAAATAAGTGGTGCGGTCCTTCATGCCCGCCTTCTCCACCGAGGCCACGAGGTCGCCGATGAGGCGGTCGGCATAAGCGAGGGCGGTGTAGCTGGGCCAGCTCTGTGGACCGTAACGGTGGTGGTTCGCATCCGTGTTCAGTGTGTGATACATCAGGAAGTTCGGCTTGTGCTCCGTGAGCATGTGAATGGCGGCCTGGGTCCAGGTGGAGTCGCGCCAGGCGATGTTCTTGCCCTGAGGGCCTTTGTGGAACCACGTGACCTGCTCGGGCGTGAGGAGGCCCTTGGCGATCATCTCCTTTTCAATGGGGCCTTCGGCGTTGGGGAGTTCAGGGAAACTCCACGTGATGGTGGGGGCGCGCGTCACCGCGACCCAATCGGCTTCCGCCGTCGTGAGATTGGCTGCATGGGCCAGATCATAGAGCGTGGGGGCAAAGACCAGCTTGTCCTTGTCCACCCATTGTTCAATCACCGGCGGCTTGTCCACGCCCTGACGGACCAACAGGCCGTTGAAGAGAACGCCGTGCTTCCGGGGAGAAACGCCGGTGACCAGCGTGGTGTGATTGATCCAAGTGATGGAGGGATTGGAAACGGTCATCGCCTCCGTGCTGGCACCTTCGGCGGCCAGCTTGCGCAGATTCGGCAACGGCAGCGATGGATCCTTCCACATGTAAGCCGGGAAGCCATCCACGCTGATGAGCACGACACTTCGATCCTTGGGCTCCAGCGCAGGGGCGAGGAGCGGGATGCCGAGGCAGAGGGCGAGTGTCAGCGTGAGAGGGAGGCGCATTCCGGTAAGTGGTGAGAAGTAAAAGGTGAGTGGTGGAATACGGGGGCTGCGGCGGGAAATTGCGTCACAAAAATTATGAATTATGAATTATGAATTAGGAATGAATTGCCCAGGCCACAGGCAAAGATCCTCGGAAGCGTCATCCAAAATTCAAAATTCCTAATTCATCATTCATAATTTTAGAAACTGCCTCTGTGGTTGTCTAAATCAATCTTTCCTTCAGCGCCTTTGCCACTGCACCGGTTCTTGTATTGACCTCGAGTTTTTCATAGATCCTTCTCAGATAGGTGTCCACGGTGTGGACGCTGAGGGTCAGGCGGTCGGCGATTTCTTTTTTGATGAGGCCTTTGACCATGAGGTCGAGGATCTCTTTCTCGCGGGCGCTGAGGCCGTAATCGCGGGTCTTGGGGGCGAGTTTCGAGAACATCTCCAGCACGCGGCGGGCGATGCGAGGGTTCATGGGCGAGCCGCCTTCTAGGGCTTCACGGAGGGCGGCGACAATGGCGTCGGCCCCGGCGGTTTTCAGGAGATAACCAGCGGCCCCGGCGCAGATGGCCTCAAAGATCTTCTCATCATCCTCGAACACAGTGAGGATGATGACGAGGGTGTTGGGGCTGCGTTCGCGAAAGAGGCGGATGCCCTCCAGCCCGCTCATGCCGGGCAGGCCCACGTCCAGGAGGATGACGTCCGGGCGGGTGAATCGGGTGAGGCCATCAAGCGCGGACTCGCAGGAATCGAAATCATGAGCACAAGAGAGGTCCGGCTCGCTCTGGACCACGCGGGCCAGGGTGCGGCGGAAGGAGGCGTGGTCCTCCACGATCCAGATGATCCGGGGGGCGGAGGAGTCGGTCGGGGTGTCCGTCATGGGCGGGTGGGGGTGGAGGAGGAAAGGGGGACGGTGAGGGTGACCTTGGCGCCGGGTGTGCCAGGGGTAGAGGAAAGCACCACATCTCCGCGCAAGGCGGCGGCGCGGTGTCGCAGATTGGCCAGACCGCTGCCAGTGGAGGCGGTGGCAGGATCAAACCCGCGACCGTTGTCCTCGATCACGAGTTGAAAGCGGTCCCGGTTCCAGTTCACCTCCAAGTGGACCGCTGTGGCGCGCGCGTGGCGCACGACATTGTGCACGGCTTCCTTGAAGAACAGGAACACGTGGCGGTGGAAGTCGAGGGAGGCCGCGAGCTTGGGGGCATCATCAGGAATCTGTAGATCCCAGGCATAGCCTTGAAGCTGGGTGGTGGCGCTCTCTCGCAGGGCCTGCATGAGGCGGTCCAGCGTGGGCTCGCCGCCCTCCCGCACCAGCCAGACGATGCCGCGCATGGACTCGGCCGCCTGGCGGGACATGCGGTGAATCTCATCCAGCGTGGCATGGGCATCCTCTGGCGACTCCCGCAGCGCCAGCTCGCTGGCCAGGGAGATGCTGCCGAGGTGACTGCCGACCTCGTCATGCAGGTCGCGGGCAATGCGCTGGCGCAAGGCCTCCATCTCCCGCTGCCGGGCACGGCGGGCGCGCATCGATGAAACAATCATCAGGGCCACGGCGACGGCAGAGAGTCCTGCCCCCCACCAGAGAGCATGGCGTTGGGCCACGGAGAGGGCGGCGGCGGCGCGGGAGGCCAGTTCCTCCCGGGCACCCTCCAGTTCCCGCCGCTGGGAGAGCTGTTGAAGCCAGACAGGCCACTCCACCAGACGACCGTTGGCCGCCAGGCCGTCCATGAGCCACTCCCGCTGCCAGAGCGGCGCAAACACATCATCCGAGGCGGTGACCTTCACCCCGGTGTCCAGGGCGATGTTCCTGCCGCCGGAGTACACCTGCATCTCTGAGAACGCGATAACGTAGTCGTCACCACGGGGCCAGAGGCGGGTGGCCGTCATGCGCAGGTAACGGGCGCGGTGCCCGTGGAGCGGAAAGGGCACCGGATTGTCACCAGGGTTCGGGAAGGGGGTGGCTGCCGCCTCAAAGAGCACCTTGGGATTCAGGAAACTTTCTTCATCGGACCCCTCCAGCCGGAACCAGGCAGGAAAGCCAAAGCCAGCCCGGTCAGGGAAATCGGCGGGATGGGTGGGAACAAACCGCACTTCATCCAGCGGCTGCACACTGCCCAGATCCATCTGCACCCAGGAGGAATGCTCCGGTGTGGCATGAATGGCGGAGTGCCAGCCGTTGGTGGCCTTGGAACCGGGGATGACCGGCAATCCCAGGGCGCTGATGCCATCCACCAGATTGCTCTTGCTCCAGGTGGGGGCGGTCTCGCTGGCCTTGGAGGAGGTGACTGGGCAACGCGCGGAGACCACGGCGGCATTTGAAAAGACCAGCAGCTCTCCCAGGCAGAAGTAAAAACGCGGGGCGTTGCCCGCGGCGAGCCGGGTGGCGGTGAACCGTACATAGCGCCCCTCCTGGCCTGCCGCGGGGAGGTAGACCGGGGCCATGGCCCGTCGGAAGTCGCTGCCAGTGTGGTCAAAGAGGGTGGTTGATTCCGCGAACTCTGGATCGTGGGAGATGTCCACGCGGAAGCGGGAGGGGAATCCGTAGGCAGTGGTCCCCCCCAGGAACGCGGGGATCACCACCACGGCGTCCAGCGGCATGACCCGCCCCAGATCCACCTGCACCCAGCGCACACTTTCGGCGTCGGGAGCCCAGCCGCTGTGAAACCCAGCGTGCTCATGGGCCTGGGGGTTTGGGAGGGGCGGCAACTGGGCCAGTTGGGCATCCAGCGCCTGGGTCTCCTGTTCCAGGCTCCGCAGGGGTGGGTGAAACCATGACCAGGCGGACGCGGCCCGGAGCGGGGTGGTATCCAGCGAGGCGACCGCCAGGAAGGCCATCACCCAGCACCGCCGTGCCCATGCCGGACGGCATGGGCGGAAGCGGGCGGGAGCGCCGGATGTTCCCCGGCTGCCTCCCGCTGGATGGGTGTCGCCTGGGCTCAGGAGCATCACAGAATGGAAGTCAGGACGTCCATTCTGGCGCAGGCCGGAGCCGCAGGCGAGCGTTTTAAGGCGCAATCCCGGTGAGCGGCGGGTGCCTGGGAGGGCCGCTCATCAGGAGCCGGAGGCCTTCAGCTCCGCCAGCATCTCCAGCAGGTGGCGGGTCATGATGACGGAGGCATCTTTCTGCACGGTGTTGGTGCCCAGCCAGGTCTCATAGCCGCCCAGCTCATGTTGATGAGGGGGCGGCAGGTAGCCGTTGGCCCCATTGGCCAGCTCGATCATGAAGGTTCGCGGAAACGGACTCTTCTTTTTGATCTCCAGCCCAATTTCCACCAGCACCTCGAAGGGCATGGTCACGATGGCCTGATCGCCAATGCGAATGGCCTGGAGCAGGACGGAGACTTTCTCGGGACCTTCCGCCGCTCCGATGGTGCGGTGGGCATAGTTCACAGCCAGACGAGGCAGGTTCTTGGCCTCCTCATCGGTGAGCTTGGCGGTGGCTTTGGCTTTCTCCAAGGCTTCCGGAGTGGGGCGGCGGCGCTCCAGCTCGATCTCACGCTGCAGGATGGCGATGGGCAGGTCGTCCTGCCGCTTGGCGTTGCGCACGGCGCGCCAGGAGGCATCGGCCACCTTGGCCGCCACCAGGCGGATTTGCTCATAGGGCTGGCGGGGGGCACGGGTGCCGTTGAAGTCGATGTTGTTGATGTCGCCACTGGTGCCGTTGGAAAGCACGGCCACGAAATCCTCCGGCGGTTTGCGACCGCCCACTCGCGAGGGCATGACGCGGGCGTACTCGCCAAAGTAGTCCGCGGAAACAACTCCCTCCGGCAGATCGCCCACATAGTGCAGGGCGTAGTTGGCCAGGAAGGCAAGCGGGCGCGCTCCCTTGCGCGTGCGGATGTCCAGCACGGAGACTTCCGGATCGGTGGGGCCTGCGGGCTTCACGATGTCGGCCCGGTTGGGATTCATCTTGACCTTGTCGTACTCGCCAAAGGGATTGAGCGGCATGGTGCCTTCCTTCAGATACCAGCGGCGGTTGAACACCTCATCCGGCACGGCATCGGAGCCAAAGGCGATGGAAGCTGGTTGCAGGCGACCGATGGCATCAATGACGGACTGGGCGATGCCGGCTTGAGCCTTTTGCCGGTAGGCCTCGGCGGCCTTGGTCCCACCCGTGCCGGAGATGGAGGGGGCGGTGTGCGTGTGTGTGGCGGCGATGAGCATTTCCTCGGTCTTCCAGCCGGTGGCTTCCGCTGCCTTCTGCTTGATCGCATCCAGGGTCTCCCGGTTGATCATGAGATTGTCCACGATGACGAGGACCGCGCGGCCTGATCCGTTCTGCACCGCGATGGCCCGGGAGGTGAGGGGATCGTTGAGGGTGGCACTGGCCCTGGGGGTAAAGGAACCCCGCAGGGAGAGCGGCCATTGGTCCGGGGAAATATCCGCCACCGCCGCCCCGGCGTGGAAGCCTGAGGCAGGTTTGGATGGCGGCACCGGGGCAACGGAAGGGGCTGGCGTGACAGGTGTGGACGGTGTGACCGGTTGCTCCTGGGCCGTGGCCAGGTAGAGGCAGCCCAGAGCGGGCAGCAGGGTGACGCCAAGGGGAATGAGAAACGAGCGCCGACGGGTGGGGTGGTTGCGCGGGGTCATGGAAGGTGCAGGCGGTTTGAGAGGACGAAGACAAAAACGGTGTGAAGTGGGCCGATCTTCTCCCTGCCTGTCGCCCGGCCGAGCAGCGGGTGAGGGCTAACCTGGCAAAATTCTTTTGACAATACAGACAAGTCTGTCTAAGATTCAGCCATGTCCGATGCTCGCAACCAGATCCTCAGCACCGCCGCCGCGTTGTTCGCGAGCCGCGGGTATGAGCTGGTGGGCATCAATGAGATCATTGAGAAGTCCGGCGTGGCCAAAGCGACGTTCTACGCCCACTTCAAGAGCAAGGAGAAGCTCTGCCTGGAGTGGCTAAAGGCCGATGCAGCAGAGACGGCGACAGCGCACGAGAAGCTCCTGGCAGATCCCCGGCCGCCGCTGGAAAAGGTGGCAAAGAAGTTCGACGGCCTGCGTCGGTATGTGAAGGGCTCCGACTTCCGCGGGTGCCCGTTTTCGATCACGGCCTCCATGTTGGAGGCTTCCAGCGAGGTCCGGGAAACCATCCGCGCGCACAAGGCGGGCAACCGCGAATTTTGGCAGGAGCTGGCGGCGCAGGTCAGAGGCGGCGCTTCGGCAGAATCCCGGCTCCTTGGCGACACGTTTTTCCTGTTGTACAGCGGCGCGGTGATGGAATCGCAGAACGCCCGCAGCACCTGGCCGGCTGACTCTGCCAAAACAGCGGCACTGGCGCTGTGCGAGGGTCTTCCGGCATAAGCAGAAAGAGTTTTTCATTGAACACAAAACAGACAGACTTGTCTGTCTATATTAAGCCCCAAAGATCAACCCAACTGCGAAAGCATCAAATGTATGAAAGCTATTGAACTCAGTTCCCAATCCTTCGACCAAACGCTGGCCTCCACCTCGCAGCCCGTGCTGGTGGACTTCCACGCCGAGTGGTGTGGCCCTTGCCGCATGATGGGCCCGGTCCTCGAACAGGTGGCGGGTGAGCAGCAGGGCAAGGCGGTGGTGGCCAAGGTGAATGTGGATGACGCTCCCGACCTGGCGCAACGCTACGGCATCAGCAGCATCCCCACGCTGATCGTCTTCAAGGACGCCCAGCCGGTGGCTACGGTGCGCGGCGCGCAGTCCAAGTCGGCTATCGAGTCCCTGATCGCCCGCGGCGCTTAAACGGCTCCGTCCAACCGTATCACTCCCCATGAAAGCACCTGATCTCACCCAAGCCCCGCCGCGCAGCCCCCGAGTCCGCCTGGGCGGATACACCATCCTCCCCCGCCTCCTCGACAAAGCGCGGGCATCGATCGCCGGCACTCTTGGGGAGTACCGCTACGGCAACCCCACCGACTGGCACTTCTACCGCTTCACGGGCATCGATCCCGATGCCCTGCTGGAGAGGGTGAAGGCCGGCGGCGGGGACTGGGCGATCCTCCAATGGGTTCAGGAAACGGCACCCCACAAACGCAGTCCGTTTGAGATTGCCCAGTGGGCGGCCTGGACGGAAACCTTTGCCTATCATGGCGTCGAACGCCGCGACTGGTTCACTGCCGAGATCCGGCGGCTGAATCCGGAGCGGGATGACATTGCCACCGTGTTCGACCGCCTCGACCTTGATGATTATGTGGCCTTCGGCGGCGAGGCCTGATTTGAACTTCAACCTGTATCCTTGCCATGGCTGAGCGATATCGTGAAATGGTCAGCACCCCCGCCGTGCTGGAGGCGCAGCAGCATTATTTTGGCAAGGCCCGGGTGCCTGCCCCCGCCAGCCAGGATGACCGACTGACCCCTGAGGAGGCGATGTTCATCGCCACCCGGGACAGTTTCTACATGGCCAGTGTGACCGAGACTGGCTGGCCGTACCTGCAACATCGCGGAGGTCCTCCAGGCTTTCTCAAAGTCCTGTCTCCCTCCGAGCTGGCCTTTGCGGATTTCCGTGGGAACCGGCAGATGCTCAGCACCGGCAATGTTTCTGTGGATGATCGTGTGAGCCTGTTCCTGATGGACTATCCCAACAAGGAACGTCTCAAGATCATGGGTCACGCCAAGGTGCTGGATGCTCGTGAGCATCCTGATCTGGTGAAGAAGGTGGCCCCGCCGGAAATGGCCGCCCTCACGGAGCGCGTGTTCGTCATTCAAGTTGTTTCCTTTGACTGGAACTGTCCCCAGTACATCACCCCGCGCTATACGGCTGAAGAGGTGGAGGCGGCGGTGGCGCCGATGAGAGCCCGCCTCGCTGAACTTGAAGCCCAACTTGCCAGCCAAAACAAACCAAAGTAAAACCATGAACCCAAGACCTCCCCTCCCTCCCTTCACCGAAGAAAGCGCCCGTGCCAAAGTGCAGGCTGCCGAAGACGCCTGGAACAGTCGCGACCCCGAGCGGGTCTCGCTGGCCTACACCGAGGACACGGAATGGCGCAATCGCGCGGAGTTCGTCAACGGTCGCGCCGCTGTGGTCGAGTTCCTCAAGCGCAAGTGGTCACGGGAGCTGGACTACCGGCTGAAGAAGACCCTCTGGGCCTTCACCGGGAACCGCATTGCCGTCCGTTTTGAATATGAGTGGCACGACGACAGCGGCCAGTGGTACCGCAGTCACGGCAATGAGAACTGGGAGTTCGATGAGCTGGGGTACATGAAGTACCGCTATGCGAGCATCAATGACCAGCCGATTGCGGAAGCGGATCGGAGGCTTTGAAGTCGGTGCGTCGGTGCGTCGGTGCGTCGGTGCGTCGGTGCGTCGGTGCGTCGGTGCGTCGGTGCGTCGGTGCGTCGGTGCGTCGGTGCGTCGGTGCGTCGGTGCGTCGGTGCGTCGGTTGGGGTTCGAGGTAACGTTCTGAAAAATAGCCGTGATGGGACTTGCGGTCCTGACCGCATAAATGCGGAACTCCAACCCTGCTGGAGGACCGGAGAGGGTTGGAGTTCCGCGTTTACGCGGTGAAGCTCTGCGGACGTTCGGTGTATCTACTTTGCCAGACCGTGCAGTCAGTAATAGGAGCGAGGGACATTCCTGTCCCGGTTCGTTGCAAGCGTCCCATGAGATTGCATGGGGTCTCGCGGTCAGGCCATCTGTGCTGTAGGGCGCTTGCGCTACAGCGTTGATCGGCCCAGGGTCTGTCGAAGCTGCGCTACCGCGAATTTGTATCCTGGGGATAAGGTGTAAACTGGCGCAGGATATCGTCGACCTTCCTTAGCACGGTCTTGGCCTCCTCACTCTCAGGGTTGGCTGGTATGACTAGTCGGCGTCCTTCTGTCCAGACGCCATGTGAACGCCAGTGGAACTGGGGGCGCATCCGCACTTGTTCTTCTGCTGTCAGAAATTCCAGGTAAGTGGCCCACTCTTCAGCGGACGTCGGCGAGAGAAACTGGTGCATTCGCATGTAAGGTACGTTCGGTGGAAACTTGAACGGAATGGTGTTCAACGCCTTTTCCAGAGCAGCGTTGGTGGTTTCCTTCTGTTTTGTGGCCAGTTCTGTGTAGTTTTCGGGATCAATGAAGGGCACTAACTTGATGGAGAAAGAGGACTGGCGGAACTCGTCTGCCGGTTCGCTATTCAGACCTCCATAGCGTCCATTTACCATGATGTCGCATGTGAGGCAGATCGTCCTGTCACTTGCGGAAAAATGCAGGGTCCAATGCTCATCGATGATGGAGCCTAGCAACGCTAGCAGTTCGATTTGGGCCTGAACGGGAGACGGGTTCTTGTCTTCCGCTCGGGAGCTGCCGAGGACGACGCATGCGAGAACAAACGTAAGAATGAATCGCTTCATCTGGATTGGGGTCTGTGTGTCACTCCCGCAGTGAGAGAGAAATTCTTGAAATAGAGGATGTCGACGCACGCTTTTCCGGTGGCGTAGAACCAAACTCCAAGAAACGTGGTCACCAGAACTGCGCATGCTACCATGCCCGTTCGGGAGCCTCGCGAGCGTGGTGCCAAAACGAGCAGATGCGATGGGGGGCTGGCGGTTTGCTCCGCTTCCATAGGGAGTTTTCTGCCGTGAAATGGGAGAATACGCAAGCCAATTCCCGCAATCTGACTCAACAGTGAGATGGTGACGATGCGACTTTCTTTTCGGCATTGATCGACCGCCAATTCATGGTTCGATGTCAGGGTGAGCAAGGTGCCGCCCGATCCCCTGACCCAACTCCCACCGGACTCGGAGGCTGGGTTGCGCTGGGAATTGGAGCGATGCCGGCAGCAGCTTGCCGATTGTCACCGTCGCATGGAGCAGATGGAGGGGTTCTTCCATCACATCGCCGAGGCGGTTTTCATCGCGGAACCGGATGGGATGATTGTGGATGCGAATCCAGCCGCCGCTGCCCTCCTGGGCTACTCGGTGACAGAGCTCAAGGGGATGCGACCGTGGGACTTGGTGGTGTGTGCGGACCGGGAGGAGATCCTCGCGGAGATGGCTTCCGCCACAGTGGGCGGAGGGCGGGCGGTCTGGCGCACTTGCCGCTGCCAGGACGGCACAACGAAGGAAGTGTCGCTGCGGCTGGCACGAGGCCACTTTGGAGGGCGGGAGCTGGTCATCTGCTCTTGCCATGACGTGACCGAGCAGCGGGTCACCCAGACTTCATTGGAGTCTGCCCTGCGCGAGATGGAGGCACTCAAGGAGCAGTTCCAGCTCGCCACCCACACGACGCCGGGCCTGATCTGGAGCGCACTGCCGGACGGGCACGTGGATTTCCTGAACCAGCGCTGGCTCAGCTACACGGGTCTTAGCATGGAGCAGGCGGCAGGCTGGGGGTGGGCGGCGGCGGTGCATCTGGAAGATCTGCCGCAGCTCGAAGGTTACTGGCGGGCGTTGTTGGTCTCCGGCAAGCCGGGGGAGGTCGAGTGTCGCCTGCGCCGTCACGATGGCGTGTATCGCTGGTTCCTTTTTCGAGGAGTGCCGCTGCACGATGCCACGGGCACGCTCGTGAAGTGGTATGGCCAGACCACAGACATCGATGACCGCAAGCGGGCGGAAGCGGTGCTGACATCGGAGAAGCGTCTTCTGGAGATGATCGCCCGTGGGGATGAACTGCCGGGGGTGTTGCAGAGTCTTTGTGGTCTCATGGAGGAGGCCTTTCCGAACACGCTCTGCAGCATTTTGCTCCACGACGAGGCCACGCAAAGGCTGCGGCACGCGGCACCCTCCCGCCTGCCGGAGGATCTTGTCCAGGCGGTGAATGGCGCGCTGATCGGCCCTGAAACCGGGCCTTGTGGGAGAGCGGTGTTCTTCCGGCAGCAGATTGTGGTGGCGGATATTGAGGCCGATCCCTATGGCTGCCTGTACCGGGATGCCGCACTGGGAGGTGGGTTGCGCTCTTGCTGGTCGTCTCCCATCCTGGCTTCCAACGGCCGGGTCCTGGGCACGTTTGCCAGTTATACCCCTAAACCGGGATGGCCCACGCCCCGGGAACAACGCCTCACCGAGCAGTGTGCCCACCTCGCCAGCATCGCCATCGAGCGCAAGCGGGCTGCCGATGAGCTGCGAGCCTCAGAGCAGCGGAGGGCCTCTGCGGTGATCGAGGAGCGGAACCGCATGGCCCGGGATATTCACGACACCCTGGCCCAAGGCTTCACTGGAGTGATCATCCAGCTCGAGGCTGCGGCGGATGCCCGGGGCCAACATCTTGAGGAAGAGGCGGACCAGCACATCGCACGGGCCAGTGAGCTGGCCCGGGAGAGCCTGGCAGAGGCGCGTCGTTCGGTGAGGGCCCTGCGTCCTCTGGCCCTGGAAACCCGGCCCCTCGGGGATGCCTTGGGGGAGCTGTTCCAAAAGATGACGGCAGGAACAGGTTTGAGAGCGCTGCTCCACGTGGAGGGCTCTCCGCCGCTGTTGCCTGCCGGATGGGATGAGAACCTCCTGCGCATCGGGCAGGAGGTGCTGACCAACACTCTGCGCCACGCCGGGGCAACCGAGTTTGAGTCCTGGCTCGTTTTTGGTCCGGAGGGGGTCCGGTTTCAATTGCGCGACAATGGCCGGGGATTTGATCCTGGGGCGCGCAACGACGGCTTCGGCCTGTTGGGAATCCGCGAGCGGGCACTGGCCCTGGGGGGCGCGTTGACGGTGGAGAGCTCGTCCGGTAACGGAACCAGGGTGGTCATTGTCTTGCCCTGCGGCAAAAATGCGGAATCATAGCGGCGCACCTTCATCCCATGAGCCAGGGTTCTAGCACACACCGATTCTGCGACAGCCCCAGCACCGGCACCATCCGGGTGCTGGTGGCGGATGATCATGTGACCGTGCTGGAGGGGCTGGCGTCCATCATTGGGCGACAGGCAGACATGGAAGTGGTGGCCCAGGCGGCCAATGGCAGGGAGGCGGTGGAGCTGTGGAGCCAGTGTCAGCCCGATGTGGCCCTGCTGGATCTACGCATGCCCGTGCTGGACGGCGTGGGGGCGATCGAGGAAATACGGCAAAAGCAGCCGGGCGCGAGGATGGTGGTGCTCACCACGTTCGACACGGACGCGGACATCTCCATGGCGATCAAGGCCGGGGCAAAGGGGTATCTGCTCAAGGATGCGCCGCGCGAGGAGCTGCTGGCCTGCATCCGCAAGGTGTATGCTGGGGAGACGGTCGTGTCACCAAGCCTCGTGGCCAAGCTCGCCTCGGGTCTGGCCAACGAACCGTTGACCGGCCGGGAGCTGGAGGTGCTGGGGTTGCTGGCCAAGGGGCGGAGCAACAAGGAGATCGGCACGCATCTTTACATCGGGGAGACGACGGTGAAGTCCCATTTGCGGAGCATCTTCACGAAGCTCAACGTCCTGAGCCGGACCGAGGCGGTGGCCACTGCGAGCAGGCGGGGTTTGGTGCAGCTTTAGACCACCGTAGGTGCCAGAGTGGCCGCATCCTCTTTGAGGAAGAACCACCTTACAGACTCGGAAACGGCGGGCATCTCATCCAAAAGGAGGAGACGCTTCTCATCCCTCGGAGGGGTGGTAAATCCGCCCGCCCGGGCACTGGCGGAGGAGGAGGTCGTGGAGCAAACTGGAAGCGGTCAACTGACGCCCCACCACGGGAAGGGAATGACGACATGAGTGTGAGCACCACCGACAAAGGCCTGCTGACCCCGGACAATTGCACGGTCATTTTCATCGACTTTCAACCTGAGATGCTGCCCGAAGACTCCAGCCTGAATGAAGACTCGCCGGCGGGCCTGCTGGCCCGGACGGCGGCGCTTTTCAGTCTCCCGGTGATCATCACGGTGGCGGGCGGCGGAGCTGCCGCACCCTGGCTTTCGCGGAGGTTTCCTGATACCCAAGTGATCCGGCGGACCGGCATCAATGCGTGGGACTGCCCCAAGTTCCATGCGGCGCTCCGACAGTCGGGGAGGCGGAATCTGGTGATGGCCTCGCCTTTCGCGGAGGTTTCCCTGGTCCTGCCGGCGCTCCAGGCGCTGACGGATGGCTATGGCGTCTATGCTGTGGAAGACGCCTCCTCCGGACGCAGCAAGCTGGCACGGCGAGCTGCCTTCCGGCGCATGGCGCAGGCGGGCGCAGTGTCCCTCACGGCGCTCCCGTTTCTACTGGAGCTGCAGCGCGACTGGTTCGACGGCCCCCGCACTGATGCAGTGAGATCCCTCCTGGCAGACCACGGGCTGCGAACTCCAGGCCCTGACACCGAATCTTGACTCCCTTTTCAGAACTTCTTCAGACAGTCAGACAAACAAACCATCCATCCTTCGACAATTATGAGCAAGTTCACCACCAAAGACGGCACCGAGATCTATTTCAAAGACTGGGGCAAGGGTCCGGTCATCACCTTCAGCCACGGCTGGCCTCTGACTGCCGACGCCTGGGAGGCACAGATGTTTTTCCTCGCATCCCAGGGCTTTCGCTGCATCGCGCACGACCGCCGTGGGCATGGACGCTCCAGCCAGCCGTGGGATGGGAACCACATGGACCAGTACGCAGATGATCTGGCAGAGCTGTTTGATCTGCTGGACCTGAAAGACATCATCATGGTCGGTCACTCGACCGGTGGTGGCGAAGTGGCCCGGTACATCGGCCGCCATGGCACGGCACGCGTTTCCAAGGCCGTGCTCATGGGGGCAGTGCCGCCCATCATGGTGAAGACAGAGGCCAATCCCGGTGGTCTGCCCATGGAGGTGTTCGAAGGCTTCCGACAGGCCTATCTGGTGGATCGGTCCCAGTTCTTCCTGGACGTGGCCAGCGGTCCTTTCTTCGGCTTCAACCGGCCGGGGGCCAAGGTTTCACAGGGCCTCATCCAGTCCTGGTGGGCGCAGGGCATGATGTCCGGTCACAAGAACGCGTATGACTGCATCAAGGCCTTCTCGGAAACCGACTTTACCGAGGATCTCAAGCGGTTCGATGTGCCTACGCTCATCATCCACGGAGATGACGACCAGATCGTGCCCATCGGCGCTTCCGCCCATGAAGCGGTGAAACTCATCCCCAACGCCGAACTCAAGATCTACCCCGGTGGCACCCACAGCCTGGGGGACACCAGCAAGGATCAGCTCAACGCCGACCTGCTCGCCTTTGCGCAGAGCTGAGATCGCCCCCGGGAACAATCTTCCATCCGTCCATCTTCCTATGCCCACTCAATCAAAACTGTCCGGCAAGACAGCCATCGTCACCGGAGCCTCCAAAGGCATCGGTGCCTCCGTTGCCAAATACCTCGCCGCAGAGGGCGCGTCTGTGATCGTCAACTACTCATCCAGCAAAGAAGCTGCTGATCAGGTGGTGGCAGAGATCATCGCCGACGGCGGCAAAGCCGCAGCCGTGCACGCCAACATGTCCAAGCAAGCGGACATCGAGCGTCTCTTCGTCGAGACCAAGGCGCTCTATGGACAGCTCGATATCCTGGTGAATAACGCCGGGGTGTACGACTTCGCCCCGCTGGGACAGATCACCGAGGAGCACTTCCACAAGATGTTCAACCTCAACGTGCTCGGGCTCATCCTCGCCATGCAGGAGTCGCTCAAGTACTTTGGCGAGGCGGGAGGAGCCATCGTCAACGTGAGCTCGGTGGTGGCCACCTATTCCCCGGCCAACTCCGGTGTGTACAACGCCACGAAGTCTGCTGTGGATGGCCTGACCCGCACGTTCTCCAAGGAACTGGCTCCCAAAAAGATCCGGGTGAACTCGATCAATCCGGGACCTATTGAAACAGATGGCGTGCATGCCCAGGGGCTGACTGACAAGTTCCGGGAGATGGGGGCGGGCCTGCCCTTGGGGCGTGTGGGCCAGCCTGCGGACATCGCCACCGGCGTGGTGTTCCTCGCTTCAGATGACTCCTCCTGGATGACAGGGGAGACCCTCTACGTCGCGGGCGGTCTGCGGTGAGTTCAGGAGTCAACACATCCTCTTTCAACCTCATCAGAAAGGAACAGCCATGGGATTGACCACATTGGGCCTCATTCATACCGTCATCAGTTTGGTGGCGGTCTTTGCCGGAATCTACGCCTTCATCAGGGACAAGCAGATCATCACCGGCAACACGGTGGGCCAGATCTACCTCTGGGGCACCATTCTCACCTGTGTCACGGGATTTGGCATCTATGAGCATGGGGGCTTTGGGGCTCCGCATGCGCTGGGTGTCATCACCTTGGTGGTGTTGCTGATCGCGTGGGGCGCAGGCACCCGCGGTTGGTTCGGCAAGTCCGGCAAGGTGGTGGAGGTGGTGAGCTACTCGGTCACCTTCTTCTTCCACATGATCCCGGCCATCACGGAGACCACCACGCGTCTGCCAGTGGGCAACCCGCTGGTGAAAGACCGGGAAGGGCCGGAGCTACAAGCCGCGGCGGGCGTGTGCCTGGTGCTGCTGTTGATCGGCGCGTTCCTTCAGATCCGGCGTTTGCGTGCAGGGAAGCCTGCCGGGGCGCGGTGATATTCCTTGTCATCCCAGAGTGAGGTGGCTTCAATCAGGACTCTTGGTCGGACTGGTCTCCCGCCACTTTTCCTCATGAAAGCCCCCTCTCTGCTTTGCATAGTCGTCTTGCTGCTGTCCATGCTTGGGGTGGGATGCCGCACGCTGAGTCCAGGCGGCGAACAAACTTCCTACTATGGGAGGTTGTTCGCGTCAGCCGACTCGGTGGTGCTTTATTCCCTGAACCCACGGCGAAGCCGTGATGCCGTCGATGAGACGTTGCACGGGTACAAGGTGCTTGGGCAAACGCTCCTCAACAAGGAACAGTCCCAGCAGGTGGCGGAGGAGCTGTACAAGGCGGAGAAGGCCTCCGATGGATCGAGTGTGAGATGCTTTGTGCCACGACACGGGGTGCGGGCGGTGGCTTCGGGGCACACCCACGATTTCCTGATCTGCTATCAATGTTATCAGGTCTATTGGTTTCAGGATGGCAAGCAGGTGGCGACGGTGACCGTGGAAGGTTCGCCCCGCTTCCTCAACCAGCTGCTTCAAGACGCACGCATTCCATTGCCTACAAATGGTCCAGGCTGAACTGGCCCCTTGTGCCGTGATTCACGGAAGGGAAGCATCAAGTTTTGGAGGCGGCCCCTGTCGGGTGATCATGTCCTCCCTGCCAGCCAGAGCCTCTGCATAACCTGCGGGTGCCAGCTTGATCGTCAGTCCCGCCACGATAGCGATGCAACCCAGATGCACCAGCCATCCGGCGGTGAATCCGTCCGTGTAGTCGTGCAGCACGGCGGCCAGCCAGGGGGCAAGGGCGGCAATTAAGAAGCCTCCCCCCTGCATCACGGCGCTCAGCGCGGCAGCATGAGCCGGGCGATGGTCATGGTCGAGAGCCACCACCATGAAGAGGGCGAAGAAGCCCCCCAGACCTGCGCCGCCCACGGCGGCCCAGAGCTTGGGCGAGAGATCTGGCATTGCAGCGAGGCCCGTGAAAGCCACTGCCTGCAGGGCCAGCGATAGCCAGAGCCAAGTGCGGCGGTCCAGATTGCGGCGGGCGAGGATGGGCAGCAGCAAGGCGGCCGCGGCTTGAGAAAGGGTCATGACGGCCACCAGGCTGCCACTGCCTGTCGCGCTCCAGCCGTGCGTCTGATAGAACGGGGCCAGCCAGGCCACGAGGGAGGAGTAGCCGCCATTCACAAGGCCAAAGCAGAGCATGAGTAGCCAGGCCCGCGGGCAGCGCAGGAGAGGAGCGAGCGGAACGGGGCGGGTCTTGGGACAAGCGTCGGACGTTGGAAGGGCGATCCAAGCCAACCCCAAGGCCAACAGACAGGGCAGCCCCAGGATGGCGAGCGCGATGCGCCAGTCACCCAAGGTGTGGGCCATCAGCGGTGAGAGCTGCGCGCCCAGGGCTCCGCCGCCCATCATGGCCGCAGAGTAGAGGCCCATCACGGGCGCCAGCCAGAGAGGCATCTGTGCCTTGATCACGGCAGGAAATATCGCCTGCACGATGGCCACGCCCAGTCCGCACAGGGCCGCTGTGCCAATGAGTGCGAGACCGCTGTGAGCTTCAAAACGCAAGAGGGAACCCAACCCAAGCATGGCAAGCGCGATCAAGATGGCGCGTCGTGAGCCCAGCTTGCGGGCCACCCAGGGCGAGGCAAAAGCGCCGGCTCCCATGAGGGCCACCGGCAGAAAGGTGAGCCAGGCCATGCCCTGCTGGGAGAGGCCGGTGCTGCGCTGGATGTCCGCCGCCAGCGGACCGGCGGCGGTGAGGAAGGAGCGCAGGTTCACACCCGTCAACACCACGGTGGCCAGCAGCAGAAGCATGCGGGCCGGGCGGGCGGTCAAGGTTGTTTCCTCGTTGGAGTGCATCACGAGAGCGTGGTGACCTGGATGCCGCGGGCTTTCGCCCAGGTTTCATAGGGGTGGCATCCCTCCACCTGGGGTGGGACATGAACCAGGCGGAGGTGGCGCAGGCTGTTGGTCATGCCCAGTTCCTCGTAAATCGCAGCCGTGGAGAGGCCATAGGGCTCAGCCTCGTGGTTCGTGAAGGCGTAGCAGACCTCATTGATGCCCGCCATCCGCATGGCGGCCAGGCACATGGGGCAGGGGTGACCGCTGGCATAGACGGTGCAGCCTTCCAGCAGCGGGGACTGCAGCACCTGGCTGGCGGAGCGTACGGCCAGCATCTCTGCGTGGGCAGTCGGGTCGTTGGTGATGTTTATTTCATTGACCCCGCGGGAGATCACCCGCCCGTACTTCACCACCACCGCTCCGAATGGCCGGCCGCCTTCAGAGATGTTGGCCACGGCCAGGTCAATGGCTTCCTGGAGAAAGGCATCCGACGTGACAGGGGTGGGGGTGACAAGGGTCGTCGTCATGATCTTGAGCAAAGCGCGGCGCTGATCTCAGCGACCACCGGAAGCGAGGAGCAGCGCGGCCATTTCCATCTGCCCACGCTGCGTCGCGTGTTTCAATGCAGTGACTCCTTCACCATCGGGAAGGTTCACATCAGCCCCTGCATCGAGGAGGAGGCGGGCAATTGCGACATAGGCCGCGCTGCCATCGCCAAAGATCACTGCCTGCAGCAGGGCGGTCCAGTCGAGCCAGTTGATGTGATCCACTGAACGCCGCTCTCGAGAAGCATCCTCACCGTGTCTGCATCCCCGCGTTCGGCAGCGGCCATGAGGGCAGTACTTTCAAATCGGTCCGTGCTGTGGACATTGGCCCCATGGCGGAGCGTCAGCGCCAGCAGATCCGGCATGCCCTGGGAGGCGGCCGTCATGAACGGGCTGGCGAGCACGGCATCCCGCGCATTCACGTCTGCCCCTGCCTCCATGAGCAGGCGGGCGGTTTCCACATGATTGCCCTGCACCGCAGCGAGCAGGGCGGTCCGGCGGCGCTGGTCCCGCGCCTCCAGAGGCACTCCATCCTGGAGAGCTGCCAGGACCTCGCGGCTGTCGCCCCGACTGGCCGCCGCCACGAGTCGCACCGCCGATGAAGAATCGGTGGTGGCCGAGGCGTGAGCGGAAAAGGGGTCCGAGATCATGGCGCAGAGCGGGAAGCAATGGTGACCGGGACGGCAGGGGAACAGGGGTTTGAGAGTTCCCTTACCGTTTCAGAGGCTACGCAATGTGCTTAGTATTTGGAAATTAAATCATGGCATGCTATCTATTGCATTTGTGAATGTTTCGCTTCTGGACCTGGAACTTTTGCGGACGTTTGTCGCCGTGGTGGACTGCGGCAGCTTCACGGTGGCGGCGGGGCGGCTTAGCTCCACGCAGTCCACGGTGAGCCAGAAGATCGCCCGGCTGGAAGAGCAGGTCGGCCATGCGGTGCTTGATCGCAGCCGGCGCGATGTGCGCCTGACGGCGGCTGGGGAAAGGCTCATTGGCTACTCTCGCAGGTTGCTCGCGCTGAATGAGGAGGCGGTGGATGCCCTCTCCCGCGGGGTGGTGGAGACGACCATCCGCCTGGGAGTGCCAGAGGACTTCGCGGCTGGACGGCTCACTGGCATGCTGGTGGAATTCACGGGCAGGCATCCGAATTTGAAGCTGGAGATCACCAGCGGACTGAGCCGCGATTTGCGGAGGCTCTTTGAGAGGGGCGAGCTGGATCTGGGCCTCATCAAACAGCGGAAGGGCACCGAGGAAGGCGTCCAGCGATGGCGCGAACCGCTTTGCTGGGTGGACAGCCGGGCCAATCCTGCGTTTGACCGGGACCCGGTGCCCTTGGTCGTGTTTCCACCGCACGGATTGTA
>NZ_BATR01000020.1 GCF_000739655.1 Verrucomicrobium sp. BvORR106 | reverse complement strand
ATTGCGCGAGTTATCTCATGAACCCGAAGGGTTCGCCATGCATAGCCATGGGTCGGCCGAGCGTAGCGAGGACTACCCATGGTAAGTGCGCTGGGAACTCTACCGCGGAGCGGTAGACCAAAAGGGGTCCAAATGACGGACAGGGCTCACCGGGGGATGATCATCAGGGGCTCGCCATACGATGGGCCTACCGCTCCGCGGTAGCAGGTGAGCGGGCGCAATCCAGGGGTAGCCCTCGCTTCACTCGGTCGACCCCTGGCTATTCATGGTGAACCCTCCGGGTTCGAGGGAAGAATTAGGAGGCGCGATGTGAAACAATGGCCAATGCGTCGAGGCATCAATGCAACGCGCCCGGCCTGGACAATGATATTTCACCCAGCAGCGTCCACGCTGCACTTTTCGCTTATTACTCTCAACTTTTCACTTTCCTGACTCACTTCCTTGCCCTTGGCACTGGATCCCCCGCCTTCTCGCGCCCAAAAATCAACGAATTCGGTTTTTCCTCGACCGTGTCCGACAGGGTCTTGAAGGCTCTCAACGCGGCGCGCAACTCGTCCAGGGTGCGGCGGAGGTCGCCCTGGACGTTGCCGGCGGGGCCAAGGCTCTCCACGGAGGAGCGCAGTTCCTTGAGCGTGGCATTGACCTCGGCGGTCATGTTCTGGGTCGCCTGAGCCGCCAGCAGTTTTTTGGCCTCTTCCACCACGGTCCGGGTTTCGGCCACGGTCTTGGTGACCTCATCGGCCGTGTTTCCAAACTTCTGCAGCGTGTCTTCAATCGGCAGGGCGTTGATCTTGGCGAGGATGGCGTTGACCTTCTCTTCAAGCTGCACCAGACCTGAGGAGTGGCTGGGCAGCACTTGATATTCACCCAGACGGGTGAGTTCCGCCGGGGGCGCATCGGGGATGAAATCCACATCCACAAAGAGCGCGCCAGTGAGCAGGGAACCGGTGCCGAGGCGAGCGCGCAGGCCCTCGCGGACGGCCTTGGCAAACAACACATCGCGGTCGGCCCGGGCATCGACCTCATTCTGCAGGAGGATGCCGGGATCCACTTCGATCACCACCGGTATGCGCTTGTCATCGGCGGTGCCGTGTCGGAGGGAGATCTCGACCACCCGGCCGAAGGGGATGCCGCGAAACTCGACCGGAGCGCCCTTCTTCAGACCGCGGATGGACTGGTCAAAGAAGACCAGGCACTTGCGGTCGGGATTGAAGTCCTGCTGACGGGTTGACTCCTCGTCCGGATAAAGGCGGTAGCTTGTGCCATTGGTGGCTTGTTTCCCGGCAGACTTGCCCTCCGGCACGGCGAAACTCGCCCCACCTGCCATCATGGCCTGCAAGGACGGGGTGCGAAGGCGGAACCCCTCGGCACCGGCGCTCACATCGATGCCGCTCGTGTTCCAGAAGGCCGTGTTCTCATGCACCAGGCTGGCGTACTGCTCACGGATGAACACGTCCAGAATGGTCCGGCGCACATTGATGTCAAAACTCCGGCGCTCGATGCGGCCCACTTCAAAGCCGCGGAAGTAGATGGGGGAGCCTGCCACCAAGGAGCCCGGATTGTCCGCCACCAGGGTGAGGCGCAGGCCGGGCACGCTGCTCTTCGTGACCGGGGGCTGCTCCAGACCGGTGAAATGATGCACCATGCGGGTGCCGTCCCCGGGGTCGAGTTCGATGTAAGAACCCGTGATCAAAGTGCCCAGCCCGGACACATCCGAGGGCGAGACGCGGGGCCGCACCACCCAGAAGCGCGCGCCATCCCGCAACAGCTCCTCGTTCTCCGGGTTCACCCGGATGTCCACCACTACGGACTGTAGGTCGGGTGCGAGATCGACGGATTCCACCACGCCGATGCGGACGGAGCGGCAGCGGATCTCCGTCTTGCCGCTCACAAGACTTTCTGCCGTCTCGAAGCGCACATGCACGAGCACCCCCTTTTCAGAATAGTGCTCCCACACCAGCCAGCCGGCCAGGAGCAGGGCCACGAGCGGCACCACCCAGACGGTGCTCCAGCGCCGGTTGCGGCGCACCACGGCCTTGGGCTCCGGTGGCGGGGTGTTGTTTCCTTTGTCTTCGGTGGGGGCGGTTTCACTCATTGGGGGTCAGGGTGGGGGCGCGTCCGCAAGGTCAGCACGATGCCGGTCCCAGATGAGCCTGGGATCAAAGCTCATGGCGGCAAACATGGTGAGAATGACGACGCCGGAAAAGCACAGGGCAGCGGGCCCGGGGGTGATGGTCATGAGCGTGCCGAAGCGTACGAGGCACACCAGGATGGCTACGACGAACACGTCCACCATGGACCAGCGTCCGAGCAGCTCGGTGATGTAGTACACCCGTGAGAGAGCCCGGGGGGAGGCCCAGACCCGCCCGGAGGCTGCCAGGCAGAGCCACACGAGCGCTGCCACTTTCAGGATGGGGATGAGCACGCTGGCGGTGAAGATGACGATGGCCACCGGGTAGGCTTTCATCTGCCAGAAGGCCACCACCCCGGAGAGGATGGTGTTGGCCTCCCCGCCACCCAGGCCACTCACGGTCATGATGGGCATGAGGTTGGCGGGCACATACAGGGCACAGGCGGAAAGCAGCAACGCCCAGGTGCGCTCCAGGCTCTGGGGCTTACGCAGGTGCAGATGGGCACCACAGCGGGGGCAGTTCTCCAGCCGGATGGGGCTCACTTTCTGACAGACGTGGCAACTGGCCAGCTCTTGGGAGGCGGCAGGCGGGGGGAGACTCATGTCTGGTTGGCCTCCCCTTTCCGGGTGATTTCCAGCCGGTCCCACAGTTCCATTTTATCAATGCCCCCGAGTGCTGCAGCGGTGCACAACACCAGTCCGCCCAGCGCCCAGAGACCCAGGCCAAACTCCACTTCCGCCATCTTGCCCAGTTTCAGTAGACTCACGATGAGCCCCAGGAGAAAGACCTCCAGCATGCTCCAGGGCTCCATCCACTGGAGCCACCGGGTCACCCGCATGGCTCCGGGCAGGGCCACGCCGTGGCGCAGGGGTGCGGCGACATAGAGCATCCCAGCCACCAGGATGAAGGGGGCTACCATGGTGAAAAAGACGACTCCCGCTGCCACTAGCGGATCGTTGTCACGGATCAGCACGTGCGCGGCTTCCATCAGCGTCAGTCGCGTACTGATGCTGCCCGAGGTCATCGTCAGGAAGGGGAAGGTGTGCGCCAGCACCATGAAGATGAGCGCGGCCGCGGAGAAACCCGTGGCATGTGCCAGGGAGTGGGGCCGGTTGCGATAGAGTCTCTCACCACACACACAGCAATAAGCACCGTCCCCCTCACGCAGGCGCGGGGCGGCCTGCAGGGTATCGCACAGGTGGCAGGCCAGTTGCATCGGGCCTTCCCGAAGCTGTGGCCAGGACAACCAGGGATGGTGGCGCTTCATGAAGAGGACAATCTTGGGGGGAGGCGGACGAAGGTCCCTGATCCCGTCAGGGATTCAAGGTCCTTTGAGTGGGAATCACCCCGCGCACGTCCGTTCTGGTACGGGCGCCGGGCCCCAGACGGTGCTTTAATTAGCTGGCCGTCACAATCTTCAATTCTGCGCGCTCTGGGAAGCCTTGATCTTCTCCAGGCCTTGGATGGCGAGCACGTTTGTGGGATCGAGCACGATCGCCTTCCTAAAGGCCTCCGCCGCTTCGTTCAGCCGTTTCAAGTGCAACAAACTCCGTCCCATCAAGGTCAGGGTGTCACCGTCCCGGGGAAACATGTCGAGCGTCTTTTGGAAAGACAACACGGCAGGTTCATGACGACCTGCCTCCGCGAGCAGTTCGCCCTGCATGCGCCACACGTCGCCGAAGTCCACAGCGATGTTCAGGCATTGCTGAAGTTCGGCGGCTGCACCCAGGCGGTCGCCCTTGTCCTTCAACTTATGGGCGGTCTCAAAGTGCTTGATTGCCTTGTCCTTGCTGGCTTTGGCGCGATGGAGGTACTCCTCAATCGCCTCCCGGTAACCGGGGCCAAAGGAGCCCGGAGTACCGCGTTCCTTCTGCTCCTCCTTGAGCGCGGTCTCGTACACGTTGATGGCGAGCCGCAGCTGCCGCTCCGTCTCCAGAACCTGGCCCAGATTGATCATCACCAGCGAGAGCGGGGCATCCGGCTTGTCGGTCTTCAGGTCCAGAGCCCCCTTGAGCACTGTCATGGCCTCGACGTTGCGGCCATTTTCATAGAGCACCTTTCCCAGCTCCACATGGGCCAGGCGGGATTCCGGGTTCTTTTCCACCTTCTCCCGGAGCGTGTTGAGTTGCTTATCCAGTTCGGAGAGCTGTTTCTCCTCTGCCGCCATCAACCCTCCGGACGTGGGTAGCACCAAGAGGACCAGGGCACAAAGGAAGACGGCGGGGCGGGGGAACATCATGGAAGATTGGGCTGGCCTACCCTACCGGAGCGACTTGGGGATTGCAATGCTCCACACCACCGGGGCGACACCTGGCCTCAATACACGATGGCCAACTGCCCGTCTGGCAGCGTCACCACCGCCCCATAGCTCCAGGTCGGAAGCGGCTGTGACCACCGTGGGCCTGGGCTTGTGCTGTCCCCAGGGACCCATTGGGCCAGAATTCGCCCGCCCTTGCCCCACATCGCCCCCTCCGTCCAGATGAGGAGCTGGCGTCCTTGAGAATCCCGTCCCATGCGGGGGTGGTTTAGGACTGCCTCCTTGCTTGTGACGGCTTGTGGCACCTGAGCCAGTGTGGAGACCAGCTTGAACTGATTGACCCAGAGTGGCACCACCCCATCTACACTCGGAAGGAGGTCTGCGGTCGTCATGGGACATCCCTCCAGCTCCCAGTGGTCTTGCTGAAGCAGTCGTGGTTTGGTATTCCTGGTGGCGTCTGGCGGGAGTTGGAGCAGGCGGATGCCGCGCCCCTTTCGCTGCTCCGCCGAGCGATAAAGCATGTAGATGTTTCCGTCTCCACCCGCCGTGGCGGCGAGCCCACAACATCCGCACGCCCCAAGGTCTTCACCTGCGACCTCCCAGGGCTCCGAAAACGAGAGACCGTCATCCTTGGAATGGCGGATAAAGATCCGTCGTTCCGTCTCGCCTTCCCCGCCGGCGGGCAATGCGTGCCATACCAGCCAGACGTTGCCGCTTTTGTCGGAGACCACCGCCGCGCCTCCGTCCAGAGCGGTCGTGCTTCCCATCATGTCTTTCGGCGGAGAGGCGCGGTCGGAGCGGTCAACCCGGCTGTAGTAGAGTGCGGACCCCTTTCCTGTCGACGCGGTGCCACTCTTGCCATGCCAGAGCACGTGGCGAGTTTCATCGCGACCGACGGCAAGGGCTGGGCCTCTCACGGTACCCGTCCCTACTGCCTGACTCGCCGGGGTGTTGAGCAGGACTTCTCTTTGCCAGTGACCTTGAGCATCCAGCCTTGCCAGTTTCACGTCGGCCGCCTCAGGCCGCCCCTGGAGATACACCACTTCCGGTGTGGAGGAAGACGCTCGGGGTTGAATGCCGTGCTCCGGCAGCCGGATGACCTGGAAGTCTGTAGATGCTGCAGGAAGGCTGACGACGCCCGCGAGGGCGAAAGCCATGAGGCCTGGAATCCAGGAATGGGAGAAAGTTTGCATCTTCAGGCCGGATTCGCCATCGCGGCCTGAAGACCAAGACGTGGCAGGAAAGGATTTCTTCTGGGAAAAACTTCCGCTGCACAGGGCTGGGGCGAGGGGGTATCCTCTTTTAGCTGCCCTTGATCTTGGAGAGGTATTTGGCGGGATCTGCCTTGAACTTCTTGAGGCAGGACTTGCAGCAGAGTTTGATCTGCTGGCCGTCGTGCGTGAACTCATAGGGTTTGCCCATGGTGCCCAGTTCATCATCCGAGACGACGCAGGTCTTCAGGGGATAGGGCTTGGGATCGGCGGCCGATGCAACTGGCGCAGAGGCCATGAACAAGGCGGTCAAAGTGGAGAGGAGAAGGAATGTTTTCATCGTTCTTGTTTATGTGGAGGTGGTTGGCTCCAGCAGGTAACACCCCGCGACTTCAAGGACCCCTCAAAGAAAGGTGAAGAATCACGATCTCCGCCTCCCCGGATCAGTTTCCCAAATGTGGGGAGAGCTTTTCACGGAGCATCTGCCGGGCACGGTAGATGCGCATTTCCACTGCCTTGACGCTCAACCCCAGGATCTCCGCGATTTCGACCTGGGGCACGGCTTCATACACAGAGAGCACGAGGACTGAGCGCAGGTCTTCAGGCAGATCCAGCACGGCTTGTTGCACCGCGTGAGCCTGCTCTTTCCGCATCGCGGCATCGGCAGGGGTGTCCGGCTCAATCTCACTGCCTGTGTCTTCATCCGCACCCGTCAGCACCTCGGGGTGCCGGGTATGCCATCGTGCCTGATTGCGGGCCAGGTTGGTGGCGATGTGAAACAGCCAGGTGCTGAATGGCTGACTGCTCCGGTAACCGTGACGATGGCGGTACACGCGGACGAATGTCTCCTGCGCCAGATCATGGGCGGTGTGGAGGTTGCCGGTGAGCCGGGTGAGATAGGAAATAACCCGTGGACTCCATGAGTCCATGAGATCGTTGAGGGCCAGATCATCGCCCGCGGCGAGACGCTCCATGCACGTGGCGTCCCCGGAATCGGCTGGCTGGCTCATGGCGGGCTGCCGGGGGAATGGCTCATCATCACCTCATCCACGGAGTGCGCTCCGGTCAGCAGGCGGGGGGCCACATCCTGGATGTAGCGTCTGCCTGCCTCCGGCGGCATCAGGGCTGCCACCCGGTACACATGAGCCAGCATGGTTGCGCGACAGCGAGCGTAGGTGGCTTCCGCCTCCTTCAGCGCGGTCTCCACCTCTGGTGTCATGGCGGTGGAGTTGCCCAGCAGTTCGGCTACTCGGGCGTTGGCCAGACGGATCTCCTCACACATCTCCATGCAGCGCGGGTGGTAGGTGTCGTGTTCCTGTTTGATGCGCTCGAACTGCGTGTCCGTCAGAGCGTACTCCTTCTGGAGCCACTGGAGTCCGGAGCTGTCAGCGTCTGCCGGCCCGCGGGTGAGTCCGGTTGACCAGGGTTTGACGAGGAAATAACCTGACGCTGCCGCCAGGCAGAGCATGCCGAGCAGCAGGAGGAGGCGGGTGCCGGATTTCATGATCACTTGGCCGCCATCAGGTGGCTGGGATGAAACGGATCGATGGACTGCAGATAAGCCATCCGGGCGTGGCCCTCCGCCTGGGCAGGGGGCTCAGGTTTCCAGGCAACCATTCCGCCCGTCAGCAGGGCGGCGGCGATGCAGGCGGCGAGTGCGGCCGGATGGAAGAGCCATCCGGTCATGCGGTCGAGCCACGTCGGCATCGGCCGTGCTTCTGCTGCGATCCTCCCCCAGACTTCCCGGCGGAATTCCGTCGGGGCCGGCGTCTGCACCTGCCATTGCTGCAGCAACTCATCGAGTGGGTCGTCGTGTTTCATGATCCGGGTGCAGACGTGGGTGGGGGGCGGAGAGCATCCGCCGTGGTTTGCTTATTTCGCACAGCAGGCGTGACTTGTGCAAGCCATGCCTGAAGGAGCAGCCGGGGTGGCGGGCACCACGGCGATCACCTGGCCTTTGGGGTTGAAGATCACGTTGCTCTTGGGCTGGCCAGCAATGGCACTTCCGGCAAGGGCCAGGAACGCGAGGAACAGGGCAGTTTTCATGGATATTGGTGTGGTGTTTGATTCGGTGCGGCGATGGGTGGTTGCATCATCGCGTCAGGGAGTGACACCCCGGCTGAACCCGGTCCCCTCAAATTTTCTGCGAATTTTTGCTGGGGTATTTGACCCTCGACAGGATCGCCAGATTCCGGGTACACTGATCTTTCACCGGAACGCAGGGAATGACCTCTGTGACCGGAGGGCGGTTGCCCGATCACATCCATCCTGCCAACACGATGAAAACTCTGCTCACGGTGCTCTCCGCAGCGGCTCTGATGTCCACCCTGTCCTTTGGGGCGGATTCGAAATACAAAGAAGGCAGCTGCTGCGACAAAGCGGCCAAGAAAGGTGAAAAATGCGCGCACCCCTGCTGTGTGGACGCCGAGAAGGCGGGCAAGGTGTGTGAGAAGTGCAACAAGAAGTAGCGACCCATCTTCCCGACGGGAAGATGACGTTCAGGCCACACTTTCGGGGCCGGATTCGCTCATGCGATCCGGCCTTCTTCGTTTGGGCAAGGCAAGTTACGGCACCGGCTCTGGCTCGGATTCCAGAAAGGTCCGGTGCAGGCGGCGCACGGCTTCATCCACCACCGCCACCGGTACCAGCCAGGTGATGCGGAACCGGGAGGTTGACAGGCCCAGGATGGCATGACCTTCCAGGGCGGCTGAGCCGGCTCGCAGGTTTTTGTAAGTCTCATTGATGCCCGTGCCAATCACACTCACGGCCCCCACCCCGTCGGTGAGTGTGGCCGCACCACCGAAGCGCTGCTCCAGGAGAGCCCGCACCCGTGTTTCATCGTGGAAGTTCTCCCGGGAGATGACCAGGCTCAGGCTGTCCGCCCCGGTGCCGTCCCGCGAGGAGACGTGCAGTTGCTTTCCTTGAACCGACCAGGAGTCCAGAAACTCCAGCACGGCATCCACATTGCCCGATGCTTGCAGAATGAGAAGGTCCTTCTCACTGGCCACACCCACGACGCGGCCGGGCACCTGCGGTCCGAACTTGCGCACCACCGTGCTGTCGGTGGGCACCTCATGGCCTGGAGGCGCCTGTGCAGTGGCCCGGGCGTAGATGGCGATGCCCTTCTCCTTGGCAAACTCCACCGCCTGCGCGTTGAGCACCTTGGCCCCGGCCTCAGCCATCTCCTGCATCTCCTCATACGACACCTCGGGAATGAGGCGTGCCTGGGGCACCACCCGCGGGTCAGTCGAGTACACACCCTTCACGTCGGAGCAGATCTCACACCACTCGGCCTCCAGCGCTGCGGCCAGCGCCACTGCGGTGGTGTCGCTTCCGCCCCGTCCCAGGGTGGTCACTTCCTTGCGATAGGAGACCCCCTGGTATCCCGCGATGATGACGATGCGTCCGCGTGCGAGCTCATCCTGCACGCGGAAGGGGCGCACTTCAATGATGCGCGCGTCGATGTGACGGTCGTTGGTGATGATGCCGGCCTGGCTGCCGGTGAAGCTGATGGCATCGCCCCCCAGCTCCCGGATCGCCATGCAGAGCAGGGACATGGAGATGCGCTCCCCGACCGAGAGCAGCATGTCCAGCTCCCGTCGCTCGGGATTGTGCGACACCTTCCGGGCCAGCTCCAGCAGATGGTCGGTGGTGTCTCCCATCGCGGAAACAACCACCGCGACCTGATGGCCCTCGCGCTGAGTGGCCATGATCCGCTCCGCCACCTTCCGGATCTTTTCAGGATCCGCGACACTGCTGCCGCCATATTTCTGCACGACGATCGCCATGCGGAAAAGATACGCCCGGCTCAGGCGCGCGGTAAAGCACCATCACGTGACAGATGCACTCTGATTTTTCCAAACCTCCGCCGTGATCACGCCACAGACCGGCTCCCGGCCCCAGAAATTGGAAGGGGCGGGGAACAAGGCGGGAAGAAAACCCAGCCGTTCCATCAGCCGCACGGCGTGGACATTCCTGCGCTGCGTGCCGCACAGCACCCTGGGCAACCGCAGCTCATTGAGCGCAAAGTCCAGCAGCCTCCGGCAGGCCTCCGTCATGTAACCCTGGCCCCAATACTCCAGGCCCATCTGGTAAAACAGGGTCGGCTCCAGGGTCGCTCCGGCCTGGGGCTTGCCCTGTTCCCAGCCTCCGGGCACGGTGAGCGGGCAGATGCCAGCGGCTCCGATGACGAGTCCGTCCTCCTTGCGCACGACCGAGCGGCCAAACAGCCCGGACCGCCCAGAAGCCATGTCTGGCTCCATGGCATGTCGCAGCGTCCACATCCGTCGTTCCTCAGGTTTGCAGGGCAGCCCGGGATCGAACTCCCACACCTTGGGCTCCCCGTCGAAGATCTCGTGAAATCTCGGAGCATCCTGCTCGGTCATCGGGCGCAGGATGAGGCGCTCTGTTTCCAAAGGGTGAGGATAAGGGAAATATTCCATGGTTGGCGGCCGCGATCAGGAATGGGAGGGATGGACAAGTTTACAGGTTGGAGATCTCCTGGTGAAGTTTTTCCACCACATCCATGATCACATCAAGCCCAGGCTCATCATCGGTCCGGATTCTTCCCATGAATCCATTTAGGGCTTCTCTCAGTTCTTTGGCGCTGGCTTCCAGGTCCTCCTTGCGCTGTTCGTGGCTTTCCAGAACGGCTGCGGGGTCCGGGTCGTCGCCGAAGAGGTCAAGCTGAGGCTCAACGGACTGCTCCATCAGCTCATTGTAACGGGCGAGCGCGGCGGTCAGGCGGGTGTGCTCTCTGGGAGCGGGTCCGTCTGTGAAGGCGGTCTGGCCCCAGGTCTGGAGGTCCTTCCCGAGTTTGTCGAGTTGGGCAGAGAGGTCCTCATTCTCGATCGGGTGGGGACGGTACGTCAGATCGAACTGGTCGATGGGTGCCAATACTGGCTCGGAGGTCAGCATCGGTCCCGGTGGCAGCGGACCCTGGCGGCCCACGCTGGTCAGCGTGGGGGGCTCGTCCCGCTGCACTTCAAGTTCCGGTTGGGGTTCTGGCTCGGTTTCGATCTCAGGTTCCGGTTCAGAGATCAGATCGTCTGAGCTAAACACCACTTCGTTGCCGAAGCGCACCTGGGGATCTGGATAGTTCTCGTGAAGCTTGTTGATGAAGCCTTTGAGTTTCTCCATCACCTCTTCGGTGAGCTCAGGGGCGCCATCGTAGGCGCCTGCCAGCACGCGGTTGGCGTTTTCATGCATCACGCGAATGCCGCCCTCGCGGGTGAGCGGGCCGTTGCGTTCCATTTCCGCACGGGCTTCAGGAGGCAGGTAGCGCATGATTTCGCGGTACTCGTGCTTCAAGGCCGGAGGCAGGTGTTCCGTGAAGGACTGTTCTCCCGGTTTGATGGTGCCCTTGAAGACATGCTTCATGGTCGCGCCCAGGTCGTGGAAGCTGCCCTTCCGGTGAGGGCCGTCGGGATCGGATACCTTGGGCCGGGAGTAGAACTTGCCGTTCCGCTCCATTTTCAGGATGATCCGTCCTTCCGGCATGGTCTCACTCTGCGGGACGCTGAAGTAGTGCAGCGTCTTCATGTGGTGAGGCAGGAGCTTGTCCTTCTCCTTGCCACTGCCGTAGGCATCAATGCCGCGGTGCCCTTCATCCGGGGCAAAAGAGGAGGAGCGCTGATACGCCTCCGGACAGGAATCGAGGAACTTACGAAGCTTCCCACCAGGGTCGGGCAGGTTGAAGGTTCCATCCTTGAAGCAGCTGCCCTGCTGGTCCTCACCCCGCACCTGGAGGAAGAACATCAGGTTGGTGACGTCGTCAACGGTGCAGCCGTCCGTGCGGCTGCCATTCATCACCGATTCATAGACCTTGTGCCCCGCATTGATCTTGTCCTGAAGCTGGGCCTGCACCTCATCATGGGTCATGCCTTTAGGGATCTTCTTGGGGCCGATGTGTCCGTCCACTTCCACCTTGCGCCCGTGAGTGCCGGGGAGGGTGAAGTTGTAGGGCTCCCGTGCCATACCGCGGGATTCCATGTACTTCTGCAGGGCCGGGGCTCCGAGGAGCACGATGTTGCCGCAGATCTCCGGGATGGCCGCCAGGATGCGCAGCAGGATGTGCGGCTTCTTCTGGGTCTCGAGCTGGGTCGGGCGGCTGATTTCCTGGGAACCCTGGGTCCTGGCAGTGCCGGAACCCGTCGGGATGGTGCCAGGATCATGGTCATCCCGCCGCACCAGGCCCGGCGGACGGTCCTGCGTGGTGATGGAGATCTCCGGCCCCTGCGGCGGGACAGTTGAGATGTCGATGGACGGGCTCGTCCTGACAGTGGAGGTATGATCCATGGCGGTGGGAGGGGAACGGGACGGTATGACTGACTACCCCATACATCCGCCCAAAGTCCCGCCGGAGTTACACGCGCAGCATGGGAAAACTCGCGGAATCAGGCGTCACGGTTTCTTCCCAGGGCTCCGCCAGGGTGGGCAGTTCCCGGCGCCAGTGCGTCACCACGTCTGCCAGTTTTTCCACGATGCCTTTGATCTGATCCGGAGGGTCGAGCGGCAGGGGCACAAGGTAGTTCAAGCACAGGAATCCTGTGCTTTCATCCAACCCAAAGGTACCGCCCTCCGTGCGGTTCCAGCAGTAGTTGCCCGCCATGAGCTCCATGAGCACTTCTTCTCGCTCAGATCCCGTGGGCAGCGGGGCGATGGGCAGGTTGATGATGAGGCTTTGCGTGGTCTCCTCGAGATAGAACATGAACATCAGGTTCTGCTCCAGAGCGATGATGCACTCGTTGCCTGGATCCAGATTGAAGGCAGCTCCGCCTGTCAGGCCCAGCGCAGTCGAGACTGTGGCGAGCATCTGGTTCACATGAGCATGCAGGTCCATGAGGGGGATCGGGGGAAGGAAAGTGGGGGTGTTGTCAGACCCGGATGAATCCGGTCGCGTCCATGGGCTCATCACCCTTGGCTGTGGTCAGTGCATTCTGGCCCAGGGTCTCCAGTTCCACAATCCAGCGATGCGATTCCCGGGCAAAGCGGGCGAGCAGTCGTGAAAAGCTGTCCACAGTGACGCCTGCCAGAGGGACGATCCCGCACAGGAAAAACTGACCCTCGCTCGGAACAAGGGCCAGAGTCATGCCACCCGTTTCGCGGCCGAAGTGGTTGGCCTGGAGCATGCGCCGGAAGTAGGCGCCTTCCTGCTCCCCCTCGGGGGGCAGCGGGCCCAGATGACTGAGCAGGTGGGCCTCCTCCTCGCCATCGCCCTCCTCCACATCCACGGGAAGGGCACCGTCAAAGACCAACCGGCAGCTGCCTTCCTCCAGCCGCAGCTGGGGGAGGCCAATGGCGGCACCAAGTTGTTTGAGCAGTTCTTCGAGCTTCATGGGCGGGCGTTCCGTCGCAATTTACCTCGTACCCAGCAAGGCGCCAGCACGATCGATTTCTCCAGACTGCACCATGCGCCGCCAGGCTTCCAGATAGTTCACAAAGGTTTCCACATGATTGCCGAACTCTGAGAACTCCATGGGCGTGACGTGAAGTTTCCGCCCCATGTGGATTTCCGTGTCATCTGCTGCCAGGGAAAACGTCGCCCCGCCCGTGCCCTGTCCTAAAAAGTGCGCATGGAGCAACTGCTTCAGGAAGGCTGGAGCCACATCCGGGCCCACTTCGCACACGCGCCCCGTGAGATGCAGCCAGCCTTCTTCCTCTTCGTCGGTCAGGAAGTCCACCTCCAGGCTGTCGTCAAAGATGATCCGGGCCGCGCCGTCATCGTTCAGCGTCACCAGGCCCAATCCCAGCAAATGGCCCAGTTCTGCGATAGCGTCGGGAATGTTCATCAGTTGAGTCGATAACGGAAGGTTGGGGGATCAAGCCGAAGACCAGCCCAAAGTCAACCGACTCCAAGCCTGCCGGAAGTGAATCGCCCCAGTTGTGGCACTCAGTCGCCGATCTTGTCTGAGAGGGCCTTCAGCTTGGCGGGGTCAGGGTTTTCCTCGGAGAGCTCCTGGATGATGGCATAGGCCTCATCGCCACCCACGAACGGTTCCTGGAAGACCGGGTTGCGGAGCAGGTCGGTGACGGAAGGGCGCTTGGCCGGGTCGGGGTCGAGCATCTGGTTGAACAGCCGGTCCATCGCCGTCACCGCCTTGCCGGTGGAGTCGCCGTCCTCGTCCCTGCCCAGTTCCCGGATGGTGTTGCCGGTGTCACTGCCGTGTTCCACGATCAGCCGTTGCTGATCGGACATGAAGTCCGCGTAGAAGGGTGATTTACCATGGAAGAGGCGGTAGGCGGAGATGCCGATGGCCCAGGTGTCCGCCTTGTTGGTGACGATGGTGCCACCCAGCATGTCCAGCTTGAGTTGGGTGGTGACATCGATGTCTGTCTTGGCCTGATCGAACAGTTGTTTCCGCAGATCGGCGTCGTCTGGGTGCTGGAGTCGGATGAGCTCCGCCTCAGCGTTCTTCTGCTGTTTGGCGGCGGTGGCGATGGCGGCCCGCTCTTCTTCCTGGATGATGATTTCGGGAGCCTTCCAGGCGGGGTTGTCCACCAGTCTTCCGTCCAGGACCTGACGGTCTCCGACTCGGGCGAAGCCGAAGTCGCCGAGCTTCATCTTGCCATTCAGACCAACGAAGAAATTGGGCTCCTTCACGTCCAGGTGGGTCATCCCGCGGACTTCCTGGAAATGCTGCATGCCGAGCAGCATGTCCTTGAGAATGGTGAGACGGACGGCGTTGGCAGCCACCGGCGTGAGGCGGCCTTCGGCCACTGCCTTGTCCAGATTGGCCATCATGGCGTACCCGTCGGTCTTGGCCAGCTCCATGGCGATGAGCACGCCCCCTTCTGGGGTGCGTATCACCCCGTTCATGGCGGTGACATTCTCGTGACCCTGAGCTCCCATGGCAGACTGATGGGCGCGCACTTCTGCCGCCGCCTCTTCCAGATTGCCTGACTTGAAGGACTTCACGGCAATGCGATCCACCATGGTGGACTTTTCCCCAGTTGTGGGGTCCGTCACCTCACGGGTGTGCTCATACACATGGACATCGCCAAAGCCGCCCTCACCCAGCTTTGCGCCCTTGGTGTACTCCTTGCCACCGATGACGATCTTGTCCTTGGCGATTTGCTTGTCCGGGAGCTGATCGAGCATCGCGCTGTACACTCCGTCCAGGAACGCCAGTGCTTCGGGAGAAGCCTCCCGGTAACTTCCGGCAAGCTTCACGCCGCCAGGGTTGGAATCCACCATGGCCTTGTACAGTTCTTCCTTGAACTTGGCTCCATCGCTGATGGCGAAGGCTCTCTCACTGAGCGGACCCTGGGAGGAGATGTCCCCCATGAGCTGGCCTGCGATGTCATCCGTCAAAGCCTTGATGGCCGCGCCGTCGCCTGAGCCCAGGGCTGTCTCCACCCTGGGGCCCATGCCGATGAACTCGGGGGAGGCCTTGAATGCCGTGGACAGGGAGGAGACGCCGGGTTCCTGGAGCATGAGCGGCTCCTGCCGCACGACGCCCCGCGGATGCGCATCAATTGAGTCCATCTGGTCGCTGTAGTCCTCGAACTCGTTTTTGGCCCACTGGGGCACGCCCTGGTCCTTTGGCGGGGTGACGTGTTTCAGGGAGGAGCGGTCAAATTTCTGGATCTCGTCACGAAGGCTGCCGCCCGACACGGCCCTGTCTTCCACCAGCTCTCCCACGATCACATCCACGCGATGGCTGTCGTGATCCAGCTTGGCTTGGGCGTCTTGCCCCTCCTGCTTGATGCCGGCCTCAAGGGCTTTGATTTCGAGTTCGGCGAACTTCACCAGCTTTTCCATGCTCTCGCGTTGGTCGCCGCCAGGAGTGTGGGCCTCAAGCTGTGCGTGGAGGTTTTTCACCGCCGCCAGTTGCTCCGTCAGGCTACCTCCGCCGATCACAATCGCCTGGTATTCGTCGGCCAGCCGCAGGGCCTCCTTGTAGTGGCTGCCCACGGCGTCCGGTGCGAGTTTGTCTGAAATCTTGTGCATCAGGTGCACCACCCCGTCTTTCAGATTGGCAAACTTGGTGGGTTCTCCCAGCACCAGCTTCAATCCCGCCGAACTCAGCACGCTGCCCGAATCCAGACCGCTCAACGATAGCGCGATCTCTTTTTGCGCAGCCCGGGATTTCTCGGACGTGCGCAGGTGGACGATGGGCTCTTCCTGCTTTGCAGGCGTCGGTGCCGAACCCATGCCGACTTGTGAGGTCTGGGTGGTGGTAGGGGCAGTGACGTTCATGATGAAGGGGACAATGATGTTGAAGGAGGTTGGTCAGGGAATCAATCAGGCTCGCAGCATGCCGAAGTCACCCACAGGTGAGGTGCTGGCAGGTGCCGCGACGGGCGGTGATTGGAGCTTGTCCCGCCAGTAAGTCGCCCAGTTGGCGAATTCATTGAGGACGGCGAGGAAGCCCGCTTCGTCCAGATTCTGTGTGGTCAGCTTGCGGTTCAGCAGGAGTTCATCGGTATCATCGTCCAGGCCAAAGCAGCAGCCTTCCCCCATTTCACGGTGAAACAACTGGGCCCGCAGCAAGGATTCGGCAACGTTCTCCCGGTCAAAGGCAGGCAGGTTGCCCACCACTGCATAAATGTGGACGGCCTCCTCAGTGCGGGAAGGCTCGATCACGATCTGCAGCCCGTTCGCCAGCACCATGTCGCAGGTCTTGTCACGGGTGTATTGGAAACCGGGGTTCCCCAGGGCAGTGGCGGCTGAGAGGATGAGCTGTTCAAGGGTCATGGAAACTCGAAGGGAAGGATGGAGCCGCACCCCAAGGCGGGTCGGACTTCCGATACTCTGCTGTTGTGTGGGTTGCGGTTACAAGGAGGATGTCCATTCCTCGATTCACCGCCGCGAAACGGCCGACGCGGGGGGCGTTTCAGAAGGCTGGGGGAGATGGCGTGCGCGCTGCTGCCAGCGCTGGGCCACCTCGCTTCCCGTGAGCAAGGTTGTGCCCAGCAAGGCATCCAATTTGCGGCCGGAGAGCAGTTCTGCCTGCACCTGGAGAGCATCCAGCGCTTCCGTCATAGGAGAGACATCCCAGAGGGAGAGCACTCCAGATGCGGAGGCAGTGAGGAGCTCAGTGGAACTGCGGTTCCAGTAAACAAGGCCCGCCCCTTGGGGCAGGGGGGGCGAGACCGGTGCTCCGTTCAGGGCATCCCACACGCGTGCAGTGCCATCATCACTGCACGTGGCCACCATACGGCCATCTGGGCTAAAGACGGAGCGGAAGACGTGGCCGCTGTGGGTCATGTTCCTCCCCACCCGGCCTCCCGAGGCGGCGTTCCAGATCCGTGCGGTGTTGTCGGCCCCGCAGGTCACCACAGTCGCTCCGTCCGGGCTGAGGGTTGCGCAAAAGGTGCGCCCTGGAGACAACATCGGGCCGATGGGCTGGAGGGTGACGGCATCCCACACTTGAGCAAAACTCCCATTCCCCAGAGAGGCGGTGAGCCACCGTTTGCCGTCGGACGAGAACGCCAGGTGGTCGATGCGGCGAGGCAGCCGGATCTTCTCACTGGCAGGGCTGCCGCTTCTGACCTCCCAGCACCCCACCTTGTGCTCCGTATCCGCCGCAAGCAGCCGCTCGCCCGTTGCGTCATAGGTGGCCCGGATCAGCGTCCCTGCCTGCTCCAACTGCCGGGCCAAAGGCATGCCCGTGCGCCGGTTCCAAAGTTTGAGCGAACCTTCTTCTCCGAGGCTGAAGAACTCCTCACCCGAGGCGGCAAATTGAACCTGAAGGATCCGTCGGCCGCCATGGCGCAGATCGGGGAGGGCAGGCTTGCCCGTCCGGCTGTCCCAGACCTGAACCATTCCGTTTTCCCCTCCCGTCACGACCCAGTTTTCATCCTGGCTCAGTTCCACGGCCGCGGGGGGCGAGGAGGGCTGAATCAAGGCCGTCAGGTCTCCAGTGGCGCGGTTCCACAGTCGGACCAGGCCATCGGCACCCAGTGAGAGGATCAGCCGCCCGGCGGCACCTTGGGCGGCCGTGACCACCTTGGCGCCATGGTTAGCCGTCACCTTCGCCGGACCCTCCACCGGCGTTCGCCAGAGGCGCAGAGCCCCATCTTCACCACCCGTCAGGACGGAACTGCCGTCTGCGCTGATGCGGGCGTAGGGGCTGCTGGAGGGGTGGCAGATCCATGGCCAGGCCGGGAGACCGGTGTAGCCGTCCCAAATGCGAGCATTCCCATCACCCACCGCAGAGGTGGCGACTCGCCGCCCATCGCCGCTGAAGTGGACTTCCATGACCGCTCCGGAATGCCGCATGGACTCCGTGAGCGGCAGCCCTGAGGCGACATCAAAGACACGCGCATAGGCATCATGACTGGCCACCGCCAGACGGCGGCCTTCCGGGCTGAATGTGCAGTCGAGCAGCTTCCCGCCCGGCCGGGTGGGGGGGCGCATCCTCGAACCCAGGTCCACATCCCAGACATCCAGGGTGCCACTCGTCTTTCCCGAGACTGTGGCCATGCGGGTGCCATCCGGACTCATCGCGATCTGGGCCACGCTGCCTTCCAGGTCATTGGAGCTCAGGATCAGCTTGCCGGAGCGGGCATCCCAGACCTTCAGACTGGAGCCATCAGACCCCGCCAGGCGACGGCCATCATGGCTGAGCCTGAGCAGGGTTAGGGATGGCGCACCTTCCAGCACCGGCCCAACGGCCGCCCGTGGCACGGTGCGGAATACTTGGGGACCACCCGAGACGGTCACGGCCAGCCATTTGCCATCGGGGGTGAGATCCAAAGCGGTCTTGGCAGGGGTCTGGCTCGAGGCGACGGTCGTGGAAGTCAGGATCCCGGTTTGCAGGTCCCATTCACAGAAGAGTCCCTGGCGGGAGATGCCCAACAACGCTCTAGGATCATCGGTGAACCGGATCCAACGAATCCCGCCCGGCGCGGTGAGCGGTGGGCCGGCAGGCTGCTGGGTTTCGCAGGACCAGAGCTGCGCGGTTCCATCCCCTTTGAGCACGGCCACCCGGCTCCCGTCGGGGCTGAATTCACCCGATATCGTTCCTGGCCAGAGCGTCAGCAACTGGGGGCCGCTCTGCATGGCGCAGCGGAACCGCTGTCGGTGCAGGATCTCCTTGGCTGGATCCCCCTTATCGAGACGGAGGGCTTCGAGGTACCACAACAGCGCGCCGAAGGCATCGCCATCCTCCACCATTTCATCGCCGGTCACCACGTCCAGCTGGACCAGCTGGCGGCGAGTCTCGGCCTCCTGGCGGGTGGTTTCCTGGCGGGCTGAGGCCTCAGCGGCCAGCGCCTTTCGGGTGACGGTCTCGGCCCGAGTGGCCCGCAGTGTGAGCCAGATGAGGATGGCGGTCGAGACACCAAGGACCAGAGCCAGTGCGCCGACAAACCGGAGCAGGATGGTGTTGCGCCTGGCAAACCTGGCCACCCGGTAGCGGGCAGTCGGGGCCTTGGCCTGGACGGGCTCCTGTTTGAGGAATCGCTCCAGATCCTCCATCAGCGCGGACACAGAGGGGTAGCGGCGTGCCCTTTCCTTCTCCAGGGCCTTCATCACGATCCAGTCCAGATCTCCGCGGAGCGTGGCCGGGGTGACTCCTTCTTCCTCCCATTCCGTGCCAACCGGAGGGGCAGGACTTTGCGTGCGGGCCGTCTTGTAGGCCTTGTCCAGCTCCTGGCTGGGACGCACTGGGGTTTCATCGCGCACGGCCCGGAGGATCTCCGCCAGATCATTGCCGCTGGCCCGCTCGGCGGCCAGGGGGGTGACCCCCGTCAGCATCTCGTAGAGCAGTACCCCCAGGGAGTACACGTCGCTCCGTGTGTCCACATCCATCCCCGCAGAGAGCGCCTGTTCCGGGCTCATGTATTGCAGGGTGCCCATCACCTGCCCTTGGGCGGTGTAGATGGTTTTTTCAGCCAGCGGCTGCTCCAGAGCCTTGGCGATGCCGAAGTCGATGACCTTGGCCACGGAGATGATGCCTTCGCCCATCACCAGCACGTTGGAAGGCTTGATGTCCCGGTGGATCACCCCTTTTTGGTGGGCATGCTGCACACCGCGGCACGCCTGAATGAAAAGGCGGATCCGCTGCTCCAGCGGCAGGTGGCGGGAGAACTCCGTGATGGGCTTGCCCTTGACCAGCTCCATCACGAAGTAGGGGCAGCCGGAAAACGTCGCCCCTGCATCATAAACTCGGGCGATGTTGGGGTGGTCCATCATCGCCAGCGCCTGCCGTTCCCCTTCGAACCGGGCGACGATATCGCGAGAGGCCATCCGGGGCTTCAACACCTTGAGTGCGACTTCCCGGTGGATGGGTTCCAGTTGGATGGCCCGGTAAACGATGCCGAACCCGCCCTCCCCGAGCAGTTCCTCCAGCTGGTAGCGGTCGATCTTGTCGCCCGGCTCCCACTCCTCCAGGGAGGACAGGGTGCGGGAGCTTTCCTCACTCTGGTCCAGCCAGTTCTTGGCAGGGGAGAGGAGGCAACTCAGGCAAAACGCCCCGGCAGCGGTCGGACCGAGAGGCCGACCACAACTGGCACAGGTGGCTGCTGGGGCTGTTGACTCCACAATTGAATCCGGTTGCTGGAAATCACCCCTGTCCCCATGGCGCGGCCCCCGCCGCTTATCGGCCGGCGAGGCCCAGAAGGTATTCTACCTCGTCGTTGAGAGAGTCGGAGTTGGAAAGCGTGTCGGTGATGTGCTTCAGCAGCAGTTCCCGGTAGCGGCCCCGGAGTCGGTGCACGGCCACTTTCACTGCGCCTTCGCTGATGCCCAGTTCCGTGGCCACTTTGGTGTAGCCGCCCGTTTCGGTGGCACCGCTCAGCAAGTAGGGTTGGAGCGCCAGAAAGGTCTTCTCTTTGCCGCTGGACTCCATCTCATCCTGCAGGCGTTTGATCACGGCAGAGACCAGGGTGGAGACCCACATCCGGTCATAGAGATGCTCGGGAGTCAACTCATCCACCAGCATGGCTTCATAGCGCTGCTCGGCTTCAGCCGCGTCCAGGGAGAACCGCTCCACACCACCCCCGCGCTTCAGACGGTTGCCATCACGCAGCACCCGTCCCACATAGCGCTTCAGCCCGCCCAGAAGAAAGGACCGCAGCCGCCCGCGCTGGGGATCGGCCCGGACGAGACTCTCATCCTGAATCAGGGAAAGGAGGAAACCTTGGATGTAGTCCTCGGCATCGTGCGTGGAGTATCCGCTTCGGCGAAGATAGGCGTACAGGGGGGGCCAGTAGGTCCGGCAGAGCTCCTCCAGCGCGGCGGAGGCATCCAGATCCCCATCTTCACGGGCGTTGGCCACCAGGGACCACCGCGTGGCCGGGAATACCTGTCCTCCCGTATGAACGTTGGCAGAGTCGGTCATGTAGTGGATGGGTACAGATCCAAGTCCAGATAGAGCGGGGGGTAAGCCATAATGCCAGTTACCACCTAAACGTGCAAGGAGCGCGCCAAAGTTTTGCCGCACTGAATATGTATCAGGGCTGCCACATTTTGCGGGTGTTGAATACCCAGATCCAGTTGACCGCCAACAGGAGCCATGCCCACAGCTGTGGCAACCACAAACCCGCAAAGGCCAGGAAAGCGAAGGGGAGGGCGCTGGACCACGCCTGCCAGGCGGATGTTCCGGACGCCAACGGCCCACCGCCGGCGATGAGGGCGGTCACCCGCATGGCAAACCCCACCGAAAAAATGATGCCGAGGCCTTTTTGCCACCATCCCGCGCTGGGCGGAGCCACCAAGAACACCAGGGCCACACTGGCAGAACAAAGAACGATCCCCAACAGTTGCGCGATCGAGGCAGACTTCACGACCGCACAGAAAGGAGCAATCGTGGAAAAAGCAAGTTCTCAGGTGAAGCGGTTGTGACAGAAAGGCGGTGGATCGCCTCGACCTTTTGCCGGATGTCACCGTCTCCCAGAAAATCTGCCTTTTTTCGTAACCAGGGCGGAATGGCGGGCAGATGCATGATGGAAACCCCTCTCCCTCCCCTGCTCGCGGTGGACATGCTCGCTGACCACAACCGCCCTAGATTCTCACGACGCTTCCGGCTCGGAAGCGGGCGCGTCGTCTTCCTTGCGGACGCCAGAAAGGGGCGCCACGTAGGTGAGCAGGTTTCCGGCAACCCATTCGATGCCGTTTTCCACCCGGAGCTGATTGGCGGCGAGGTAGCGCTTGTAGAAAGTCACGATCTGCTCATCGGCCAGACTGTCCTCGGGGCGTCCTTTGAGCGCCTCCACATGACCCTCGATGGTGTGGATGGGGACCCCGCTGCGTTTCACAGACGAGATGAAGCGGACAAAATCCGCAAACGGGCTGCGCAGCCCTTTGCGATCGCCCAGTCGTTCAAAGAGGACAATGAGCAACACCCCGGGCTTGTCCTCCGGCAGCCGGTACACAAACGAAGACTGGCCGATGAAAATCTTCCAGCCGACAGGCGAACCTCCGAAACGGGCTGCCGGTTGGTACAAGGTCGGCTGAGTGCCATGGGCCTCCAGCCACAGGGTGAAATCGTCTTTGGGAAAGAGCGGCATGGCGTGACACTTGGGCAGGACTGCTCCAGTATCCATACGGGACTGTTTCGAGGCAAACTTTGAATTCCATCCATTCATGATTTCACTCTCCGTCAATGATACCACCAAGGCTGCCGCTCTGGATTCGGCCCTGGCTTTTTCCGTGGTGTTCGAAGAGCACCGCCTCCTGGTTTCCCAGTCGGTCTCGTCCGGGTTCAAGGGGCTGGTCAATTCTCTGGATCAGCTCTCTGCCTACTCCCGGACGGTCGAAAGCCTCCAGGCGAGCATGGAGTCCATTGAAACGGCGAGGCAGAAGGCGCTGCTGAATCCCTTCTCCACCACGGGCACGACGGCCAACACCTCGACCGTGACAGCGGTCAACAGCGGGCTCAACACCCAGGCGGCCCCGTATTCCACCACCACGGGCAATGCGGTGACCAGCATCACCACCGCTCTCAATGGCACGACGGCGGGCACGCCGGAGAAAACGGCGGCAGAGGAGGCCAAAGCTGCGGCGGACAAGGCGAAAGCCGCCGTGGACAAAATCCGGGCGGGCAACGCCACCGGTGGCTTTGCCGATGCGGAGCAGGCGCTCACCGACGCCAAGGCCGCCAAGATCAAGGCGGATGCGGCCCTGGTCGATGCCAACAACGTCAAGTCCGCGGCCCAGACTACCTACAACACGGCGCAGTCGGCCCTGACCAGCGCCCAGAGCGCACTGGCAGCGGCACAGGCGGCCAATCCACAAGTCCCTGCCACCATCGCCGCAGCCCAGACGGCGGTGAACACCGCGCAGACCAACTTCAACAATGCCCAAACGGCGTTGAACGCGGCCAACGCCCGCGTCACTGCGGCCACGGCCGTTGTGACCGCTGCTGCGGCTGTGGTGACGGCGGCGCAGGGAGTGGTGGACTTCAAGGCCGAGCCCATCTGCCAGATCAAGCTTACCACCGCCCAGAAGTCCTATGACTTGGGAGATGGCAACACCCTGACCTCATGGGGGACGACCGGCTACATGACGCTGACGGGAGCGGATGGCAAAGGCATCTTGATCCAGCCCGATGGCTCCGTGGATCCCTTGGATGGGGCCGGCAACGGCTGGAAGTTCTCCAACACGAGCACGTTTGTGCTGCCGAACGAGACCAAGATCACCATCACGCCCAGCGCAGCGGGAGCGGTCATCTCGGCGACGAAAGGGCGCAATCACCTCGAACTCACGAACATCAAGGCCGGGTCCACGCCGGACGGCGTGATCACCCAGGATGGCCGCAAGTACGATGCCACAACCAATGACGGGTATCGGATCAACATGGGGGCCACCACGGCGAACTGGACGCTGGGGGCGAACACGCTGGGAGACGCGGGCAGCCGCGAGCAGGTGGCGGCCACGGCTTCCAACAACAAGTTTGTCCTGGATGCCTCCGATGTGGAGGTCCCGTCTGATCTGAAAGCTTTCCTGGATGAGATCGGATTCGATATCAGCCAGTATGACTCCGACGGGGACGGCAAGTTGAACGAGGAGGAGTTCTTCCAGGTGGCGAGCCTCCTGAATACGCTCGTCACGGAGATGCAGACCTCGTTCCAGCAGGTGCTGGTGGAGACGGCCAAGGCCAGTGAGGCGCTGATGGAGTTGAATCAGTTTCTTGAGCAGATTCAAAAGCAGGGATCGGATGACCAGTCCGACAGATCCGAAGCCTCTGCGGCGGAGAAGGATGTGCTGGCCTCGATCCAGAAACGTCTGGAATCCGCCCTCACGAATTTGCAAGCCTTGCAGGGCGGTGGATCTGGCGGGGTGGGCTTCAACGATGCCCAGCAGCTCCTGATCAACCTGGGCAAGGCGGCCCTTGGGCAAAGCTATGAGACGACGGGCACCAGCGCCCTGCCTCAGGTGGCAACGCCCTCGCCCTCCAGCACTCAAACCGATGAAACAACTCCCTCGGTCGATCCTGTCACCCAGGCCATGCGCCGGGCGAGCCTGCTCATCGGCGGATTGAAGATCGATGAAAGCCTTTTCCCCTCAGCGCCGGCCTCCCTCCCCGCGCTGAATGCAGAGGATGTGGACCTGCTGGCCACGCTGGCATCACTCGGACTGCCGATCAGCGGCGTGGATACCGAGGCACTGCTCACTCTGGTGGGCAAGCTGAAGGCAGAGCTGGCAGCGGGCGGTTTGGCCACCCTCAACGGGGAAGGCCTGCAGTTGTTGGAGTCGGTGAAAGCCAGCCTCGCGGATGTCGGGTTGATCGGGCTGACCGAGGAGAATTCCCAGTTCCTCAGCGATCTGGCGGCGCAGCTCCGGGGCCTGGGCATCGGGCTGGGGGACACCTTTGAACTGGAAGAGCTGTTAGGACGCCTGCGGAGTGGGCCGGAGATCTCGGAAAACAGCTCTGCCGGCACCGGACTCTCGACGGATGTGCGCAAGCTGACCGTGGCGGACGCGCAGCGTCTCGCCGCGATTCTCGGGCGTCTGCAAAACCGCGAGCTGGGCCTTTCCTCCGATGACCTCCGGCGGATCGAGACGCTTCAGCGTCTTCTTCTGAATGAGCTCCAGACGGAATCCAGCCCGGCGGCGGGCGGAGGAGAGTTTGGGGGTCGCGTGCTCACCCGTGCTGACATCCAGCTGTTTGAAGAATTGATGTTCAAGCTGCGGGGCGAGGATCCCGACGTGGTGCCGACGCCGTCCTCTTCGTCACCTTCTGTCGGAGGCAATCCCTTCCTGCAGAACCTGGATCTGCTGAAGACCATCGCGGGCAACTTCGAGACCGATCCCAAACTGCTGGAGACGTTGAAAGAGAACGTCAGCAAGTCGATCAAGACCTACACCGAACATCTCAACCGTGCGCGTGGCCTCTTTGTTGAAGCGCAGGAGAACGTTCAGGAGTTTGTGAAGATCGTCGCTGAGGATGACTCGCTGAAGGAGATCGTTCAGGACGACCGCCTCTCCGATGAGCAGCAGGAAGGTTTTGCCGACAAAATGCGTGACCTGCATCAGAAGTGGGGCATGGATTGGGGTTCCGATGCCAGTACTCCTACCGAGGAAGGCAAGCTGGTGACCCGCATGGCCCAGTCTGGCATGATGATCTGAACCCGAGGAAACAACCCCACCCACCACCCCTCCAAGTCATATGACGCCCGACGACCCACCTGCCACCGCAGAAGATCTTGCCGACCTGGCAAGACTGAGAGAGCAGACCGCCGCCCTGGTGGAGCAGATGGACGTCCTCCTGGCGGCTGGCACCATGGCCAACGCTGTTGCGGACGATCTCTACGAAGGTCTTGGTGTCAGGCCCGGAGTTGGCAAGCGCGTGCTGCTCGGCAACGGCATCCCTCCTGACGACCAGTACATTTACAGCACGTTTTTGACGGAGTTCGAGAACATCGAAGACACCGTCCGCAATTTTGAAAAACGAGTCAACGCACCGGTGACCCAAGCCGCTGGCCCCCGGGCCGTCGGCAGCCGCTATCGCATCTGACCGTCCGCGTTGCCACTTCAATCCAGAAATCCCACCCCAGCCCCCCCAAGATCATGGCTTACAGCACCTCCGCCTTCACAGATCTCACGCTGCACAATTTTTACATCAATGCCAATTCCGACGTAACGGCACTGCGCACGGAACTGACCAATGCTGTGGCGAAGTTCACGGCCGCGGGAATGCCCAGCCCGGAGGACATGTTGGAGGCCATTGATGCCCGCATCTCCAAGTTTGAAAAGGCGATTGTGGATGACCAGCCCGCCACCGTCGATCCGAACAAACCCTATGATCGGAACGCCCTGATCCGGGAGTTTCTTGAAGAAGTCTATTCCGTCATTCTCTATTGCCGGAACGGGGTCGTAGGTGCCGGCACCACTGCGGACCCTTACCACGAGAACAACAAGTACACCAACACGGTGCCGGACCCGGATGTCGCCCACAACCCCACTTTCGCCCTTCAGGGGATTTTTGCCGACAACGACACGGGATTCACGGGGCAATCCGAGGCCAATGCGGAGCAGAAGATCCTGAAGTTCTACTACGAGCTGATCACCCAGACGTTTGCGAAAGGGGACGCGCTGAAGACCAGGGCGAATCCGGACAACGTCTGGACTGTAGTGACCATTTCGCCGTACACGTCTCCGACAAATAACATGGTCTACGACCGGATCACGTCTGAATACATCGGCAAAGATTCCAATGGGGAAAACATCTACAAGACCTATCTGGTCCAGCAGGGGATAGATCTTTCTGTGGTGCAGAAGAGAGAGGTCAAGAATCAGGCAGGAATTGTGACGGACTTTGAGTTTATCTTCAAGGAAGGCGTCATTTTTGACGGGTCTGGCGGGGTGACGGCCCCAACCTTGCAAGAGGTTCAGATCATCACCGGCATCGATTCCAATGGTGCGAAGTACTACTATTATCAGGAGGGCGACGTCAAAACCGTCTCCAACTTCAAAGCTCTCTCCCCGACTGAGTACCTCTACTATTGGAACGAAGCCCGCATCCAGGTGCTCAAGGCCAAGCTCGCCTACAAGCAGGCCCTGGTGGAAGAGGTGCAGGAGGATCTGCGGCAAGCCAATGCCGCCTTGGCTGAACTGGAGAAGGTGGCGAACATCCGCAACCTGGACAAGGACGGCAACTACACCGGGGACCTGAGCGCTGAGACCATCCAGATGATGCTGTTCAACTCCCGGGCCAGCCTTCGCGGGGACTCTCTCTTTGACCGCGATGGCAATGACTATCTCCAAAACTGGGGCACGTGGCAGGAGTGCCGGATTAACCTCAAAAACTATATCGACCGCAAGTCCGCCCAGTCTCAGGACATGATGCTGGACTACCAGCAGGTCCTGAACCGCTACAACAGCGCCCTGGAGGTGCTGAGCAAGCTCCAGGAAAAACTGGACGGCTTGCTCAAGTCACAACTTCGCAACTTGTAATGTAACCCTCAAGGCCCCAAGGCCAGATTGTTTTTAGAAGACCCAACCACTTCAACCGAGCCAGCCAAATGAGCAACGCAACCACCGACTTTGACGACATCGAAATTCCAGACGCACCCATGCCGACCGGTCTGCCCTACGAGACCGCTGAGGAGTGGGAGGAGATGTTGACGAATTTTGGTGCCAACGGCCGGACCATGAGGGACTTCACCAATCTCACCCCTGAGAGCATGGAAGTCTTTTACATGGTGGCCTACAATCAGTACAACGCCGGCCAGTACGAGGAATCCTCCAAGGTGTTCCAGCTTCTGGCTGCTCTGGACCACTTCGACAAGCGCTATTGGATGGGTCTGGGTTCCAGCCGGGCGATGGAAGGAAATCACAAGGACGCCATCAAGGCCTTTGGATACCTGGGGTTCCTTGACGTTTCCGACCCTGTTCCTTCATTCCACTGCGCCCGGTCGTTTATCGCGACCGGCAAGATCAAGGAGGCGGAGGCGGCGCTGCGCGCCACCATCGCAAACTCCGAGGGCAAGGCGGAACACGCCGAGATCAAACAGCAGGCCGAGCACACTCTTGAACTGCTGCAGCAGGGGAACAAAGAGATCACCACCGCACCTTCTGAGTCATGAATATCTCCAACAATCCCAACATTCCGTTCATCAATCCCCAGGAACTTCTGGGTGGGGCGGACCTCAATGACATCAAGAAGGCTGCCAAGGACTCGGTGCTGAAGGCGCTGGAGATGCTTGGCACCGTCATTGCCGGCGTCGGCACCAAGGAGGGGGCTCCGGGGCTTGAGGCACCCAAGGCGACGCTCATGCAAAAGGTCACCGATCTGACGCTGAGAATTGCCCTGCTCCAGCAGGCCTTGGATGAACTCCAGACCCAGGTTTCCAGGACCGTTATCGACGGTCGCATGAAGGAGGTGGACCAGGCCCACAAGGAACAACTCCAGAACCTTGAGACACAGCTCAAGGAGATGAAGGAGGCGGTCGAGAAGCAGCAGGAGGCCAACAAAAAAGGCAATGTCTTCCAGGCGATCGCAAGCTGGGTGATGGCGGCTGTGGATATTATCTCTGCCGTCTTCAGCATCGTGGCCGCTGCCGCCAACTTTGTGGCGGGCAACTGGGCGGGTACGGTGGGCATGATTGCGGCTGCTGGGGCGCAGCTCTGTTCTGCAGGGTGTAACATTGCTCTGGCCATTGACGCCACGGACAAAGCCATGGGCGGGGACGGCGTGCTGAGTGAAGCTCAGAAGCAAGCCATCAACGGTGTCATGATCGGGTGCGCCGTGGTGGCTGGCATCGGCGGCCTCATTGGCGGCCTGGGCGGCATCACCATGGGCCTGAAGGAAGGCATGAAGGCAGCCCTCAAGGAAATCGGCAAGTCCGGCGTCCATCAGAGCATTGCTCAGACGCTGAAGGCTGCCTCCATCATGGCCAAGCAGGCTATGACGACCGCCATGCAAAACCTGGCCAACCCCCTCATCAGCAAGCTGGGCGGCACCATTGGCAAGCAGATGCTGGAAAACAGCATGAAGGAAATGGTGAAGAGCAGCATGAAGGAAATGGCCAAACAAGGCATCGAGGGCATGACCGAGGCCGTGGTCAAGGAAGCTCTCAAGGCGACCTACAAGGCCTGTGTGCAGGCGTTCCAAGCCACTGCGACCTGGGCCATTCACATGGCCGCCACGCAGGGGTTGGTCAAAGGGATCACCAAGATCACTGAAGGCGTCGTCAAGCTGGAGATTCAGGATCTGATGCAGCAGGCGGCCGATGCCATGAAAGAAGCTGAGCTGGCGGAAGCAGCAGCCAAGGCCCTGGAGGCCATGATCACGCTGCTCAAGAAGACGATCGAGGACCTGCAGGCCCAGCTCGAAGAGATGCTCAACGCTGCGATGGACACCATGTCCATCCTTTTCCAGGCCATCGATGACAGTGCGCAAACGATGACCCAACTCCACCAGACTCAGGCGGCCTGATTCGGAACCCAAGACCCCTAACCTGCCCAGATCATGAGTGTCAGCATTACCAGCACCAACTCCCACGTCTCCAGCACCTCGTTCAACCCGCAGCTTGATATCAACGATCCGTCGCCCACCAAAAAGGGTGACGAGTCGCTGACCGTGAGCTTTACCGTCGGCAAGGAAAATGGGGCATTGGGCGAAGGTTTCCGCATCACCCTGGAGCTCCCTCTGACGGGGGAGATCCCGATCAATGAGCTGGAGCAGGCTTGCAAGGATCTGGGTATGACCCCCTTGGAACTCTATGCTGCCCTTGGCGGCCTGTTCCAGGCGGGGAAAATGGCCAGCCATGTGGGGGATCTTGTCTCCCGGCTGGGTGTGGATGGAGCAGAGGCAAACATCGGGGCGGTGGCCAATCTGTTTGACCATGTGGCAGAGGCGGCGGACACCGCCGCCAAAAGCCTCTATGCGATCATCGAAGGCGGCAATTATCCTGACTTCACCGATTTCTTGAAGCTGATGCTTCAAACGGCGATGGAGTTGCGGGAGTTTGCCTCCGAAGCAAAGACCAACGCCCTCAATGGTGAGTACGATCTCATGATGACGCAGGCCAGCAACATGCGGGACATTGCCCAGAAGAATTACGATGCGGCGTTGAAGCAGATTGCTGCGGAGAAACAGCAGGCGATCTTTAGCATCGTGGGTGGTTGCCTCAGCTTCATCGGGGCGATTGGCGGCTTCGCCGTTGGCCCGGCGGCCAGCCAGGCGGGCAGCAGCCTGAGCCAGATTCTGGAAGGGGCTGGCAACATTCACACGGAACAACTGAAGCTGGACGGTGCTCTGCTGAAAAAGCAGGCCGAGCTTCTGGAAGCCGCAAACAAGGCTCTCGATGGAGAGTGCAAAAAGCTCCAGAACCAGCAGTCCATTGCCGAAGAACTGAGGGACATTGCCAAGTCTCTCCAAGACATGGTGCTGAAGCTCTACCAGGATTTCATGAACGCCCAGATGCAGGTGTTGCAACACTCCAACATCTAAGGGGTTACCTGCTCTGATTTAGTTCACATCCTGACTTCGGACCATGAACGTCAATGCCGACATCCGGGGGCTCGTCGGAGCCTTCTCCTCCAAACAGGGAGCTTCCGAGTCCGTCTCCGAAGGCATGCGGCAGGAAGGTTTGTTCCGGGGTCAGGAAGTGGTGCAGCAGGATGCCACCTCTGCCCTGGCCGACGCGGCGGAGGAGATGAGTTTTGCCGCCGCCGAGAAGGTGGAGAAAAAACTGTCGGAGCGCAAAGCCGGCTCGAAAGAGGCGATGAAGCTCACGACGACGGACTTGGCAGACAAGTACGTCAACATGATGAGCCAGTCCGGCTCGTCACACAAGTTGCACGAGTTCCTGGACTCCCTGAAAAAGATGGGGGGCCGGGCCACGGAGGAGCAGATCCGCCAGATGGCCAAGGAGCACTTTGGCGATGTCAGTGAACAATACGCCGCGCTTTCCTTTGCCGAAGAGGCGCTTGAAGCCGAGGGCGTAGAGGATGAGCTGCGCGCCAAGATCGGCAACGTCAAAGCTGCCCTCATGAAGGAGGCGGGACCGGCCATCCGAGCGGGTCTGAACATCGCGGCGGATGTCATGTCCTTCGCCAAGCAGGGGCTGGAACAGGTGGAGCGACTGCGCGATCTCTACCGCTATGCCGTGCTGGGGCGCGACACCGCATCCTCCATGTACCAGTCCATCATGCAGCGCTATGGTGAAAAGCGGTTTGACCAGGCGATGGAATTCCTGATCCGGGCCGCTGCCAGTGATTTGGATTCACACGGGATGGGACCCTCCATGGAGCGGGCGCACCTCGAAACGGCCGTCAACAACGTCAATCACGTGCAGCATCTCGGTAATCTCTACCGGACCATGTCGGACCTGCTGGATCGGGTACGCAACCCCATGCCTTTCCGATTTGGCTATGCCCGATGAGACCTATACGGCGCACGACTTAATGCGGGAAATCTTGGAGATGACCACCCAGCGATGGGTGGATCCCGCGCGCATCAGCCAGATCGCCACCCGGGTGGGACTGAAGAAACCCGAGATCCGGATCTTTTTTGTCACCCAGTTGCGAGAGAAAGTAAGACAGATTCCCTTGAAACTATTCCCAACCCCGGATATCCGGGAGAAAATGCTCGATGCGATGCAACAGGCTCTGGATGCCGAAATCGCCAAGGAGGAGGCCTCTTAACCCAAGATGACTCCCATAGACCAAACCGTGTCTGAGTTCGGCCAGAGCATGGGCATGGCGCATCTGCAACCCAATGAACATGGGGCGGTGATTCTGGATATCAGTGGCATTGGCACCTTGTCGATTGAGCTGGTGGGTGATCGCCAGGAGATCGTGGCCATCAGCCTGTCCCGCAAGATCGAACCACCGGATGCCGCCGCCTGCCAGACGGCTCTGGAAATGACCCACCCCCGGCAACCGGGAAGCTGGCCTGTGCGTGCTGCCCTTGCTGGTGGACGCGGGGTGCTGGTTTTCTCTGCGAGAATGGAGACTTACGAATTTAACCTTCCAGCCTTGCACGAGGCCATCGGTCAGCTGGAGGCCCTGCAAGACGCTTTGTCCACAGTGGTGCGGCCCGCTTGATCATCGCCGTCACGGTCTGACTGACTTCCGTTTTCATGCCCCGCCTCCTTCCAGAATCCTTTCAAACCAAGCTGGGTCTCGCCTCCATCGAGATCGCAGACCAGCAGGTGGCACCGTTGCTGCCGGAGGATTCCCGCCTGCAACCCATCGATGCCTCCGTGGAGGCGAAGATGGAGGCTATTCTTCAGGCCAACACCTTCGAGCGCGTCATGCTCGATGCGATTCGCCCCCGGGTGGAGGATCAGTCCATGCTGCGTCCTGGCGTGTTTCATCTCATGCGGGAAGAAATTCTGAAGGCGCTGGTGACGGCTCTTCAAGACACGGCAGATCCCCAGCAGCAGGAGGAGATTCAAGGGGTCATCGGCCTCTTGAGCGGCCTCGGCGCAGACCATGAGCTGGGCGAACAGTACCGCTATGCCCTGCTGAAAGGGTAAGCCTGAACTCCGGTGGAAAGTTGGCGGGATTTTCCTGTAACTGATCCGGCCCTTCAGGCAGATGCAAACCGACCATTACTTTCGTTGACTCCCAACACCCACCAGCCCCCCATCCGAATGAACGGAGAGCCCCCCGGCGCTCCGTTGGGGAAATCTGCGCGAGTGGGGCAATGGACGCTCACTCCAGCCCAGCGGGACTGGATGATGCTGCAGGCGTATCTCCATCTGGAGCAGCACAAACCGGCTGCGGCCTGCGCGATGCTGCGGCTCCTGTTTCGCCTGTTCCCGGACGACGTGGAGGTCCAGCGGTGCCTGGCCTTGGGCGAGTTGATGAATGGCCGACCCGTGGACGCCGCCAGGGTGGCCACGCGCGCCCTGCAAAAAAGTTCCAATGACCTCCGCATGCCGGTGGGGCTGGTGTTTGCCAAGGCTCTCTGGGAGCAGGGTAAACACGAAGCTGCGCGCGAGTTCCTTACCAGCCTTCTCACCACTACAACAGACTGACCTGACACGATCGCATGGCCGGAAAAATGCTTCAGCTCCAAGGCGCGATCCTTCGCGGTTCCCGCTATTACGACGTGCTGCTTGCAGTCGTGGTGGTGGCCATCCTGTCCCTGATGATCCTGCCGGTGCCACCGGCCGTGCTGGATCTGCTGCTCGCCATCAACCTGGCGATCTCCATGCTGCTCCTCATGCTCTCCATGTATGTGCCGGGCATCCTGGAGTTCTCGACGTTTCCGTCGCTGTTGCTCATCACGACCCTCTTTCGATTATCGCTCAACATCACGACCACCCGTCTGATCTTGTTGCACGCCCACGCCGGGGAGATCGTGTACACCTTCGGGAACTTCGTGGTCGGCGGCAACTTCGTCGTCGGGGTCGTGATCTTCCTCATCATCACGTTGATTCAGTTCATCGTGATCACCAAAGGGGCGGAACGTGTCGCGGAAGTGGGCGCCCGATTCACCCTGGACGCCATGCCGGGCAAGCAGATGGCCATTGACGCCGACTTGCGTGCCGGAGCCATCACCCAGGAGGAGGCCACTGCCCGACGACACAAGGTGGAGAAAGAAAACCAGCTCCACGGTGCCATGGACGGTGCCATGAAGTTCGTGAAGGGGGACGCCATTGCCGGCCTCATCATTACGGCCATCAATATCACCGCCGGGATCTGTATCGGCGTGATGCAGAAAGGCTGGGACATTGGCAAAGCCGTCACCACCTACTCCATCCTCACCATTGGTGACGGTCTGGTCTCGCAGATTCCGGCGCTGCTCATCTCCATCACCGCGGGCATGATCGTGACCCGCGTGTCGGCTTCAGAAGACGGAGGTGCTCTCGGGAGTGACGTGGGCAACCAGCTTCTTTCCCAGCCCAAGGCGCTCATGATCGCGGCCGGTTTCATGGTGGGTTTTGCGATGATTCCCGGATTTCCCAAGATTCCGTTCCTGATCCTGGCCGTGGTGGCCGGGGTGGGTGGCTTTGCGTTGAGCCGCAAACTGGCTCCCGAGTCGGTGCTGGCCACGCAGGACAAACGTGACCTGCCCGCCATGGCCGCTACGGGGGCCAAGCCACAGGTCAAAAAGAAAGATTCAAATGATGAGTTCTCCATCACCGTGCCGCTCCTGATGGACGTCTCTGCGGCCAGCCAGAATGCCATCGATGCGGCATCGATGAACGATGAGCTGATCCGGGTGCGACAGGCGTTGTACCACGACCTGGGCGTGCCGTTCCCGGGGATTCACCTGCGTTTCAACGAGTCGCTGCCAGCAGGGGCCTACAAGATTATGCTCCATGAGGTGCCGATTGCCGAGGGGAGCTTCAAGGCCGGGCACGTTCTGGCGAGGGAGAAGGCGGAGTCGCTCAAGATGCTGAACATCCCGTTTGTGGAGGAGAAGTCCTTCCTGAAAGGCCTGCCACCGCTGTGGGTTCCGATTGATCGCAAGGGGGACCTGGACAAAACCAACGTACCGTATCTTGCCCCCACCCAGGTGCTAACCTACCACCTCTCAGTCATCCTCAAGCGGTATGCCGCAGACTTTGTGGGACTGCAGGAAACGAAATACCTTCTGGAAAAAATGGAGGGGCAGTTTGCCGAGGTGGTGCGGGAAGTGCAGCGTGTCCTCCCGGTGCAAAAGATCACCGAGGTCTTCCAGCGGCTGGTGCAGGAGGAGATTTCCATCCGCAACCTGCGCACCATCCTGCAGTCATTGATTGAGTGGGGCCAGAAGGAGAAGGAGGCCGTGCTGCTGACCGAGTACGTGCGTTCCAGCTTGCGCCGCTACATCAGTTACAAGTTCAGCCGCGGGCAGAACCTCCTGGCGGTGTATCTGCTGGAGCCGAGCCTGGAGGAGAGCATTCGCAAGGCAGTGCGCCAGACCTCCGCAGGGGCCTATCTCGCCCTCGACCCCAGCACCGTCAAAGCGCTCCTCCAATCGGTGCGCAAGCAGGTCGGCAATATCTGGGAGAGCAACCAGCGGCCGGTGCTGCTCACCTCCCTGGATGTCCGCCGGTACACCCGGAAGCTTATCGAACAAGAATTTTACGAACTTCCCGTTCTCTCCCACCAGGAACTCACCGAAGAGATCACCATCCAGCCGTTGGGACGCATTGCGGCCTGATCGACTACTGAACCATGACTGATTCGCTCTCAGAAACTGTGGACGCCGTCTGTGAAGAGGTGGGGCTGAGCCGCCCTGCTCCAGACGGTGCGGGCAACTTCGCCTTTGAGGTGGATGGCGTGCCGCTGCGTCTCTCCCGGATTCAGGATGGAAAAATCGTTTTCGCTGGGATCATTGGTTTGGCGGATGATTTGGCACAGATCAGGCGGCAGCCGCTCGGGGTCTTGCTTTCGGATTGTCTGGTTCTTTCGGGAGCCCGCTTCAGCAAGCTGGCCACCGCGGAATCCCTCTGTTTCGAGCCGGGCACCCGTGAACTGTTCCTCTGGCGGCGCTTTGACGGCGAACTTCGATCCGTTTCCGACGGGCTGGCCGCCATCGAATCGCTTTTGAATGAAACCAGCTTCTGGCGGCAATGGCTGGGTGCCAACTAACCACACGCATGCGCTCCTTCTCTTCAAGTCTCCTTCTGTGTGCGGTCGTGACGGCCTTTGCCGCACCTGTGGCCCACGCAGACATTCCATGGAAAACTGCCCGGGTGAGTTTGCAGGCGGTGCAGCAACGCACCGTGGCGGATCTTCTCCAGGAGCTGGCCTCCAAACAAGGCCTGCAGGCCATCATCAGTCCGCAGGTGAAGGCGGTGGTCAGCGGAGACTTCCAGTCTGTCGCCACCAGTTCCATGCTGGACACTCTGTGTGAGGTGGGCAACTGCACCTGGTTCTACGACGGGGGCAAGATCTATGTGGATGCTGCTGACGAAGTGCTCACACGCACCTTGGTGGTCAACGCCCTGACTCGGAAGAGCCTCGAAGACGCGCTGCAGTCCGTGGGATTTGCCAGTGGACCTGCTGGGCGGGAGAGCCTGATCAAGGGGGCTGACCGTCCGGGATTGCTGCTGCTGGCCGGTGGTCCCCGTTACATCCAGGCGACCGAGATCGTCGCCCGGGAGCTGGATGCGCAGATGTCCATCAAGGTGGAGCAGTCTGGCTCCGAGTACACGGTGCGTACCTATCGTCTGAAGTATGCCACGGCCCAAGACTCCACAGTGGGTTCAGGCTCCGGCTCTTCCGTCCGCATTCCTGGGGTGGCCACGACGTTGCAGAATCTTATGAACCCCAAGGGATCGGGGACGTCGTCGAACGGGCCTGTCTACACCGAGCGTCTGCGGTCCCGGGACGGACTGCGTGGCGCGGGTTTGTCCTCTATCGGGCAGCCCCCGGCAGGCAGCGGGAGCAACGGTGCTCCGCGGGGCGCACAGGGGCCTGGCAACGCCCCCCAACCCGGGGACCCCATCGAGCCCATCATTGTGGTGGACGGTCGCTTGAACGCCATTGTGGTGCGTGACCTTGGCTCTCGCATGCCTCTCTATGATGAGCTAATCCAGATGCTCGATGTGCCCACCAACGCCATCGAAATCACGGCGGCCATTGTGGATGTGGACACCACCAACGGGAAAGACTTTGGCATGGAATTCCTTGGGAACTACACGGCCAAGGATGGCAACAAGTACCGTTTCGGATTTGAAGCGGATCGCAGCCAGTTCGACGGCGGAGAAGCTCCTCCTGAGACCACGCCATCGTTTGTGGACGGCACCAATCTCGTTCGTGGTGGCGGCCTGAATGTTGCAGCTCTCATTGGTGGTGAAGGGTTTGATTTGCTGACTCGTCTGCGTGCGCTTGAGACAAAAGGGGGCGCAGACATCGTTTCCAGCCCATCGGTTCTGACCATGGAGAACGTCGAGGCCGTGGTGCGCACGGAGGAGACTTTCTATGTGCGGGTAGCCGGTGATCAAGAGGTGGATCTCTTCGACGTGACGGCCGGAGTGCAGTTCCGCGTGACTCCCAACTTGGTGGTGGAAGATGGCAAACGTTCCTTCCGCCTGCATCTGGACATCACGGATGGCAACTTCGAAGACACTTCCGTAGATGATATCCCCGGCACGCGGGAGAGTGCCATCACCACCCAGGCAGTTGTCCCGGAGAGCAAGACCCTGCTGGTGGGAGGTTATTTCATTGAGCGCAAGACCAAGAACACCCGGCAGGTGCCTTTCCTCGGCGACATCCCGTTGGTGGGCTATGCCTTCAAGCGCAAGGAGGTCTTGAACGAGCGCAAGCAGCGCTTCTTCTTCATCACTCCCAAGGTGGTGGACGTGCAACAGCACTCAACTCCTGCGGTGCGTGATGACGTTCACCCCGCCTCCATCCGGGCTCGTGAGGTGGCCAATGAAGCCTGGAAGGCGAGCAACCCCAATCCTACGATGCTGGATCCCATCCTGTTGCCCGCTCCCGGCGTGCCTGCGGGCGTGACCTCGGCTCCTGTGGTGGAGCCTGCCGTAGCTCCCCGTGGGGCGGCGGTCCGCCAATCTTCCGAATATGACGCGCCCCCTGTGCTTCCCCGCATCAAGATCAATCCCAAATGAGTGATACCCGTTCCCAGTGGCTGCTGAAGGTGATCGCGGGCCCCCATCAGGGCGCGGAGATCGACCTTGCACCCGGCAAGAGCCTCATCGGCAGCGATGAAGGCTGCGATGTGGTGCTGCATGATGTCCTGATCGCCCCCCAGCACGTGGCCATCGACGCCGGTCCGAAGGCGTTGTTTGTCGAGCCGCTGGGCGGTCGCGTGTATCTGGCGGGCAAGCGTGTCAAAGATACCCGCCAGAAGGTCGAGCCCTTTGTCTTCATCACGCTGGGTGGCACACACCTGGTGATTGGCCCGGTGGATGGCAAGTGGCCTCTGCTCTCGGCAGGGGATGCGCCAGAACTGGAAAAAGAGGCTCCCGAACCGCCACCTGGCGAGGAAGGCAAACCAGCGGACAATGCTGCCGCTGCGGCCGGTGCGACGGCAGGGAATGGGGGAGGCAGCGCTGCGGCAGCTGCCACAGATGGTGAGAGCCCGCCACCGCCGAAGCGGGCGGTGGCTATCTTTGGGGTGGCCTTTGGCCTGCTCCTGCTGACCGCGTGGCTGATCCTGTTCAATATCTGGAAGGGGAACAATCCGCTTCCCGGTGGGGATGGAGACAATGACTTAAAGTCCCGGGCCGAAGCGGTACTCAAGGTGCATGGTGCCTCTGAAGATGTGCGCGTGGAATCCGACGGCGGACGACTCTATGCCCGTGGGTATGTGCCCAAATCGGACCAGTTGAGAGACATTGAGGTGGATCTCCGCACCAAAGCCTCCGGCGTAGTGCCCCGGATCTGGAGTCTCGAATCACTCGGGGAAAGTGCCCGGTCGATCCTCCGCCAGCAACGTCTGCCTTTGGACGTCATTGCAAATGCCGAAGGCCGGCTGGTGGTGAGTGGCAGTGTCACGGATCGCGATTTGTGGAACCGGGTGAAGCAGCAACTCACGGACGAGATTCCTGGGGTCACTGGCGTGGAGGCACAAGTGACCGTGCCTTCCATCATGAAGCCCACCGAAAGGACGGTCATTGTGACGCTTCCTGCCCACGCTGCCGCGCAAAAACCGAGTGGGACGGAGACCACAGGAGCACCGGCTAAGGGAGCTGGGAACGGAGTAGCGGCCGCCGCAACGATCACCCCTGCGGCAGGGCTGGCGGCCGCTTCGGCAGAGCACCGTGCCAGTCAATCGCAGCGGGAACCGGCGATGACCTCGGGTCGTGGCAGCATGGGCATCACTTCCGCCCCCCAAGAAGAGAAGGAGAAGGGTGTGGGGGCGACCGGATCAGGGTCCGTGAATGCTGCCGCCTCGGCTACAGGGCTTTTCCAAGCCCCCCCTCCCGTGCCTCGCGCATTGTTCCCAACCATCGACAAGCCTGACGCCACGGTGGAATCCATTCAGAATCGTCCGGGTGGCTTGGGATCCATGCGCCTCAGCAGTGGGGGCATTTACTTTGCTGGAGCCAGACTGCCCTTTGGCGGAGTGATCAAGCAGGTCAGTGAGGGGCGCATCGTCATCCAGGAAGGCGAGAGCGAGCGGGTGGTGGGCATTGGTGACATGGTCATTCTGGGGGCTCCTTCAGGGGCAGCTTCGAAAGAGGCCGTCGTGGACATCGCCACGGTATCGGACGCCCTTCGGGACAGTGGCGTGACGGCAGAGGCGGTATCAGTCCGACGCGCCTTGCCTGCCGAGGCTCCGGTCCTTCCAGCCATCGCCCCTCAGGAGCCCGTGAAAGAGGCCGCTCCCTCAGCGATCGAGCCTCCGCTGCCGGTGATTGGCAGCCCGCCGACTGGAGAGCCCGCTCCTGGGCCAGTACAGACAAAAGCCGTCTCTTCACCCCCGCCGGCAGATTTTCAGAAACCCGTGTCCTCAGAAAGGCAGAAGGCTATTCAGGAGGCATTGGAGGCCGCAGTGGCCAGCGAGTCGGCCAAGCCTCACTCCAACAAATCACCCGTCGCCTCGTCCGGGCAGAAGCAATCCAAACCATGACCGAAATCGACACCCCAGATCTTGCGGATGCCCTGGCCAATGACACGGACGGGACTTTCCGCGCCCAGCTTACCGAGTATCTCGGCACCTGGCGGGACAAGGTGAACCAGGCCCGCAGTGCGGGGCTCGCCCCTGGGGATTTTGAGGCCGCCAATCGGCTCGCCCACAGCATTGATCAGGCTGAAAAACTGATCCGATTTTTTGCCACGCTCAAGGTGCTCGCCACCGGCGGGGGCAAATAAGACGACCGAGTCATTCAAAACTCCACACCGGAAACCCACAAACAAACAAGCAATAAAGAAAGGCAAACAAACACCATGCCCATTGACTTCAATCCCCCGTTGTTCGGCAGCAACTCAGATGTTTGGAACACCGTGACCACGATGGCCAACACGCTGAACCAAGAGACCACGCAGGTGATGACCGACGCCTCGCAAACGGACTTCTCCGACCCCGGCGCTGTGGTGCTGCTGCAGATGCGCGTGAACCAGGTGACGAACGCAGCCACGGCTGTTTCCAACCTTGTGAAAGCGATTCAGGAGCCCGCGAAGAACGCTGTCAGCAACCTTCGTTAGGTTCTGGCCCATCAACGTTAGAACCACGTCTGCCAGTGCATGATCCCCATCGATTCTGAGCTCGTCCGTCTTTTGATGCGTATAGGCTACCTGGCCGCATGGAATGGTCTCTACAAAGAGGCCGTCGCCGTCTTTGACGGTGTCCAAGCTGTGCGACCCGAGAGCGAGATTCCCATCATTGGAGGGGCGGTTGTCGCCATCCTCTCGGGCAACCCCGAGGTGGCCATCAAATCGCTGAAGGAAGGTGCATTGACCCTGAATCCCGGCTCTGACCTCGCCCGCGCCCATCTGGGCTGCGCGTTGAGACTTCAGGGCCGGGAGGAGGAGGGGCAGGCTATCTTGCAGGAGGTCGCCAGCACTTCCTCGCAACCTGACGCCCGGGCGATGGCGGCCAACTTGTTGACCCTGTCCTCCGATCATCTGGCACCCAAACGCAACTTTCTATGAGCGTACCTCTTGTCGCCCTTCCCGTCCAAGCGCAGACTGCCGTCGCAGCCACTGCGGCCGTGCCTGCTCCGCTGGGGGTGTCCTCTCCCCAAGATTTGGAGCAACTGCGGGCCATGATTGCCAGCACGTCGGCACCAGTCGTCGCTCCTGCCCAGGCTCCCGCTGCCCCCACCGCAGCAGGTGCGGTGGAACCGACGAAATTCAACACCTTGGGAGACTCCATTCTCGATGGCATTTCCCATTTCAATACCGGCTATCATGACTCGATGAGCGCCATCAACTCCCGTTTGGAGCACATCTCCAGCAATGGTCCGCTCAAGCTCGGGACCGATTTCGGTGAGATCATGGCTCTTCAAATTGAAGTCGCCCGATGGAGCATGTCGGTGATGGGCGTGGACAACGCCTCCAAAGCCGGCACCAACACCATCAAGGAACTCAGCCGCGGTGGTTGAGCCAGCCAGGTGTACCTGACGGATGAGGTCGCGGCATCCACGCGTCCTCGTCCGCGGCACCTGTCATCTGTTTGATTTTTGCATTTCCTCTTTCGCCCTATTTCATGGCTCCCCTCTCTCGAATCACTCTTTGTCTTTGCGGCCTGCTGCTGGTGAGCTGTGCCAAGCAGGTGCCCCTCTTCAGCGATCTGCGTGAGGAAGAAGCCAACGAGGTCATGGCCGCCCTGATGGAACGTGAGGTCGCCTGCACCAAGACTCCCGGCAAGGAAGACAAATGGGCCCTCCAGGTGAAGTCCGAGGACTTTCCCTTTGCCATGCAGACGCTGCAGGCGATGGGCCTGCCACGGCAGAGCTTCCAGCGCATGGGGGAAATTTTCCAGAAGTCCGGGCTGGTCAGCTCCCCGACGGAGGAACGTGTCCGTTTTATCTATGCTCTGAGCCAGGAGCTTTCGGAGACTTTCATGAAGATCGACGGCGTGGTCGCGGCTCGTGTCCACATCGCCCTGCCAGACACGGATCCGTTGGCAGAGGAGACCAATCCCGCTTCGGCGGCGGTCTTCATCAAGTGCCGTCCCGGCTACAATCTGGCGAACAATACCCAGGACTTGAAAAATCTGGTGACTCGCAGTGTGGAAGGACTGAAGCCGGAAAACGTGGAGCTCGTGATCACTTCCGCAGAGGCCATGGAACCGGTGCGTCGCAAGGAAAAGCCGGAGGCGACCAAGGCCGCTGGTCTGCTGGCAACCCTGCCACCGTGGGGTGTGCCCGTGGCGGCAGCGGCGGGCGGATTCCTTCTCGCCACGGCTGTCTTCCTCATGTTCCGCAAGGGCAACCCCAAGTCTGCATCATGAATCTGCCGCAATGGTATGCAGAACTTGCCCTCCGTCAGCCGGACCTCTTCCGGTTGATTGGTGACTTTCAAGGGAAGCCCCAGCACTGGGCGCACCCTGACCGGCTTGCTGCGTTGCCACATGCTGATGTTCTGGCTTTCCTGGCAAACTCGGCGGTGGGGCAGAAGCATGCCTCCCGCTGGGCGACGACTCAACTGGGGCTGGATCACGTGCCGGGCTGGTGGGATTTCTCCCCTCCGCGTCGTCGGCTGGTTTTGATGAGCTGGATGACGTTGGAGAAACTGGCCTGCTATTGCGGGGCCGCCATCCACGCGACCAAGATCGCGGCGACGATTGCCCGGGTGCAGACTATGGAGCTGAAGGCCGCCATTGGCGCGGCGGCTCACGCCTTCGCCTTGCGGCGTGGCCGGATGATGACGGCACCGGCGCTGCCCCAACTGACCGCCGGGATTCAGGGCAGCCTCGGCCAGCAGGTGCTGGCCACTGGCTGGGCTACCGTCTTGGGCATGCTTTCAGACGAGCCCTCGGAGCTGCTGCGGCGGTTCTGGGTAAAACTGCCGCCATCACTGCAGCAGCAGGGCACCCCCAAGCTGGCCACAGAGGAGTGCGACCAGATCTGGACGTTCGTCCGCAAGATTGGCAATGAAGTTTTTACCAAGGAGGAGATGGCATGCTTTGCCTGAATGCAACGGGAGTGGCCATTGAGCCCAGCGCGAAAGTGGTCAAGGCGGAAGACTATGCCGTGGTCGCGGGTGCGAAGGCGATTGTGGACGCGGCAGTGAGCGAATCCATCCGGCTGCGAAAGGCCGGTCAGATGGACGCGGACCAGAAGCGTGCCGAGGCGCAGACCGAGTACGAACGCCGCCGTGAGGAGGGGTTCAAGGAAGGTCAGGAGGAGGGCAAGGCGGAGATTGCCGGGCAGATCATGGAATGCATGACCCAGAGCGCTGCTTACTTTTCCAAGGTGGAAGGTGTGATGATCGATCTGGTGATGCGGGCCTTGCGTCGTGTGCTGGGCACCTTTGAGCAGAAGGAGATCGTCGAGCAGGCCGTGCGTCATGCGCTGGAAACCACCCGGAACGAGGGGCATGTGACCGTTCGCGTGGCCCCGGCCCAGGCCGAGTGGCTCCAGTCCCGCGTGCAGTCCATGCTGGAGTCCTGCCCCAAGGTCCAGTTCCTGGAAGTGCTGCCTGACGAGCGCCTGGCCGAAGACGGCTGTGTGCTGGAGACGGAGATCGGCGTCGTGGACGCGAGCATCCAGACCCAGCTGCGGGCCATTGAGAAGGCGCTGATCAACTCCCTGAAGTAATTTCTATTATCCCAATCCCCAGCCAAGCCAGACCCGACATGACGATGCGACCCACCATGGACTTTGAAGCCCTCAACCGGCGCCTGATGCGCGGGGTGGAGACGGCGCGTCCCCTGGTGCCGCGTGGCCGGGTGGTGCAGGTGGTGGGCACCATCATCCAGGCGTACGCCCCCGGTGTGAAAATCGGGGAACTCTGCCATCTGCGGAATCCCTGGCAGGAGGATGGTCTGATGGCCGAGGTGGTGGGGTTTGCCAAGAACCTCGTGCTGCTGACACCGCTGGGCGAACTGGAGGGCATTTCCTCCTCCACAGAGGTGACCCCTACCGGAGAGGTGCACCGCGTGCCTGTGGGGCCGGCGATGCTGGGCCGGGTGCTCGATGGCCTGGGCAACCCCTCTGACGGGAAAGGCCCGATTGAGATCGAGGAATACTATGCTGTGACGGCGGATCCGCCGAACGCCATGACCCGCCAGCTCATCTCTACGCCCATCCATCTGGGCGTGCGGGCACTGGATGGTCTGCTTACCTGCGGCGAAGGGCAGCGTATGGGCATCTTCGCGGCGGCAGGTGGTGGCAAGAGCACCCTGTTGAGCCAGATCATCCGCAATACGGAAGCAGACATCGTGGTGCTTTCCCTGATCGGTGAACGTGGCCGTGAGGTGCGCGAGTTCCTGGAGCGTGACCTGGGTGAAGATGGCGTGAAGCGTGCGGTGACGGTCATTGCGACCTCCGACCGTCCGGCCATGGAGCGCCTCAAGTGCGCATATGTGGCCACGGCCATCGCCGAGTACTTTCGTGACAAAGGCCGGAAGGTGTTGCTGCTCATGGATTCCGTGACGCGCTTTGCCCGTGCCTTGCGCGAGATCGGTCTGGCCGCAGGTGAGCCGCCCACCCGTCGTGGTTTCCCGCCTTCCGTTTTCGCCACTCTGCCGAAGATGATGGAGCGCGCCGGCTGCTCCGCGAATGGCTCCATCACCGCCCTGTACACCGTGCTGGTGGAGGGGGACGACATGACGGAACCAGTGGCGGATGAAACCCGCTCCATTCTGGACGGTCACATCATCCTTTCCCGCAAGCTTGGCTCCGCGAACCATTATCCTGCGATCGACGTCCTCGCGAGCGTGAGCCGCTTGATGACGGCGATCGCGACCCCCGATCACCAACGGGCGGCGGGCAAGCTCCGCAACCTGTTGGCCAAGTATCAAGAAGTGGAGCTTCTGGTGCGCATCGGTGAGTACAAGAAGGGCAGTGATGCCTCTTCCGACGAGGCCATTGCCAAGGTCGATGCGATCAATAATTTCTTGAAACAGGGACTGCGTGAGCAGAGCACCTTCGAACAAACCCTTCAGGCGATGATGCAACTGGCCCGCTAGCGCGGGCATTCCATCCTCTTTCACCGTAACCCCATGGCCCGCTACCTCCTGCAGGATCTCATCTTTGTCCGCGAACATCGCGAGGACAAGGCGAGCAAGGCTGTGACTGCGGCCCGGCGGGTCGTGGTGGAGGCGGAGCAGCTGGTGGAAAAGCGCCAGCAGGAGCTGGAGGACTACAAGGTGTGGCGCGTGGTTGAGGAACGGCGGTTGATGGATTCCATCATGCTGAAGCCGGTGAAGCTGGGCGACATCACCGACCTGCGTCTTGAGATCGCTGGCATGCGCGAGAAGGAGCTGGACTATATGGATTTGCTCCGCAAGGCCGAGGCCGATCTCGATCGTGCGAGAGAACTTCTGGAAGAAGCCCGCAAGGCCCACATCAAAGCCACCCAGGAACTGGAAAAACTGGTGGAACACCGCCAGCTCTGGCGGCGCGAGCAGGCGCTGGAAGAGGAGCGTCTTGCTGACCTGGAAATGGAAGATTTCACATCCCCCAAATCAGCTCTCTTCAATTTAACCGGGAGTCAAAACCATGAATACAATTAACTCCGCGTCCAATTCCAACCCGGTGACGGAAAGTCCGACGGGTGAGGTGGTGACTGAGACGAGTGATCCGTCTGCCCTGGAAATCTTGAAGGCGCTTCTGGAAAAGCCTTCTGGTTCCGGCAGTGGCACCGACGATGGATTTGGCGACGACGACCAGAAAGGGCCTGACTGGTCCATGCTGGAAGGCATGGCCACCCCGGGCGTGCCTCAGCCTGCAACGGTGGTGAGCACTGATGACAAAGGCGGGCAGGCATCCGTTGCCGACACGGGTGGGCGTTCGCAGTTTTCTGCTGCCGTTCTTCCTGGAACCGTTCCTGAAGGCGGGAAGGTGGGAGAGCTCGCCGCACAAGCATTGAAGTCTCTGGCGACGACCGGGGGCTCCTCGCTTCCTGGCGTGGGTACGGAGGTTCAACCGGAAACGGTCGCTGCCGAGGTCAAACCTGACACGCTCGGGTCGGCCATTCTGGACAGCTTCTTCTCACAATCCAGCGTGGTGTCTGCTCCGGCCCCAGCCGCCGCGGCGGAGGGAGCCAGCCCGATGGCTGAACGGGTGGCCCAGATTGAAAACCTCATGCACACCATGGCGGATCGCGTGCTGGTGACGGACCCGCTCTCGGGCCAGAACCAAGAGGTACGGATCAAGTTCCAGGAGGGCGTCCTGCCCGGCACCGAGGCTCGCGTCTGGAGAGAAGACGGCCGGGTGATGGTGGAGTTTGTTTCCACGAGGGCGGATTCGGTGCGCTGGTTGGAAGGCAGCATCGCCATGCTCTCGCAGCGGCTGGATGAGCGGCTGCACCAAACTGCGCCGTCAGTGGTCACGGTGAACTCTTCAGGCGACGCCCCCTCCGACGGCCGCTCCCGCGAGCGCAATACTCCGTGGGATCAGGCCCGCCAGCAGCAGCAACAGCAGGAGGAGGCAACCGCCTGACCTGAGGCAGCAGGTGTTTTTCACTCCCCGCCTGCTTCCGCCCGCCTTCCTCAACACTCTCTTGATTGATGTCCGCCCGAATGCCTTTGGAAATAACCGGCACTGAAGTTGACCTTCAGCCCCTGGCCCTGGAAAAAGTCCGCCCCTTGTTCGCGCGGACCGTTCAGGCCATTGCCGGGAGCAACCGGCCTGTGGCCTTTGCCTGGAACGGGCAACCGGCCACGCTGAAGTTTTCTGCTGTCAGGAGTCTGAACCCCGCCAGCCGGGTCGCCCGGGTGACGGTGGACGGGCATGAGTTCCAGGTGCAACTGGAGCGCTTGCCGGATGTGTCGGCGCTCTCCGCCGCCCTGGCCGGACTGGATCTGGAAGTGCTGCCCGCGGAGCTGGCCTGCGGCGTGCTCGCGGCAGCCTTCGAGACGGGGCTGACTCAGCTCAAGGGCAAAGGGGTGGACGTGGGGCTGGCAGAGCTGCTGCCCGCGGGCTCTCCTGTCAAAGCGGAGGCGGAATCCCTGACCTTCGCGGTGGAAAAGGACGGCGACCCCGGTTGGATTCGCGGCACCTTGAAAGGGGATGACGCCGCTCTGGAGCACCTGGCCCAGATCATGGCCCGGGTGCCGGCTCAGCCGGTGCGGAGCCTGAATGCGCTGCCCCTGCTGCTGTCTTTCGTTGCCGGGCGCGTCACGCTTTCGCAACAGGAGTTCCGCGAACTGCGCCAGGCGGATGCCGTGCTGGCGGACCTGCAGGCCTGGCGCGTGCAAGGTGCCTGTGAGGTGCTGATCGCTGGCCGCCGCCACGCCGCTGCCATCTGGCAGGACAAAACGCTGACCATTCAACAATTCATCATGAGCGAACCCGCCCCAACTCCCGCCGCCACCGAGCCCCTGGCCTTGGTGGACCAGCTTGAAGTCGAACTCACCTTCCTGGTGGGGACGCACGCCGCCACGCTCGAGCAACTGCGCAGCCTGGCTCCGGGTGCTTGCATCGAACTCCCCACACCTGCCAACCAGGCGGTGACGATCTGCGCCAACGGGCGCGCCATTGGCAAGGGTGAGCTGCTGGACATCGGCAACCGCATCGGAGTGCGCATCACGGAACTGGCCAAAGCATGAACAACCTGCAGCTGCCAGATCCGCTGACGCTGATCGTGCTGGCCTCTGTGCTGGCGCTGATCCCCTTCCTGGCGGTGATGGTCACCTCCTACGTGAAGCTGGTGGTCGTGCTCAGCCTGGTGCGCAACGCCCTGGGTGTGCAGCAGATCCCGCCCAACATGGTGCTCAACGGCATCGCGGTGATCCTCACGATCTACATCATGGCCCCTATTGGCCAGCAAACCTTTGCCAACCTGGAAAAGGAGGATCTGAAGAATTTAAGTGTGGAGAGCATCAAGGGCATCATGGACCGGAGCAGCACGCCCATCCGGAAGTTCCTGGCCTACCACACGGCAGACCGGGAGAAGGCGTTCTTCCTCGATACCGCCCGCCGGCTCTGGGGCGACAAGGCCCAGGTGAAGATCGACAAGGATGACTTCTTTGTCCTCATCCCCGCCTTCACCGTCAGTGAGCTGACGGCAGCCTTCCAGATCGGGTTCCTGCTCTACCTGCCTTTCATTGCCATTGACCTTATCGTCTCCAACATTTTGCTGGCCATGGGGATGATGATGGTGTCACCCATGACCATCTCCCTTCCGTTCAAGCTGCTGCTCTTCGTCCTGGTGGACGGTTGGGCCCGGTTGATCCACGGACTGGTCATCACCTACGCCATGCCCGGCGGGTGAGAGGCGCACACCCCTGCTTGTCATGAATCAAGCCTACATTATCGACATCACCAACAAGGCGCTGATTCTGGTGCTGATCCTTTCCCTCCCTCCCATCGTGGTCGCCACGGTGGTGGGGGTGGTCGTGAGCCTTTTCCAGGCCCTCACCCAGGTGCAGGAGCAGACGTTGTCCTTTGCGGTGAAGCTCATTGTCGTGACGGTGGTCATCATTGCCACGGCCTCCTGGACGGGCGCAGAGGTGATCAACTTCACCACGCACATTTTTGACACCTTTCCGACTCTCCGAAGGTGACCTTCGACCTCATAGCGCACCGGGACATCATGTTGACGGTCGCCTTCACCCTGCCCCGGATGATGGCGGCGCTTTCGGTGTCGCCGTTTTTTGCCCAGCAGTTCATCACCGGGATCGCCCGGCAGGTCGTCATCATCAGCCTGACGACGCTGGCCATCCCCATGGTGCACGTGTCCGGTATCCCGCAGGATCCTGACATGCTGTTCTTGATCGGAGTGCTGACCAAGGAGGTGGCCATCGGCATGCTGCTGGGGTTTGTGACGGGGATGGCCTTCTGGATTGCCGAAGGAACGGGCTTCTTCATCGACAACCAGCGAGGCAGCTCCATGGCGGAGATGTTTGACCCCATGTCAGGTGAGAGCACCTCGCCCTTTGGTCTGTTGTTTGCCCGCATCATCGGTGTCTTCTTCTTTGTGGGAGGGGGATTCATGGCCTTCCTCACCATCATGTACGACAGTTATGTGCACTGGCCGGTGTTCTCCTGGTTCCCCAAGATGGAGCCGGCCTTCCCCATCGTGTTCCTGCATGTGCTGGATAAGATGATGGGAATGATCGTCACCTTTGCGGCGCCTCTGGTCATCGCCATGTTCATTGCGGAGTTCGGCATGGGGTTGATGAACCGGTTCAGCCCCCAGTTGAATGTGTTCTTCCTGGCCATGCCGGTGAAGAGCGGTATTGCTGCCGTGTTGATCATCTTCTACCTCGTGTTTCTGGTGGGCTTCCTGCGTAATGAGTTCCCGACGCCGGGCCAGATTCGGGTGTTCTATAACAAGATCTTTGAGTGAGCGAGAAGAACGAGCCACCAACCCCGAAGAAGCTTCGCGACGCCCGCAAAAAGGGTCAGGTCGCGAAGAGTCAGGATGTGGGCACCGCGGCCCTGACCATTGCGAGCTTTGTCACGATCGGGATCATGTGGCCTTCCATGGTGGAGCAGGCGAAGGAGCTCATCCTGCTACCAGTCCAGTATTACCACAAGCCCTTCGCGCAGGGCTCCATGGAGTTGATGCTGGCGATTGGGCGGAAGATTCTCCTCATGTCCATGCCCATCCTCATGGTGGTGATGGTGGTGGGCCTGGCGGCGGGTTTTGGCCAAATTGGGTTCATGCTCACGTTTGAGCCTCTCAAGCCTGAGTTGAAGAAGCTCAACCCGATGGACAAAGCCAAGCAGATCTTTTCGATGAAGAGCCTGGTGGAGCTGCTCAAATCCACCATCAAGGTGGGGGTGATCGGGATCATCATCTACTACGTCACGAAGGCGAGCCTGGACCCGTTGACGCGGCTGCCCTATGGCGGGGAGGAGTCGGTGCTCACGGCGTTGCAGCCGATGATCAAGGCGCTAACGATGAATGTGGTCATGGCGTATATCATCATCGCGGCGGCCGACTTCTTTTTCCAAAAATATCAGCACATCAAGCAGCTGAAGATGTCGAAGGATGAGGTCAAGCGCGAGTACAAGGAGAGCGAAGGCAATCCTGAAATCAAAGGCAAGCGCAAACAACTCGCCCAGGAGGCGGCTCAAAGCGACACCATGGGACGCACCCGCAAAGCTTCAGTGGTGGTGACAAACCCCACGCACCTAGCCATCGCCATCTACTACGACGAGAACGATGACAAGATGCCGCGCGTGCTGGCGAAGGGTGAAGACCACATCGCGAGACGCATGGTGGAAGTGGCGCGCGAGGAGGGCATCCCCGTGATGCAGCACATCCCGCTGGCGAGGGCACTGTACGAGAATGTGGACATCGACCGCTTCGTGCCCAGTGACCTCATTGAGCCCATGGCGGAGGTGCTGCGCTGGCTGCAGGAGTGGAAACAGAACAACTGAGTTACAGCAAGCCGGTCGCGCAACGCAATTGTCACATCGCGGCGTGTAAGCGTGGAGGAGAGCCGGGCATAGTTTGGTGGAACCACCAGCTGTTGCCATGGACCAAACCTCTACGATCTCCAGACAGTCCTCTGTACAATCACTGCCGCATTTGGCACCCCCTGACCAGTCCAGCGGAGGATTGCAGCAGGTGGATCCACCCAAGCCCAAGGGGCAGGTGCCGCCCACGGACATGCAGCGGACGGCTCCCTCGTCCTTCAAGACGCAGGGATTGAAGGTGTCTGACAAGGTGCGAGGTCGCGTCCAGCAGACTGTGGACGCCCGCGCCGCCAAGCAGGCCAAGTTTGACAGCCCTCCTCCCAGTGGGCCGGAGCGCGACAAGGTGCTGAAGGAGAAGAGCAAGGACACACAGTCGCGTTTTCAGAAGTTCCTCAAGGAGTTCAAGTCCGTCTTCAAGAACACCGGCAAGGCCATCAAAGCCGGTGGGGACGGGGCGAAGTACATCGGTGGCAGTGGACATGACGTGTCCAAGATCACTGGCGGGATCGGCGCGGGAGCCCAGATCGTGGAGACCGTCTCCGACATCTATCTGGCGAAGGTGAAGATCGACAAGGCCAAGAGCGATTTGGAAATCGTGAAGGAGTTCTCGCCTGAGAAGATGAAGCAGGAGGAGGCGAACCTGCGGAGCACCCGCAGTGATCTGCTGAAGGCCAAGAGCAAGATCGAAGGGCATGTGGACAAGGCCAAGAGCCTGGTCAAGTCCGCCACGAAGGAGCTCAAGAGCCTCGACCGCGGTCTTCAACTCAAGGATGCGGAGATCGGCATCATCAAAGGCAAGCTCAAGGGCATCCATGAAAATATCCAGTTGATGCGTGCCCGCGGCTACGGGGAGGACTTCCTGGTGGAGCAGGGGGTCGAGCTGCAAGGCATGCTCGATGATCTTCAAGGACAGCGCGATGACCTGGCGGCCAAAAGGGAGGCGTGCAGCAAGAAGTTGGATACCCGGCAGACCAAGCTGGATGGGTTGCAGGAAAAACTCACCGAATGCAATGAAGTGCTGAAGTCAGTGGATGACGCGCTCGCCAAGAACACCACCACCGGACGCATGAAGGGCCGGGTGGCGGAGAAGGATCTCAACAGCTTCAACGACAACGTGGGCCTGGAGCGGGCCAAGATGGTGAAGTCCCTCTGGGATGGCCAAAAGGCGGTGCTCGACATCGGGACCATCAGCTCTGCCGGCACGCAGGTGGTGAGTGAAGGGTTCAAGCTCGCCGGCGGCGTCACAGGCGTGGTGGTGGGGCCGCTCACCGTGGCGGTGAACAGCTACGAGTTCTACAATGATGTGACGGACAACCGGGCGTTTCTGGCTCTGAAGAAAAAGTCCACCGATGCGCTCAGCCGCACGGATGTGATCAAACAGGATGATGTGGAACTGCTGGCGATCGCCGAGCGCCTGCGTCTGAAGCAGAAGAAGCAGTCCGTGGACAAGGGACTGAGCGCCACGAAGAACTTCTTTGGCGCGCTGGGCGGTGTCGGTACGGCCACGGCGGGAGCAGTGGCCATTGCCGTGACGGCGGGGGCTGTTTCTGCGACCGCAGCGGGCGTGGTGATCGCCACACCCATTGGCTGGGCGCTGGCAGGCGGTGCGGCGCTGGCGGCCATCGGATACGGCATCTACAAGCTGGCGCGACACATCAACAGCAAGGGCATCAAGGAGGCACTCCAAACCACGCTGAAGAACCTGGATGGCCAGGACGGCACCAAGAAGATCTCCGACCTGGGGCTGGAAGGCAAGGATGCCAAGGCCATGACGCGGGTCACGGACAAGATGGTGAAGGCGCTCAAGGCGCAGGGCATCACGGCCAAGGCTTCCGACTTCACGGTCGCGGACGTGCAGGCCTACGCCTCCAGCAAGCTCCTCGCGCGCGACAGCGGTGTGGCCACGGCCTCGCTCTACCATCGGTTCAAGGAAGAACTGACGGACCACTTCGCGCAGAAGGGCATCACCGACCCCACCGAGCAGGACATGGAAGACTATATCAATGCGAAGAAAGACGAGCGTCCTGTGAGCACGGCGGTGGGGCTTATGAGCACCCTGGGGCTGAGCCTCAACAAGGCCGAGGCGCTGGACATGTTCCGCGACAGCAGTTCCTCGGACTCCATCAAGTTCCTCACCAAGAAGCTGAAGCTCGCCTGATGGCGGACCTGGACGGCACGGCACTCACGCAACGAATCCACAAATCACGAATCCATCAACCTGACCCCATACCATGACTGAGCAAACGCAATCCCCGCTGGCCATCCTGGCTGGCCCGCTGGAAGACCTGGAATACTACGTGGACCTGAAGCCGGTCCAGGAGGACGGGCTCTATGAACGGCTCTATCTCACCCTGGATGTGGATGAAGAGCGTCCAGAGCTGGAGTACGGACTTGAGATCTACTTCATCAATGACGTGATGGAGGCATTCGGCAGTGACACGGATGCGGAGGAGGCGGTGGTCACGCAGTTCATGCTGGTCCTGCCCTTTAGCTTCCTGGCGGAAACGCTGCTGGAGGCCATGCGCCTGTGCAACTATGTGAACCGGTTGCTTCCGATGGGGGCCTTTGGTGTGAGCGAGGAAGATGGGGCGGTGTTTCTCCGGTACTGCCTGGCGTCTGAATCTCGTGCGGTGCCGGAGAGCGTCGTGATCGAGGTGGTGCAGGCGCTGGAGTTTGCCTGCCGGGAGTACGGCCCGCACTTTGAGAAGATCTCGCTGGGACAGTCTGCGGTGAAGGAGTTCCTCGGCACGTTCGAGGAGAGCGGCCACCAGATCCCGAGTGTGGGGAGTCCGGAGTTGTTCCGCGCAGGTTGAGCCCGGCTGAGGCGAGTCATGAGGGAGGTCCGGCTGCCGGGCCTCCCTTTCTATTTGTCTGAATGGTCAGATGCGCATGCCGAACGAGAGCATGCTTTCAGGCTCGACGTGCGTGACCGCGACCTGCGACGGGCCGCGGACGGTGTCCAGATCACTCCGGACGTTGAGTGCGGTATCGAGGAAATTTTCCATCACCGTGGAGAAGGTGGCGGGATCCAGGGAGTCGACTGGTTGGTTGAAGCAGAGGACGACCTGGTTCTCCCGCGCATCCACCGCCAGGGTGGCACCATTGGTCTGGGCGCAGAGGAGGTTGCGCTCCAGCAATTCCGTCAGGAAGGCTTCGCGCTCTCCGGCGGGCAGCTCGCAGAGAGGGCTGTAGAAGTGGAGCGTGGCTCCGTCAGAAGACAGCTCCAGCACCATGTCCAGCAGTTCCTGGTATTCGAAGGCGCAAACGCCCGAGTCATCCAGCCTTGCTCCCATCAAGCCTCGTGAGGCGCCAAACTCCGACAGAAGGTCATTCACCCGATCCCGTGCCTTGGTGTTCATGGTCCGGGATTGTACTGGATCAACCGGCGGGTGCATGTCACGATTCCGCCACACCGGCTTGTGAAATCAGAACGGGCGATGTCTGCCTGAAGTGTAACTCACGCCAGCCGGTGGTCAGAGAGTCAATGAGGCAGAGGATGCAAAGGTTGATGCGCCTTGCTGCCCGTGACTTTCCCCAACAACCATTTCCATGAATGTAAACAAGAACATCAACGTCTCCACCTCACAAGGGATGGGAGCCACCAGTTCCACGGGGGACGTGGGCCAGCTGGATGGAATGACCCTGACCCAGGGGCCCACGGCACCCAAGAAGAGCTTCAAGTCCCAGGTGAAGGAGTTCTTCCGTGAGATCGGCCAGTTCTTCAAATCACTGACCCAGCGCAAGGCCACGGTGGGTGATCCCAAGACGGCCAAAAGCGGCAAGAAGGATGACGGAGCGCCCTTGCTGGGAACTGGGCTCAAGGAGACGGACTTCAGCAAGGCCAAGGCCTTCAAGCCCGTGTCTTCGGGCAATGGGGGGGCCTGCTTTGTGAAGCTGGAGGATTCTACAGTGGTGATCAAAGGGGGCTCCCAGACCGGGGCCTGCCGTGAAGTGTATGGCGCGCAACTGGCCCGTGAACTGGGGCTGCCCGCTCCGGAGACCCGCCTGCTGAGCTCCCATGAGAGGGCGCAAATCGCCCAGGGCATGCGTGAGCAGGGTGTGAGCATGCCTGACCGCAATGGCGGGGATGACGCTCCCATCATCGTGATGGAACACGTGAACGGCAAGACGGTGGATGAGGCTGGCAAGGCAGGAAAAACCAGCAGTCAGGATCTGGCCAAATCGTTCGGCAAATGGCTGGCTTTTGCGGCCTTCATCAAGGAGCCGGACACCTTCCATGGACTCGTGTCGGGACGTGAATACAGCTCCGGCGGCGGGATCAACTCGTCCAACTTCATGATTGATCCCAAGCGCCCTGAACTGGGGATCGTGGGGATTGACCAGAATGTGGGTGGATCGGACGAAAGCGGGGCGCTGGACGACATCTTGTCTGGCGACGAGTCCTTCTTTGCCCGGGCGGCGCAACACGTCACCCGTGCGGCAGGGGACGATGCGGATCCAGAATCTATTGTCGATCTGGTAAAAGAGGGGGCCAAAGAGACGCTGGATGCGATTTCCAGAATGAGTCCTGATCGCATTGAGGAGATGGGCCATGAGCTCGGGATCGACGCCCAGACGATCCTGGCGCTCAAGGCGCGTCAGTCCCAGGTGGCGCGGGAAGGCCATTGATTTCCTGAGGATTGCAAAAATTTCGTCAAACCGTGTAACCGTATGTGGGATGGTGGACAGAGTAGGGGCAGGAAAGGAGCCGCGATTCAGGCCAGTCAGATGGCCCCGGAGGCGCGTATCCAGACCCGGACCAGTTCTTCCGCCTCTCTTCTTCAACCCAGCGTCATGAGCGTCACCAAGGTTACTCCTCCGAAAACGGTTGATACCGTGGCTCGGACGGCGGCTCCTGAGGGGCGGCTGGAAGGGATGAGCGTGACCATGGCCCCCGCGCCCCCGCCTAAAAAGACGGTGAAGGCGCAAATTGCCTCCAAATTTCAGGGGGTGCGGCGTCTTTTCAGCGGCTTGGGCAAGCGGGCGGAGTCGGCGGAGTTGTCCTCCGTCGGGCCGGGACGGCATCCCATGCCTCTGCCCCGCATGCCGGACGGCACGGTGAATGTGGAGGCAATCTTTGACCAGACAACTCTGGTGAAGCGCCTCAAGCGCATCGCGGACGAGTTTGGCAAGGCCGAGGGGCAGGCGGTGAGATTTCTGGAGATGACCCAGCAGCTGCCTGAGGTGGACTCGGCCGTGGCGGCGCAGGTCTTTGTAGACGCAGTGCGGTCCGAATTCACGACCGGGCACGTGGAGCACTGGCTGCACACCGGCAGTGATGTGCCCGACCTCGATGCTCGTCTGAGTGCCATCAAGGAAAAGGCACAACGGCCGAATGCGGACTCACGTGAACTGAAGGAGGAGATCAATGCGCTGGTGGATCCGCTCAAGGCGGTGCAGATCCAGCTCGTGACCTCCATCCTGCTGCCTGCCCTACAGGCAGAGTGCCGCTAAGGGGCCTGTCGGGCGGATTAAGGAGCGGTTACGTCCTTGAGTTTCACGCCCTCGAACCGGTTGTTCTCCAGCGTCTGTCCCGGACTGCCTAGGACGATCCCGTTCTTCCCGGCTTGATCGATCTGGTTGTCCGCGATCACATTGGCTCCGGTGTCTTTGCCAATCTGGATGGCGTTGCCTGCCGTGTTGGCGAAGAGGTTGTCGAGAATGCGATTGCGCTCGTTGAGGCCGGGCTGACGGCACCAGCGCCAAAGATTCAGGCCCGTGCCGCAGGAGCGGATGTCGTTGCCTGAGACCTGGCAGTCCGTGGCGTCATTGAGCTCGATGCCCGTCAGGCTACGGGCAATGTGATTGTGCCGGGCGATGCAGCCGACGGCGAAGTGGTCAAAATCGATCGCTTCGTCGTTGGTGTCCATGATCGTACTGCGTTCCACGATGCTGCCTCCGACCGCATAGAAGGCCACTCCGCGGCCGAAGCAGTTCTGAATGATGCAGCGGGAGACGGTGACGCCTTTGACGTGGGAGGTTGGGCCTTTCTCGTAGTCGTACGCCCCGCTGGCAAAGATGCCGCAGAGCTGGGCGTGGCCTCGCACGGCGGGATCGGTGGCGGTGCGACCACCATCGATCGTGAGGTTTTCAATGAGGACCTGTTCACTGGCTCCGCGAATCTCAATCAGATTGGGGGCATCGGCATGTCGGAGCTGGGTGCCTGCGGGAACGGGATGCTTGAGCGGTGCAGCGAGTTCCAATCGGTCGGCGCTGACGCTCTTGATGATCGCCAGATGGTGGGGCTTGGGCTTCTTCGTGAAGCTGTCGAGATCGCCCGGTGCCTCGATATGAAGTTGCATGCCAGGGCGGAAATTTTGAGACTTCTTGACGGGCAGTTCGCTGACCCCGGCGGGCGTGTCAGAGGCTGCCTCCGCATAGGCGATGGGGGCGAGTTTCAGGATGGTGCGCTCCCGGTCGAGGCCGCTGAGTTTGATCTTTTTGGCATCTTTGAGCACGAGGCCTTTTTCAATGACATAGGTGCCAGGTGGAATGACCACGCTGCCCCCGCCGGCCTTGATGGCCTCATTGATGAACTGCTGAATGGCCGCTTCTGACTGTGCCGGAAGGACTGGCGCGGAAACGAGCAGGAGTGCCAGCAGGACAAGGGAGCGAGAGAGGAAAGACATGAGGCTGATGGTGCTCCTGATCTGGGTGCCAGGGAATTGTGAAATTATTGCCACCCACCCGGTATGGAGCAATGCCGGACAATCTTTCACGATTGGGGTATGGATTCCACGCCGACCTCATCGCCCATTGCCCCCATTTCCTCCCGCCGTCAGTTTATGCAGTATCTCGGCGCGGGTGCGGTTTGCGCCGCTGCCAACCGGATTACGCCCAACTGGCTGACCGCCCAGCCCGTGCAGACGCAGGCTTCCCAGGCCACGCCGATATTTGATGATTTCTCATTCCAGGAAGTCGGCAAAACACTTGAGGATGCCGTGACGCTGCCGCCGGGGTACAAGTACGAGGTCATCCTGAAACACGGCGACAAGATCCACCCGAACGGTCTCCAGTTTGGGGATCAGGCGGACTATTTGGCCTTCCATCTGGAGAACGATGAAGCGGGCTGGTTGTGGATCAATCACGAGAACAGCTTCTTCCTCAAGGGCAAGGAACTGCTCAGCGATGTGGGTGGCTCCTGCATCCGTCTGCGCAAGGAGGCGGGTTCAGGGAAATGGCGTCCCGATCTGACCTCGCAGGACAACCTGCGCGTGAATGGCCTGGATACGAAGATCAAACTGTTGGGGCCGGCGGCGGGCAGCAAGGCCATGGACGGCGCTCACGAGGTGATCGGCAGCGTGGGGAACTGCGGCGGTGCCGTGTCGCCTTGGGGCACCTTCTTCAGCGGCGAGGAGAACTTCTTCCACTTCTGGGGTGACTTCGACAACCCGAAGTCGATGGACGCGCCCTTGCACGGACTGCCGGATGACCTGCAACGCAATCCCCGTCACTACGGCTGGATGGTGGAGGTTGACCCGCAGACCAAGGAGATCTTCAAGCACACGGCGCTGGGCCGGTTTGGACATGAGAACATCGCCTTCGGCTACACCACGGATGGCCGTCTGGTGGGCTACATGGGGGATGACCGCAATGCGATGGGGTTCTACAAGTTCATCTCCCGTGAGAAGTATGATGCGGCGGCAGGCAAGGGGAATCGCCGTCTGCTTTCCGACGGCACGCTCTATGTGGCGGATACGGTGAACGGCCGCTGGATCCCGCTGGATCCGGAACAGACGCCGGTGCTGAAGGAGAAGGGTTTTGATCTGGCGGAAATCTGTGTGCGCACCCGGGTGGCCGTGGAGTTTGCGGGTGGCACCCCGTTGGCGCGTCCTGAGGACGTGGAGATCCATCCAGAGACGGGTGAGATCTATGTGTGCCTTACGGCCTATGACAATGGCACAGACAATGTGGGCGCGATCATGGTGGTGCGCGAGAAAGAGGGCGACCACGGTGCGCTGGCATTTGAACACCAGGTCTTTGTGCTGGGTGGTAAGGAGGCCGGGCTGGCCTGGCCGGACAACATTGGCTTTGGGCCTGACAACGCGCTGATGGTGACGACGGACTACGAAGTGGTGGAGCCTCCGGCGAACTCGCCGCATGAGTGGTTCGGCAACAACAACCTGCTCATCGTGCCGACCAAAGGCGAGCATCGGGGGCAGGTGCGCCGCTTCATGAGCGGGCCCTGGGGCGCAGAGCTGTGCTCGCCCACGCTGTCTCCGTGCCGCACGGAGCTCTGGGTGAACGTGCAGCATCCGGGAGACGGTGGCAAAGGCCACTGGCCGGAGGGCGGCACCGCGCAGCCGCGCAGTGCGATGATCGCGATCCGCCGGGCTTAAAAAAAACGGCGAGGAGCGGAAACCGGAAAATTTGTCTGGAGCCTAGACAAATTTTCCGGTGGGGTGCGTCGTAGCGGGGAAATCGAGATCCCTCCGCTGCGACCGCCATGAAAGACGAAGAACTGGAACGCCTCTATGATGCTCATGCATCGGGTCTGTTCCGCTACTTTGCCGCCATCGTGAAGTGCGAGGCGGACGCACGGGATCTCTTGCAGGAACTCTTCATCAAGCTGGCCCGCGAGAAGGCGTTGCTGGCTGAGAGTGAAAAAGCCTGGATCTATCGCATGGGGCACAATCTGGCGGTGGACTGGCTCCGGAGGAGGAAGACGCGGGCGGACTATGAACTGCGGTCTGCTGACGAGGTGGGGACGATGTTCAGTGCGGCGGAGGATCCAGACGCGAAGGTGCTGGCGAGCCAGCTGGAACAGGCCCTGGCATCCCTGCCGGAGGACCAGCGCACGGTCACAGAGCTGAAGCTGTGGCAGGGGATGACGTTCGAGGAAATAGCGGAGACCCAGCGCATCCCGGCGAACACGGCGGCAAGCCGCTACCGCTATGCGGTGGACAAGCTCCGCAGCCTGTTGCGGCCGTTGTATCAGGAGCTGAAGCAGGAAACCTGAAACCCTTTCTGAGTGATGAACCACGACGATGACTTTGAACAAGAGCTGCGTGACCGCCTGGTGGCGGCACGAGGGCAGCGGCAAGATCCCACGCCTGCCTGGAAGCAGGAGATTCTGGCGCGGGCGTCAGAGTCGCGCGATCAGGCCACAAAGGCGGTGGGACCTCGCTGGCTGCTGGTGACTCTGGGAGGGGCCTGGTGCGTGATTTTTGTCCTCAAACTGACCACACCAGAGACTCGCGATGAGGTGGCACCATCGATGGCCGCAACGCTGAACCAACCGGGTGATGCGGATGGAGATGCCTCCCGGGGAAAGCTGCCTCTCACCGCTCTGGATGCTCTCCTGGCGATCAATTCACAAAATCAAGCTGTTGAAGTTCCATGAAAGTACCTGCTTTTATCCAATCCTGCTGGCGTCGCCGGTGGTTCCGCGCCCTGACCTGGCTGGTGGCCTCCCTGGTCACGCTGCTGGTCCTGATCTACCAATGCTACAACTGGGCTGGAGCCCGCTCCTGGGCGAAGGTGCGGGCCGAGGTGGCGGCGACGGGAGAGTCGCTGGAGTATCGTGCCGTAGTGCCAGAGCCCGTGCCTGATGAAAGCAATTTTGGCGCGCTCCCCGTCTTTAAGAACCTGACTCTCGGGAACCGCCAGGCGGGAGCAGCGGAGGCGGAAGCCGTGCGCCAGGCTCTGCGCGTGCTCACGCTGCCGGACGCGGAAGGGCCACCCCGGCCCAAGCTGGGAAACGGCCTGACCATGGGGCAGAAGACGGATCTGGCCGCGTGGACGGCGTGGATGAAGAACGCGAAAGTGAAGGAGCCGATCCTGCTGGAGGATTCTGGAGACCCGGCCCGGGACATCCTGAAGTGGATGGCTGTGCGTGACGCCATGGTTCAGGAAATAGCAAAAGGGCTGGACCGTCCTGAGGCGCAGTGGACCCCTGCCTGGAAGACACGCGATTTCCCTGCCATGATGTACTCCCTGGAAGTGCCCCACTATGACGTGCTGAACAAGATGGGCACTTGGTTTGCCCTGAGGGCGGTGGCTGCGGCGCAAGTGGGCGATGCCAAGGTGGCTCACGAATCGCTTTTGATTCTGACCCGGCTGGCGGAAGCCACCCAGCAGGATCCCATCTTGATTGGCACCCTGGTGAGCATAGCTCAGACGACCATGCTGGCGCAGGCCCTCTGGGAGGTGTGTGAGGCCCGGGTGGGGACGGTGGAAGACTTTCAGCGTCTGGGGCGTGCGTTGGGCAAGTTGAAGCCGTCCGAGTCGCTCTTGGTGGGGGAACGTGCGGAGATGACCATGGCGGTGACCTCCGTGCAAGCGTTGAAGGGACAGGAGGATGAAGAAATCATGATCGCCCTGTTGGGGCACTCGCGGGGGAAGGACATGGCTCCGGCGGTCCGGCTCATTCCGGACGGCTGGTTCGACGCCAACCTGGCCAACCTGATCACGCTGCACATCAAATATTTCATCCAACCCCTTCGCGACGAGGGGCTGGCCAGTTGTATCGACCGGCAGCCGGAGCTGGAAGCCCTGCTCACGGATGCCCGGGCCAATTACCTGTGGAACCCCAACACCATTCTGGCGCAACTGGCTCTACCAGCCCTGCGGGGCGTCATCATCCGGACTGCTTATGTAGAGACTCTGGTGATGCAGATGAAGGCGGCTTGCGCCCTGGAATCGCACTTCCTGCAGAGTCAGAGTTATCCCACGAACCTGGAGGAACTGAAGGCTGAAGGTTACGCGGTTCCCCTGGACCCTCTGAACCGCCAGCCTCTCCGCTACCAGAAGCTGGAGAATGGGCAGTACCGGCTCTGGACCGCGGGTGTCGACCGGAAGGATGACGAAGGGAAGCGTGTGTTGGATGCGAAGAATCCAGAGTCCACCAAGTACTCGGATGAGAAGTATCAGGGGGACTGGGTGTGGGAGAGGGGTGGCAAGTGAACTCGGCTGGGTGAGTCTCCGTGTCAAAAAAGGGTGCAGTGCAGGGTTTTCTCCGTCATCAAGGCGGGGTATAAGACGGAGAATCCCCGCCCGACATGATCCTGCTGAAAGCCCTCAAGAGATTCTTCCGCCCGCTCTGGTTTCGCATCGTGCTGGGGCTTGCCCTTGTCTGTGTGTTGTTGGTGGTTGGAACTTACTGGCTGCTGAACTGGAAAGGCCGGCAGATGCTGCTCCACGCGGAGCAGCAGATTGCCAAGGAAGGGGAGACGCTGGATTTCAAATCCCTGCTGCCTGAGCCACCGCCAGACAGTGAGAATCTGGGTGGCTTGCCCGCTTTCAAGAACATCACGTTGCCGGGAGCGGAGGGGGACGGGGTGCGAAAACGACTCGCATTGTTAACCATTCCGGCTCCTGCCGAAGGCAAATATACGAAACGTCCCCCCACGAATCTCTGGGCACAATTGAGCAAGCCAGTAGACCTTGCTGCCCAGGCCAGATGGCTCAGAGAGGAAGGCAGCCTCACGATGCCGGCTGACTCAGGCGATGCGGCGAGCGACATCCTTGCGGCATTGTCCGCTTCCGAACAGGACCCATTGGTTCAGGAAATGATGGCGGGCATGAATCGGCCTCATGCCATGTGGATTCCTTCGTTGAAGACCCGCGAGCTGCAAGGGAATATGTTCGGCCTTGAGGTGCCTCACTACAAGCACATCCAGGAGATGAGCAATTATCTTGCGCTCAGGGCTGTCGCAGCGCTACAGGCTGGGCAGGCTCGCGCAGCGCAGGATGCCATCCTGCTGCAATTGCACCTCACTCAGGCCACGGAAAAAGAGAGCATGGTTATCGGATCGCTGATTGCGGTAACGCAGACGGGTATCGTGGCGCAACCCATGTGGGAAATTTGCCGTGCCAGAGCGGGAACCGCGGCTGACTTTCACCGGCTTCGTCGAAAGCTTGACCAGATCAGTCTCCGCACGACACTCTTGCAGGCCTTTCGGGGCGAACTGGCAACCAGCGTAAGTAGCATCTGTTGGATACGGGATGATCCCGAGCAGAGGGCGTTGGGTGAGTTGGCGGTCGGGGAATCGAGAGAGTGGTGGAAAGACCCGCTGGTCAAAGTGGTCCCGACCGGAGCCTATGATGCCAACACGGCCATGGTGGCAATGATCTACCTTAACCACTTCATCAAGCCTCTGCGGGATGAGGGTTTCACGACGATGGAAATGCACCAGGAAGAAGTGAATGCCCTGATGGCAAAATCCAAGTCCAGCCTATTGCTGTATCCGGAACTCTTCGCGAGCCGAGTGATTTTCCCTGTCATGGAAAAGATAGTCCAACGTACGGCCTACGCTGAAGGGGTGGTGCAAATGATGCGTGCTGCCTGCTCGCTAGAGGCATTTTACCTGGTTCATGGAAGGTACCCAGAGAAGTTGACGGAGCTCACGGATGAGCATGGTAGACCGGTGTTGGCGGCGGTGGATCCGATGACAAATGGTGATGTCAACTATCAGCGTACTGATGATGGCAGATACCGACTTTGGATGACCGGGGCAGACAAAGAGGATGATGGAGGCAAGCGCGTGCTTGCTTCTAAGAATCCCGAGAGAACCAAGCTGCCTGGGCCTGACTACGAAGGAGACTGGGTATGGGATTATGTGGAGGTCAAAACTGAGCAATCTAAAGATTGAACTGCGAACAGCTTCCATGAACTGGGAGTGTCCTGGGCACGAAAAAGCCCAGGGCGGCATGAGGCCGGACCCTGGGCTTGAGAGGGAGGTTCAGGAGTGAACGAACTTACTTCTGAGTGTGGACGTAGGCGCCTTTCTTGTTGCCCACCACCACGTCAGGTTTGCCGTCGCCGTTGACGTCGGCCACCGTGAACTGGGTGCCCACGCCGGAGTCGCCGTCGATGAAGTGAGGCTCCCAGGTGACCTTGCCACCGTCACGTTTGAGCTCGAACCACCAGAGGACGGCGGGGGCATTGGGCTCGGGGTCGCCCTTGGCACCGTGGGCCCAGAAGCGCTTGCCGGTGACGATGTCCTTCACGCCGTCGCCGTTCATGTCCACCAGCTCAATGGCGTGAAGCTGGGAGAAGATGAGGCCGGTGGTGCCGGCTTCGGCAGGGGTGCCGACGATGAGGTGCTGCTTGAAGGTGCCGTCGGCATTCTGCTCGAACCAGGCGAGACCGTATTCGTGGGCGGCGAGGCTGCTGATCACGTCGTTGCGACCGTCGCCGTTCACGTCGTACACGTACATCTGCGCTCCGCCTTTGGTGGCGAAGGTGGCGTCGTGTTTCTTCCAGGCGGGCTTGCCTTCCAGCGAGGCGGGTTGTTCCCACCAGCCGCTGCCTTCCAGGAGGTCCACTTTTCCATCGCCGTTCACATCACCATAGCCAATGCCGTGGGTGTACTTCTGCCAGGCCATGCGGGGCGTGACGCCGTACCAGGACCAGGTTTGGGTGGGGGCCTTGGCATCGTAGGTGGCGAAGCCGAGGTGGCCGTTGCTCATGCAGAGCAGATCCGGCAGACCGTCGCCATTGATGTCCGTGAGCAGGGGGCTTTCGTTGTCGGTGGGGGTCCACACCACATGTTTGGCCCACTCGCCCTGGCCGCCCTTCGGGTTCTCGAACCAGAAGGTTTCCTTGCCGGGGAAGCTGACCACCACGTAGTCGGCCCAGCCGTCGTTGTTCACGTCGTGGGCAAAGGACTGGAAGTTGTTGCTGTAACCATTCTCCTGGGTCTTTGCACCCTTGAACCCTTCCAACTCCGTCTCGGAGCCATCGGCGGCTTTCACCTTAAACCGGTCGGCATCGGAGTAGATCTTGGTCTTGGTTTTGAACTCCGGACCTGCATACCAGTAGGGCCCGTAGAGGACGTCGGCCTTGCCGTCCTTGTTGACATCAGCCACGGCCACACCTTCCGCCCAGAAGACATCGGTGAGCTGCTGCTTGGCCCACTTGCCGGTGGCGGCGGGCGGTGGGGTGGACTGACCCAGAGCCGAGGCGGCAGCCAGGGAGAGCGTGAAGAGGGGGGCGAGATATGGTTTCATGAAGACAGGGAAAGCGGCGCGAAGCGCATCAGATCAGAACGGATGGGCAAAGCCCGGACAAGACAAACTTGGCGACAATGGGAGTTCTTGCGGGGTGAGGAGTTTTCCGTTTCAAGTTTTCAGTTTTCAGGGGCGGGTTCATTGGCCTCCACATGGAACGCCTGGCGGTTGGCGATGATCCTTGGATCGTTCATGAGGGCTTGGGTGATTGTGGCGGGCAAAGGATGGGGGAGAATCAGATCCAGCCCGAGGCGCAACACGAGGGCATTGGGCACGGCATGTGGGTTGAGCTCCAGCAACTTGCCGATGGCGGCCTTGATCAGAGGAAGGCTCTCAAACCCGGCTTCCCAGAGCTCTTGGACGATGAGGGTGAGGGCGACTGCGGTGCTGCGGGAGCGGCCCGCCCAGCAGTGGATGAGGACGGGTGCCTGCCGCAGGGGTTTGACCGCGCGGAGAATGCTCTCCAGATGAGCCGCCCTGGGACCATGGCCATGCTGGCCTTGCGGCGTGAGCACGTCTTCGAAGGTGGCGACGTGGACGCTGAGGGCGTCCGCCAGATCGGGCGCGGGATTTCCTGGCTCGCGAATGCTGACCACATGCCAGCGGCCCGGCTGTTCACGAAGGAGAATCTCAGCACGCTTCTGGCTTGCGACAGCCAGTTCGCGAAGTTTTGGGGGCGGAAGCATCATGACCTTTCCACCGTGGGCGGCCAAGAACCCCCGGCAAAGTTTTTTCGAAGTCTTCAATTTCGTGCTTGTCGATCGATTACACTTGTGATCGAATTGCGATTACGCGTGTAATCCAATCCCGAAATTCGTTTTCAGCGCATGCCTGCCGCCAAGCCCACTCCCCGAAGTGCCGACGACAACGAAGCGATCCCGCCGATCTCCGATGCGGAGTGGGTGGTGATGACGGAGTTCTGGAGACTGGGGGAAGCGACCGCCAAAGATGTGGTGCAGGCTCTGGAAGGGCGGCAGGCGTGGAAGCCGAAGACGGTGCAGTCCTTGATCAACCGGCTGGTGCAGAAGGGAGCCTTGGGGTTCCGTCAGCAGGGGCGGGAGTACGTGTACCTCCCCCGGGTGGAGGAGGACCGGTGCATGCATGAGGCCAGCCGGACCTTTGTGGACCGTGTCTTTGGCGGGAAGCTCGCTCCTTTGCTGGCCTGTTTTCTGGAGCGGCAGGAGTGCACGCCCGCAGAGCTGGAGGAGATGCGCAAGCTCCTGGAACTGCAACAGAAGCAACTGAGCCAGCAGAATAAACCCGCACCGGAGAGCCAGTCATGAATGTAGATCTCATACTTCCGATGCTGGAAAAGGCCGGGACCTGGGCGGGGCATACCTCTCTGGTGATGCTGCCGGCGCTGGCCCTGCTGGTGGCGTTGGGCTGGTGGGGGAGGTTTCCGGCACGCGTGCGGTTGCTGCTGGGCGCCCTCTTCCTCGTGCGGTTGTTGTTGCCCGCGGTGCCGTCGCTGGCCAGTCACCCTCTCGGCTGGCTGGAGCGTTCGCGGGTGTTGGCTGTGAGTCAGGAACCGGTGCGGCCGGATGCCCTGGCACGATCTCTCAGAGAGGAAACAGAAGGACAGGTTGTTTCATCAATACAACCACCGGTGGAAGGGCGCGATGCCAGCCATTGGCCGACTGCGGCTACGATTTTGACGGGCCTGTGGGCTGCCGGGGTGGTGAGTGTGGTTGCCTGGGCGGGCTTCTCGCATGTCATGTTGTGGCGTCTGGTGCGCCTGCGGAGCCGGGCGGTTGACCCGGAGTTGGAACCCATGCTGGACTGGGCCGCTCGCCGACTGGGTGTGGCGCGCCGTCCGGCGTTGCTTGAGGTGCCCGGGCTGCCCACGGTGGCCCTCTGGGGCTGGGTGCGGCCCTGCATCCTGGTGCCTTCACAGCTTGCAGGAAACTACACGGAAGATGAGATCCGCGGCATGTTCCTGCATGAGCTGGCCCATGTAAAGCGGCAGGATGTGCTGTGGGGCTGGGTGGGGCTGGCAGTGGCGGCGCTGCACTGGTGCAACCCGCTCGTGTGGCTGATGCTGCGACGCTTGCGCGCGGACCGGGAGCTGGAGTGCGACCGCGTGGCGCTGGCAGCGATGAACGGGGAGCAGCGGGTGTCCTATGGCATGGCCCTGCTCAAGACGCTGGAGAATCACCTCGCCACAGTGCGCCTGCCTGCGACCGCCGGGGCGGCGCTCATGTCTTTCGGCAAAAGACAACCTGAGATCCAAAAACGCATCCTTATGATCGCATCTCCGCTTCCCTCTCCGTGGTGGCATCGCGCCGCCCTTGCCCTGGTGCCCTTGCTGGCGCTGGTGACCTTCACCACCGCCCAGGCTGATGGCGAAGCCCCTAAGGAACCGGCCGCCAAAGAGGATGGTGCTCCGCGAGAAGGCGGAGTCAAAGAAGGGGATAAAGGAAACAAGGAAGCCGTCCGTGACGGAGAGGGTGTCCCCAAAGGACCCCGCGACGGCGAGGGCGTGAAGAAGGGGCCAAGAGACGGTGACGGTGGCAAGCAGGGACTGCGCGATGGCGATGGCGTGAAGAAGGCAGGCGTTCGCGATGGCGACGGAGTGAAGAAGGGGCCTCACGATGGGGAAGGCGGCAAGCAAGGGGCGCGCGACGGTGAAGGCAAAAAGGTGGGACCCCGTGACGGCGAAATGAAAAAGGCCGGACTCAAGGATGGTGACCAACCGCGCAAAGAGGGCGACCGTGATGGAAAAGCAGGCACCGCCGAGGGCAAGAAGGGCGCAGCTGATGGTGAGGCCGTGCGTGGCAAGGCGGCCAAGAAGGACCGGATCGATCTCTTGGTGGGGATTCAGGCAGACGGATCCTTCACCGCCAACGGTCAGGACGTGACGGAGGAGGTTTTGCTGGCCAAGCTGAAACAGCAGGCCGCCAACGGGAGAGATCAGGTGGTGAAGCTGCAGGCCACGCCGGATACCGCCTACAAGCATGTGACGCGGGCGCTGGAACTGTGTCAGCAGGCCCAAGTGGTCAATGTGGGGTTCGTATCGGCAAGGCCCGGAGAGGAAGCCGGCGCAGGTTCAAGGTAACCGCCACCCTACGCCCTGATATGAAAAGGCTCCTCACTACCGGTTCCATCTGGGGGCTGGGCTTGCTGCTTCTGGCCCCGCTGGCAGGTCCCTTGTCGGCAGCACCCCCGGCCTCACCCGCCACGGCAAAGGCCGCGCTGCTGAAGGCGGTGGCGTTTTATCACGGCAAGGCGTCTGCGCACGGCGGGTATGTGTACCGCTACAGTGCGGATTTCTCCCTGCGGGAGGCGGAGGGCATCCCTGGCCCGGACACCATCTGGATCCAGCCTCCGGGCACTCCGGCCGTGGGGCTTGCGTTTCTGGATGCCTATGAAACAACCGGTGACCCCGCATGCCTGAAGGCGGCGGTGGATGCGGCGCGTGCGCTGAGCCGGACGCAACTCAGCTCGGGAGGCTGGTATTACTCCGGCGGATTCAGCAGTGCTGACCGGCAGAAGTGGCTCTATCGGCGGGACGCGCAAGGCAAGCTGAACGCAGGGCAGACCGGACCCACAGGGGAAGCGGGATGGCATCTATGGAAGGTTGGCAAGCACAAGGGTGACAACCAGACCACTCTGGACGATGATGTGACGCAGAGCGCCATCCGCCTGTTGGTGCGTGCTGACAAGGCCACGGGCTTCAAAGATGAGGAGATCCACGAGGCGGCTCAGTTCGCTCTGGAGACCCTGTTGAAGGTGCAGTATCCCGCAGGAGGCTGGTCCACCAATCACGAGACCTATCCCGAAGCTCCTCCGTCGGCGTCGCGTTATCCCCTGAAGCAGGCGTCATTTCCTGAATCCTGGTCCCGCACCTGGACGAAGGATTTCACGGGATGCTATGTGACCAACGACAACCTCCATGCCACGGCGATGGATGCTCTCATCCTGGCCTCACAGGTGTACAAGGAGCCGAAGTATCTGGAGGCCGCGAAGCGCGCGGGTGACTTCCTCCTGCTGGCGCAGCTTCCCCAGCCGCAGCCGGCCTGGGCCCAGCAGTATGACGAGAACATGCAGCCAGTGTGGAGCAGGGCCTTTGAATGTCCCGCCGTGAGTGGACGGGAGTCCCAGAGCATGATGTGGGCGCTGTTGCGCCTGGCCGCGGTGACGGGAGACAAGAAGTATCTGCAACCGATCCCACCGGCAGTGGTGTATTTGCGCAAGTCCATCTTGCCCTCCGGCAAGCTGGCCAGGTTCTATGAATTGGAGACCAACAAGCCGCTCTACTTCAAGCGGGGGCCGGGAGGCAAAGGGCACGAGCTGACGTATGAAGACGACCGCACGGCCTCCAACTACGGCTGGCTCTGGGAGCCGGAGCTGGATCTGATCCAGGCGGCCTGGCAACGGATCAATCAAGGCACGCCGGTGCCAGGTTTCGTCCAATCCAAGGCTCCCGCCAAGCTACCCACGGATGCGGAGGTCGCCGACATCGTGGCGGCCCTGGATAGCCAGGGGGCATGGACGGAGAAGGAGGGGGACCGTGGCATCATGCGTGATGCGAACGGGAAAAAGACGACTCCGCCCGGAGGCGTGATCTACAGCGAGACCTTTGTGAAGAATGTGCAGACGCTCTGTGCCTGGCTGGGCAAGCAGCGCTGAGCTCTCCTGGCTTTGGTCAATGAACGCAATACCAACTGCTGCCTGATATGAATGCATGGCTGATCCGGCTCGGAATGACCTTCGGGGTGACATTGGCAGCACCGGGTGGGATGGCCTTGGCCAAGGAAAAGGAGATCCCTTGGTCTTTCCGCCCCTTGTACCGGCCTGCGGTGCCGGCGCCCCAGGCGGTGAATTGGGTGAAGGGCGATCTGGACCGCTTCATTTTGTTGCGCCTGGAGGCCAAAGGCATTCAACCCAATCCGGATGCTGGCCGCGAGCTGCTGCTGCGTCGTGCGACTTATGATCTGACCGGTCTCCCGCCCACGGAACGGGAGATGGATGAGTTTCTTCAAGATCGGTCGCCGGACGATGTGGCTTTTGCCAAGGTGGTGGACCGCTTGCTGCAGTCACCCCGGTTTGGTGAACGGTGGGGGCGTCACTGGCTGGATGTAGTGCGGTACTCCGACAGCGTGGGGCGCACGATGAATGCCGCTTTTCCGTTTGCCCGTCGTTACCGCGACTACGTCATTGATGCCTTCAACCAGGACAAGCCGTATCAACGCTTCATTGCGGAGCAGGTGGCGGGGGATCTGCTGCCGGCCTCAACGCCAGCCCAACGCTCTGAACAACTGATCGCCACGGGACTGCTCACCATGGCGTCGCTGGATTTGTCTGAAGGGGGCGAGTTGTTTCGATTGGATCGGGTGGACGACCAGATCGACGTGACGACTAGGGCCTTCATGGGGCTGACGATGAGCTGCGCGCGGTGCCATGACCACAAGACGGATCCGGTGACGCAGCGGGACTACTACGCCCTGGCGGGCATCTTCTACAGCACGCAGACCTGGTCAGGACAACGCCCCAAGGGCGATCTAGGAGCCAACGGGTATGTGGATGAGGAGGCGCTGCTGCGCGTGCCGGTGGTGAAGCAGGTGGCATCTGCGGTGGCGACCAGTGTGGATGGGAAGCCTGCATCCGGGCAAGCGGGCATGGAGGAGCAGGATGGTGGCTCCATGGCGGCCATGGAGATGAAGCAGCCATCGCGGGGTTATCCGGTGTACTTCCGCTACGATCCCACCCGGGCGATGGGGGTGGAGGAGGGTGAGATGGAAGATTGTCCCATTGCAATCAAAGGAGATGCCTATGATCGGGGAGAGGCACCGGCGCGAGGCACGTTGGCCATTCCCCAGTTGCCCAAGTTCCCTGCGGTGGATGCAAAGGCGAGCGGCAGGATGGAACTGGTCCGTTGGTTGACCCAGCCCAATCACCCGCTCACCGCTCGCGTGATGGTGAACCGCATCTGGCAGCACCTCTTTGGTCGGGGCATCGTGAGATCGGTGGATGATTTCGGCCAGACAGGAGATGCGCCTACGCATCCGGAACTGCTGGACCATCTGGCTGTGCGGTTCGTGGAAAAAGGATGGTCGGTCAAAGGCATGATCCGCACCGTGATGCTGAGCCGCACCTATCGGATGAGCAGTCGCGGGGATGCGGCCCGGGAGCAGGTGGACGGGGCCAACGATCTCTTCTGGAGGATGAACTCCCGCCGACTGGAGGCGGAAGCCATTCGCGACAGCCTCTTCTTTGTGGCGGGCACGTTGGTGGAACTGAGGCCGACTGGGGTGCAGGTGGCAGGATTTGGTGGGAAGGGTCGCGAGGCCAGACTACGCAGTCTGGTGGAGGAGGACGAGCCGTATCGCAGTGTGTACCTGCCAGTGTTGCGGTCTCTGCTGAGCCCCATGCAGGAGACATTCGACTTCCCAGATCCCAGCCAGATCAAAGGCCAGCGGGAGGTGACCACGGTCTCTCCCCAGGCGCTGTTTCTGCTGAACAGTGATCTGGCGGTGCGGCTGGCTCAAGAGGCAGCGGACCGGCTGCTGAAAGATGAATCCCTCCGTGATGATGCCGCACGTGTACAGGCCGGGTGGCGGAGGGTGCTGGGGCGCAAACCGGACTCCCAGGAGGTGCAGGCAGCCATGGCCCTGATGAAGGACTTGTCCGGCAGCGGACTCGCAGAGCGGGAGGTCTGGGCCGCCTTTGTGCAGGGGCTGCTGTGCAGCGCAGAGTTCCGTTATGTGCTTTGACTTGAGTTTCATTGAACCAATCGTCTTTCTCCCGCCACCAGCATGAACTTCCGAACCTGCTCCAACACCGTCCTGACCCAGACCCGGCGGGGCTTCCTTCAGCAGACGAGCGCGGGATTTGGCTGGCTGGCGCTGGCGGCCATGGCCGGTCAGAGAGTCTATGGTCAGCAGGGCAGTGAGCCGGCTTCTCGCTATGTGAACCCTCTGGCCCCCAAGACGCCGCATTTCCCGGCCAAGGCGAAGCGGGTGATCTTTCTCTACATGCAGGGCGGTCCCAGTCACATGGAGACCTTTGACTGGAAACCAGGGATGGTAGGGAAGGAGGGGGGCAATCACGCCCTGCTCGGGCCGGTGCTGAAATTCAATCCTTCGGGCCAGAGCGGGCTCATGATTTCCGAGGCGTTTCCAGAGCTGGCAAAGCATGCGGATGAGCTTTGCCTGCTGAATGGATGTCAGACACGCACGCCCTCGCATTCCCAGGCCACGGTGGCGTTGCACACGGGCAATGACATGTTTGTCCGGCCCTCCATGGGAGCGTGGACTGTTTATGGTCTGGGCACGGAGGCGCAGGATCTGCCGGGCTACATCACTATCGATCCGCCGCACGATCAGGGAGGGGCGATGAACTATGGTTCGGCGTTTCTCCCGGCCACATTTCAGGGCACGCGCATCCGCACCGGCCAGCAGGCGCTGCCGAATCTGGACCCGCATCTTTCCCTGTCGGCCCAACGCAGGCAGGTGGACTTTGTGCAGAAGCTGAACCGTCGTCTGCTGCAGCAGCATGATCCTGCGAACCCGGAACTGGAAGGCGTGATCCAGTCCATGGAGCTGGCGTGCCAGATGCAGATCTCGGTGCCGGGCGTCTTGGACCTGGACAGGGAGCCGGAGTCCATGCGGGCCCTCTATGGATTAGGAAACAACGAAACCGCCAGGTTTGGCACCCAGTGCCTGATGGCAAGACGTCTGGCGGAGAAGGGCGTGCGCTTCATCCAGATCACGCATGGTGGATGGGATCATCACAACAACCTGCGCACCGGGACCCTGGGCCGGGCTGCCTCCATCGACCTGCCCATCGCCGGTCTGCTCACGGATCTCAAACAACGGGACATGCTAAAGGACACGCTGGTGTTGTGGGGTGGGGAGTTCGGTCGCGGTGCTTATGATGACAAAGGCAATGGCGACGGTCGCGGCCACAATGCCAAGGGTTTCAGCATGTGGATGGCAGGCGGCGGTGTGAAGGGCGGCATGCGGCACGGTGCCACGGATGAAACGGGTGCCGAGGCCGTCTCCGGCATCATCGGCACACATGATCTGCACGCCACGATGTTGCATCTGCTGGGCCTGGATCACGAGATCCTGACCTACAAGTATGCTGGGCGGGATTTCCGGCTGACGGATGTGTCGGGAAGGGTGGCGATGGAGGTGGTGGGGTGAGAGAGGGAAGAGGGGTAAGGAAAAAGGGATAAGGGAAATTCGAACCCGCAGGGTTCTACTGCGGAGTGGTAGGCCTGAGGGGACAAGCGGCGATGGGCGGGATGTCGTGGAAAGGCGTCAGGGGTGGGCAATGTGATGGGCCTACCGCTCCGCGGTAGATAGCCTGGTGTGAGCGTACCATGGGTTGCACTCGCTACGCTCGTTTCACCGCATGGCTATTCATGGTGAACCCTCCGGGTTCGAGCTTCGATGTGGCGACAAGAGTTGCGATTGCAAGGGCGTCGGTTTGGCCATCATCGGGCCATTAGCCATCTCAAGTCTTGGGTCTTGAATTTCTAGCGAAGCGCATGCGGGCGAGGTTATGGGGTCGGAGTTCTCTGACGCCAAGGGCGTCAAACATACTAGCCCAGGGTAAGGCGAGGTACGAGCCGCCACCCTGGGTTCATGGGCAGGCGCACCGGAACTCCGAAGTGAGTTCTACAGACCGTGACTATATCCCTGAGGTGTTCACCGCATGCAGGAGAGCCGTCTCCGGGTGATCTGGACGGTTGGTAGAACTCCCTTGGAGTTCCAGCGCTTTCGTGTGCGACCCGGGGTGGCGACCGCTTCGCGGTCTGATCCCGCGACTGCGGGACTGTTTTGTATCACGCCGTTGGCGTGGCGTTGCCTCTGTGCAAACCCAGGAGCAACCTCCGCTTGGGTTCTGTATTCTGTTAACCTGACGCGCTTCCGCAGAGCGGCTCACCCTCTTGGGTGAAACTTGCGGTGCGTATCCTTGAGCCGCTTCTGATCCACATGGGTGTAGATCTGGGTGGTGGCGATGTCGGCGTGGCCGAGCATCTCCTGGATGACCCGGAGGTCGGCACCATTGCCGAGCAGGTGGGTGGCGAAGGAGTGGCGCAGGAGGTGCGGGTAGATGCGATCGGCATCCATGCCGGCGGCAGTGGCGCGCTCTTTGACGATCTGCCACACGCGCGCTGTCGTGAGTTGGCCGCCATTGCGGTTTAGGAAGATGAAGCTCTTGGTTTTGGGCTTCACGAGATTGGGGCGGGCGGAGTCGAGGTAGCGGGATATCGCGTCTCGGGCCGCGGCGCCTACGGGCACGAGGCGGGTTTTGTTTCCTTTGCCCGTGACGCGCACCCAGCCTTCTTCCAGGCTGAGATTCTCCAGGCGTGAGCCTGTCACCTCACTGATACGCAAACCACTGGCGTAGAAAATCTCCAGGATGGCGCGGTCCCGAAGGTCGAGGGGCTCCTGACCGGTTACGGATTCCAGGAGGCGACGCACCTCGGGTTCATTGAGCGTGTCAGGCAGGGACTGCTCCACACGGGGTGGCAGCACTGGTTCGGCCGGGTCGCCCACGCGGCGACCTCGGGCGGCCAGCCAGCGGAAGAAAATCTTCACTGCGATCAGTTCCACGCGCAGGCTGGAGGGGATGAGCCCATCCCCCTTGCGATGACCCAGGAAACCGCTGATGTGCTGGGTGGTGACGCTGGCGATATCCTCCGACTCATGCTCACGACGATACCAAGACGCAAAGGTCTCCAGCACGCGCCTCACGAGCAGTTGGTAGTTCACCGACAGCCCGCGCTCTGTAGCAAGGTGGAGGAGGAAGGCGTCAATGTGAGGCGTCACGCCTCATGAATGGCCTAAGGGAAGCAACCCGGCAAGTGCGGTTGCGGACGCGAGGTATGCGCGAGCGTGACCTGCACGATCGGCGCCCTCACTAAGAAACTGCCGAAGGAGCCGAGTCTTGCCCGCCAGCCGTCTGGCTCACCGTGCGGACAAAACGCCGAGCGGATCCGGCCTTGGGCTGGGCCGTGGGAGCGAAACGACGATGGCGCAAGCAGGGAACTTCCTCCGTCTTGCGCTCCGGCATGGTGGCTGCGGCGCGAACACCTGCTGCGGTGGGAAGAGAACGGACGGCATCCAGCCAGCCCGTGGCCACCGCCGACGCTGATGCAGAAGGAACAGGGGACGCAGTCATGCACGATTAGCAGGTTGAATTTTAAGCAAGCATCGAAGCGCCTGCATACTTGGTATTAGTAGGGGTAATAAATGCGATAGCAAGCATTAATGTTTGGCGAATTGGTAAGCAAAACCAAAGCACCTCTCGGAAGGCTGAGCCTGAGGCTCGGGACCCGTTGTTCGGCGCCGCCACACGATGCCCAGGTTATCTGTGGCGAATTGTCGCGGATGACACCGCGATGTGGCCTCGCATAAATGGCTTTGGATCAACTCATTAAGTGAGAGCTCGGCGGCCGGGAAACGCTGTTTCTTTGCACACTGCAATAACTTGTCGTTGGCAAAATCAGTGGGTTGTTCCACTCTGTTCACACGCCAGAAACGATCACTGGCAAACCCCCAAGTGCCCCAGCTTTCCGCATCCCCCCCGCCCGCGGCTGCCGCAGCCGACAAGCAGATTGTTTTTCAGGCCCGGCAGCTCAAAAAAGTCTATCACACCGGCGAACTCGACGTTGTCGCCCTGCATGGAGTGAATCTGGACTTCTATTCCAGTGAACTGGTCGTTCTGCTCGGAGCCTCCGGCAGTGGCAAGTCCACCCTGCTCAACATCCTGGGAGGGCTGGATGTGCCGAGCTCAGGCTCCCTCCACTACAAAGGATGGGAACTGACCGATGCGGAGGAAAATACCCTCACCCTGTTCCGTCGGAACTGCGTGGGATTCGTGTTCCAGTTTTACAACCTTATCCCCAGCCTGACGGCGCGGGAGAATGTGGCGCTCATCACCGACATTGCCCGCGATCCCATGAAGCCGGAGGAAGCCTTGGATCTGGTGGGACTTTCGGCGCGCATGGACCACTTCCCCTCCCAGCTCTCCGGGGGCGAGCAGCAGCGTGTCGCCATTGCTCGGGCCATCGCGAAGCGGCCCGAGGTGCTGCTGTGCGACGAACCCACCGGAGCTCTGGACGTGCACACCGGCATCACCGTATTGGAGGCGGTGGAGCGCATCAACCGCGAACTGGGCACACTGACCGTGATCATCACCCACAACGCCGCCATGGCCGAGATGGCGGACCGCGTGCTCCACCTCTCTGACGGGCAGATTGTAAAGTCCCGCGTCAACGAGACCCGGATGCCGGTATCGAAGCTGGAATGGTAGTCCCCGCCACAGGCGGGAATTATAAATTAAGAATGATAAATTATAAATTAGGAAACAACCAAATGCTTCCCAGTAGGTTGCCGGTGGGAAGCTCCATTTATCATTCATAATTCATCATTTCTCATTTCCACCGATGCTCTCTCCTCTTGACCGCAAGCTGTTCCGCGACCTGAGCCGCATGAAGGGCCAGATGGTGGCGGTGAGCCTGGTCATGGCATGTGGTCTGGCGATGATGGTGATGACGCGGAGCCTCATCCTCACGCTGGACTCCACGAGGGAGGCCTACTATCAGCGCTACCGGATGGCGGATGTGTTTGGTTCGCTGAAACGGGCGCCGCTCGCCATGGCGGACCGGCTGGCGGCGATCCCGGGCGTGACGGCCGTGGAACCGCGCGTGGTGCTGGATGTGACGCTGGACCTGCCCGGCCTGGCGGAGCCGGCCACGGGGCACATTGTCTCCCTGCCAGAGGACAAGCCGCAGGTGTTGAACCAGCTCTTCCTCCGCATGGGGCGCATGCCCCGCCTGGATGAGCGGCGGGAGGTGGTGGTGAGCGAGGCCTTTGCGCAGGCGAATTTCCTGAAACCTGGGGATTCGGTCTCTGCGGTCATCAACGGACGGCGGGACACCCTGGTGATCACCGGCATTGCGTTGTCGCCAGAGTTTGTATTCGAAGCGCGAGCGGGTGAAACCCTGCCGGACAACAAGCGGTACGGCGTCTTCTGGATGAACTACCGCGCCGTGGCGGTGGCGTACAACATGGACGGCGCCTTCAATGATTTCTG
>NZ_BATR01000021.1 GCF_000739655.1 Verrucomicrobium sp. BvORR106 | reverse complement strand
TGGAGCCCCGCAAGGACGTGAAGTACTCTTGATAGGGTGGAGGTTTTGGGGCTCACGCCACCTGGGCCTGTGCCCCTGAGCTGGCTTCTTTGGGCTCTTCAGGCCCCGATCATCCCTTCCCAACAAGGCTCCGCTTACATCGGTCTGCTCGAGGAAAATAATCGGAGATTGCATGGATGCCCTGTTTGAATGGCCGCATCTGCCTCAAGGTGTTCCGCCCTTAAGGGAATGCTCTTGACGTTTTTTGAAAATTGCGGGCACAATAAAAGTCGTTCCCCCTTTTCAACTATGAAAACGAACTTGCTGCTTGCCGCCCTTCTGATGGCCACCACCGTCTGTTTCGGTCAGACCCCCGCACGCACAGCGGATGAACCCCTCCATGTGCTCTACCAGGATGGCCGCGCCGCCTTCTATGCAGGGCAGTTCGATGTCGCACGGGAAAAACTGGCCAAGGTGTTGGCGGTGAATCCCAACCATACACAGTCCCGCGCCATGATGGCCCAGATCGAGGAGAAACTGGGCAAGGACAACGTCATGCTCCGCAAGAGCTACGAAAAGATCATCATCGACAAGATCGAATTCGCCGATGTGGAGCTCAGCGAGGCCATCCTCGCAGTGCGCATGAAGGCCAAGGCGGCCACGCAGGACAAGGTGATCCCCAATATCATCCTGAAGACCCCTGAGATCGGCAAGAAGTCGGTCAGTCTGAATCTGAGCAACATGCCATTGAGCGAGGTGCTCAACTACCTCGCGCAGGTGGCTGGCGTGCGCATCAGCTACGACACCTCCGCCGTCCTCTTCACCAGCCCGGCGGGCTAGCCAGCAGGTCTTGGTGGTGGTAGTGGATGGGCATGCGTGCACCAGTGGCATTGATTACCGGGGGCTTGGGCGATCTCGCTCAGGCCCTTCATGTTGAACTGACGGGCCATGGTTATGCAGTGCACGCTCCTGGCAGGGCAGAGATGGATGTGACTTCGACGGAGTCCGTGGAGGCATTCGTGGGCGGTCTGGAGGCGATCGATCTGCTCGTCTGCAATGCCGGCGTCTGTCGGGATGCCGGGGTCCTGAAGATGGAGGAGGCAGACTTTGATCTGGTGCTCGATACTTGCCTGACCGGCGCTTTCCGTGCAGCCCGTGCGGCCTTGAAGCGCATGAGCCGCCAGCGGCAGGGGCACATTGTTTTCATAGGCTCTTTCTCCGGATGGCGCGGACCGGCCGGACAGGCCAACTATGCGGCAGCCAAGGCGGGGCTGATGGGCTTGACGCAAAGTCTGGCGGCCGAGTATGGCGCGAGGAACATTCGCGTGAACTGTGTGCTCCCCGGGTTCATGGAAACCCGGATGACGGCCGGTCTTGGGGAGGAACTGAAGAAGACCTTTCGCGCGGCGCATACCTTGGGGCGGTTCAATGCTCCGCAGGAGGTGGGGCGGTTCATTGTCCACCTGGACCGGTTTTTGCCGCATACCTCAGGGCAGATTTTCAATCTGGACAGCCGGTTGCACAGGTCGGCGTGAGGTGGGGGAGGTGGCAGCAATCACCAGGTTCCTCTACTCTTCCAGGGACGAGTCTCGCAGGTCAAGGTTATCTCCTCGCGCTGGAAGCTCTGACGCCAAGGGCGTCATACAAAGTAGCCCAGGGTCAGGCGAGGCACGAGCCGCCACCCTGGGTACATGGGTAGTTGGACCAGAACTCCGAAGTGAGTTCTACAAACCGTGACAGTGTCCCTGAGGTGTGCACCGTATGCCGGACCGCCGCTTCCGGGTGATCAGGACGGTCTGTAGAACTCCCTTGGAGTTCCATCACTACTCCGTGCTACCCGGGGTGGCGACCGCTTCGCGGTCTGACCCCGGGCTGTTTTGTATCACGCCGTTGGCGTGAGGTTGCTTGATGAGAGGACATTGCGGCTGGCGAAGGAGGCGTTGAGCCGCCAGCGCTCCAAGACACTGGCGTGAGGTTCGGTCATGCCAGATAGAATGCACTGCCCATGATTGAGGCAAATTCACCTGGATGACTACCGCCTCCACTGATAATCCCATCGCTCGGACACGGGCCGGCCTTCATCCAGCAGATCGCAAGTCAACTCCACCAGATCGGTGCCCGGCGGGATCTCCACGTTCAGGCTCACGCGCCAGCCCTGGGTTTCAGGGTTTGACTGCACCTTGCTGCCCACCAGTTTGGCGGCCCCACCGCGCACGTTCACTCCGCACTGGGGCACCCAATCGCCGGCCTTGGCTGCGCCGATCGATCCCTTGGCAAAGTCCACCACGAACGTTGAGACATTCGGGAGGTCCTGCGCGCGGGGCGCAGCCCCCCAGCGGGTGGCGATGACATGGGCCAGGGGATGAGTGTGCGTGTCCTGCCAGTTCAGGTTGTAGGAAATACGCATGGGCTGGGTGGCGGTGGGCAGGTTTTCCGGCTCCCAGAAGGTCACGATGTTGTCCCAGGTTTCTTCACCGGTGCTCAGTTCAATGAGGTGCAGACGGCCGCGGCCAAATCCCTCGCGCGGCTCCACCCAAACGGCCGTGCGTTCGTGATAGCGGGCTTCCAGATCCTCGAAGTTGCGGAAGTCACGATCCCGCTTCTGCAGGCCAAAGCCCTTGAGCTGGTCGATGCCAAACACGCTGTGGCGCATCTGCTTGCCATTGTCCAGCGGACGCCACACTACGGGCTGTCCCTCCTGTTCAAAGAGGAGCCCGTCGGAATCGTGCACCTCCCGCCGGAAATCCTCGGGTTTCGGTTGTGTGTTTTCCCCGAACCAGAACATGCTGGAGAAGGGGGCCACACCGAGCAACGCCACGGGCTTGCGCAAAAAGAGCGATGCTGTCACCGAGGTGGTTGTGGTGGCGGCGTACTGCACTTCAAATTCATATGCCCCGGTGATGCTGGGGCCGTTGAGCAGGGCGAGAAAACGGAAGGAGGTGTCGCCCTCCTTGGGCTTGAAGAACCAGATGTGGGTGAAGTCCGGGAACTCCTCGGGTGCACCACCCACGGTGTTGATGGCGATGCCACGAGCCGAAAGGCCCCAGCCCAGCCCCGCGCCCACGGCGCGAAAGTAGCTGGCCCCGTTGAAAGCGAGGAACTCCGGACGATTGCCCGTCGCACGGTCCACTGCCGCGATCTTGAAGCCAGTGTAGCCGTCTGGGTAGGAAACGCCTTCCGGCACCTTGAGGCCAAAGTAGTCGAACTCCTTGGGGTCGAACGGCACCTTGGCCGGTTGCCCCGATTGGATCTCATAAAAATGCACCGGCTTCTTGAACATCCAGCCAGGATGGAAAAACTCAACGGCCACTGGCCCAGCGTTCGCATAGTGCGAGCGATCCTTGCGGAACTGGATGCGACGATGATCGTCATAGTTGAGCTTTGAGAAAAATGGATCCAGATCCGGAGCCGGGATCACATGGGGTTTTTGCGCCAGTTCTGACGCATACGCCTCAAGGTCAAGGAGGTTGCGGATGTCTGGCGGCTCCGGATCACGCGCTGGGAGGGCAGGAATGAGCCCAAAGAGCACGGCAAAAACCGCGAATCCCGCGGAGGGGTGAGACAGAAAGTTCATGGTAATTTCCATTGTCCCCCATTAGGGGACGGATTTGAGACGGCAGCGCATTGGCTGCTCTTGAGACGAGGCAGGCCTTTGACCTATTCACATGACTTCTGTTTCTTTTTTCTCAACTGAGTTGCGATTTAGATCCGGCTAATGAATGTCTTTAGAATCCGTTGCAAATCTCAATAGCCCGTTTCGTCAACAAAGTGAACTCATCGAACCCGGAGGGTTCACCATGCATAGCCATGGGTCGGCCGAGCGGCGCGAGGACTACCCATGGAATGGGGGGCTGGCATTGAACTGCGGAGCAGTTCGCCCATTGCGTTGCCGTCTCCTGAAGTTGTTCTTGCGAATGTCGTGCTGCGAACGCAAGGCCCAATGCGCGCTGACGGTTGGAGGCGAGGAGTGGAAAATAACGCTGTCGATCCTAGGCCGCAATGGGCCTACCGCTCCGCGGTAGCATCTGCGACGTCTCTACCATGGGTTGCACTCGCTCCGCTCGTTTCACCCATGGCTATGCATGGTGAACCCTCCGGGTTCGGTGGCAAGGTGCGAGTTCGCCTTGGCGACTTTCACATCCGAAGATGCCGTTACAAACTTTTCACTTCGTCACGCCAGCGCCAGGGCTGGAGGCGGTTCCTCCTGTTATCTCCGCAATGTTCCCCTCCTTCACCGCGTCCTCGCAGTGGACCAGCCACATCACCGCTTTCTTGGGAATCTTGTAGCTCGCGCCCGTATCCGGTGGGGTTTCCTGCTGGGGATTGAGAGAGCGGTTGTTGCGCAGCACAAGGCCTTTGGATGATGAAATAACCAAGTGCGGTCCCGCGCCGCGCTCGATGGTGTTGCCCTCGATGATGAAGTCCTTGAACACTGTATCCGTGCGCAGCTCGGTGCTTCCGTTCGTGGCGGTGATGGAGATGATGCCGGCCTGGCTGGACCAGGGGGCGGCGCAGAACCAGCCGCCGTTGCGGATGATGTTGTTGCGAATGATCAGCCCATCGATGCCGGCGGCTGCTCCGGCGGGGAGTTCAGGGCACACGACAAGTGCATGAGGTGTTTCGAGCGTGTTTCCTTCCATCAGCCCGCCTGCTTTCAGCAGCACGCGTCCGGGACTGTGCAGGTGGTTGTTGCGAAACACGAAGCCGTTGCCCATGCGGTCGGGTGAATACACACTGTCACCCGGAGCCAGGGCATTCGGAACATCCAGCGTGACCACGATGCACCTGGGGCTGACTTTCCAGGGAGACCAGGTGGTGGATTCTCGCAATTTCTCCAGCACTTCCTCGGAGAGTCCGGCTTCAGCCCGGCTCACCACCTTGCGCGAAGTGATGCGGTACTCCTTGCCCTCCACATTCTGACGCAGGCGGTCGCCGTTTTGCACGCCATCGGTGAACTCGTCCCGGCTCGCGAGCACCACGGTGCCGCCTTCGCTATTCAACACCACATAGTCGGATGACTGCACGCTCCAGGAGTCATCTCCGGCATGAGAGATCTCGCATTCCTCCACCACAGGGCCTTTGCGGATGGTCTTGCTTTGAAAGGCGTCCCATGAACTGCTCAGCAGCCGAATCTCCGTGGCATCTGCAGGCTTCGGCCCCGGGACAATCTTGCACTGCGTAAAGATGGAGCCGCCTTCACCATCGGCTTCCAGGATGCCCATGCCCGGAGCGCTGTGCACAGTCACGTTACGGAAGGTGATGCGCTCACATCCATCCACCGAGATGGCGTGAGGGGCTCCCATTTCCTGGCCAGTGCTGAGCGAGACCAGATCTCCCACGACTGCCGTCTTGGCGATGCCCGGCAGGCGGACCCGCACCACATCCTCTCCCACCATCTCCGCTTTCGTGCCCCAGAGGAAGGGCATGCCCTTCTTGCGGTAGCGAGTCTTTGGATCCACCACATCGATCCGTGAGTAAGGCTTGCGGGGATAGCCAGCGTGAAGCTTTACATCAATCGAGCCATCGTCTGCCGCGGCGGCGACGACTTCGCCTTGAGTGAAGGGCAGGGGATCATAGTCCACGGTGAGGCCTTGCAGGGTCACTCCGCTGCAGCGGTGCAGACTGATGGCCCGCATCAACTTGGTGCCCACCAAGGTCACGCCATCGGCAATGATCTCCACATCGCGCGCGCCCTGGATCAGCCATAGCTCCCCGCCGCCTTTGGGACCAAGCCGGTAGGTGCCGGGTGGAATGATGATGCGCTTCTCGCCACGCTGAAGGGCGGCCTTCACCCCGTCACGAAAGTCCGCGGTGGGCTCCGCGCTCCGCAAGGTGACGGTGGCGACGAAGAACAGGCACCAACTCAGGCTCAGGCAAAAAACAGGGCGTAGCATAAGGAGCAGGGAGCCTATGCCGGGAAATCCAACCCGGACAATGTCCGACTTGCACCAATTCCCTTGCTGGATTTTCGGGCTATTCCACGAGACGCCCGATGTTCAGCAGCGCGGCTTCGCTGTGAGCGGGGCCCACAATCTGCATGCTGGTCACCGGGAAGCTGGATCCCGTCATCGGCACGGGGACGGCCAGAGCAGGCACGCCCGCATAGCTGACGGCCATGGTGCACTGGATCTTCATGAACTTGGCCTCGAAGATCCCGGTGAAGAACCAGTTCAGCTTGAGCGGCGGCTTGCTGATCACCGGCAGCACGATGGCATCCACCTCGGTGAATTTCTGGTTCAGTAGCGCCACGAACTGGTCGCGCTCAGCGATGGCGGCTTTACGTTTGGTCTCGTCCTTGTAGCGGCGGGAGAAGATGATGTCGCCTACGAAGAAAGCCTTCCTGGCGCGGTTTTCCACGCCCTGCTCATTCTCGATCTTCTGATTGTTATACCATGAAGCCGCCGCAGCCACGAGCCCTCCATTCTCCTGGGCCTTTTGCCACTGCTTGAGGAAGTCCTTGTCCAGAGGCACGACCTGGAAGCCCCGGGCGGCAAGGCGGGCATCGATGGCGCGATCAATGGCCGGATCCGTGCCGGGGATCCGCAGCCGCCCGATGCGGACGACGGCGGCGGTGGGTTTGGTGGATTTCGCCTTGGCGTACTTCGAGGCGAAGCCCTCCTGTAGCAGCCCCATACCGGTGACCAGGCCATTCACATCCCGGGCGATCGGGCCCACCGTATCGAGATAGCTGGGAGAAATGGGGTAAATCCCCTTGATGGAGATGTCGCCAAAAGTCGTCTTCAGTCCCGCCACGCCGCAACACGCTGCTGGCACGCGGATGGAACCGGCCGTGTCCGTGCCCAGTGCTACATCGGCCAGACCCAGGCCCACTGCTGATGCTGATCCACTGGAGGACCCGCCGGGGACGCGGGTCTTGTCCACCGGATTGACCGGGGTGCCGAAGTAGTCATTGGAGCCGGAGACACCCACGGCGAACTCGCTGAGGTTCGTCTTGCCCACGATGACCACATCCTTCCGTTTGCGGATCAGGCGCAGACAGTCGGCATCCTGGGTGGCTGGCTTGCCGTGCTTGTAGTAATACTCGGAACCGGCTGAAGTGACTTCACCCTTCATGTCGATGAGGTCCTTTACTCCGAGTTTCAGTCGGGTGTCACCCGCCGCAGGAGCACGATAGCTGATGAAGGCGTGGGGCGGGGGCGTGGCCGCTTGTTTGTAGGTCAGCGGCGAGCAGCTACTGCCCCCCACCACCAGTAGCAGACCCAAGACAGCCCCGGAGGAGCGGGTGCGAGAACGAGGGGAAAGCGGGCGTGCGCTCATGGAGAAACCATACGGTCTGCCGGCACTTCCGGCAAGCCTCCATGGTGGAAACTTAAGCATGTGACGGGTGCATCAATGAGACTCATTCAGGCAATGACTCTGCCGACAAAAAAGCTGGCGTTCTGGCCGGGTTTCTGCCGTGATACCTGCACCTCTGGCCGTGCATCCGCGGCTGCTTGTCCCATGAAGATTCGAGCCCGAATTCAGACCTGGCTGGCGGCGCATCCCCGCGCTGCGGAAGGGGCCAGGAAGTTCAACAAGCGTCGTCGCACCTGGATCACGCTTTTTGTCATGCTCTGCCACATCGCAGGTTTTTTCACCTCGGTGGATGCGATTATGAGTGTGCGGACCGCCCAGGGTGCGATCGCCTGGCTGGTGTCTCTCAACACCGTTCCCTATGTGGCCGTGCCCGCCTATTGGGTCTTTGGCCGGAGCGAGTTCAATGGTTATGTCCTGACCCGCCGGGCAGATCTGGCCGAGGTGGCACCGGAGACGAGCAAGTTTATCAAGACGCTGTCTGAACAGCGTCTCATCGCGCTGCCAGACCGGGACCGGCCCTTGCTGGTGGAGCGGCTGGCCAAGCTGCCCTTCACCCTGGGCAATGATGCGGAGTTGCTGGTGGACGGCGAGGCCACGTTCAAATCCATCTTTGAGGGCATCGCTCGCGCCAAAAGCTATGTGCTGGTCCAGTTCTACATCATCCGGGATGACAGTGTGGGCCGGGAATTGAAGGCAAGCCTGGTGGAGCGGGCCAAGGCTGGAGTGAGCTGCCGTCTGCTCTATGACGAGATCGGTAGCAAACTTCCCGCCGCCTACATCGACGAGCTACGTCGCGCGGGAGTGGATGTCCGTCCCTTTCACTCCACACGCGGAGACTCTAACCGCTTTCAGCTCAACTTCCGCAACCATCGCAAGGTGGTCATCGTGGATGGGATCGAGGCGTGGGTGGGCGGGCTGAATGTGGGCGATGAGTACAAGAGCCTGAACACCAAGTTCGGCTACTGGCGGGACACTCACATGCGGGTGGTCGGACCGGTCGTACAGTGCACCCAGGTGGCCTTTGTGGAGGACTGGCATTGGGCAACCGACGAGACGCCCCAGAATCTGAACTGGAATCCCCAGCCAGCACCAAAGGGCGCGTCACGGGCACTGCTCTGCCTGCCATCTGGCCCGGCAGATCGGCTGGAGACTTGCACGCTCTTCTTCCTCAATGCGATCAACTCGGCGAAGACGCGGCTCTGGATTGCCAGTCCCTACTTTGTGCCGGACGAGCAGTTCATCAGCGCTCTCCAACTCGCGGCGCTGAGGGGCGTGGATGTGCGCATCATCATCCCTGAAGAGGCGGACAACCCCTTGGTGCAGCTTGCTGCCTGGGCGTACTTCGACGTGCTGGATCGCGTGGGGATCAAGGTGTACCGCTACACCAAGGGGTTCATGCACCACAAGGTGATGCTGGTGGACGACGAGTACGGAACCATTGGCACCGCCAACTTCGACAACCGTTCCTTCCGCTTGAACTTCGAGATCACCATGGCCTTTGCCAACCGGGATTTCGCCGATCAGGTGGCCAAGATGTTGGAGACGGACATGACTCACTGCCGCGCCGTGCGCACCGGGGAACTCCAGGAGCACGGCTACTGGTTTCGCTTCATGGTCCGGGCCGCCAATCTGACGGCGCCGGTGCTGTGAGCCATCACTTCTGCCAGAACCACTTGAACCGGCGTTTGGCGGGCTCGGCGGGTGGTGGGGGCACCGGAGGCACATCCTGGCGCTCCACATAAGCGGGCCGGGGGATGGGGGCCGGTCCCTCGATGATGACCGGCATGCCCTTGGTGATGAGTTTCACCAGACGGACCACATCCCAGTTCGCCGTGCGCATGCAGCCGTGGCTGGAACTGCGTCCGATGGTCTGCGGCAGGTTCGTGCCATGCACGCCGATGCCCGGCTTGTTCAGGCCGATCCACATCACGCCCACGGGATTGTTGGGGCCGATGGGGAGTTCGTAGTAGTTGCTGGTGCGGACGCCGTAATCGAGCACGCCCTTGTCCCAGCGGAAGGTGGGCAGCTGGGTGATGCCGACGATTTTCCAGGTGCCGGGTGGCGTGGCGAGGTAGCCGCTTCCGGGGGTGATGGGCAGGCTGGCGAGCAGTTTGTCTCCCTCATACACGCCCAGCAGTTTTTCGCGGGTGTCGATGCGAATCACCCGGTTGAGAAATTCCGGCACTTCCGGCAGACTCGGAATGGGCTCCAGTTGCTCGACGAGGAAGGGATCCACATTGGGCACCTTCACCACATCGCCCGGCTTGAGTTTGCTCATCTTGACCGGCTGGTTGATGAACTCGAGCAAGTCCGGAGAGCAATGGAAGCGCTCGGTCAGAAACTCCAGCAGCGAGTCATAGGGCAGATACTTCTTCTTGCTCTGAGCGGCGGGTGAGCTGGGCAGATCACCGACAAAGCGCAGGTCTTCCTCCCGGATTGTGTAGGTGGTGTAGAGCTGGGTGACGCTGGAAACGTCCAGCGTGTGGTTTTCCACCTCGGTCTCCGGCAGACCGTGAGACTGCTGATAACGCCTCAGGGCCTTGGTCGTGAATTCACCGGGGCGGCCGTCCACCTTCCCGGGTCCAAAGAGGTGGGTGTCCAGGAAGATCTGGAGGCGCAGAATGGGCTCAATTGGTTCCGGGGCCTTGGGCAGCTCCACCACGGGGATCGCCGCAGGGGGCGGTGGGGTTTGAGCCCGGAGCATGCCGGGAGCGGTGGCCAGGACGAGCAAGGCGAAGAAAAGCTTTTTCATCGGGGGCAGACGGAAGAAAGATGCCTCATGTACCCGGCAAAGCAACCGGGGAAGGGCAACGAGCATTCCTTCTGGTACGGGCGTGGGGTATAAGAAGGACGTTTGTTGTCCCCGCCAGTTTCTCAAGACGAGCTGTCTTCGATGAAGGAAAACACCGCCGCTTCATGCTGTTTCCATTCCAAAGTGAACTCCCGGCCGCCCCCCAACTCCTGGCCGGAGCGTTCGTTTCGCATCTGCTGCACCGGTTTGTTAAAGCGGATTTTTGCCGGGAGCGTCGATGATTTCAGGCCCACGGAATTGCCCCCTCCCAGCGAGGTGCCCCGGATTTCAGGATTCAGGCAGAGAAACAGCAAGGTCCGCCCTGAAGGCAGTTTCCAGTAGGTGATCTCATAGCCGTGTTCTTTTTCGCCCGCATCGGCCAGGCGCACCCAGGGCGTGACCCCGGCATCGGCCACATGATGCATGAAAACCTCGCGTTTCCTGGCCGCTTCAAACCCGGCTTCGCGATAGGCATTGTACCACTGCGGAGAGAGGTTCATCAGCACCGCGCGGCCTTTTCCTTGTGCCCTGACCTGCTCGGTGGGCTGGCTGCGCACGGCTTTGTGGAAGCCGCTGCCGTCCAGAATGCAGGCGTTCTTGTTGGTCAGGAACTCTCGATAAGTCTTCCACGAGTAGTTGGCATCCTGATCCACCTCCACCCAGAGTGCTCCGCCAAAGACGTCCGTCTGGCGCATCTTTGGATCGTGTTTGACGCCGAACAGGGCATCCAGCCCACCGCCGCTGGCCCGCCCTTTGCCATGCTGATCCCACACGCCGGGGAGATAGTCGGCGATGACGGTGCCGCCGCGTTGGCAGAAGGCCTCAATGGCGCGGATCTCTGCGTCAGACAAACAGAGGCAGGCGGGCAGGATGAGCACGCGATAGTCATCGGGCACGCCTTTCTGAATGACGTCCACATAACTGAGGAAGTTGTACTGCAGCCCGCTGTCGCGCAGCATGTTCTCCCACGCGTGACGCACATGGGCCGCGCTCGCGAGCCGCTCATCCGCATTGCGGTTGACCCATGTTTTGCGATGGGCTTCGGCATCAAGGATCCAGCCGAGCTGAATGCTCGCGTGGCTGTAGTAGATCGCGACGCCATCATGCCGCCATTGTGCCCCTGTCATCAAAGGGCCGATCTTGTCCCCCGCTTCGCGCAGGGCTGGGGCCACCTGAGAATGCCAGCCCTTGGGAGTTACACCATCGAACCAGCCCTCCACCCAGCCAATGTGGCCGCGGTTGCCGTGGGCCAGGTAGTACCAGGTCTGCCAGATGGTATCGTCCACGCTCTTGTGAAAGTGCGTGGTCACCGCAGGAATTGCGCCCTGGGGATTGAACGACCGGATCACCGCCTGGGAGGAACCGAGGTTGTAACTCTCGATGAACTGCACCTTTCGCATCAGCCGGGCATAGTCGTAGCCGCCAAAGGCACTGGGAGCCTGGCCTCCCACCAAGCCGCAGGGGGTGGCCGGATCCAGCGTGTTCGCATGCTCCACCAAGTTGCCGATGAAGTTGCACCACTGGGCGTCATTGAAGGTCCACTGATCCATGAGCGGACTGGCATCGAACTCCGCCACGGTCCATCCTGCGAGTTTGGGGCGCAGGTCTTCGTAGCTGATCCATCGATCCCTTTTGGGCACACGGTCTGCGCCGTAAACGGTGGCCAGCCAGCGGGGATAGGCTGATGCATCATCCGTCACCTGCCACATGGTGGGGTGCACGAAGTGTCCCCAGGAGGGCTCATCATCCAGCGCATAGGCAGCCCGCATCGGGGAGGAGGACGAAGCGGCAATGTTCCTCTGCATGACAGCTTGCAGCTTCGCCAAGGTATCGGCGTTGAGCGGGGCGGGCCGCAGGCCGGTGCCGTGAACTTCATTGAGATGAGGCTTTACCTTGTCGCCATCCCACAGATGCAACGTGCCTTTTCCCGCCACGTGATCCACATAGAAGCGTAGGCCATGCTGGTTGATCCAGTCCAGTCTGCCGGTCTTGGACTGGGGCGTGCCGACGTGGTCGTGATCGATGAAAGCCCCATTGTAACCGTGTTCTCGCGACCATTTGCCGGAGGCATCGTCATAGCCGATGCCCCACTGGTAGGTCCATGGCATGTAGATCCATCCCGGCCAGGCCTTTCGTGCCCATGCGGCATCCTGTTTCACCGGGCGGAAGTCCTGGGAAGTGCGGACGTAGGTCTCGTACGGATCTTCTGCCGCGGGCAGGGAGGTCAACAGGCTGCCAGAGGCGAGGAAGAGGAGTGACCAGCGCATGCGGCATATGTACAGATTGGGCAGGTGAGGCCTTGCAGGCAAATGGGCTGGCCACCCAACTCCGTCAGATTCCCCTCGTCGCATGCGGCCCCATCGCTGCCTGCTTGTTTGAGAGCCGTCTTCCTCCGGCCACCTCCGGCGGTTGTGCAAGCACAAACCGCCGCTCCTTGGGGGAGATACGAGCCCGGCCCCTGGCGATGCTGCTCGCAAGGGCGAGACTACCAGGTCTTGTACCCCAGGAACTTGCCGTTCATCACGATCTTCACGCGGTCGCCTTTTGGGTCAGGCACCCGGTCGATGTCCATCGTGAAGTCGATGGCGCTCATGATGCCGGGGCCGAATTTCTCCTCGATCAGCGCCTTCAGGGTGGAGCCGTACACATAGATAATTTCCTGAAATCGGTACTGGAGCGGTTCCTTGGAGACGGTGGAGGCAGCCTCGCCTTTGTTGGCGTACTCCGTCAGGGCCAGGGCGATCTCCGGGCTCAGATCCAGGAAGGTGGCCACCTGCTGGGCGGCTTCTTCGGGCAGGGCGTTTTCGCCGAGGCAGGCGGAGGTGGTGTACACCTCAGAGAGTCCTGCGGCCTGGGCAATGGCGGCCCAGGTGGTTTTCCTGGCGGATTTGGCAGCGAGGATGGCTTCGGTCATGGCGGTCTTGTTCATGGCGATAGGGAGTGGAGTTGAGTTGGGTGGTTGGATTGGGTTTTGATCTGAATAAAAAAGGTTATATGAGCCAACAGGACGGGCGCGAGCCGTTCCGGAGTGTTGCGGGTGCTTTGTTCAAGAAAGGGCTGGAACGACCGGGGAGACGGCGGTCAACGCCTCCTCGTAGAGATCTTCCCGGAAGAGGGCGCGAACCCGTTCGCGGGTCATCTGAGGCAGGTCCCGACCGAGGCCATGGGCGCGGATCTCATCAATGACCCAGCGGGCCTTGGCATCCGTGGGACGGCTGGCGTCGTTGCGGCTGAAGACGATGGCGTCCCGGGCATCCGTGCTGCGGCGGCCGCCCAGTTGATAGGGGCCGATGAGGGCATTGCGCATGGCCTCCACCGGCACCCCCAGATAGCTGCGTGAGGCCATCAAGGCGGCCAGGGAGGGGCGGTTCGAGGGTTTATCACACCAGCGTGCTGCCTCGATCAGGGCTGACAGCAGGCCCAGGTGCTCCTCGTGCCGGTCGAGCTCGAACTCGCTGCGCACCATGAAGATCTTCTCCGGGTGCATGGGGTCCAGTTCTGAACTCAGGGCCACGCACCGGCCCACGCCGCGGAGCAATCCCACGGAGGTCCACGGCTCCGCCACACAGTAGCCGTCCAGGTGTCCTTGCTCCATGCAGTCGGCCACCAGCGGGGGCGGGACGATCGCCAGATCCACATCATGATCCGGGTCGATGCCGCCGGAGCGCAGCCACTTGCGCATGAGATAGTGCTGGGAGGAGTATCTCAGCACCCCGGCAAACTTGAAGCGACGGCGACCGCGATGCTTGCGAACCACCTCGCCGAAAGACGTGGCATCCGTGGCACCGAGCTCGATCAGTTCGTTGGAAAGGGCGATGGCGTTGCCGTGATGCGCGAGCATCATGCCGGTCAAGCAAGACACCGGGGTGACATCCAGGCCGTGGGAGATCTCGATGACCATGCTCGCCGGGGCGTGGGCTGCATCCAGTTCCCCATGGAGCATCTTTTCCCGCACCGATGCCCAGCCCGCCTCACGTGAGAGGCGCACGTCCAGTCCCCGTCGCACAAAGAGACCCAGTTCATGAGCCGCGATCAAAGGCGCGCAGTCTGTGAGCGGCACATAGCCGATCGTGATGCGCCGGAAGGACCGCGCCCGGGCGGCTTTAGCAGGCTTCTTCTTGGTGGCGGGCATGGGTCAGAATCACCGACAACACGAATCGGGCCAAGCCGTTGATTGTGCGAAGCGCTGAAACGATTTGAACCGATTGATGAATCAGATCGCACAATCTGCTCCTACCCGGCACTGGGCCTGCTGGCAGATGGAGGCATGGATGATCTGGTCGAATCCCGTCACTTGCGCGTGTTTGTCACCGTGGCCCGCACGGGAAACATGCGCCGTGCGGCGCGGGAGCTGCACCTGACGCCCTCAGCGGTTTCACACGCTCTGAAGGCGTTTGAAGAATCCGTTGGTTGCCCGCTGTTTGAGCGCACGACGCGGCGTCTCATGCTCACGCAGGAGGGCACCCGGTATCTGCCCGAGGCTGCGCAACTTCTGGAGGGGCTGCAACAGCTTCATGGTTCAGCAAGGCGGAGCCTGGACCGCAAAGGCTCCCGGCTGCGCATTGGGGCCAGCCCTACGGCCTGTCAGTATCTCGTGCCGGCGGTGATCCGTGAGTTCAAGGAAAGTTGTCCGGACGTCTTCATCCAGATCACGCAGGGTTCCTCTGCGATGATCGCCCAGGAAGTGACGGAGGGACGCATTGACCTGGGCCTCTGTCCACGCACGCCGGATCACCGCGGCCTGACCTGCCTTCCCATCGCTTCAGACGCGCTGGCATTCATCATGCATCCGCTCCATCCTTGGGCGCAGGCGGGGCGGGTGAACCGCAGCGAGATTGCCAGCCAGCGTTTCGTTCTCGCCGAGAGCCGCTCCTTCACCAAGCGGCTGATCGATGACTACTGGCGCCGAGAGAAGATCAGCATCCAGCCGTTCATTGAAATCGGCAATGAAGAGGTCATCAAGGAGCTGGTCCGGCTCGATATCGGCGTCGGCATCTTTCCCGCCTGGCTGGCGGCCGATGAACTGGGAAAGGGGCTGCTCACCACGCTGCCACTGGGCCGGCGGCCGCCCGTACGGGAGTGGGTGATGTGCCATCGGACGCATCACCGTTTGAGCTTCGGGGAAACGCTGTTCGCAGGCATCAGCCGTCTGGTGGCAGCCAATCGCATCGGCTGGTCGCGTGTGGGTTAGAACCTGGCCGGCGTTCAATCAGGAAACCCCATCTTGCACAAGCCCACGATGAAGGCCACGAGCCCTGCGGCCGTGGAGAGGCTGCGCAGGTGATTCCACATCGTCCAGACGCGGAGGTAGTACTGCCAGAACTCCTGACCGGTCCGGCTGTTGGGATCGGCGGCGGCGAGGCGGTTGTTGAGAGGGACGTTGTACGCCATGGTGATGACCAGGCTGCCCACGAGATAGCAGACGCTGCCGCGCACGAGCCAGGGACCGCCGCTGCCCGAGGAGGTCATGATCACGAGAATGAGGATGGTCGCACACAGGGCGCTGGTGCCCAGAAAGAGCAGCAGAAACCACGGCGTGAGGATCTTGACGTTGATCGCCTGCATGGCCGCCATGCCCTCCGCCGCGGGACGGCTGCCCAAGGCCTGCATGATGAAATGGGAAAAGGCGAAGAACAGTCCCGCCATGAGGCCGCAGCCCACGGCGGCGACCCCAGAGAGGATGAAAAGCAAAACGAGGTTCATAGAGGGGTGCAGAGAGAATTCGTTCTATTGACCGCGGACGGACTCCTCCACCCAGCGCAGGTAGCCGGGCAGGCCCCGCTCCACCGGTACGGCCAGGATCTCGGGCACGTCGTAGGGATGCAGCGTCTGGAGGCGTGCTTCCAGCGCATCGTAGGTGGCTGGCGTGGTCTTCATCAGCGCCAGCACTTCGCCCGCAGTTTCCACCTTGCCTTCCCATCGGTAGATGGAGCTCACGGCAGGATTGAGATTCACACAGGCCACGAGCTGCTCCTCCACCAGAGTGGTGGCGACGCTGCGGGCCACCGTTTCATCGGGAAACGTGCAAAAGACGAGCAGGACAGCGGGCGATTCCTCGGGCATGGCGACATGGTCGTGGAAAACCGGCCATCCCGCCAAGTTGAAAGGTGAAAAAACGGGAGACATGAGGGCAGTTCACTGACAGGATTCCGGGAGGATCTCCGCCGCCCCCACGGCCACCCGCTGCCCAGCCCGGAAGGATGAAATCGAGCTTTTTCGACAAGATTGTCAAACGCATGGACCGCCTGGAACCGGCGGATGTGCAGCGCTACCTGCTGCGTCTGGTGCAGGAGAAGGGGTTCTTTGAAAAGGTTTTCGAGGCGCTGCAGGAGGGCGTGATCCTGCTGGATGGCGAGGGGGTGGTGACCTACGTGAACCGCGCCGCGTGCGGTTTCTTCGGGTTTGATCGCGAAGTCATCGTGGGCCGCAGTCTCGCGGAGGGCATTCGCGGCTTTGACTGGGAACTGCTCGCGAAGTCCGGTGGCTCGGTGAGCCGGGACCTGGAGGTCTTCTATCCCGAGAACCGCTACCTCAATTTCTACGTCACGGCCATTGATGAGCATGAGGACCTCGGGTTCGTGATGCTGATCCGTGACATCACGCAGACGCGCAAACTCACGGAGGAGAAGATCGAGAGCGAGCGCATCTCCGCTCTCACGATGCTGGCGGCCGGCGTGGCGCATGAGCTGGGCAATCCGCTCAACTCACTCACCATCCATCTGCAACTGCTGGACCGCCGGCTGCGCAAGCTGAAGGCGGCCGAGGCGGCTCGCCTGCGGGAGATGGTGGAGGTGGCACAGGGGGAGATCAAACGGCTCGACTTCATCATCGGCCAGTTCCTTGCCGCCATTCGTCCCACCCATCCGCAACTGCAGCGGGTGCAAGTGAACGAGCTCATTGAAGAGGCGGTGAAATTCCTCGCACCCGAGCTCAAGCAGCACAAGGTGGACGTCCGGCTGGACCTCACGCGCAGCCTGCCGCTGATGCCGCTGGATGCGAACCAGATGAAGCAGGCGTTCTACAACCTCATCCGCAACAGCACGCAGGCGATGGGCGAGGGGGGGCGACTCACCATCATCAGCACCTTCACCGACTACGAGGTGCGCCTGACCTTTGCCGATACCGGCAAGGGGATCTCGGGCGAGAACTTGAGCAATCTCTTCCAACCCTTCTTCACCACGCGAAAGACGGGCACCGGCCTGGGTCTGCTCATTGTGCGCCGCATCATTCGTGAACACGGCGGCGAGATCGAGCTGGAGAGCCGGGAGGGAGAGGGGACCAAGGTCAACATCTACCTGCCCCGGGTGGAGAAGCAGATGCGCTTCCTGGAAGCGCCTGCTCCCTCGGTGGTGGAAGTGGATGCTGACGAAGGAACTCAAAGTTCCGTATGACCCAGCCGGGGCCGGCGTTGGCGGAAATGGCCACCACCTTGCGGGAAGTTTCCTGGTGGGTGGCTCAGCCTAGCAATGACTTTGCCTGGTCCTCGTGGGAAGACGTCACGGAGGCACTGGCGGAGATGGAGGCTATCTTGATCCCAATCGAGGCGGGTCAACTGCCAGACGACATTCGGCTTCTTCTGCGAGTGCTCTTCGCACCCACTGGGCCCTTGCAGGAACTTAGCCTCAGCAGCGGATGGGCCTCGCAGTTTCTTGCGCTTGCCGATCGTGTGGATCGGTTGCTGGGAGACGGATGATCTGAAAGCCACCCCGCCCGGCCTCTTGAGAGACCACCTGGCGGGATGGAGAATTCTGTAGGCTTACACGTTGAAGCGCCACTCGACGACGTCGCCGTCCTTCATGATGTACTCTTTACCTTCGATGCGGAGCTTGCCCTTCTCACGGCACTTGGCGTAGGAGCCCAGTTCGGAGAGATCGGTGAAGGCGACGATTTCGGCGGCGATGAAACCGCGCTCGAAGTCGCTGTGGATGACACCGGCGGCCTGGGGCGCCTTCATGCCCTTCACAATCGTCCACGCACGCGTTTCTTTCTCACCGGTGGTCAGGTAGGTCTGCAGACCCAGCAGGCTGAAGACGCTCTTGATGAGGCGGGACACGCCGCTGTCTTTCACACCCAGATCGGTGAGGTAGGCGGCGGCTTCTTCGTCGGAGAGATCGATGAGTTCGCTCTCAATGGCGGCGCTCACCACCACGGCGGAGGCGGCATGAGCGTGGCTCACGTACTCGCGCACCTTGCTCACGAGCGGGTGCTTGTCGGGTTCATTGCTCGCTTCGGCCAGTTCGTTCTCGGAGACGTTGCACGCGTAGATGCAGGGTTTGCCGCTGAGGAGGAAGAAGCTCTTGAGCAGCTTGGCTTCTTCGTCGCCGAGCTCGAGGGTCACGGCGGGCTTGCCAGCGTCGAGGTGCGGAATGAGCTTCTCGCAGAGGGAGAATTCGGCCTGGGCTTCCTTGTTGCCGCGCTTTGCTTCTTTCTCCGAGCGGTTCTTGCGCTTGGCCACGCTGTCCATGTCGGCCAGGATCAGCTCGGTGTTGATGACCTCGATGTCGCGGACGGGGTCCACATTGCCATCCACGTGGTGGATGTCGGAGCTCTCAAAGCAGCGCACGACGTGCACGATGGCGTCCACTTCACGGATGTGGCTGAGGAACTGGTTGCCGAGGCCTTCACCCTGGCTGGCGCCTTTCACGAGACCGGCGATGTCCACGAACTCGATGGCCGCGGGGATCAGTTTCTGGGAGCCGCTGATCTTGCTGAGCACTTCCAGGCGCTCGTCCGGCACCACCACCACGCCCTGGTTCGGCTCAATGGTGCAGAAGGGGTAGTTGGCCGCCTCCGCCTTCCGCGTGCGGGTGACCGCATTGAAGAGGGTGGATTTGCCAACATTCGGAAGACCAACGATACCGGCGCGCAACATAGGGCGGGCAGAGTAGCGGACTTGGCACTTGGCGCAAGCGCGGAAGGGTGCATAAGTGGCCGCACATGAAGCTTGCGGACCTCGTCGCCTATGTGAATGAACTGTTGCAAACCGCCACCGTTCCCGACTACGGCAACGCGCTGAACGGGTTGCAGCTGGAGAACTATTCCGGGGACGTTTCCAAGATTGCGGTCGCCGTGGATGCCCATCTACCGGTGGTCAAAATGGCCGCCCAGCGGGGTTGCGACCTCTTGCTGGTGCACCACGGCATCTTCTGGAGCGGCCTGCAGCCCTTGGTGGGGCCGCATTACCAAAAGCTCCGGGTCTGTGGGGAGAACGACCTCGCCATCTACAGTGCCCACCTGCCGCTGGATGGTCATTTGGAGCTGGGGAATGGCATCCAGCTGGCCCGGGCGCTGGAGCTGCCGGGCGTGGAGTGGACCCCGTTTTTCCCTTACAAAGGCTTCCCCATCGGGGTGCGGGGTGAGGTGGCTGCGGGAGTTTCGCGGGACGATCTGAGTGCCCGGCTGGAAAAGGCCCTCGGTGCGAAGGCGCACCTGTGCCCGGGTGGGCCAGAGGAGATTCGCCAGATCGGGATCGTCACCGGTGGGGCGGGGGATGCGGTGGCGACGATGAAGGAGCAGGGGATCGATACCTTCATCACGGGAGAAGGTCCTCACTGGAGCTACACGCTGGCGGAGGAGCTGGGCGTGAACTTGTACTATGGTGGGCACTACGCCACAGAGACCTTCGGTGTGAAGGCGCTCGCCGCGCATCTAAGTGCCAAGTTCGGTCTGCCGTGGGAGTTCATCGATCACCCCACGGGTTTGTAAGTCAGAGCGGGGATCAGAGTTCTCGCAGAGCCGCGACCTCACGGGCCACGCCCTCTGCCAGCGTCACTGCCGGGTGCCAGCCGGTGGCGGTCGTGAAGTGGGTGACGTCCAGACGATTGTCATAGACATCCCAGGCGTGGCCGGGACGGCTCAGAATCGGCACGGGGTGTCCTGTTTCCTTTTCCACCAGCTCGACGAGATGGGAGAGCGGGGTGGCGATGCCGCTGCCGACATTCCAGGTGCCGGTGAGCCGCAGTTCCCGGACCCTGGTCAGGGCGGTGAAGAAGTCATCACTGTGGAGGTAGTCCTTGATCGGATCATCTCCCCAGCGCTGGAAAGGCTGGTTCGCCAGGGCGCAGCGCACCAGTCGGGCCGTCACGCCCTGTCGGTCTTCCGGGCTTGATGGGAGGCCATACAGGTTGCCCACGCGCAGGATGCAGACCGGCAGCCCGGAGGCCCGCAGCCGCTCCTCAGCGGCCAGCTTGCCTTTGGCATACACCCCAAGCGGATACGGCGTGTCATCCTCCCGATTGCCCCTGCCAGGTGCGAGACCATAAACGGCACCGGTGGAGATGAACAGAAACAGCGGGGGGCGGGCTTCCTTCTGAAGGCGGGCGATGAGCCGGTCCAGTAGCGGCAGATCAATCTGCTCGATCTGTTCGGGGTGCTCTTCGGCATTGGCCGGGACACAGCTCCAGGCAGCGTGGATCAGGAGGTCGGCCTCCTGCGGGGCATCCCCGGTCAGCAGGGTGTCGAGCGACTCGACCGACCCATCAGGTGAGGCCGTCCGTGAAAGCAACCGCAGTGGCCAGGTACCGCCAAAGGTCATCTGGATGGCCCGGCCAACACGGCCGCGGGCTCCAGTGATGAGGATGGAATCTGGCATGAAAATGGGGGGAAGGGACGAAGAGGGAACTCACTATGCGAGGCCCGCTCGGGCTGTCATGAGGATTTTGGCCATGAGTGCACCACAGCGGATCAGCTGGTTTGATTATATAACCAGTATGGAGCAGGGAGCCACGCCCGTTTGCCTCTCATTCATCCGGGTATCGAGATCGTGCCCGACTCCATCGAACCCCACCTCATCCTTCCCTGCTCATGCGCTTCGCCTTCACCCTCCTGACTGCTGCCTTCCTCTGCAGTGCTGCCTGTCCTGCTGCCGAGCCCTTCCTGGAGAAGGAGGAGATCTTCAGCACCAAGCTCAACCCCACCTACAAGCTGGTGCACATTCCCGGCATCCTGGTCACCGCCAAGGGGTCGGTGCTGGCCTGGTGTGAGGCGCGCAAGAAGGGTGGAGACTGGGACCAGATCGACATCGTGCTGCGTCGCTCCACGGATGGAGGCAAGACATTCGGCGAGGCCAAAAGCATCGCCAATGTGCCGGGCCCCAAGACCAAGAACGAGTTCGCCCTGCGGGTCAAAGGCGTGGACCCCAACGACGTGACCTACAACAACCCGGTGCTCATCGCGGACAAGGACGGCACGGTGCACATGGTCTTCTGCCTGGAGTACATGCGCTGCTTCTACCAGCAGAGCAAGGATGACGGCGTCACCTGGAGCACGCCGACGGAGATCACCGGCACCTTTGAGACTTTCAAAAAGGACTATGACTGGAAGGTGCTGGCCACGGGGCCGAACCACAGCATCCAGCTCAAGACGGGGCGTCTGGTGGTGCCCGTCTGGCTCTCCACCGGCACGGGCGGGAATGCCCACCGCCCCTCCGTGACCTCCACCATCTACAGCGATGACCAGGGCAAGACTTGGAAGGCGGGGGAGATTGCCGTGCCCTGCACGGAAGAATGGATCAATCCCAATGAAACGGTGGCCGTGGAGCTGGCCGACGGCAGCGTGATGCTGAACGTGCGCAGTGAGTCCAAGAAACACCGCCGCCTCGTGACGGTGAGCAAAGATGGCGCGACGGGCTGGAGCACTCCGAGGTTCGATGAAGCACTGCTGGAGCCCATCTGCATGGGCGGCATTGTGCGCTACTCGCTGGCAGGCGTGAAGGGAGCGGACAAAAACCGAATCCTGTTCACCAACCCTGACAACCTGGCCCGCGAAGATGGCAAGGAGCAGGAGGGCAAGAACCGCGACCGCAAAAACGTGACCGTGAAGCTCAGCGAAGACGAAGGCAAGACCTGGGCGGTCAGCCGCGCCATCGAGCCCAGCTTCAGTGGCTACAGTGATGTCGCCGTCACGCCGGATGGGACCATCCTGTGTCTCTATGGCAAGGGTGAGAAGAAGGAGTTCGGCGGGTTTGCCTTCGGGCAGATCGTCCTGGCGCGGTTCAATCTGGAATGGGTACAGGCTCGGTAAGAGGTAAGTGGTGGGTGGGGTAAATGGTGGTACGCGGCGTAGCGATGTCATTTGCGCCATTGGGGTGCTGGGGTATGGTCCGCCAGCCCCCCTGTCATCCCACACCGTCACTGCTATGACTGCGATAGATGAGATTGCGCCCGATGTGTTCCGTCTTTCGGTCTATGCCCCGGAGTACGACATGCAGTTCAACCACTTTCTGGTGCGTGATGAGGAACCGCTGCTGTTCCATACCGGTTTGCGGGGCATGTTTCCGGCGTTGAAGGAGGCGGTGGGCACGTTGATCGATCCTGCGGCGTTGAAGTGGATTGCGTGGAGCCATTTTGAATCGGACGAGTGCGGGGCTCTCAACGACTGGTTGCAAATTGCGCCCGAGGCCCAGCCTGCCTGCACCTTGGTGGGCAAGCTGGTCACGGTGGATGATTTCTCCCTGCGCCCTGCGCGGGGCATGACGCCGGCGGATGTGTTGGAGACGGGCAAATACCGCTTCCGCTTCCATCCCTCTCCCCACCTGCCTCATGGGTGGGATGCGGGTGTGTTGTTTGAGGAGACCCAGCGGACCTTGTTTTGCTCGGATCTCTTCCATCACTTTGGCAACACCGATCCCATCACCGAATCAGACCTCATTGGCCCGAGCCGGGAGGCCATGGAGCGGTTGGAACAGGGACCGCTGGCCGGCTACATGCCCTACACCCGTAAGACGGAGGGGGTATTGAGAGGGCTGGCCAGCTTGCAGCCAAGCACCCTGGCGGTGATGCACGGTTCTTCGTTTCGCGGGGATGGAGCGAGCCTGCTCACGGGGCTGGCCGGAGTGATCAAGGAGACGTTCGACAGAGAGTGAGTGGAGAGGGCAAGGGGTGGGGTAGTTTCATGAAGCCTGGAGGAGCGTCAGCGGTGGGTGCTCGTCTCTCGCGACCCTTCGGGCTGCCGATAAAGGTACACACAGCCCGGGTTTCCCGATGCCGGAGGCATCAAAGCCATTAGCCGGACGGTTGAAGGAGCGTGGCGACTGATATCTCCGGAAGATCAGATTAGTTATTGCATCCCGGAGTGGATGCCAGCGACGTCCCATTGCAGGCGCACCTTGCTGTCACCCCTCGCGGGGTGAGTGAACGAGGGAGCAATCCGGGGGTATCGCTACGCTCAACCCCCGGCTAAGGGCTGAGATACCTCCGGCATCTGGCCTCTGCCTTTGGGCTGGGTTCTCCGGGCCTTTCAGGCCAGAATGCCTCGCCAACGAGCCCTGGGAGAACCCTTCTGGCAGATCCTTACTGACAGTCCTACAACGGTGCCAGCAGCTCACGCACGTCTTCCTGCGTGAGTTTGGCCGCATCGGTGTTGCCGGTGAGCAGGCCGTTGATGAGGGCGGATTTGCGGCGTTGCATTTCCACGATGCGCTCCTCAATGGTGCCCTGGCAGATGAGCTTGTGCACGAACACGGGCTTCTTCTGCCCGATGCGGTAGGCACGGTCCGTGGCCTGGGCTTCGATGGCGGGGTTCCACCAGGGGTCATAGTGGATCACCGTGTCCGCAGCGGTAAGCGTGATGCCCACGCCGCCGGCCTTGAGGCTGATGAGGAACACCGGCATGTCGCCGTTTTGAAACTGTTCCACCGGCTTCATGCGGTCCTCGGTGGAGCCAGTGAGTTTCACATAGCGAATGCCGCGCTCCTTGAGCATGCGCTCCAGGATGTCCAGCATGCTCGTGAACTGGGAAAAGATGAGAATGCGCCGGCCTTCCTCGATGAGCTCCGGGAGCATCTCATCCATGAGGTACTCGGTCTTCGCAGACGTCTCGACCTTCTTGGCGCTTTCTGTCTTGAGCAGGGCCGGGTGGCAGCACACCTGGCGGAGCTTGAGCAGGGCGTCCAGCACGATGAGCTGGCTCTTCTCAATGCCCTGATCCGCGATGGCCTCGCGCACCCGCTTGTCCACCGTAGCGCGGATCGTTTCGTAGAGATCTGCCTGGGCCTTGTCGAGCTCCACGGCATTGATCAGCTCCGTCTTGGGCGGTAGGTCCTTGGCCACGGCATCCTTGGTGCGGCGAAGCAACACCGGCTGAAGGCGGGCCGTGAGTCGTTGCTGGGCGGTGGGATCCTGCTTCTTCTCAATGGGGTTCCGGAAGAACGCCTTGAAAGCATCCTGCTCGCCCAAGTAGCCGGGCATGAGGAAATGGAAGAGGCTCCACAGCTCGCCCAGGTGATTCTCCATCGGCGTACCCGTCAGGCAGAGGCGATGACGGGCATCGAGCGCCCTGGCGGCTTGCGCGGCCTTGGCCCGGGCATTCTTGATGCCGTGGGCTTCGTCCAGCACCACCACATGCCACTCAAACTTCTGCAGCTTCTCAATGTCGCGGATGAGCAGCGGGTATGAGGTAACAACTACATGGTAGTTCTTGATGAACGGGAAGCGTTCCTTCCGGTGCTCGCCGTGCAGGATGAGCACCTTCATGGCAGGGGCGAACTTCTTGGCCTCCGCCACCCAGTTCCGGATCACGCTGGTAGGGGCGAGGATCAGGCTGGGCCGGTCGGCACGACCAGCCTCCACCTCGGTCAGAAGGTGGGCGATGGTTTGCAGCGTCTTGCCCAAACCCATGTCATCTGCCAGGATACCATGCAGCCCGTATTCGCGCAGGAACTGGAGCCAGCCCAGCCCCTCCAGCTGGTAGGGGCGCAAGGTGGCCTGGAGGCCGCTGGGCGGTGTGACGACGGGCAGACTGGTGAAGTTGGCCAGCTTCTCGCCCAGCTTGGCGATCTCTGTGGGCATCTGCAGCGCCATGCCCTGCTCCTGACCGAGCTGGGCCGCACGCAGCCGGTCCACCTTGATCTTGTCCTTCTTCTTCGCTCCTGGGGTGAAGAGTTCGTGGAGGACACTCAGGATGGGCAGCAACCGTTTCCCCGGCAGGGAAATGAGACGGTCGCCCAGCTCGGGTACGAGGAATAAAAATGGCGTGTCTGGACTCTCGGACACCTCTTGCACAGTGAGGCCCTTCTGCACAGCCTCGGCGAGGATGGGGATAAGTGAGACGCGTTTGCCGTCGATCTCCACACCCATCTCCAGCGAGTACACCAGACCGTTGCCCGGCTCAGGACGAAGTCCAGTCACCCAGTGATGCTCATGGAGCTCGACAACATCGTAACCGAAGTCACTGGAGGACTCGATGCGCCAGCCCCGTTGCTGCAGGCGCTTGGATTCTTCCTGACGAAAGCCCTTCCAAAACTCGAGCTCATAGCCTTGCGAAACCGCCAGGTGATTGAGCGGTGCGCTGGTGACGACGCCAGGATGCGCCTCCATGAAGGGCATGAGGCCCAGCAGCATGACATCGCGCAGGAAGGAGCGCTCCAGTTCCAGATCGCGCTCCAGGCGCTGGAGCTTGCCATCTGCCTCCCACTCGTGTTGGGAGGATCTCACCGTGAGCAGCAGTCGCTCAGGGCAGCCCGGGTAGGTGACCATGGGATCGGCCACCGGCAATCGCAGAAGCTTCGAGGACTTAGCGTCCTTGGGTAGGGAGGCGTCGATGCGGCGCAACACCAAGACCGGCTCCGGTTTGCCTGCCTCGAGCAAATGCACCGGCAGTTTCGCCTTGGCGATGGCAGACGCTTTGGCAACAGGTGGCGGGGGAGGCGGAGCGGTGACACGCTCTTCGATCTCGTCTTGAAGTTTGCGATCCGTCGCCTGCACGAGAAGTGCCGCTGCATGCTTGCAATAGGCACCTGCGGGACACAAGCAGCGGCTCATGATGCTGAGCCGTCGTGCGTCTTTGAATTGAAGCGTGACTGTCGTTTCGAACTGCGTCAGCCGGTTGTCCGTGACAAAAGCTGTGATCTCCAACTCCTGTTCACCGAGCAGTTCCGCAGCGCGGACCTTCACCCGGCCCTGTTTGGCCAGTTGCGCCCCTTCCATGGCATTGCGCCCGAACGTCCACATCCATTCGCGGGAAAGGAGCTGCTGCCAGACGGTCGGGAAATCCATGGGGTGGGTTCCATAGCCCGTGATGATGAAAGGAGGAAGAGATTTATGATGGTGATGAACGGGAAATGGGGGGCCAGAAGATGCAAACGGGGGAAGAATCCGAGGTCGGTCGCCATGTCCCGGAGGGACGCCGGAATATGTGAATAACAGGGTATTCCGTCGCGGATGGGACGGTGGATCAAGGTGGCACGAATGCCGTGTCCTCACCGTCCATTGATCACCGTGAGAAACTCTGGCAACCACCGGGAGGCTTTGGCCTCGCCGATGCCGCGAATCTTCAATGCGGCATCCATGTTCCGTGGCTTGAGCCGCGTCAGGAACTCCAGGGTGTTGTTGTGGAAGATCATGAAGGGCGGCACGCCTTCGCGCTGGGCGATCTCCTGGCGCTTCTTCTTGAGACGGTCAAAGAGACTTTCGTCAAAGCCCAGCTCGCTCACGCCAAGTTCGTCGCCACCGCCGGCATTCGCACCTTCCCGCAGATAAGTGGAGCGGGAGTCACGCTTGAGCATCTCCACCGGCTTGCGCAGCTCCGGCCACTGGAGGCGGATGGCACCGCCTTTGCGCATGATCTCGTTGCCTTTGGTCGTGAGCTTCAGCAGAGGATAGTCGCCCTCTGTGGTGGTTTCAATGAACCCGGCCTTCTCCATCTCCTTGAAGAGCTGGTGCACGCCGGCGCTGCCCATGTTCTTGAGCATGCCATACGTGGTGAGTTCATCCAGACCGGCGTCCACGACTTCGCGAGACTTGCTGCCCAGCAGCATGGCGATGATGCGCCCTTTGCCAAAGCGGGGCGACCAGGTGCCGTCCACCTCCTTGCGGCTCATGCGGGCCACGCCACTCAAGGCCTTGCGCAGCACTTCCACCTCTTCGCTGCTGCCCATGCGGGCCACGGCTCCCACCCCGCCGCGCTTGCACACATCGCAGTTGCCGCAGGTGCTGGCATCGGGTTCGCCGAAATATTCCAGGATCATCTGCTGGCGGCACTTGTCCGCGTAGCACATCTCCACCATCGCCTTGAGTTTGGAGCGGTCGCGCCGTTCCTTTTCCTGGATGGCCTTGCGGTCCAGCGTAAGATCCCGTGCCCGCACCTCGGGGCGGAGCATGCGGGTGCCGCGGATGCGTTTGCCCGGAATATCGAACCGCTCGATCCAGCCCTGGCGGGCCAGATGGCTCAGCGCGCTGCCCACAGCCATGCTGTTCTTCGCGCCAGCCCGGTCGGTGATGTCGTCGATGCTGGCCATCACCTCGTTGGCGCTGTCCGCCCCGCTCAGAAGAGCCTCATAAACATCCTGGATGGTTTCAAAGGTGGGGTTGCTCCCATCGATGAAGAAGTCCTGGGTCTTGGTGTCCGCGTAGTTGAAGAAGAGCTCGCAGTGGGAAGGCTCGCCATCACGACCCGCACGACCGGCTTCCTGATAGTAGGCCTCGACGCTGCCGGGGACCTCAAAGTGCACCACGAACCGCACGTCCGAGCGGTCGATGCCCATGCCAAAGGCGTTGGTGGCCACGGCCACGCTCACCTCCCGCTGGAGGAAGCGGTTCTGTGCATGCTCGCGTTCCTTGTCGTCCATGCCACCGTGATACGCGACGGCGCGGATGCGCCACTCATCCAGCAGAGAAGCGATTTCCTCGACCTTCTTCCGCGTGGCACAGTAGATGATGCCCGTCTGCCAGTGGCTCACGATGTCCCGGAGGCGGTCGTACTTGTGCTTGGCCTTCTCCGTGGGGGTGATGTGAAGGCTGAGGTTCGGCCGGGAAAAGCCGCGAACGCTCAGATACGGATCGCGCAGCTTGAGCGTGTTGAGGATGTCCGTCCGCACCTCAGCGGTGGCGGTGGCAGTGAGGGCTAGCACCTGCGGACGCCCCAGCTTCTCCAAGGCTTCCCCCAGACGGATGTAGTCCGGGCGGAAGTCATGCCCCCACTGGGAGAGGCAGTGCGCCTCATCCACGGCAAACAGGGCAATGTTCACGTCCTGAAGGGCGTTGATGAACATGTTGCTCCTGAACCGCTCCGGGGCCACGTACACCAGCTTGTACTCGCCGTTGCGCAGGCCGCGGATGCGCTCCTTCTGCTCCTCAAAACTCAAGGTGCTGTTGATGAGCGTGGCGGGGATGCCGCGATTGATCAGCGCATCCACCTGGTCCTTCATGAGCGCGATGAGCGGGCTCACGACGATCGTCACGCCATCCATGACCATGGCGGGAAGCTGGTAGCAGAGAGACTTGCCCCCGCCCGTGGGCATGATGATCATCACGTCCCGCCCCCCAGCACTGAGGCCACCACCTGCTCCTGGCCGTCCAGGAACGCACGGAAGCCAAAGTAGCGCTTCAGCGCCTCCCGGGCGTCGTGGATGGGGGTGTCTTCAGTCTCAGCAAGCACGCGGTAATGTGGCGCGCTGGCGGGTCCGGGCAAGTCGGGAGGGCGGCAAATGTGTTCGCCAGAACAGGGTGGAGCCCGCTTCGCGGGAGACACAAGACCAGAAGACTCCAGACACAAGACCTGAGCTTACGCCTCAGAGAACACCTGCAACAGGGCTGTCAGTAAAAGGAGGGAGGGACATTCTTGTCCCGGTCGGACGCGCTGCCCCTGATACAACGGGCGGTCATCACATCCAAACGCCTCTGCACTACTTTGCTCCGTACCCCCACAAAAAAGCCGCCCGGCGCGAGGGCACCGGACGGCTTGGATCAATCAACGATCAATCGACTGCTTTAGATCAGTCTTCGTCTTTGCCGCTGGCTTGCAGTGCGGCCACGACGTTCAGATCTTCCAGCGTGGTGGTGTCACCTTTCACCTGGCCGCCAGAGCAGATTTCCTTGAGGAGGCGGCGCATGATCTTGCCGGAGCGGGTTTTCGGCAGCGCGGCGGCGAAGCGGATGTCGTCCGGACGGGCGATGGCGCCGATCACGTTGCTGACGTGCTTCTTGAGCTCGGCCGCGAGGGCGTCGGTGGGTTCCACGCCGGTCTTCACGGTGACGAAAGCCACCACGGCCTGGCCCTTGATCTCATCGGGGCGGCCCACCACGGCGCTCTCAGCGACCGCTTCATGGCTGACCAAGGCGCTTTCCACTTCGGCGGTGCCGAGACGGTGGCCGGAGACGTTCAGCACGTCATCAAGGCGGCCCACGATCCAGAAATAGCCGTCTTCATCGCGGCGGGCGCCGTCGCCAGCCAGGTAGATGCCTTCATAGGTGCCCCAGTAGGCGGACTCGTAGCGCTCAGCATCACCGTAGATGGTGCGGAGCATGGACGGCCAGGGCTTGCGGATGACCAGCTTGCCGCCCTCGTTCGGGCCCACTTCCACGCCTTCTTCATCCAGGATCGCGGCGTCCACGCCGAAGAACGGCAGGGTGGCGGTGCCTGGCTTGGTGGGCGTCACGCCCGGCAGAGGACTGATGAGGATGCTGCCCGTCTCCGTCTGCCACCAGGTGTCCACGATCGGGCAGCGGCCGCCGCCGATCATTTCGTGGTACCACATCCAAGCCTCGGGGTTGATGGGCTCACCCACGCTGCCCAGCAGGCGCAGGCTGCTCAGGTCGTGCTTCTTCACCCAGTCGTCGCCCCACTTGATGAAGGCGCGGATGGCGGTGGGAGCGGTGTAGAGGATCGTGGCCTTGTACTTCTCGATGATTTCCCAGAATCGGCCCTGGTGCGGCGTGTCGGGAGCGCCTTCGTACATCAGCACCGTGGCTCCATTGGCCAGCGGTCCGTACACGATGTAGCTGTGGCCGGTGATCCAGCCCACGTCGGCGGTGCACCAGTAGATGTCGTCCTCGCGGAGGTCGAAGATGTATTTGCAGGTCAGGTACGTACCCACGAGGTAACCACCACTGGTGTGGAGGATGCCTTTGGGCTTCCCGGTGGAGCCGCTGGTGTAGAGGATGAAGAGCGGGTGCTCAGCGTCGAAACCTTCTGCGGGGCAGTTTTCGTCCACCTTGGCAACTTCATCGTGCCACCACGCATCGCGGCCGTCCTGCATGGCGATGTCGTGTTTCGTCCGCTGAAGGACGATCACGGACTGCACCGCCGTGTTTCCTGCGATGGCCACATCCACATTGGCCTTCAATGCCACCACTTTGCCACGACGATAGCCGCCGTCAGCCGTGATGATGGTGGTCGCGCCGCTGTCCTGCAGGCGGTCCTTGATGCTCTCGGAGCTGAAGCCGCCGAAGACTACGTTGTGCACGGCACCGATGCGGGCGCAGGCCAGCATGGCGATGGCTGCCTCTGGCACCATGGGCATGTAGATGAGCACGCGGTCGCCAGCCTTCACGCCACGAGCTTTCAGCACGTTGGCAAACTTGTTCACTTCCACCTGCAGCTCGCCGTAGGTGATGCTCCGGGAGTCGCCGGGTTCGCCTTCCCAGAGGATGGCGACCTTGTCCTTGCGGCCGTTGGCCACGTGACGGTCCACACAGTTCTCGGCGACGTTCACTTTCGCGCCGACGAACCACTTGGCGTAGGGGGGCTGCCAGTCGAGCACCTTTTCCCAAGGCTGCTGCCACTGGAGCTCGGAGGCTTCACGGGCCCAAAACACATCGGGTTGGTCCACGGACTCCTTCCACAGCTTCTGGTACTCCTCCATGCTGCTGATGCGCGCTTTGCTCTTGAATTCGTCCGAAGGTTCAAAGACACGATTTTCGACAAGGACAGATTTGAAGTCGGTGCTCATGGATCTGAAATATGAATGACTGACAAGGGGCTAAAGGGAAGCGCTGATGATGGGAAGGGCGGGCGCTGGCGTCAATAAAGAAGCGCAAACGCCATCCGAACGGTTGGGGGGGAAGTTAATCGGCACGTGGGCGCGCAACCTTTCAGTGGGAAGGATCGCGCGACAATTGCATCGCTAAATGTCACAAAACGAGCGGCTGTCACATCCTCATTGGAAAGGGCGGAATATTTCCTCCTTCAAACAACACCTGACATGCATAACGACATGAAAAACACGCTGGTCATCGCCGCCCTGGCTTCCGGGGCCATCGTGACCCTGGCCCACTGTAGCAAACAGAGCCCAGCCGCAGAGACCTCCGTCGGTGCTCCAGCGTCCCCAGCTGCTGATCGTGCCGCCCTGGTAGAGCGAGGCCGGCATCTGGTGGAATCCGTGGGGATGTGCACGGACTGCCATGCACCCCGTCTGCCCAGTGGGGAGTTTGACAAGAGCCGCTACCTCATGGGCAGCGAGTTGCCCTTCCGCCCCACCGTCCCGATGCCGTTTGTGCCGGTGGCGCCTCCCCTCGCCGGGCTGCCCACCCTGCCGACGGACGAGGCTGCCGTGGAGTTCATGATGACGGGCAAGCGCCCCTCAGGAGCACCGGTGATGCCACCCATGCCGCAGATCCGGCTGAAGCGCGATGAAGCAGAGGCTGTTGTGGCCTACCTGCGCAGCCTGAAGCCCACCGCGTAAAGCCGGGGGGCGCGTCGATTTTCTTCAAGAATCAGATCCGCCTGCCGGAGGGTTTTCAATCCCGGGTGGGCGGATCTTCTATTTTCAGATTGGGGTACAGCCCGCGTTCCAGCTGACCCTCACGGAACGGCACCCGGCGTTCCCACAGCGGCACGGCGTGGGGATTGGGCGGCAGTGGGGCCGCGTACGGCTGGCTCACCGCAGGCTCTGGCGTGAACAGCACAGGGCGCAGAGGTGAAGTTTCCGACGCAGGCGAGAGGTCGGTGCCGAAGCCCCATGACCTTTCCGCACCCGGCGCTGCCCACTGAGGGGTGCGTGTCGGAGAGAGAAGATCCTCGGCTTCAGGGAGTTGTGAGGGCGGGGTCGTGTCGGGCTCCACCAGCGAGAACGACGCAGCGGGCGGCGTGGTCGCGGGAGTGGGAGTACGCCAGACTGCCCATGCGAGCGCCACGTTTAGCGCCAAAGATATGGCAAGTGCGAGCTTCAATGCTTTCATTGATGTTCCTCCAGCCTTTCTTTCGACAATCCTGCCGCATTTCCTGCTCACTCCCGACTGTTTCATGGACTCCTTTCAGATCACCTTTCTTGGCACCGGAACCTCTGTCGGGATCCCCATGATTGGTTGTGACTGTGCCACTTGCACGAGCAGCGACCCGCGTGATCAACGCTCCCGCTCTTCCATTCTCGTGCGCACCCCGGAGGGCACCTATGTGGTGGATACCGGGCCGGATTTCCGCACCCAGTGCCTGCGGGAGAAGCTGAAGGAGCTGGATGCTGCGCTCTACACGCACCCGCACATGGACCACCTCACTGGGTTCGATGACCTGCGGCGCTTCTGCGTGCCGGAGGACGCGGTGATGCCGATCTACGGCACCCCGGCGTGTCTGCAGGTGATCCGCCGCATGTACGAGCATGCCTTCAATGGCGAGAACCGCTACCGCGGCTACCTCAAGCCGGAGGAGCACCCCATCACTGGCCCCTTTACCCTGGGCGAGACCCTCATCACACCGCTGCCGGTCAAGCATGGCAAGGTGGAGACGGTGGGGTATCTCTTTTCCCGCGGGGGGCGCAAGCTCTGCGCCTACCTCAGCGATATGAAAGAGCCGCTGGAAGGCACAGTGGAGCTGATGAGGGGCGTGGACACCCTCATCGTGGATGCCCTGCGCCACACGCCGCACCCGACGCACATGAATTTTGAGGAGGCGCTGGCCTTCCGCACGGCGGTGGGCCCCCGCCAGACCTGGTTCACCCACATCCAGTGCGAGATTCTGCACGCACCGGAGGAACAGAAGTTGCCCGAGGACGTCCGCATCGCCTACGATGGCCTCAAGTTGAGCTGGCCCTAGCAGACAGTCGTTTCCATGTACCCGAGTCACCGCAGACCCTCCGTCCAGCCGCGCCTGCAGTGCTGGCTGTCAGCGCGTCTGCAAGGCTGGAGCGTTGCTGCGGCGATGTTGCTGGGTGTCTTGGGGCTTGTTCAGAAGTCGCCTGCCCAGAGTGCACCGCCCCACTCGCTGCTGGAGGCCGATGGTTGGGACCCCGCCGCAGAAACCATTGTGGTGTACAACAAGGACTTCGAGGGCTCGGAGGAGCTGGCCCGTTACTATGCCTCGAAGCGGAAAATTTCCTCGGACCGCGTGATCGGTCTGAAGTGCGCGGTCGAGGAAACGATCTCCAGGGAGAAGTTTGAATCCACCGTGCGGGAGCCGCTGCTGCGGCGGTTGATCGAAAACAAGTGGTGGGTGTTGGAGAAGAGGGACCTGGTGGACCCTTCCGGCAAGCGGTACGGACAGGTGCCCCAGGTGGTGCGGCAGGATATCCGCGTCGCGGTGCTCATGCGCGGCGTGCCGATCCGGGTGGAACGCGTGCCCCACAACCGGGAGCCGGCCATTGGCGAGGTGGATGAGGCCAGCGTGGACAGCGAGATCGCGGCGCTCGGCCTGTTGCAGCGGCCCATCAAGGGACCTTTGGAAAACCGGTACTATCAGAAGGGGCAACGTTTTGCCGACTGTCCGGAAGCCCGGGGGCAGCTGCTCGTGGGGCGTCTGGACGCCGCCGATGATGCCACGGTGCGCCGCATGATCGATGACTCGCTGAACGCCGAACGCACCGGTCTCTGGGGCAGGGCGGTGGTGGATTTCTCCCTCATGGATGGCGGCTATGAAGAAGGGGAGCAATGGCTCGCCAAGTGCGTGCAGATGTACCAGCGCGCCGGCGTGCCCGTGGCGGTGGATCGGTATCGCGAGGTCTTCCGGGATGAGTGGCCGCTCCCTGACACCGTTTTGTACTTTGGCTGGTATACGAGCCAGATCACCGGGGCCATCGCCTCGCCCAACTTCCGCTTCAAGCCCGGCGCCATTGCCTGCCACCTGCATTCTTTCAGCGCCAGTGTGCTGCGCACCAAGTCAGAGGCCTGGGTCGGCCCGCTGCTGGAGAAGGGGGCCGCTGCCGCTCTTGGCAACGTGTGGGAGCCTTATCTGACGTTGACGGTTCACTTTGATCATCTCAATGAGCGCCTGCTTTCCGGAGCCACCCTTGGGGAGGCCGCATGGTCGTCCATGCCGGGCATCTCCTGGATGAACGTCGTGGTGGGGGACCCGCTCTACCGGCCGTTTCCCCGCCGGCGGGTCATGCCAGACGCAGCCTCGCCCGACCACGACTATGCGCTCTATGCCAGTCTGGTGGGACGCTACCTGCCGCGCGACCCCAAAAAATTCCGCCGTGAGCTGCTGAAGACTGCCGAGGAGAAGCACAGTGCGAATCTCCTCGAACTCATGGGCCTGCTCTCCGCAGTCGAAGGAAACAACCGGGAGTCAGCCGATTTCTTCCAGCATGCCGGCGCGTGGCAGGACACGCCCGGTGACCAGCTCCGCTGTGCCCTGTATGAAAGTGAGGCCATCCGCCGCAAGGGGGAGTCGGATGCGAGCCTGGAAATGATCAAACGCATGCTCAAGGACCAGCGTTATGCCGGCGTGCCCGCCTTGGGAGCGGCGACGGTGCTCAAGAAGGAGATGGGAGGGGGATAGCAGTCAAAAATTAGGAATGATGAATTAGGAATTCTGAATGATGAAGGTAGGGTGGAAAGTGGTGTGATTGAAAGAGCGCGACGCCAGAGGATCCAAGGAGCGGCGGTTTGTGCTTGCACAACCGCCGACGGTTGCCGGAGGAAGCGTGCTTCCAACTAAGAGGGTAGCGGCAAGACCACATAAGGCGGCGCCTGTTTGGCGATCAAGCACTCCGCTTGCCCTAGGCGGTTGTGCAAGCACAAACCGCCGCTCCTTGTGGGCTTCCGATCCGTGGTATGCGGAAAATTCCGTTGGAGTTCCAACGCTTGACCATCTGCGGCAGAAAATGTTCCACGCCCCATGTGTCAAAAAACTCACTTGACGACGGGGAGGGGGATGAGGGAAGCTTGTCGCGAGCATGATTGCATACAACGACCCGTTGTGGCAGGCGCTCCAGGCTTTCGAGCTGGATGGAGCGAATGCCGAACTGAGTTTCACCAAGAGACTCGCCCGGGAAAACGGATGGCACCACGCCTACGCAGAGCAGGTGGTGGTGGAGTACAAGAAATTCCTCTGGCTGGCCATGCGTGCGGGGCATCCTGTGACGCCGTCGGACGAGGTGGACCAGGCCTGGCACCTGCATCTAGTGTACACGGAGTCCTACTGGGATGATCTGTGCGGCAAGGTGCTGGGGCGACCACTGCATCACGGGCCAACCAAGGGAGGACAGCAGGAGGATGACAAATACCACGACTGGTATGCCCGCACCCTGGCTTCCTACGAGGCGGCCTTTGGCAGCCCGCCTCCCGTGGCGGTGTGGCCACCGCCGGAGGCGCGATTTGATACCCATGCGAGATTTCGCAGGGTGGATACCGGCAGCCATTGGGTGATTTCCAAGAACCTGTGGCGGCCGCGACTGTGGAAAGCAGCCGCCGCCGCGGCGGTGACGGGGCTGGTTCTGACACTGGCGCAAGAGGCCCCCCATGCCGCCGACATGGCCCCCGTGAAGAGCGCAGAGATATTCTGGCTGTTCTTCATTGGCGTGGCGGTGGTGATCGTGATCAGCACCGCCGTAAAAAACCACCGTGGTGGAGGCAGAGGGGGGAACGGATGTTCCTCGGTAGGATCAGGTTGTTCCAGCGGAGCGGGAGGTGGTTGTGGCAGCAGTCACGGCCACAGCCATCATGACGGCCACTCCGGCTCCGGCCATGACAGCAGTGGCTGCGGCAGTGGATCCAGTGGTTGCAGCAGCAGTGGCTGTGGAGGCGGCGGTTGCGGTGGTGGAGGCGACTGACCTCAGCTCTGGGCGGAGGCCGGTAGATGCTTCGTGGCCTCCCACACGGCATCCATCTCCTCCAGGGTGCTGTCTTCCAGCGTCTTGCCCTGGGCGAGGATGATTTCCTCAACCCGGCCGAACCGGCGTTCGAATTTGGCCGTTGCCGCGGCCAGAGCCGTCTCGGCATCCACTCCCAGCCGCCTGGCCACGTTCACCACGCTGTAGAGCAGGTCACCCACTTCATCCTCGATGGCTTTCTGATCCTGCTGAGCCACGGCTTCGGCAATTTCCTGAACCTCCTCGTGCACCTTCGCCACCACTTGCTCGAAGTCCGGCCAGTCAAAGCCCACCTTCGCAGCCTTCTTCTGGATCTTCTGCGCACGCATCAGTGCGGGCAGCCCCTGGGAGACACCATGCAGGTGCGGTTTGCGATCGGAGGCGCTGCCGCCTTTTTCCTGCTTCTTGATCTCGTCCCATTGTTTGAGCACCCCGGCGGAGCCATCCACCGTGGTATCGCCAAAGACGTGCGGGTGGCGGCGGATGAGCTTCTCGGTGAGTTCCCGGGCAATCGAGTCCAGATCGAACACACCCGTTTCTGAGGCGATCTCTGCATGCAGCACCGGCTGGAGTAGCAGGTCACCCAGCTCCTCGCGCAGGTGGGCCATGTCGCCATTGCGAATGGCTTCCGCGACCTCGTACGCCTCCTCGATGAGGTGGGGGATGAGCGTCTCGTGCGTCTGTTCCTGGTCCCACGGGCAGCCTCCTGGGGCGCGCAGTCGGTGCACGACGGCGCGCAGGTCAGCCAGGGCGTCGTCGGTGGGGGCAGGGGCAGGGGTTGGCACGGTGCTCATGGTGCCAGCATCATGGGAGTGATGCGCCCCCCGTCAACCTTAGGCTCGTGCCATCATCGTAGGGGAATGGTGGTGCGGGGTTTGTGGTTCTCCTTCAGCCAGGCCTCCCAGGCGGCCATGGCGGCATGGTATTTCTCCGGGGAGACCAGCTCGACTGACGAGTCATTGTATCCCATCACGTAGCGGCTGCCGTGCAGCGGGATGGGGGATGCCAGAATCGGAAGCCCTCCGGGAGCGCTGTCGTTCAGTCCCCCCAGCACCATCCAGGGGATCTTCATCTGCTTCTGCATGATGCCATGGGTGAGCTTCTCAAAGGGCTCTCCGGGATCCAGGATTTCTTCTTTGACCAGATCTTCCAGTGTTTCGGGATATTCTCCCCTATGATCACTGGCGTAGATGCGCAGGGCGGTAATGAGCTGTCGGGCGTTGCTGATGTTGCGGGTGCTGTCCCAGATGTCGTCGTAGTAAAAGATGGGTTCCCGGAAGAAGTAAGAGATATGGTGAATGACAAGCCCCGCGGCACCTCCGGCACCCGTGATCAAAAAGAGCACTGCCATGAACTGAGAGGTCCAGCGCCAGCCCCATTTCACTTTCAAGCGAGCGTGCGCCATCCACTGACAGGCGACCAGCAGCATGACCAACACGAGGAACGCAACACCGATGCTGGTCCAGTCCCATGCGGTCAGGGACGCGGTCTCTTTGAAATGGCGGATCCAGCCTGTCGCCAACCGTGTCAGAATTTCAAGCGCCCGGCCCCGGGTGAGATCGGCAAAGAGAAAGCAACTCAGGATGGCCAGGGTCGTGGCACCCGCCCAAGCCAGGAACTTGCGATCAAGAATGGGCATGGTGAAGTTATTGGGTGGAACCTGATACCTCCCGCCAGCGCTGTAGAGCGGCCTCGCTGGCGGCAGGGTTAATCTCAGACGCACTGCCGTCGCGAGTGATCATGATGTGAACACTGCCCGAGACTGGGGTCGGCGAGAGTAGCAGTGGGAGGTCAGCGGCGTCTGAAGCGGCTCCTGCAGGCAAATAGATCCATGTTTGAGGCACCTCACCTGCGGGTTGAACTTGATTCAACCTGTTGAATTCGGAGGGGTCGACCATTCCTGCCTTCACGAGATCTTGCAACTTTGGAGGGTAATTGCCGCCATGAGCTTCGGCGTAAGCTCGCAGGTGTTGAGCGAGGTGGTTGCCACCCACCTTGGCCATCAAAAGGTTCCGATCAACTCTTGATCGGAAGTAGTCGTTTTTGAGGAGCCACACGGCGTGGTGCAGGATGCCCACCGAGGCACACGTTGTGGCAAACAGAATGAGCAGCATGCTCATGATCAAGGCGGACCAGCGCAGCTTCCACTTTCGGGGCTCGCTTGAGCTTTGTCGGTAAAACGCCCATAGAAGCAGGTGCAGGGCCATCAAAGTTGCCAGTATCACCACTGTTCCCACTGCCAATTCTTGCCAGGTCGGCACGATGGTCGCCAATGCTTTCATTGCGTGGACCAACCAGCCAAACACCAGACGGATCACAAAGAGAACCAAAGGCACAACCACCCCAGGAATGAACAGCAGCATCCCCACCACCAACAGGCCGCCGCAGACATACTGGAAGATCCGGCGCAACAGGGATTCTTTCATGAGGGCGGCCCTCCTTTGAGTGTGCTTTCATGGCGTTGACGTCGTGCGGTCATGGCGCGACTGCCTCCGTACTGGAGCTCTGTTTCCTGTATTCTCGCCAGCGGTGGATGGCAGCCTCGCGTTCTGTGGCCGTTTGCAGCGAGACACTGGAGTCGTTGTAAGCGATGATGTATTTGTTTCTGGTGACAGGGTGAGGAGACACAAACATTGGAAGGTTGCCGGGCGCGTCATTCCGCAACCCTCTCAGAAAGATCCATGGCGCCGGGACTTCACCCGACAAGTAGACCCAGTTTAGGTTGACAAGGCTTCCAGGCTCCAAGATGTCAGCAGCGATGAGTTCCTCAACCTGGTCGGGATAGTTACCGTCATGTTCCGATGCATAGATTCGCATGGCCGTCACAAGTTGCCGCCCGTTGCTGATGGACTTGGATACATAATCTCGTCCGGAGGTAAGAATATTATCCTGCGTGGTCAGAAGAACCGCAGTGCGAGCCGCTTGTATGGCGGCCGCCCCACCGCCCAGAAGAAGGAGGGCCATTGCGAACGCCCTTGCGCTCTGTGGAAGTTTCCAGCGGCCACTCTTACTGTTCAATAGAATCAGTAGCCCATGCAGCACAAAGAATGCACCCAACAAGATGCCCAAGGTCCACAGGGCATGGCTGAGAGAGCCAAAGGCATAAGGAAACGACGCCACGGCATGCATGATGCTGCCCAGGAACAGGTGAAAACCGATGGTGAAGAGCCCCTTCAGGAGGTCGGTGGCGAACAGGGCATCCAGGATGAATAGCGCCCCGAAGAACAGCAGTGCCGGGATCAGGCAGCTTTTGCGATTCATGGAGCGCCGCCTCCTTTATTTGGATCCCGTTTAGAATACCCCCTCAGCTTTGCCCGCGCCGCATGCCAGCGATCGATGGCATCGTCGTATTCATCCAGAGTGCAAACTTGCGCTTTCCCATGCGCGAATCCCATGATGATCTCGCCTGGAGCATGAGCTCTGGGAGCAAGGAAGACGGGGATGTCCATCTCAGGGTCGTCAGGGGAAATGATCTCAAGATATGTCCAGACTTCAGGTGGTTCCTCGGTGGAAAGTGACCGCACCACGGCAAGCATGTTTAGTTCTTTCGGCTCAAGATCGGTTGATGCGGCCAGTGCTGCCCAAGTGTCTCCGGGAGCAGAATTTCCTGCATCGTGCGCAACGATCGCCTCGACATAGAGTTGTTTCGCATTGGTCACATCTTTGTGAATGGTGGATCGGGAAGGGTGGGTTTTGACAACAGGTTCTTGAAACAATGAGGCACTGTGAGTGGCGATCCCGACGGCGCTTACGCAGATCCCGAACAAGAGGGCGAACATGGAAGTGACCGCGATCGTCCACTTCCACCGCCAGGGGCATGAGGCGGGTGAATTGCTTTGAATCAGGGCTCGCATAACCCACTGAAGCGCCGCTACGCCCAACAACAGCCCCAGCAGTCCATTTGCGATGAGGAGATAATTCACCTCCATCTTTGGTGCCGTACGAGTCAGGAAAGCGATCCAACCTGCGCAAAGCTTGAAGATGATCTCAATCCCCACTCCAATAGAAATGAATGGCCCTGCCCCCAACGCGTCAGCCGCGACTGGGACGATCACCAGTAACAGGGCGCTCACAGCAAAAATCTTCACCCCTTTCGACAGGGGCTCGAAGTAGGGTAGATCACTCACGGCCGTGCCACCTGTTGTGCAAAGTTCTCCAGTTCTTTCCTCGCCCGGTCGGCCAGTTCGGTCAGGGGGAGGTTGATGATCTCCCCGTTGGAGAGCAGGACGTACCGGCGGGATCCGTACACGTAGGGCTCAAAGGCGACGATCAAGTTGCCCTGCTCTGCCTTTCTCCCTGGGTAGTAACCGTAGGGGGTGCGGGCGGGGTCGATGCCACGCCACAGTTCCCGGGGGAAGTCCTCGGCCTCCACATGGGGAGGGAACTCGCCGTTGTGAGCTTTGGCGTATTCGAAAAGGGCCGTGCGCAGGCGCTCCATGGATTGCTGACGGGCGGAGTCGATCCAGGGCTTGGCCTGTTTCTCCGGCTCGGTGATGCGGTAGGTGAGCCCCTCCTTCTGCCAGGCGCCCGGCGTCATCAGCTCGCGGGCTCCGGAGATCATGGTGAGCACCACGTAGAGGAACATGCCGCAGACCACCATCAGGCCGAGAGCCCGCTTATAGGTGAGGGGTGGCATCCACTTGAAGTCCTTGGCCAGGCTGTTCCAGATGATCTTGAAGAGCAGCGTGAGGACCAGATAGGTCATCAGGAAGAAGGAAATCACGTCTAGCCGCGCTGCGGCCAGATCCGTGAGCTGGAACGAGGGCATCCCAGCCCAGGTGGAGGCGGGACACAGTAGCCCGGACACGAGGGCACAGGCGAGCGGAACCCCGGCGGACCGCCGGGGTCGAAGGTTTTGGGGGTTCACAAGGGTCAGGCTACCAGACCTCCCTGGAGGATGACAAGCCTTCATCGAACAACTCCGCATCAGGCGCGGCCGGATTTTTCTAAAAAACGTCGAACAGTTCCAATAAAGAGGGGTCAGTTCCCGTCCTAACAGTGAGGGTGCGCTACACCCATCTGGACAAATTTTATCCCCATCGACCGGTGATTCCCATTGCCAGCGCGGTGGGGATCAGGTGTTAATGAGTTTTCCTTTCTGCCTCCCCTGTCACGACCATGCCAGATCCAGCCTCCTCCCCGCTGCCCAAGGACGATGTCGCCGCCATTGATGAACTTCGCGAGGTGTATGTCCGCCTCTGCAACGAGTTGAAAAAAATCATCGTCGGTCAGCAGAAGGTGGTCGAGCAGTTGGCCATCTGTCTCTTTGCCCGTGGTCACGCTTTGCTCATGGGGGTGCCGGGTCTGGCCAAGACGCTCCTCATCAGCCGGCTGGCGGAGACGATGTCCCTTTCCTTCAGCCGCATCCAGTTCACGCCGGACCTCATGCCCATGGACATCACGGGCACGGACATCCTCCAGGAACTGCCGGGAGGGAAGCGCAGCTTCGAGTTCGCCAAAGGTCCGGTGTTCGCGAACATCGTGCTGGCGGACGAGATCAACCGCGCGCCTTCCAAGACGCAGGCGGCCATGCTGGAAGCCATGCAGGAGCACCGCGTGACCGTGGCGGGCCGCACCTACACGCTGGACTCGCCCTTCTTCGTGCTGGCGACGCAGAACCCCATCGAGCAGGAGGGCACCTACCCGCTGCCGGAGGCGCAGCTGGACCGCTTCATGTTCATGATCGGGGTGGACTACCCCTCTCGCGAGGAGGAAGTCGCCATCGCCCGCAGCACCACGGGCCTGACCCTGCCAAGGTTGGAGCACGTGCTGGATGGCCCCAAGGTGCTGGCCTTCCAGGATCTGGTGCGTCGTGTGCCCGTGCCGGATCATGTTTATGAGTTCGCTGTGGATCTGGTGCGCCGCACCCGGCCGAATGGCGGGGAGGCTCCCAGCTGGCTGAAGCCCCTCGTAAGTTGGGGGGCAGGACCGCGCGCCGTGCAGTACCTCATTCTCGGGGCGAAGGCCCGTGCCGCTCTCCAGGGCAGCTACATGGTGCGCCTGGAAGATGTGACTGAGGTGGCCGACCCTGTGCTGCGTCACCGGGTGATGACCACCTTCACTGCTGAATCCGAAGGGGTGACCAGCCGGGATCTCACCAAGCGGCTCGTGGATGAGCTCAGCAAGGCGGCGTAAACCGGTCTTTCCAGATCCCAGCCCACACCCCCATGGCGGAAGAGAAGCGATCCTTTCTGGAGCCTGCCGTGCTGGCCAGGCTGATGGCGCTTCCCCTCCATGCCCGGCAGACCATGCTGGGCAGCGTCTCGGGGAAGCATCGCAGCCCCGTGAAGGGCTCCTCGCTCGAGTTCGCCCAGTATCGCAAGTATGTGCCGGGGGATGACACGCGCCGTCTGGACTGGCGCACCTGGGGTCGGAGTGATCGTTTTTACATCAAGGAGTTCGAGGCAGACACGAACCTCCGGCTCTGCCTCCTGCTGGATACCAGCGGCTCCATGGGCTTTGGCCCGGCGGGGGCCACCCGGCTGGACTATGCCCGCAAGCTGGCCGGCACCCTGGCCTACCTCGCCGCCCAGCAGGGAGACGCGGCAGGTCTCTGGAGCATGGCCGAGCCCGCGATCGAAATCCCTCCCAAACGAGGAGCCTCGCACCTCGGGCTGGTGCTCGATCAGATGGGAACCATTCAGCCCCTCGGCGGCACCACCCTCCTGGCTGCCCTGCACAATGCGGCCGAAAAGATCCGCCAGCGGGCACTCATCGTCATTCTGTCGGACTTCTTTGTGCCGCCCGTCGAGTTGAAATCCGCCATCCAGCATCTCCGCTTCCGCCGGCATGATGTGGCGGCCTTCCACCTGCTGGACCAGCAGGAGCTGGATTTTGACTTCGACCGGCCCGCCCGGTTCGTGGACATGGAAGGCGGGGAGATGGTCCTGGCCGATCCTTCGCTCATTGCGCGGAATTATCGCGAAGCCGTGCGCCAGTACCTCATGGAGATGGACGAACTGGTTCGCACCACCGGCATGGACTACCATCGCGTGAAGCTGCACGACCGGTATGAGGACGTGCTGGCGCGGTTCCTCCTCGGACGCACCCCCAAACGCGGCTCCCGATGACCTTCCTCGAACCAGCGTTGCTGTTTGCCCTGCCGCTCGCCGCGCTGCCGGTGATCATTCACCTCATCCACCTCTACCGGCGGCGTCAGGTGAAGTGGGCGGCCATGATGTTCCTGCTCATGGCACAGCGGATGAACAAGGGGCTGTCGCGCTTGCGGCAGGTGCTCATCCTGGCCTTCCGGGTGCTGGCGGTGGCCGCCATCATCTTTGTCATCACTCGTCCGCTCGCCGGTGGCTGGCTGGGCCTGACCGGAGGCGCGCCAGACACGGTCATGATCCTGCTGGACCGTTCCGCCAGCATGGAGCAGCAGAATACCACCACCGGAGTGAGCAAGCGGCTGGCGGGATTGCGCAACATCGCCCGCGCCATTCATGATGCGGTGGGCACCCGTTCCCGGCTCGTGCTGGTGGACAGCGCCGTGGGAGATCCGCAGTCGCTCGACAAGGCGGAGCGTCTGCTGGACATGCCGCACACGGGGCCCACGGATACGAAGGCGGACATTCCAGGACTGCTGCAAAAGGCCCTGGACTACATCACCACCAATAAGTCCGGCCGCACGGACGTGTGGCTTCTGAGCGACCTGCAGCAGGGCGACTGGGATGCCGCGGGAGGGCGATGGGAAACCTTGCGCAGCGCTTATGCTGGCCTTCAGGGCGTGCGGTTCCACTTGCTCGCCTATCCCCAGGTGGCAGATGACGATCTGGCGGTGCGTGTGGAGCGCGTGACCCGGCGGGAGACCTCTGCCAAGGCGGAACTGCTGATGGATCTGCGTATCACGCGCCAGGCCGGGCAGGCGCTCCAGCCGCTCGAAGTACCCCTACGGGTGGTGATCAATGGGGCGGCCACGACTGTGAAAGTCACACTCAAGGAAAGCCAGTTGGTACTTCAAGGGCAGACCTTCCCCATCGACAAGTCGCTCAAGCGGGGCTGGGGCCGGGTGGAGCTGCCGGGCGATGCCTGCCTGCCCAACAATGCCTGGTATTTCGTCTTTGATGAGCCGCCGCCTCTGCGCTCCGTGATCGTGTCGGATGATGAGTTGGAGACGTCCGGTCTCGCTGCCGCGCTGGGCGCGGCGGCCGATCCCTCACGCAAATACGCCGTGACCCGCCTGCGCAGTCAGCGGGCCGCAGAGATCCCCTGGGATGAGACGGCCTTGATCGTCTGGCAGGCCCCGCTGCCCAAGGCGGATGATGTGCTGGCCCGCCAGTTGGAAAATCACGTTGCTTCAGGCAGGTCGGTGTTGTTTCTCCCACCCGAGTCTCCGGATGACGTGCGTTTTCTGGGACTGGGCTGGGGCCCCTGGCAGGGAGGTTCCGGCTCCCGGGCCCAGGCCGTGGAGTGGTGGCGCAATGATGCCGACATCCTGGCCAATCTGCGCGATGGCACCGCGCTGCCGGTGGGCAGTGTGGAGGTGACCCGGCACGTGCCGGTCCTGGGTGAGGGCGTGCCTCTGGCCCGGCTGCCCAATCGTGAACCCCTCCTCGTCCGTGCGGGTGGTGAGCAGGGCGGGGGAGCTTATTTCCTCGGTACCCTGACCGGCCCCGGTGCGTCCAGCCTGGCGCGGGACGGGGTGGTCATGTTTGCCATGCTGCACCGGTCGCTCAATGAAGGGGCCCGCACCCTGGGCAAGGCCCGGCAGCGCTCTGCCGCGTTGGGCTCGCTCGGGGCAGATCCCTCTGCTTGGAAGCCCGTCGAGGCACGCGAGGAAAGTGTTCCTTCCATCAACCTTCCGCTCCTGGCAGGGGTGAGGTCATCTGGCGAGATGCTCACCGCCCTGAACCGGCCGGCGACAGAGGATGAGCCCCTGCATCTCACCTCGGCGAATCTGGACGAGCTCTTCACGGGCCTCGACTACCGGTTCCTCACGGACACGCTGGACGACGGTCGCAGCCTCACCAGTGAGATCTGGCGCACCTTCCTCATGGTCATGGCGCTGGCCCTGCTGGGCGAGGCTCTCCTGTGCATGCCCGGCCGTCCGGAGCCGGGCCGGGCTGCCGCGAACCCCTTCTTCGCAAGAGCAAACTCCGACCCCGCCCAGAACGGAGCATCTTCTTTCCGCGAACCCGCGCAACCCACGGCATGAAACCCGCCAGCCAGACCCTGGTCTTCAGCCCCAGCCCCCTTTCCATCACGGTGGGGGTGGTCTTCGTGCTGCTCATCGCCGGGCTGGCCTGGATGGCGTGGCGGCGCAGCGGCTACCGGCGGGTCACCGGCTTGCTGGAGGCGCTGCGGGTGCTGATCGCCGCCGCCATCGCTATTACCCTGAACCAGCCGGAGTGGCGGGAGCTCTTCAAACCGGAGAGCAAGCCCACCCTGGTGGTGCTGCGGGATGTCTCCCGCTCCATGGAGACACAGGATGTGATCAATGCCGTCAGTCCGTCCTCGGAGCCCCTGGCGAGGAAGGCGCTGGCCGCCCCGCTGGCAGAGGCGGCCACCTGGGCCTCCCTGACAGAGCGCATGGAGGTGGTGCTCCAGGATTTCTCCTCCGCCCAGCAACCGCCGGAGGAAGGGACGGATCTTAACGGGGCGCTCAACCAGGTGGCAGAGAAACACCCACGCCTCCAGGCGGTGGTGTTGATCTCAGACGGCGACTGGAACAGCGGGGAAGCCCCGGCCCAGGCCGCCACGCGGTTGCGCATGCGGGACGTGCCGGTCTTTGCCGTGCCGCTGGGTTCAGAGAGCCGCCTGCCGGACGTGGATCTCGCCAGCTTCGAGGTACCCACCTTTGCCATCGCGGGCAAGCCGTTGCGCGTGCCCTTCACCATCGAGAGCTCCCTGCCGCGGGATGAGGCCGCTGTCGTCGAACTGCGATCCTCCACGGGCGAGGTCATCACGAAGTCCGTCGTCATTCCCGCCATGAGCCGTTTGCAGGATGTCATGGTCTGGCGTCCTGAGAAGCCCGGTGAGCTCAAGCTGACCCTCGCTGTGCCCAAGACGGGCGGTGAGCGGTTCCTGAACAACAACTCCATCGAGGCCCCGCTCTCCATCCGGAAAGAGCAGTTGCATGTGCTCATCATCGAGAGCTTCCCGCGCTGGGAGTACCGCTACCTGCGCAATGCCCTGGAGCGTGATCCCGGGGTGGAGGTGAACTGCCTGTTGTTTCATCCAGCCCTGGGCAAGTCCGGAGCCGGGCGCGGTTACCTCAGCGCCATGCCCAAGGCCGACGCCCTGGCCAAGTATGACGTGGTCTTCCTGGGCGATGTGGGGATCGATAAAGGGCAACTCACTCTGGAGCAGTGTGATGCCCTGCAGAAGCTGGTGCGGGATCAGGCCGCCGGTCTGGTCTTCATGCCGGGGCTCAATGGCTTTCAGAGCACCCTGCAAAACACGACGTTGGCCGATCTTCTGCCGGTGGTGTGGGACACCGCCCAACCACGCGGCTGGGGCACCTCCTCCCCGGGCAAGTTTTCCCTCACGGAGTCCGGCACCCGCAGCCTGCTGACGAAACTGGAGGACACCGATGAGGCCAGCGCCCGGGTGTGGCAGAACCTGCCAGGCTTCCAGTGGTACGCCCCCGCGATCCGGGCCAAGGCGGGGAGCGAAGTGCTCGCCATGCATGGCACGGAGACCAATCGCTTCGGAAGAATCCCTCTGATCGTGACAAAGACCCACGGAGCTGGCAAGATCCTCTTCATGGGCACAGACGGAGCCTGGCGCTGGCGTAAAGGGGTGGAGGACAAGTACCACTACCGCTTCTGGGGTCAGGTGGTGCGGTGGATGGCGTACCAGCGCAACATGTCCCAGGGAGACAAGATGCGCCTGTTCTACTCCCCCGACCGGCCGCGGGCCGGGGCGGTGCTCACGCTCAACGCCAACGTCACCAGCCAGACAGGGGAACCTCTGCGCGATGGCACCGTCATTGCCCAAATCACTGCGCCCTCTGGGAAGACCTCCAGCGTGAGGCTCGTCTCCGCAGGGGAGGAGGCCTGGGGGCTCTTCAGCGGTGTCACCACGCCCACAGAGCCCGGCGAGCACCGCGTGCGCCTCACCTCGGCCGATGCCGGGGCCGCGCTGGACACGCTCATTTCCGTGCAGGGCACCCCGCGGGAGAAGCTCGGCCAGCCCGCGAAACCCGATGTGCTGCGGGAGATCGCCCAGCTCACCCGGGGCAAGCTCATTTCCTCCACCCATCCTGCCGAGGTCGTGGCTGCCGTCGCGGCCATGCCCCGACCCGAGGAGCAGGAGCGCCGGGTGCAGATTTGGGCCCATCCCATCTGGTCTCTTCTCCTTGTGACCCTCATGGGCGTGTTTTGGGTCGGTCGTAAGGCCGCCGGTGCCTTCTAGCCTGAGTTTCTTTTCTCCGCCTCCACTGTTCCTCCTGCCACCTTTCAACCAAACCAAGCCGAGTCATGAAGACCACCCTGCCACCCGTGCTTGAAAGCAAACTCGCGGACTTCCGACGCCGCGTCTGGACGGTGAAGCTCACCGAGGGGTTATTGGCCGCGGCGTTCGGCCTGGTGCTGTCGTACCTTCTGGTCTTTGTCCTGGACCGGTTCATGGAAACACCTTCCTGGCTGCGCTTCACCCTGCTCCTGGGCGGGGCCGCGACGCTGGGCGTGGGATTGCCGTGGAAATGGCATCGCTGGGTATGGCGTCAGCGCCGTCTGGAAGATGCGGCCCGCCTCCTGCGCCGCACCTTTCCCAGGCTGGGTGACCAGTTGCTGGGCATCGTGGAGCTGGCCCGCGTGGAACAGGGTGAGGCGGGGCGAAGTGAGCGCCTGGTGCAGGCGGCCATGGCCCAGGCGGCGGATGCGGTGAAGGACAAGGACTTTACCCACGCCGTGCCGGATGCCCGGCATCGCCAGTGGGCCTACGCAGCCATCGCCGTGGGCGTGCTCATGCTGGTCGCTTTTGTGGCGGTGAGTGACGCGGCTCGCAATGCGTTCGCACGCTGGGGCCTGCCCTGGCAGAATGTTGAGCGCTATACCTTTGCCAAGGTGGAGCAGCTTCCCTCCCGTCTCGTGGTGCCGCTGGCAGAGCCTTTTGAGCTGCCAGTGAAACTCTCGGCCGACACCCGCTGGTCGCCCGGTGCGGCCTCGGCCCGGATTGGGAACCAGCCATGGGTGGAGACCTCGAATGCCTCGGGGGTCTATCCGCTGGCCTTCCCACCGCAGAAGGTGGATACCTCCCTGCGGCTCAGCCTGGGGGATGTGCGCAAGACCATCACCCTCGCGCCCCGTCCACGTCCGGAGCTGGAGGATGTCTCGGTGAAGTTGCGTCTGCCTTCGTACTTGGGATACAAGTCCGAGCAGGGGCAACCGGTTCGAGGAGGTACGGTCAGCATTGTGAAGGGAGCCCAGGCCTCCTTTGAAGCCCGGGCCAGCCGGGATCTCGCTGCTGCCGAGCTGGATGGGGCCAGCCAGACGGTGAGCGGTGCCGTCATCCGCACCGGCTATGCACCGGTGAACACCGATGTGGAACGCAAGTTCATGTGGCGGGATGTGGATGGACTCACCCCGCGCGAGCCGTTGCTGCTGCGGGTGCAGGCCGTTGAAGATGAGTCGCCGAAGATCATGGCCCGCCGGGAAACGATGGAGCAGGTGGTGCTCGACACGGAGGTCGTGAACTTTGACATCAATGTCACCGATGACTTCGGTGTACAGCGTGCCGGGCTGGAGTGGCTGGGCGCGCCGCCTCTGGATGGCAACAAGGACCAGCCCCGACTTAAAGGGGAAAAAGTGGCCGCCGCCGGAGCGCATGAGAAAAGGGAGCTGGCCGCACGAGCCACCTTCTGTGCCGCGCGCGATGGGGTTCCTCCCCAGACGGTTGAGGTGCGGGCCTGGACGGATGATTATCTACCGGGGCGGGCCCGGGCGCGTTCTGCCGCTTTCACGCTGCATGTGCTCAACAAGACCGACCACGCCCTCTGGCTCACCGAGCAGTTCGGAAAATGGATCGAAGCCGCCCGTGAGAGCTATGAAATGGAGCAGCAGTTGCACCAGACCAACAAGGACCTGCGGGCGCTGACCGCTGCTGAGCTGGATCGCCCGGAAAACCGCCGCAGGGTTTCCCAGCAAGCGGCGGCGGAGAATGCCAATGCCGCGCGTCTCGACAGCCTGACCACCGCCGGGCGCAGTCTGGTGGAGCAGGCGACGAAGAACGATGAGTTCGATGCGAACCGTCTCGAGTCCTGGGCCACGCTGCTCAAATCCCTCAAGGACATTGCCGCCAACCGCATGCCCAGTGTGACGGATCTCCTGAAACAAACGGCGGGTGCGGCCAGCAAACCCTCAAGCGGGCAGCCCACGCCTAACAACCCGTCTTCACAACCGCAGACGGCAGAGGCCAAGCCGCCTACTCAGGCGGGTGAATCCAAGTTGGCTCCGAATGTCAGCCAAGGCCCCAATCTGCCCACCACTCCCCAGCAGGGGGCGCCCATTGCCCCCGGTCCGGCCAAGCCCCCGGCTCCGAGCATTGCGGACCGGGAGGCGGGTTTCGGGAAACCACCTGAGGCCAAGCCCGCGGATCCCAACGCCCCACCCAAGCCGCCTGGGGCGGGTAAACTCGGCCTGCCCTCCACCACGCTGGGAGCTGCCCCCACCAAGCCCGGAGACGAGGCCCCCAAGCCGCCAGAATCGCCGGCCCAGCAGAAGATGGACAACGCCATCGCGGAACAGCGGGACCTGCTCAAGGAGTTCGCCAAGGTCTCCGATGAGCTGAGTGCCATCCTTGCCAGCCTGGAGGCCAGCACCTTTGTGAAGCGGTTCAAGGCCGCCTCCCGCCAGCAGATGCTCATCGCCAGCACGGTCAATGAGAAGACGCTGGATTCCTTTGGCATTGAGCGCACCCCGCCCAAGGAGGCGGAACCGATTGCCCAGAGTGCCAAGACCCAGAGCAACACGGTGCACACCATCCAGACGGATCTGGAGGCTTACTTCCAGCGCAAGCAGGACAGCCGCTTCAAGGCGATCCTCGACCAGATGAAGAAGCTGGAGGTGGTGCGCGCCCTGGCCAAGGGGGGTGAAAAAGTTTCCATGAACCTCACCGGCCAGACCATCTCGGGCTCCGAGTACTGGGCGGATGTCTTTGACCGCTGGGCGGAGGAGCTGGTGGCCGCGAGCAACTGCAAGTCCTGCTCCAGCTGCAGCGGGGACAGCCTGCCCCCGGAGATCGTGCTCAAGGTCATGCAGGCGCTGCGGGATGAGATGAAGCTGCGGGATGAAACCCGCGAGCTGGACAACGCCCGTGCGGCGATCGAGGAGAACAAGTACGTGGAAGCCGCCCGGGCTCTGGGCCAGAAGCAGGCCTCCATCGGGAACCACACCCAGAGTGCCGTGAGCGATATCCGGGCGCTGCCGGAAGGGGAGGCCAAGTTTGGCAAGGAACTGCAGCTTCTGGGTGCCGTGGTCAACATCATGGATGAGGCACATGGCCTGCTGGGTGGCGGCAATACCGGCGCCGATGCTATTGCCGCCGAGACTGAAGCCATTGAACTCCTCCTCCAGGCCAAGCGAATGAAGCCCAACGGCGGTGGCGGTGGGGGTTCGAACCCTGGGGGAGGCGGCACAGCAGCCAACGCCTCATCCGCCGCCCTGGCGGAGCTGGGTGATGGAGCAGATGCGGACAGCAATGTGTCGGCCCGTCCCGTGGGCCAGGCCACCGGCCGCGCCGGGAAAGAGTTCCCCGAGGAATTCAAGGCCGGACTGGACGCTTACTTCAACCTTCTCGAAGGCTCCCAGGACAACAGCAAATGATCCCGTCTTCATTTCTACGAACCCTGTTCCTTGGCGTGGTGCTGGCCGGAACGTGGCTGGCACCTATGACGGGAGCTGTCGCCCAGCAGCTGGCGGTGGTGGCTTCCGCTCCGGCACCGATGGACCCGGTGCTGCCCTGGTGGGAACGCGTGAAGCAGCCCCTCGCTCCCGAGATCGAGACTGCGCTCGCCGGGGTGGCGGAGAAGGTCACACCCCTGCGCAAAAAGGATCTGACGGACTTCATGAAGGCCGAGCAGGATTGGCTGGTCCAGACCTTCCAGATCACCGATGAAGCCAAATTGAATGCGCTCAAGACCGCGGCCGACCAGGCAGTGGAGGAGTCGATCAAGCCCTATCCGCAAAAGCTGACGGAGACCCATCGCAACCGGTTGCCCTCCAAGGAGGTCGCCGCGGCGGTGGCCGAGATTGCGCGCTGGGAGCCGGAGACCCTGGCCTGGAGCCGGCTCGTACTGGGGTGCACCTTGCCAGATGAGCTTGACGTGTGGAAGGGCGCCGTCAAGGCCGCGCTGGACCCTGCCCAGCTCGCCACCTGGGAGAAGCGCCGTACTGACGCCCGAGAGGGCTGGGACAAGCAGGTCAAAGCCTGTATCACCCCGTGGCTGAACGCCGGGCGCATGCAGGGCATCGCCCAGGTAAACGCCCGCATGGATGCGATGTTGCCCGTCATGAAACTGGAGGCGGACAAAGCGACGCGTCTCCGGGAGACGGCACTGAAGGCCGTGGACCAGCTGTGTGCGGAGGAGGAGAAGCGGGCCACGGAGCCGATGTGGTTCATCGCTCCGGCACGCCGCCAGCAGTTCGTGGAAACCAATCCCGTGTTTCGCGCCTATGTGCTGGACGCGGACCCCGGCACCCTTCCGGTCTGGAAAGAACTGCTCGCGGCGGTGGCGGGGCCGGACGAATTGGCCCGCTGGGACCAGCATTTGGCAGACCGGAAGGCCAAGGCGGACAAGGAGATCCCCGGGATCCTGAAGGTCTCTGTCGACCGGGTGCGCTCCACTTGGGAGAAGAATCTGGAACGCGATGCGGACCAGACGTTGCTTGCGTTGCGGTTGCCCAAGGAGCGCCTCAAGACGCTGGAAGGAGTGAAGCGCACCGTGCTGGAGCGGGCAGAAAAGCGCTGGAACACCCTGGCGACAGAACAGCTCCAGAAAATGGAGCCATCCGCGCGTGATGAGATCATCAAGCGTGGGCGTGGCTACTATATTTCCTTGCAGAATGACGACCAGCCCCAGAATGACACGGAGTGGAAAAAGGCGCTTGAAGGGCTGATCACGCCGGAAGAGCGCAAGCAGGTGGAGATCTCCAATGCCGAGCGCAAGGTGCGGCGGGAGGAACAGGTGGGCCGCCTGGTATTGTCTGAACTGGATCGCCGGCTCGCCTTTACCTCGCAGCAGCGCGTAGTGCTGCTGCCGCTGGTTTCCAAGGCGTCCCTTGGGGACAGCCGGTTGTTTCCTACTGAGCCTACCGAGTACGGCTACGACTTCCAGAGCCAGAACTTTTCCACCATCGCGGCGCGGGTGAAGGAGGCGGATCTGCAGCCGGTTTTGGACGAGTCCCAACTCAAGGCCTGGAAAGGGCTGGAGAAGACCCAGGCCTCCGAGCAGCAGGAGAGCTCCCCCAAACCGGTCGCCAAGCCCGACTTTGGCACCCGCAAGCCCGAGCCTGAGGATCTGGAGCAGATGGTTTCCACGTTCCTCTATGAGAAGTCCCTGGCCCGGCAGACCAACCTGATGAATGCCATGGTCACGGCGGCGGAGGATGCGGCCCGGGTCACTGGCCTGGCCCCGGATCGCATGGCCAGGCTCCGCACGGCCGCGCGCGGAGCCGTGGAGGCGGCGATGGATGAGTGGCGGCCGACGGTTGACTCCGTGGTACGTGGCCGGCTTCAAGGGGCCACAGTGCAGGACGTGGGCCAGCGCATGACGAGCATCGACAGCTATTACTTCAACATGTACCGCTCCCGCAAGACGGAGGAGTACTCAGTATGGCAGAAGGCACTCAAGGCGGAACTCAGCCCCGAGCAGTTCAAGAAATGGGAGGGGGAACAGAAAGCCCGCCAGGACTTCCAGAACGAGGCCGTGGCTGCCTTTGTGCTGGCAGAGTTTGACCGCAAGGTGCTGCTGAACAAGGAGCAGAGCGAGCTGCTGAAACCCAAGCTGGCCGCCGTGATCCGGGATTATCAACCGGACCTATCGAACTACTTCTCCGGCTCGGACGGTGTGCCCTGGTACCTGCAGTACTACAGCATGCTCATCCCGGTCGTGGGGGTCACGGAAAAGGAGCTGAAGACCATCATCACCCCCGGGCAGTGGGACTCCTGGACCAAGAGCAACGAGTACAGCAACTGCATGTCCTACTGGGGCGGGATAGAACAGAATCACGCCAGCCGCGTGCGCAACAAGTGATGAACGGTACGATGAAACTTTCCAAGCTGCATGCTCTGCTCATGGCGGGCGTCATCCTGTGTGGCACGCCGCTGGCGAAGGCCCAGGATCCTTCTCTGCGCTTCGGAGGTCAGATCCCGGCGGAGGTGGGCACGGTTTACGAGCGTGGCCTGGCCTGGCTGGCGACGGCGCAATCTCCGGACGGCACCTGGAAAGGGGGCAACTCCGGCAGCGGCGTGGATGGCATCTGCCTGATGTCCTTTCTCGCCAGCGGGGAGGACCCCAACTACGGGCAGTACGCGCAGGTCATCCGTCGCGCCATCCGGGCCATGATCAAAAGCCAGGATGCGACCACCGGTTACCTGCCCAACAGCATGTACCACCACGGCTTCGCCATGCTGGCCCTGGCGGAGGCGTATGGTGCGGTGGACGAAAACCTGCTTTGGGAGGGCGAGAAACCGATAAGGACCATCTGCCAGACCCTGGATCTGGCCATCCGCTGTGCCGCCACTTCGCAGTCCAAGAACCGCTGGGGCGCCTGGCGTTATTCGCCCGATGCGAGCGATGCCGACACCTCCGTGACCGGTGCCGTACTCATGGGCCTGTTCGCCTGCAGGAATGCGGGGCTGGAAGTCTCTGACGAGACCATCAACGGGGCCATGGACTACATGCGGCGCAGCACAGGTCAGGACGGATCGGTGGCCTATTCCGGTGGGTTCGGCGGCATGGGAGGTTCGATGAATCTCTCGGCCATCGCCGCGCTGGTGGGTGCCATCTCCCATGCCAAGGAGTCGGAGCAGTACCAGGCGAGCCTGAAGCGCATCAAGGAAAATCTGGAGCACCGCGAGACCACTTATCCGGAGTATTTCCGCTACTACATGGCGCAGGCCCTCTTCCAGGGGGATTATGAAGCCTGGCAGAAGTGGAATGCCGTGAAAGTGCGTGAGGTGCATGAGCTGCAACGTGAGGACGGCGCGATCGGGAGCTCCGCCTACAGCACCGGCATGTCCCTGCTGGGACTGGCCCTGAACTACCGCTTCCTTCCCATTTACGAGCGATGAGCCACCTCTTCCCCAGTCTCCTTCTGATTGCGACGGGCGGCCTGCTCGCCGTCTCGGGAATCTCCCTCCATGCCCAGAGTGCCGATGCGGCACCGCCCCCTGCACGGTTGCGCTGGCAGAACAGCGAAACCCTGCCCGGTGAGATGGTGGGCGCCACGGAGACGACGGTCCGGTGGAAGAGTCCGTTGTTTCAAGAACCCGTGGACGTGGCCTGGTGGTTCCTCCGGCGCATGGACCGCACGCTGCCTGCGGTGCCTGTCGCGGACTCCTTCACGGTTTCACTGCGGGACGGCAGCCAGCTTCACGGGAACCTCGTGAGCATCAGCAATGAAGCTGTCACCCTGGCCAGCACCCGTCATGGAGAAGTTTCGTTGAAGCGGAGTGAGGTGCTGAATCTGCGACGCCTCAAGGGCAATGACCTGCTCTGGTCCGGCCCGGTGGGGGATTCCGGCTGGAAACTGGAGAAGCAGCAGTCCGCCGCCGGAAACAGCGGCAACCAGCCGCCTGCCATCGTCCTGCAACTGCTTCCCGGTCCGGGTGGCGCGCTAGTGCTGCCCTACTGGAACCGCCTGGTTTCGCTCACCCAGAAGCTTCCTGAAAAGGTGGAGGTGGCATTCAAAGTCCGCTCCACCCAGCGCCCGGAGTTCCAGCTCAGGTTCCGCAACTTCCGGGTGGAGACCTGGGGCAGAGAACTGGTGGTGGTCAGCGGGGACCAGTACAAATCCCTGCGCATGATCGACGAGGCCGAGCGCGAGCTGGGGCTGCGCGTCCGGTGGGATGAAACAACTGGGAAGGGCCAGGCCTATGCCGGAAACGGAGAGCCCATGTCAGAATGGACCTTCGATCCGGACAAGAGCAGCCGGGACGACAAGATCCAGCTCAAAGGCAGGGGACGTGATCTCACGCTCGAGCAGCTCACGTTCCAGGAATGGAGGGAGTCCGCCCCTCCCCGGCATGATCCCCACCAGGTCCATCTGGAACTCGCCGACGGCCGGGTCGTCACCGGTGCGATCCGCTCCTCGGTGGGCGGGAATATTTACATCGAACCCGGCGAAGACGGCCCGCCCCTGGCGGTGGAGCTGGCCAACGTGAATGCCATTCTCCTTTCGCCTGACCGGCCCGCCGTGGTTCCGGCGGAAATGCTGCTGACTTATGCCGACGGCACCCAGTTGCGGGGCCGGATCGATTCGGTCAAAGACGGGCAGGCCCTGTTGAAGACCAGCTTCAGCAGCGGGCCTCTTCCCACCCGCACAGATGCATTGCGGCAGGTGCTTCTGGATGTGAAGCGCCCTGAAGGGGTGCCTGCGGAACTTCCCTTTGCCCAGATGGACAAGCTGGTGGTGCAGGGCACCAGCTTGCACGGCCGTTTCATGCCGGCCGGAGACGCGGCGGTGCGCTGGCTGCTGGTCGGTGCAGAACAGCCCTGTACGCCAGTTTCAGAGGCCGCGGTGGAGATCACCCAGGTGGTGCCCGCAGCCTTGCCCGCGGCAATCAAAGACCCTCCCTCCCTCTTCTACACCCGCGCGGGGGATGTAATCCCGGGCCGCCTGATTTCACTGGATGCCACCGGAGTGGAACTGGAGTCCTCCATCACCACCGCCCGCCGCCTGCCGGGCGGCAGTCTGGCGGCCGTGCAGTTTCAGGCCGCCGCCTCTGCGGACGTGACGAGTTTCCTCGATGCCGGGTGGCAGATAGTCAAGGGGTCGGACAAGACGGTGAAACGCACCGAGAAAAACATCGAACTCCCGGTGGGGTCCGGCGTGGCACACTGGAGCGCCATGCAGAGCAGCGAGGTGAAGTTCAATATCACCAGCACCAACTACTCCACCTTCCGCCTGACGTTCTTCGCCACCGGCGGTGAGGACAAGAACTGCATGCGCTTCATCGTGGCCAATTTTGGCAGCCAGATTTACACCGGCACCGAGGCGGAGGACGGGCAGCTGGGCGACCGGAACCAGCTGCCGGGCACGGGGGGCAAGCCCGTGCCGGTGAGGCTGGTGATCCAGGAGAAGGCGGTGGAGATCTTCATCAACGGGAGCAAGCAGCACCGGTTTACTGTTGATGCAACGCGGCGCCCCGGAACAGGGTTGATCATCGAACCCTGCAGTGTCTGGGGCAATGAAGCCACGGCCGTGAAGCTGGCGGACTTCAGCAGCCGGGCGGCACCGGGTTCACCGGGGCTTCCGGCCGTGACGGCGGAGGCCCGCACCCAGGCACTGAGCGTGCCGAGGTTCAGGAAAGAACATCCGCCCCGCCATGTGCTCATCGCTGCCAATGGGGATGTCCTGCGGGGCGAGATCGAGGCGGCGACCGCCACCCATCTCGGTTTCCGATCGGGTCTCGAGACCCTGAAGGTGCCCCGTGACCGTGTAAAAGCGGCGGTCTGGCTGCAGCCACCGGGAGGGACAAACGAAGGATTTGACGGGGATCGTCGTGCGGAACTGCCAGCGCTGGATCGCATGACCTCGCGCCGGGTGAACTACTCAAGCGCCACGCTCTCCACGCTGATCAATGTCCTCAAGGCGGAAGTCACCGACGTGAAATTCCAGCTGCCGGAAAAGAAGGACGGCAGATCCTTCAAGTTCCAGTTCGGAGTCCAGACCGTTCGGGAGGCTCTGGACCAGATTTGTGCGCTGGTGGGCTATCGCTACCGGATCGAGCCAGGCAACGTGGTGGTGATTGAATCCCCGCCGCCCGTCCAGCCGGACATGGTGCTGCGGGCCTACTGGCTCCGGCCGCATGCGCTGGGGAAGGCGGATTCCACGCAAAAGCTGCTCACCTCCCTGAAGCTGGAGTTTCCGCCGGGTTCGTCTGTTTCATGGAACCCGGCGGCCGGCCTGCTGACGATGACCAACAACGCGGTCAATCACGACCGGCTCAAGGAGCTGGCGAAGGAGAAGTGGGGCGGAGTCCTGGGAACCCCCCACCCACTGGCTCCTGTTGTCTGACGGCGGCCGCCTGGGGCTGGCCGTGGAGAAGTTCGAGCCGGACTTCATCGTGGGGACGCATCCTGTCTATGGGACCTGCCGCGTGCCCCGGGCGCAGGTTTATCTGCTGCGCACCCAGCCGCCAGACGAGAGTCCGGCCATGAAGACGCTGGGCGACTGGAAGCTGGTGTTGGCCCCAGAACCCGTCATCCCCGGCGCCGAGGGGGCTGCGGACCCGTCCACAGGCCAGGAGGCCAAGGCCTTCAAGCTGCCCATGCTGGGCGGGGGCGATGAGTTCGAGCTCTCCAAGCACAAGGGCAAGGTCGTGGTGCTGGACTTCTGGGCCACCTGGTGCGGCCCCTGCATCAAGTCCCTGCCGGGCCTCATTGAGTCTCTGGGGTCGTTGCCTTCAGACAAAGTGCTGCTTCTGGGCGTGAACCAGGGGGAACCGGCCGAGCAGGTGAAGCGGTTCATTGAAACAAGGAACTGGAACCTCAAGGTGGCCCTGGACTCCTCCCAGTCCGTCGGCCGGCTCTACGGTGTCAGCGGTATCCCCCATACCGTGGTCGTCGGACCGGATGGCAAAGTCGTCCTCGTGAAGACAGGTTTCAGCCCCGAGAATGAGAAGGAGATTGTCGAGACGGTAAAGAAGCTGCTGTAG
>NZ_BATR01000022.1 GCF_000739655.1 Verrucomicrobium sp. BvORR106 | reverse complement strand
CACAAACCGCCGCTCCTTGAGGGCGCACAACCCTGCGGTGCGTATTCGGAAAGGGGCCCCCGGTCCATTCCCCTCCCAAAGCTCAACAACCCCTGACCTCAGGTCTTGCGTCTTGAGTCTTCCCGTCTTGTGTCCACCCCTCACCTCGGCCGACTCACCCAGCGCTGCACCGACGTCCGGGGGCGCGAGACTCGCTGCACCGATGCAGAGCGACACCCAGTTTGGGCCCGGCAGGCGACATTGCCGTACGACCGCGCATACGGGTTCGTGAAGCAGCTTGGCGCCGTGTAGTAGATCACCACGGGTCGCCGCAGCGACGAATAGTAATAGGAGGAAGCCCGGTAGTTGTTGCGCTTGGCGTAGTAGCGGCTGCTGTAGTCGCTGTAGTTGGGGACGTAGTAGCTGCTGCCGCCGGAGTAGGGCAGGCTGGAGTACCCTGCCGCAGCCAGGACCTGCCGCTCAAGCTGGGCGACCGTGGGTGAGCGATCCTGATAAGCCGGAATGGGCATGCGGGACAGGGCATCCGCAGCAGCGATCTCCTCCTGACGGGCCCGTTCGACTTCCTGCGCCCTCATTTCTTTCTGCCGTACCTGCTCCGCCTCCGCGAAGGCAGTGGCCGTGTCCTCATTGTATTGGAACCGTTGCTGCAACGCTGCCGGAACCTGATCCATTTTCACCTTCTTCACCCCGCCGTCGTGCATGAGGGTCACGGTATCCGGTGTGAAATTCAACACCTTGCAGTTGTGAAAGGTCTCGCCGCGCGTGGTGGTCACCTTCGTCAGCTGCGCCGCAAAATCGTCTGCGGACACAGCAAAAGGCGCAATGGTGCACAGTACACCAAAGATGAGGCCCAGGGGGGAGGGTTTCATGGTCGTAACGAACCAAACAAACCCCGGTTGGTCAAGGGAGAAGGTGAATGGAGAGCAGTGGGGCGAACAGGGAAGGGAAGCGTGACGAAAATCGGCAGATGGAATCCCGAATTGCACCTTCCAAAAGCGAACAAGAGGCGTCACTTTTGTTGAGGCAATGTCATCGGGATCAATGAGTTGCTCTGATGGCAGGTGATCAGGATTCGGCACCCTGCCATCAATCTACTCTCCCCTCACGGTTGGCCGTCACTCCTGCGTGGACAACCCAAGTACCCTAGCACAGGGTCATTGCTACCGTCCAACCATTGCCCACATCATCTCCGAACGCCGCAAACGTGATTGCTACCAGGATGAGGCTGAGAAGCACGCAAATGATTCGCAGCCAGCAACACGGATTTCTGAAATGTGTTCATAATCGGGTGGAGGAAGATTCTCTTGAATTTCCAAGGCTATGGCATTCTGTTTTGTCTGCGAGACTGCATTACCTTTCACCGACCGCACGCCTATGGACATGCAACTGGTCATCATTTGTGGGCTGACTTTTGTCATCCACCTCATCGGCACCCTGGCATACGCCGCCCGCATTGCTGGAGTCGCCACTGGTCATATCGCCAGCGCGCTCACGCTCTTCAACCTGCTCATCCTCGTTTCGCGCACATCCAATTCCTTTCAGGCTCCTTTTCTGGCGAAGCGGATTGAGACTACTATGGGTGCACCGTCCACCACCTTGTTTGCGGACTTTCAGTGGATATTGGCCTCGGCCGCTCTGGCGACCTTGGTGGGCGCGGTCTTGATTCCCACGGCCCAGCGCATGTTCACCCGGGCAGTCCGATTGCTACAGACGCATCGTTCTCTGTTGCGCCTCACTTTGCACGGGTTACATCCGCGCCGCTGGGGATTGTACTCTTACTACCTCGCGACTCCCGTTTCCGGCAACTGGCACAGCCTGAGCACTCGCGGAGGTCTCTCCTGGAGTTTTCTGGGGCTCAACGTGTTGGCCGTGGCCTTGTGGACAGTCGGTGTTTTTGCCTCGCTCTATGCGGGTGCGTTGGAGCCTGATTATCGGGTTACTTGCAGTAGCCTGTCTCCCATCGTCAATGGCATGGCGACAATCGTCATGTTTCTGCTTTTGGATCCTCAAATCTCCCTGCTCACAGACGATGTCGCGCAGCGCAGGGTCGGGCAGCCGGCTTTCCGGGCAGCCATTGTCTCATTGGTGGGAGCGAGACTTGTTGGTGTGATCCTGGCGCAGGCGTTGCTGGTGCCCTGTGCCTATTTAATTGCGGTGGTGGCGAGGTGGATATAAAAACTGCGAGTCATCAAATAGATCAACATTGTATGGAAATAAAGAGACTAAGAATACATAACTTCAGGTCAGTCTCTCGTCAGGACATCTCGTTGAGTAGACTTAACGCTTTTGTCGGGAACAATGATGAAGGCAAGTCGAATATTCTGAGATCGTTGGATCTTTTCTTCAATAAGTCAGGTGAGATTAGCGGCAACAATTTTGACCTAAATTTTTGCAACTTCGCGAATGTGCCAAACAAGAAAGCTAAGGAGATACTGATCGGATTGACGATTCAAGTGCCTAAGAGCTATTCCACCGAAAAGCAGGTTTACTGGGAGAAAGTTTGGCGTCGAGACGGCATTCATTCGGAAACCATGGTATTTGCGGATTTTGAATCATTGCCACAGCGATCGCGAATACCTAAATTACTTCGTTCAACAAGGTTTGAATATGTGCCGGCAATAAAGGGTAGTGACTATTTTGCCGCCCTGCTGGGCGACCTCTACGACATGCTGGCACAAACCGTGGAAGATGAAATTAGAGCGGCTTCGAGTAGTTTCACGGAAGCAATTAATACAAGTAGCCGGTCCATCTTAGAAGAGGTTAGCAGGCGGTTGAAAATCGACTCCGGGCTGGAGCTTCCCAGTAACCTTCGAGAGCTATTCTCCCGCTTGGAATTTAGATCTAAGGGGTCCGAATATTCTGTTGCTTTATCGCAACGTGGAGATGGAGTGAAAGTACGACACATCCCCATATTGCTGGATTTTTTTGCACGTCAAGCGAATGTGAACCGCGTGCAAGGGAGCGTTCCAGTCTTCACAGTATGGGGATACGAGGAGCCAGAGAACAATCTAGAGCTTTCGAAGGCCGTCGAGTTAGCGGAAGACTTTCGGAACTACGCTAGCGATGTGCAGATACTTCTCACGACGCACTCTCCAGCATTCTACGGTCAAATCGAAACGGACGAGGACGCGAAGCTCTATTTAGTGAAAAACACGAAAGAAAAGGGAACCGAAGTGGAAATGCTGCAGTCTGCTTCTCTGCCTGAGCTAGATGAACAGATGGGGCTACTACCTTTCATTGCACCATATTTAAAGACTGCGCTTGAGGAACGTGAAAAACTGGCTGCCAATCTCAAAAAGCTAAAGGATGAGTTCCTTCCTACGCTATTCGTTGAGGGTCTGACTGACAAGCGAGTGTTTGAGCGTGCCTTTGAACATTTTGCACCCGAATACAATGGCAAGCTCCGCGTTTGTTCTCAAACCGGTGCGGGGGTGGGGTGGGTCAAAGATATGCTAGTCGCTTGGGCGCACGGTAGAAGGTCAGAAAAAGCGTTGGGCTATTTGGACTGTGACCAAGACGGGAAGACGGGAAAAAGGGAAATCAATGAACATGCGAAGATCAGTTCAGGAAAACTAGCAAGAGCCAAAGTGCTCGTGCCGCCTAAGCACATCCGGAGTGTTCTCGGCAAAGGTTTGAAGTTGCCGATCCGACTCGAAGAAATGTTTCCACACTTTTGTTGGGAACATGCTAGGAATAAGGGTTGGCTAATTGAAAGGAAAAACATCATACAAGAGAACGAATTTTCCAACCCCAATTTGACTTTTGTTGAATATTGTAGGTCACGAGGAGTTGACGATGCTGAAATGCTTTACCTACTTTGGGAAGTGATGGATGAGCATAAGGACGACTTTTCAAAGTATGTTTGCGGACTCGAAGCGGATACTTTTGAAGGGTTCAAAGAGATTATTAAGGACATCGCGGCTTACTTCGGATTCCCGCACATCGAATAGCAAAAATTTGCAATGGAGGCACCAAAGTCATGACTGACTTAGGAAGAAAGGTTGAGAATTTATAGGAATGAACTTGCCTCTAGTAGTGTCGCCTTGCCGCACCGACGGTCGGACTGCGGTCCAGATTGTCCGTCGTGCGCCCGCCCCCTTAGGACGAGCAAACTTGCCTTTTGCGCGGAGTGCGGATTTCAAGAAGGAGAACTTGGGGGGTGGCACATGGCTGACTAAGATTAGCTTGAAAGTGAGCAAAAGGCGGGGCGGATGTCTCTGCCACCCCTTCGGAGTGGAGTTCTTTTTTTTGCCAACCGGGGGTATCGTCCGCTACGCTCGCTCAAACCCCGGCTCCCTTCTTTGATGCCTTCGGCATCGGTGCGTGGGACAGAGAGATGCCATCTCTATTTTCGGAAAAGCGAAAAGAAGAATAAGGGGGCGGAGAGTGAGGTTGCAAGTCTGATGGAAATGCGGTGGAAAGCCTCCACCTGCAGAATCCTTCTTTTTGCGCTTTCCTGGAGCATCAGTTTGAGCGACGGATTGCCAACCCGGCTAACCAAGTTGAAAATCGAGGTTGCGGGAAATTTTTCTATGGTGCGCATCTCCCTTCTCTTGTTCTTCATGGCGTTCATCACGTCGTGCGCCTCCACCACCTCCGTTTCGCCTTCAGCAGGAGCAACGTCTGGGCCCCTCCTGGCCGTGATGCCTCTCGATGGGGAGTTGGGCACCCAGGCCTCCGACATGATCACGCACAAGCTGTTGGAAAGCGGGTTTCGCATGGTTGAGCGTTCGCAGATCGACCAGGTCTTGAAGGAGCTGGGCTATGCCGGTAACAGGCGCTTCGCTGACTTTTCATTGCCAAAGATTGGACGACAGCTGGGGGTGCAAAAGCTGTTTGTGGGTTCGGTCACGGCTGCGGGCGGACCGCTCTCCAGCTTCGAGCACGTGAACATCAACCTGCGATTGGTCTCCGTCAGCAGTGGCGAGATCTTGTGGGCGGCAAAGTACGGGAACCCGATGTGGACGAGTGCCATTAGCACCCAAGGGGACATCCAACGGGGAGCCCGGGATCTGGTCAATGAGTTCGAGAACACCTACGCGAAGCAGTTGAGGTAGGTGTTGGTTCGTTCCCGTTCACGACGGGGCATGGCAGGTGGCTCTGCCACCCCTTCAGGGTGGAATTCTCTTTCTGCCAACCGGGGGTGTCGCTCGCTTAACCCCCGGCTAACTTCTACGATGCCTTCGGCATCGCTGGGGCTGGCGAATGTTGTATCAGGAAGGTGGATACTGAAGGTAAGGTTGATGTCGGAAGCCTAGGGAGAGTTGGAGCATTGAGAGCCGGTCAACACCTGGCCTCGCTTGCGAGGCTGTGGAGTGCCGGCGTGAAGCGCCGCTTTTGCGGATCGATGTCACCTCCTTGAACCAGATCAGGGGAGCAGGGGGCTGGTGAAGACCGTGTGGTTGGCGGATGTTGTGCAGGCAGGCGAAAGCGGCGCTTCACGCACGCACTCCACAGCGACTTCGTCGCCAGGCATTGGTAGTCTTCAGAGATCCTGATCACCCGATATGCTGGCGGGACAAACACCCCCATTCCGAATTCCGCACTCCCACTTCCGCATTCGCTTCTCTCACTCTCTCCCCTCGTACTTCTCCTCCCGTGGGAGTTCCAGCACCTTCCACGCACCAGGATAGAATCGCACGATCCGCTTGGGCCGGTAGCCTTCGAGCATCATGTCCACCTTCACGGTGATCTGCACGCCGCTGTTGCCGCGGCCGATGGTTTGCGGGTGTTGGTTTTCTTTGATCTCAACGATCGGGCCGCTTTTGCGGTCGTTCACGGGATCGTAAGTCATGAGGGAGGGCAGGGCCACGGCGATGCCGCCGCGAGGCTCGTAGGGGGCGTTGGGATCGAAGGTGGTAGCGGCCGCAGTGCCGGGAGCGGGCGGCGGCGGGGCTTTGCGCAGTTCGGCGAAGAGGGCGGGATCGACGTTGTCGAAGAACGTGATGGTGACCGTCTGGGGCTCATCCTCCACGGCATCGATCCAGCCCGGCAGGCCGCGCTCGCGTACGAGATTGCGGTGGCGCTCCAACTGCTGGGCGGCAGCGAGCTGGCGGGCGGCATCGTCCAGATACACCTCCGTGATACGGCCGGGTCCATACAACGTGACCCAAGTGAGATTGAACAAGACGGATTGCCCCGGCTGTAGGGCCTGGAGATCGGCAAAGCCCTTGCCCTGAAACACGCGGGTGCTGGTGAGGAGGTCGAAGATGCGCTCCGTTGTGGCTGGGCCGGGAATGGGCTTGCCCTCAGCATCATGCAGGGTCGCCACCAGCTTCATGTCCGCGAGGTTCACGGAGTCAATCTTCCATTGCTGCTTCTGGCGCAGGCGGAAGGTGAGGTCATCCTCCAGCCGGAAGCAGCGGCGGAAATCGATCTCGGGTGTCTTGCGGCGGAAGTAGCGGTTCGGTGGTGGAGTGGTGTCATCCACCGCACGAATGTAAAACTGCCCGTGCAGATGCGTGCCCAGGGGGATGTCCCGCAGATCCGCGAGAGCCCCCTGGTACCAGACGGAACCATAAGGCAGCATGACCGACTCCAGCGGCAGATCCCACACCGCGCGGTCCTGGCTGTCATTGCGGTCCACCCGCAGGTGGAACTTCCGCTCCAGATGATCCACCATGATGAGTTCTCCGGAGACAGCATGGGCCGAGCCCTCGGGCGGAAACTCGCCTTCCTCGATCTGGTACCATGGCGGCACCCCGGGCTTGGCATCCTTCTTGTTGCCGCCTCCGCCGCTGCCAGGGTTCACGGGGCCATCCGCGTCCACGCGGAAGGGGGCGCGCGCTGATTCCTGGGAGTGTAGGAATGACGGAAACGCAGCGAGGAAACCTAGAGCAAGAGCAATGGTGCGGGAAGGCATGAGCGAACGGAAGGAGTAAGGGAAGAGGGGTAAGGGATAAGCCATGAATGCGAGATCAAGGGACAAAGGCACCAGATGTGGCAGGGGATGCTGGAAAGAACACTCGCGGCGGAGCCGCCACACTTCACCCTTGGCCCTTATCCCTCTTCCCTTGACCCTCTTGCATCAGGAGACTAACTCCCCCAACTGCCGCACACTGTCCTGGAACGTCTCCGCCTTCACATCCACGCGCTGCAGCATGGTAAGCAGCAGATTGCTCAGGCGGGCGTCGCTGTCCACGGGGCGGGAGCAAATCTTGTAGTGGCCGATGGCGTCGGCCACGTTGTACTGGCCGATCTTGGGCAGGTTGAAGTCCACGTGCTGACCGTGCATGTAGCCCAGGCCGCGACCGCCGGCCAGGATGGTGGGCAGGTTGGCATTTCCGTGGCTGTGACCATAGGCCATGCCGCTGCCCCAGAGCACCTGGGTGGAGTCCAGCAGGGAGCGCTCGTCTTCCTGGTGGGCCTTGAGTTGATCGAGGAAATAAGCGAGCTGCTCGATGAGGAAGGTGTCCGTCTGGGTGAGGCGGCGGAGCTGTTCAGGGTCACCGTTGTGGTGGGAGAGGCCGTGGCGCGTCTGGGAGATGCCGATGTCCGGGATGGCGCCGCCGTTGGACTCGCTACAGATCATGCAGGTGAGCACGCGGGTGGAATCCGTGCGCAGGGCCATGACCATGAGGTCGTAGAAGAGGCGGTGGTACTCCGTGACCACGCTCATGTCCAGCTTCCGGCTCAGGCGGGCGGCATCCGTTTGGGAAAGGGCGGGCTTGGGCACATTGAGCCACTCGTCCGCGCGCTTCGTGCGCTCCTCCACCTGACGCACGGCGGTGAGGTATTCGTCCAGCTTGTTGCGATCCTCCGTACCGAGCTTCTTGTTCACGCGCTTCGCGTCATCGGCCACGAGGTCGAGGATGCTGCCACGGCGGGTGAGGCGGCGGCGGATGGTCTCCTTGCTGTCCTTCTCCACGCCAAAGAGCAGGTTGAAGATCGCCTGCGAGTTGCGCTCGGCCGGGAGCTGGATGCCATCGCGAGACCAGGCGAGGGAGTGGCCCTCGATGGCCATTTCCAGCGAGCTGAAGCGGGTGGAAGCCCCCTGCACCTCCGCCATGAGCTGGTCGGCCGAGACGGAATTGCGGAACGCCCCGCCATCCCCCGGCACATCGGCACCGGTGAGCCAGACCTTGTCGCAGTTGTGATGCTTCCCTAGAACCATGGGGTGGTGCAGACCGCTGATGGGCGTGACGTCTGCCCGGTGCCGCTCCAGGGCCGCCATGGTCTCGTTAAACTTGAAGTCCGTGCCCGCCTTGTCCAACTGCCAGGTGAGGGTGTTCACTCCGTTGGGGATGTACAGGAACACGCTGCGCTTCGGCCGGGAGGGCGCGGGCAGGGAGGCCATGCAATCCAGCAGGGGCAGGGAGATGCACGCCCCGAGGCCGCGCAGCATCTGGCGGCGGCTGATCTGCCATTTGTTCAAGTTGAGGTTGGGCATGGCGGCTAAAAATGATGAATTAGGAATGATGAATTATAAATGAGGAGACTCGCTCAGCGCGTCAGCGGTGGACGAAGAGGTCCGAGGTGACGAGGGCGGTGACGAGGTCCTGGAGGCGGTAGTCCTTGGACTTGGAAACGGCGGCGATGGCGTGGAGCCGGGCGCGGTCGTCAAAGGAGAGGCTGCGCCGCAGGGCATAGGTGGCGAGCTTCTCGATGAAGGTTTCATTGAACCCGTCCAGACTCGACATGAGGAGCGCCTTGAACTCCTCCGGGGTCTGGTACGTGCGTCCGTCGGGCAGCTTGCCACTGGCATTGATGGCGGGGTTCTGGCCCTGGCCTTCGGCGACGATCTCCTCCGTGCGCCAGCGGCCGATCGCGTCGTAGTTCTCAAAGGCGAGGCCCAAGGGATCGATGTTGGCGTGGCAGGAGGCGCAGTTGGGATCGTGGATGTGGGCCTCCAGCTTCATGCGCAGGGTGGCCTTCGGCGCGTCCACCGGATTGGGCGCGATGGGGTCCACATTCGCCGGCGGAGGTGGCGGAGTCTTGCCAAAGATGGCTTCAGAAAGCCACACCCCGCGATGCACCGTACGGTGGCGGGTACCGTCAGACGTGAGGGAGAGCACGGAGGCCTGGGTGAGCAGACCGCCGCGACGGCTTTCCCCAGCGAGGGCCACGCGTTGGAACTCATCCCGCGGCAGGTCGGTAGCCGGTACACCGTAGAACTCTGCAAGACGCGCGTTCAGCATCGTCCAGTCTGAGTTCAAGAACTCACGCAGGGTCAGGTTCTGCTGCAGCACCTGGCGGAAGAAAGCCTTCGTCTCGCCCACCATGCTCTTCTCCAGATTCAGGTCGTAGTCGGGGTAGAGCTTCTTGTCGGGTGGGAAGCGACCCACCTTGCGCAGGTGCAGCCATTGGGCGGCAAAGGAATCGGTGAAACGCTTCGAGCGCGGATCGGCCAGCAGGCGGGCGGTCTGCCGGGCGAGTTCTGCCTTGTCCTGCAGCCTGCCTTTTTCCGCCAGATCCAGCAGTTCATCATCCGGCATGGTGCTCCAGAAGAGGTAGGAGAGGCGGGAGGCGATCTCCCAGTCGTTCAACGTGTGGCGCTGGGCGTCCTCGTCACCCTCGGCGAGGAAGAGGAAGCTCTTCGAGCACAGCATGGAGAGCATGCCCGCCTTCACGGCATCGTGGAACTTTTCTCCGGCGGCGAGCTCCGCCTTCACGATGCTCACATAGCCGTCGAGTTCTTCGCCCGTGACGGGGCGGCGGAAGGCGCGGCGGGCCAGTTTGCCCAGGCCCTCGCGCACCTGGTCCAGGTTGCCCTCCTGGGCGGGCACGTATTCATCCCGGCGGCGCTGCTGCTCCTCCGTGATGATGGGCCCCTTCCAGGAGACGCTGTCCATGATGAGGAAGGCGTAGCGCGGGCGGCCCTGCTCATCGGTCAACTTCATCTGCCAGGGGATGCGGCCGTCCTTGAGGCTGATGAAGGGGCGGTTCCCATGGCGGCCGGAGCGCGGGTTGTTGGAGGGGCCGGGCACATCATTGAGGACATTGATGCTCGGGCGGCCCTTGGGCAGGTGGGCGCGGAAGGTGACAGTGACCGGCTGGTCCTCTGGGGCGATGATGTCCTGCTCATGCAGCACGCGGTCCAGCTTGGACTCATACACGAAGAGCCGCGGCGCCCGGCCTTTCTCCGGCTTCAGGCCGCTCAGCGTGTAAGTGATTTCATAGATCCCGGCTTCCGGCAGGGGTTCTGCCGGGGCGGAGTAGCGGAAGATGTCGCCCGGCCACATCTCAAAGCGCACCTTGTCCAGCAGGCCCAGCTCGCGCAGGCGTTCGCGGTGGTTCTCGTCCACCTGCTTCTCCTCGATGGCGCGTTTTGACACCTGGATGGGCACAGGCTTTTTCAACGGGTAGGCCTCGGCCAGGACGGTCTCCGCAGCGGCCATGTACTTCTCCACGGTGGAAGGGGAGAGCGTCATCACTGAGCCGATGCGCTCGAACCCATGCCACTCGGCATCCTCCAGGAAGCCGCCAGGGTCCGTGGCATCGAAGTGCACGCCCAGCAGATCCTCCACGGTGTTCACATACTCATCGCGGCTCAGGCGGTTATAGGAAACCTTGCCACGGGCCGCCATGCGGGCGGACTCGCCCTCCTTCATGCGGGCGGCCACCCGGGCCACGAACTTCCCGCTCTCATCGGCGGTGGGTTTCACCTTCTCCTTCTTGGGCGGCATCTCCCCGGAGTTGATGCGCTCCATGATCTCCAGCCACTGCGGGCTGTCCTCGAAGCCGATCTTGGGAGAGAGGTTGTCGATGCGGAAGTCGCCCTTGTCCGTATCTGCGTCGTGGCACTTGAGGCAGTGAGTCTCGAGATAGGTGCGCAACTCCGGCTGGAGTCCGGCCAGGGGCGCGGCAGCAGGGGTTGCGTTCGGAGCCGGAGCTGGTGCCGCCGATACCCAGCAGGGGGCCGCCGCCAGCGTCAACAAGCCGGCACGGAAGGGGGAAAGAAGACGGGAACGGGAAGTCATGCGCGAGGGCGGTTCCCAAAATACCCTGAGACGGCTATCTTTTTTGCAGCGATTGCCCAAGGAGCACCCCCGAGTATTCGGGGGACCACTGCGTGGGAGACACCAGACTGCCAGACGTCAGACACCAGACTGAGATCACGTTCGTGAAGCGGCGGCCAGCGGCGATAGGCCCCTGAGGGTGCGTGGAGCCGGCACTTTTCACTTCTTACTCTCAACTTTTCACCGCCCCGCCATTGAGAAGCGCGGGGCCTGTCCCACATTGCGCGGTCATGACCGTAGCGCCTACCGGCACCATCACCTTCTTGTTCAGCGACATTGAGGGCAGCACGAAGAAGTGGGATCAGCACCCCGACGCGATGCAGGCGGCGCTGGCCAAGCATGACCGCATGCTGCGAGAGATCTTTGCCGCGTGCTCCGGCTATGTTTTCAAGACGATCGGCGATGCCTTTTGCGTGGCGTTCGACACGGCGCAATGGGCTCTGGCGGCGGCGCTGGAATGCCAGCGTGCCCTGCGGGATGCCGACTGGCGGGAGGTGGGGGGACTGCGTGTGCGCATGGCCCTGCACACCGGGGCCGCCGAGCACCGGGATGGGGACTACTTCGGCCAGGCGCTGAACCGCACTGCCCGCATTCTCTCTGCCGCCCACGGCGGGCAGGTGCTGGTATCCCTGCCGACGGAGGAGCTGCTGCGCGATCACATTCCACAGGGAGTGAGCCTCCGCCATCTGGGCGAGCATCGCTTGCGTGATCTGGCCCGGCCGGAGCAGTTGTACCAACTCGTGGCCGCGGACCTGCCTTCGGAGTTCGGCGGGCTGCGGTCGCTGGAGAGCGTCGCCAACAATCTGCCCATCCAACTCAGCACCTTCATCGGGCGCGAGCGTGAGATGGCGGAGGTGAAGCGCGTGCTGGGCACGACCCGGCTGCTCACGCTCACCGGGATGGGCGGCACGGGGAAGACGCGCCTTTCCCTCCAGGTGGCGGCGGACGTGCTGGACCACTACCCGGATGGCGTCTGGCTCGTGGAATTCGCCACCATCGATGACGATAGCCTCGTGCTGGAGACGGTCGCCGCGGCGCTCAATCTGCGCCAGGAGGCGGAGCGCCCCCTCACGAGCACTCTCACCCAGTTTCTGCGGGACCGGCACCTGCTTCTGATCCTCGACAACTGCGAGCACGTGGTCGCCGCCTGTGCCCGCTTGTCTGAGGTGCTGCTGCGGGCCTGCCCCCGCCTCAGCATTCTCGCCAGCAGCCGGGAGGCCATGAGCATCGCGGGGGAAACGGCCTGGCCGGTGCCTCCCATGTCCCTGCCTGACGACTGGCGGGAGATCAGCACCGCCCCAGGGGCTCTGGAGCGCCTGGGCGGCTATGAGGCGGTGCGCCTCTTTGCCGAGCGGGCCCGCATGGTGCGCCCAGCCTTCCATCTGAATGCCGAGACCGCCCCGCTTGTGGCGCAGATCTGCTGGCGGTTGGATGGCATCCCGCTCGCCATTGAGCTGGCCGCCTCCCGCATCCGCGTGCTGACCCTGCAGCAGATCGTGGACCGGCTGGATGACCGCTTTCATCTGCTCACGACCGGCAGCCGCAATGCCGTGCCGCGCCAGCAGACGCTGCGGCTGCTCATCGACTGGAGCCACGATCTCCTGAGTGATCCGGAGCGCCGTCTTTTCCGCCGTCTCTCCGTCTTTGCCCGGGGGCGCACGCTGGAGGCGATCGAGGCCATCTGCTCGGGGGAGGGCGTGGAGGAGTTCGAGGTCATCGACCTGCTGACCCAGCTCGTGGACAAGTCCCTGGTCTACGTGGAGAAGCATCCCCGGCACGGGGCGCGTTATTTCATCCTGGAATCCATCTGGGACTATGCGAATGAGAAGCTGGCGGACGCCGGCGAGGTGGAGACTTTTCGCATCCGTCATCTGGATTATTTCCTGAACTTCGCCGTCAATTCCGCCCCCAAAATTCGTGGCCACAGCCAGCGGGAATGGCTGGAGACCGTGGAGCAGGAGGAGTTCAACATCCGGTTCGCCCTGGAGGCGGCACTGGAGCTGCCCGGCCAGGTGTCGAAAGGGTTGAAGCTGCTCGCTGCGACCCAGCGGTATGTGGAGGTTCGAGGTCTGTTCAAGGAGACGGGAGAAGCCTTCTTGCGTCTCCTTTCTCACGCGGATGCTGCCCCACGGGATGAAGTGCGGGCCGGGGCGCTGGCGGCGGCCGGACGCCTGGCCTGGGTAGCGGATGATCTTCCCGCTTGTCGCCGCTATCAGGAGGAGGCTCTCTCCATTTGCCGGGAGCTGGACCAGCCCGCCGGCCTCGCCCGGGCGCTGACCGATCTGGGTTTCCTGTTGTTTGATCTCGGCGAGAGCCCTCGTGCCCGGGCCCTCGTAGAAGAGGCCGCGACGATGGCGGCACCGCTCGGGGACCGTCGGCTCACGGCGCATGTGCAGCATGTCCAGGCCGTCTTCGCCGCCGCAGACGGCGATTTCCGCCGCGCTTACGATCTGGATGCCCAGAACCTCGCCATGTATCGGGAGGAGGGCGACACCTGGCAGGCCATCATCATGGCCTGGGCTGTCGGAGCGAATGCTGCGGCACTGGGACAGTTCAAGGTGGCTCATGAGCACCTGCGAGAATGTCTGCAGGTGGGTATTGAGCTTGGCAATCGCTGGGGGGCTTCGTATCCGCTGGATGCCTTTGCCGTGCTGGCCGTGGCAGAGCGGAAGTACACCCGCGCCGCCCGCCTCATGGGGGCGGCCGAGGCCCAGCGTCTGCGCAGCGGCCTTGTACCCCAGGCGGCAGATCACCCCGCTCTGCGGGCCGTGCTGACTGCCGCATTGGACTTCCATGGCCCAGTCGTCGATGCCGCCCGGCAGGAAGGCAGCTCGCTGAGTCTTGAAGCGGCCACTGCGTATGCCGTGAGCGAGGAGGAATAGGAGATACAAGACCGCAAGACACAAGACTTAAGACCTGAGCTGGCGCAGGTGAGTGAATGTCGCGCGAAGCGGTTAGTAAAAGGAGCGAGGGACATTCCTGTCCCGGTTCCGGCCAAGCGTCCCATCACTCGGCATGCTCTCCATTGCTTCCGTCCGTTGAATGTCTTTTACCGAAGACCCCGCTGGGACGTGCGTCGGGTCCGGGACTGGAAAGTCCCTGCCTCCTGTTACTGATGGCTCCGTGCCACCAAGCACCAAGCACCAAGCACCAAGCACTAAGCACTAAGCACTAAGCACTAAGACCCCGCTCCTCCCACTTTCCCTTCCTTCTGAAACGCCTGCCAGTCCTTGGCAAAGGCTTCGTTCACCAACCAGGAAGCCGTCGCCTTGTCACCAGAGTACGAGGCAAACGGGGCGGTCATGAGGGTCTGGTAGCCACCCACCGCCGGATCCCAGTTTTTCCCCAGGCTACCGGATTCCACGGTGGGCATGGTCAGTTTGACGGGGCCTTGGCTGGGATCTGCCTCTGCGGGTACGCGGGCGGCGAAGGTGTGGCGGAGGAAGGAGAAGACGAGAGGCCAGGTCTTCTCACCGGGGCCGTGACCCGTCTTGGGCTCCACGGTGGAGGTCCAGAGGGCGGCGTGTTTCTTTCGCATCACTTCCACCACGGTCAGATTTTCCTCCTTGGAAGGGCGGGCGAGGAAGGGATCGTCTTCGCCGAAGATCACGAGTCCGGGTACTTGGGCCGCGCCGGGTTGATACACCTGGAAGGTGGTGCCGGGGCGCATGGAGACCCAGCCCCAGACACGGCTGCCTTCGGTGGCGGTGAAGATGGCGGAGAACCCGGTGCCGTTGGAGTGGCCGTAGAGGAAGAGCGGCGCGCTCGCCAGCTCGGGATGACCTGCCTTCTCGCCGTACTGCTTGAGCCGGTCATAGAGCAGGCTGCGGGGCCAGAAGCCACGCTGCATGGGATTCCCCACGAACTTGAACAGGGCCAGATTCAGCTCTGTAGCCATCTTGCGCAGTTCGGGATGTTTGAAGAGGTTTTCGCCACTGCCGTGACCCGACATGACCACGATGCCCCTGGCGGTCTTCACGCTTTCGGGGATCCACAGGTCAAACTTCACCTCCTCCTTCTTTCCCTCGCCCTTGGCCGCCACCGCCTGCCGCCACTCGTCATCGGTGAGCCGCCAGTCCCAGTTGCGCGATACCGCCTGCTGCGGGGAGGGCGTGCCCCACTTGGCCTCGTCCAGCACACCGTCCCAGTTTTTTTGCTCCTTGGGCTGGGTGTTGGCCCGCACCCAGCCCAGGCTGTGACACTCTGGAAGCTGCACCGTGTCGGTGAATTCCACGTCCGCCGCGAGCAGCGGGGTGGCGAGGACAAGCAGGGGAAGAAAACGGGCCGGGAAACAGGACATGGCGAAGAACGTGGCGTGAGCCCGAATAGTAATGCCCCAGGGGGCAGGTCTTATCATCCAGGTGGAAAATTTCCATGCGGGTGGGGGAGGTGGTCGTGATGCCTCGAACTAGAGGGGCAAGCAGTGAAAAGTTGAGGGTGAAAAGTTAAAAGTTCAGCCGCAGTCGCCGTACCTGATGGGACGCTTGGATGGATCGTCGAGGGGTAAACTCTCGGCCGCAAGCTCAGGTCTTGGGTCTTGAGTCTTCTTGTCTTGTGTCTTTGATGAAGCGGGCTTGATTTTTCCGAGGCCGCATCGAAAGGCGACTCGCGGTGCGTGCGAGCAAACTTCCATCTCCATGAGATTCCATCCCCCTAGAGAATCCTATCTGTGGCTGAAGGCCTTGTGGAATCACCGTCGGAACGGCCGCTTTACCCGCTCGCAGTTGGAGGCGGCGCAGTTTCGCAAGTTCCGCAAACTCGCGGCTTGGGCACAGGCGCGATCCCCGTACTATCGCCGCCTCATGAAAGAGCGGCAGATCGACCCCGCCACGTGTCTGCCGACGGACTTTCCTTTGCTGACCAAGCAGGAGGTGAATGAGCATTTTGACGAAATCGTCACCGACCGCCAGATCAGCCGCCAGCGCATTGCCAATTTCCTCGCCCGTTCGGCGGATCCGGCGGAGCTGATGGATGGCAAGTATCACGTGCTGCACACCTCCGGCACCTCCGGCACCATCGGCTATTTTGTTTATTCCAAGGCCGACTGGATTCGCGGAGCCAGCCAGGTGGCCAGAGCCTCGAAGCTGCGGTGGAAAAAGCGTGTGGCATTTGTCGCGGCCACGCAGGGTCACTTTGCCGGGGTGAGCCTCATGCTCACGGGCAACCAGGGGTCCAACAGCTTCTTCCACGATGTGCGGACCTTCGATGTCGGCCAGCCGCTGGGCAAGATCGTGGAGGAGCTCAACCGCTTCCAGCCGGAGGTGTTGAGCGGCTATGCCGCCATCTTGAAGATGCTGGCCGAGGCTCAGGAGCGCGGCGAGCTGCGCATCAAGCCAACGGAACTGGGCAACGGCGGCGAACCGCTGCTGCCGGATGTGAAGGTGTATCTGGAACGGGTCTTCGGCGTGCCCGTGCTCAATGGCTACGCCTCCAGCGAACATCTCTACATGGCCATGTCCCTGCGCGGGGTGGAAGGCATGCACCTGCTGGAGGACGATCTCATCTTTGAACTGGGTGACGACTACACCGCAGTGACGAATTTGTTCAACGAGACCATGCCCCTCATCCGGTACCGCATGGACGACGTCTTGGTGCCTGATCGTGAAGCGGCTCCGAGCCGCTATCCCTACACCCGCGTGCGGGAGGTGGTGGGGCGACAGGAGAACGCCCTGGTCTTCACCAATGTGCACGGGCAGGAGGACTTCATTCATCCCATCGTCGTGGCGGAGCTGGTCGTGCCCGGCCTCAATGCCTGGCAGGTGGTGCTGGAGGACAAGACCTCCTTCCGCTTTCGTGCGCGCCTGGAAAACGGCCTCGGAGTAGAGGAAAGAACTTCCACCCATGAAGCCGTCCACCGCACCCTGCGCGGACTGCTGGAGGGCAAGGAGATGTCCAATGTCAGATTCCGGGTGGAGGAGGTGGATGACCTGGCGGTTGATCCGCATTCCGGGAAGTTCCGGCTGGTGGTGAAAGGGTGAGGGAATTAGGAATTAGGAATTGTCTGGAGAGTTATGTCATGAACCCGGAGGGTTCGCCATGAATAGCCATGGGTCGACTGAGCGGAGCGAGGACTACCCATGGTTGGTTGGGGGTCGAATTCTACCGCGGAGCGGTAGGCCCCTAGCGACCAGAGAGTCTGCTGGGTGCATCTCGGGAATGACGTCAGGGGTCTGGCCATACGATGGGCCTGCCGCTCCGCGGTAGCATCTGGAATGGAAGCTTTCCACGGGTAGCCCTCGCTACACTCGGTCGACCCGTGGCTACGCATGGTGAACCCTCCGGGTTCGAGTGCGCAAGCTCGGGTGCGACGATGCGCCTCGTGCTGCTGCCGGCGTGAACTTCTCACCCGGATATGTTATGGGTGAGAACCAAAGTGTGGAGAGTTGGCGTTTTTCAATATTCTCCACGCCGCCCATGGGAATCGTCGGCCTTATTTCCCGCACCCCAATTTTTAAAAACATCGGGAACCTAATGCAAAAAATCTTGCGAATTCCGGCAAAGGGTGTATAGATGAACACCCGTCTTCAAAAAGAAGCACCCCAAAGAAACAACAGACAAATACACCCCCGCTTCTTTTAGGCGGTGCGGTCATGCGGTTTACACCAACAAGGTGTCTGCATGCCGCCGTGAAAACCACGCCCCTAAAAACCATGCATACTCATGCCCTCATCCAAAACGAAACACTGTCCTTCGAGCTGCTGGCTGCCAAGCTGGCCGAAGATCAGGCGTGTCTCGCCGCGGGAGGTCGGGTAGGGGACAGTGGCATGATCGCGCCCCGTCTGGGCGGATCGGAGGACAAACGAACGCAGCTGGCCCATCGTCTGGCCCGCCAGCTCTTCCCCTGTGAGGACAAGGACCGGACGTTTGCTTATATCCAGTACGGCCGCTTGCTGGCGAAGCTCCGCCAGGCCTGGCTGGAGCAGCGCGAGATCGAGGAGCCAACGCATGTGGAGGACAATCCGTACCGCATCGCCCGGCTGCCGGGACATCGTGCCCAGTTTGAAGCCCTTCTCCAGGCACCGTTCTCGGACGGCATTCTGCATCCTACACCCATGCCAGTGGATATCGCCCCGTTGGAAGATTTGAAACCCGTGTTCCAGCACCTGGAATCCGGCACAGGCGCACCTGTCTCCCTGCCGCGCATGGAGTTCCCTCGTGGCGCTCTCGATTGCGAAGGCCGCATGGACATGTGCAAGCAGGTCGTGGCCGACCGTCACATCGGCGCCCTGGTGGATTCCGTGCAGCACAATGCCAACGTCCAGCACTTTCTCCTCGGCAATAACATCGTGGGAGATGCGGGTGCGGCTCAGATTGCCCGGTTGGTGAGCAATCCCCAGACAGGTGCATCCCTCCAGACCCTTTATCTGGCCGGGAATTGCATCGGCACCAGCGGCTCGGCTGCGCTCGCGGACGCGCTGCGGCACAATCAAATCGTGAAATCCCTGTGGTTGAAGCGCAATCCGCTTCACCTCGAAGGGGTGCAGCTTCTCGCGTCCATGCTGGAGACCAATGCCTCCCTGGAGACGCTGGACCTGGCGAACACCGGGCTCTTTGACGAGGGCATCGCCGCACTCTTTGCCAGCCTGCGGAAGAACTCCACCCTGCGCACGCTCTACATTGATGCCAACGGCATCACGCCTGCGGGTGCGCGGCACATCGCCTCTTACTTCGAGTTCTTGAAGTCGGAGGGGCGCGTGGGCCTCACCGGTTTGTTTGCCTCCATCAACCGTCTCGGTGACGAGGGAGCGCAGCTCATCGCGGAGTCCGTGAAGGGCTACGAACATCTGGTGCGGTTGGAGCTTTCATCGAACCGAATCCAGCACGCTGGTCTGACGGCCCTGCTGGACGCGGCCTCCGGTCTGCCTGCGCTGCGATATCTGGGTGTGGGCTTCTACAAGTCCACCTCGGACCTCGGGGAGCTGCCCAATTACCTTGATGGCAACGGGGCGGATCTCATCGCGGACTTCCTCCGCCACAACCAGACCCTGCAGGTGCTTGATCTGCGGGACACCAATCTCCGCCCCGGCGGGTTGGAGCTGATTGTGGAGGCCCTGGAGTCGAATCACTCCCTGCTGCATCTCTATGCTGACCAGTATGGAGCGTCGCTCGACCCGGTCTATCGTCAACGGCTCGATGCGCTCCTGGCCTGCAACGTGGAGGCGACGCTGGGGCTTTCCCTGCGGAAGTTCCGGAAGAATCCGCTGCGCTTCATCAAGCACACGGAAAACATCCGTCACATCGACAGCATCTACCGCAATCGCATGTAAGCCCCGGCTTCTGCGTGAAGTGAAGGACTTGAACACAGTGCCGGCGGCGCACCGCATCGGACTGGGCACCTATCAACTGGGTTCCCGGACCTATGAGGTGTGCCGTACGGCATTGGACCTTGGCTACCGGCATCTTGATACTGCCGCCCTTTATCGCAATGAGGCGGAGGTGGCTCGTGCCGTGGCGGATGGGGGAGTCTCCCGGGAGGAGCTGTTTGTTGTTTCCAAGATCCTCGCGCAGGACGTGGCCGTGCCCGCCCGGGTGCTGCCCGCCGCGCGTGAAAGCGTGGAGCGTCTTGGCCGGGTGGATCTGCTGCTGCTTCATGCTCCCGCCGGGGACTGGTTGCGGGCGTGGGAGCTGTTGCAAGAAGTCGCTACGTGGCCGGAGGTCGGCGCAGTGGGCGTGAGTAACTTCGACATCCCGCACCTGGAGACTGTGGTGGCAAGCGGATTGCCCTTGCCTGCCTGGAACCAGATTGAGGTCAGCCCCTTCCTGCCACGAACGGCCCTCGTTCAGTGGTGCCAGCATCATGGGGTGCGGGTCGCAGCGCATTCGCCCCTGGTCAAAGGGCGGCGCCTGGATCATCCGGTGCTGAAGGAAGTGGCTGCTCAAAACGAGGTGACGCCGGCACAGGTGTTGATTGCATGGTCTCTGGCTCAAGGGCTGGTCGTGCTCCCGCGCTCGTCCCAACCCGCGCATCTGGCAGAGAATCTGCAGGCCCGGCAGATGGCGCTTACGGATCAGGATCTGCTTCGCCTCGCTGCCCTGGAGGATGGCTTTGCCACGCATCCACAGCATGCCCCCGCAGCCGAGTGATGAAGGGAGGCACTGGACGACTGCGGAAACTCGCGCACATTTTGGGCATGTTAAATACCCCCCTCTCCCTTCGTACGGCTGCTCGTCTCCTGACGGCAGCTTCCGCCTTCAGTGTGCTTGCGGCAGCGGCACCCCTGACCATGGCGCAGGAACCTGCCAAGGCCGATCCTCTGGTCGGCTATATGGAAACCAGCCACGGACAGCTCCTCAAGGCTGCCGAGCATCTCCTGCGCGAGGAAGTGAAACCGCACCTCACCTCCAACGACGCCGATACTCTCCAGGCGGCCAATGAGGTGATCCGCCTGCTCGACATGAAACGCGAGCCCATGCCCATTCCCTCCACCTTCGTGGGGAAATGGCAGGTGCGCAGCATTCAGGGTTCGAATCTCGGGGTGTATGCCTACCCCTTCTTCTCCTGTGAAATCCGTCGTGAAGGCGCCAAGGGCATTGCCTTCCAGAAACACAGCGGTTCCCAGCGTCGCGTGGGTGTGTTGCTGCCTTACTCGGCAGACTCGCTGCTCTTTCTCGGCGGCAGCTACTATGAGGACGACAAGCCGCAGGGTTATAGCAACCTCCGCGGCGGCAAGGGTGCCGGGTCAGATGCTGGGCAGGAAGATCGTGACAGTGTGGGCCAGCTCTATCAATTGGCTCCCGGGCATTTGCTCATGATCTTCGCGCCCATTAGCGGGCGTGGGGAGATCTATGAGCTGAAGAAGAGTTAGGTGGCGATTGGGTGGGGATCTTGTGTTTCTCACGCCACCCCGGGTGGCACGCGATAGCGCTGGAATTCCAAGGGAGTTCAACAAACCGTTCAGATTACCTGGTGATGTCGATCCTGCCTGCAGTGGATACCTCAGGGATGTGGTCGCGGTTTGCAGAACTCACTTTGGAGTTCTGATCCACTTGCCCTTGTACCCAGGGTGGCGGCTCGTGCCTCGCCTGACCCTGGGCTACTTTGTATGACGCCCTTGGCGTCAGCGTGCCTATATGAGGTGACGGCGGGCATCGGTGAATGCACGCCGTTTCCTTCGCTTCCAAGCCGGTTGGCACAACCGGACTACGTCCTTCGCTCCGCTGGCCGGGTTGGAGTTCCGCGTTTACGCGGTCAGGGTGAGTTGCTCCTGACGTGGTAGTCGGTGACGACTCGCATCGGTGACAAGAACATCTCTCGCTTCGCTCCTACGCGGGGCCGGAGACCCCGCCTCCTTTATTCTGCGGCGAGAGAATGGGGTATCTCTCGCAACCGTACACTTTCCTTACAACTTCCGTCGTGTCCCGGTTTCGCGACCATGATATTTTGTGCAGGCTCCGATCAATGATGTCGGAGATGTTTTCCTCACGCTGCCATGAAAACTCCGCCCCTCTCTGCGTGTGCCTCGTCGCGCCGCACCACGTTTTTCCTGAAGCGTTCTGCGCTGGCAGGCATTGCCTCCCTTGTCATCCTGCCATTCTCTGGAAGCCTTCAGGCAGAAGAACCGGCTCCCAACATCCCCGGCCTCATGGTGGTGGAGTACCCTAGACGGGACGCCCAAACGGATGAGAACCACTTTGCCCTGCCGATCAAGGAATTCGGGGAGCCGACCCGCAGGAAGTACGTGGCGGAATCGCTCTCTCCCTGGCGGTGGAACCCGGATCGCAACGCTCTCGCCACGGGATATTTGAAAATTGAGACCGATGGAGAATACCAATTCTCCACTCGCAGCTTCTATGACCGCAATGTGCTCATGGTGGACAACCAGGAAGTCTGCGGCTTCCGCGATGGCGAGGAAAGGGTCGCAACGATCGCGCTCAAGAAGGGCTCTGTAAAATTCGTCTCGGCCGGATTTGTCGGGGGACGGGGCAATGAAGGCATCCAAATTCGCTGGAAGCCTCCGGGCCGGGAGGAGCTGGGTCCCATTCCACCCCAGTTGCTCTCGCATCCCAGTGATCGCACCCAGCCACCTGGTGATAAGCGGCTGGCTCAGTCGCCTCCACCCGCGGTGGGGCTGGAGCCGCTGGTCCTAGGTTCATCCACCCGGGTGGCCACCCACTTGATCACGGTCACCGACGACTTTGTGGTTGAGGCTTACAAAAACGGCCGACGGATCGAACAACGAACACTGCTGGACGAGATCTACGGTGCCACCGTGGAGCGCATGGACGTGCAGGTGCGCCAAGGGGATTGGCTGGTGTTTCATGTGGCCAACAACCGCCTGCGATGGGGCGGAGCCAAGTACTTCGCCGTGGCGGGTTGCTTTGGGAAGAATGAGTTTGGTTTCGTATCCGATCCCGCATCCGGTTTGTGGTCAGTGTGTGACGACCCCGGTCGGGCTCGTGACTTCATTCGCCTGCGGGAAGAGGGCACGGAGGTTCGGGCCAGTGTCATCGCCCAGCCTTGGGCAGATGGTGATGGCCACATGCGAGCCCATGCCGGTGAGGACTTCCCCGGCAAGCCCCTCTGGGGTGGTGGCAGTTCCACCTGGATCAAGTACGTGGTTCCGCACGATCCGCGGCGACGTGTTTTTTTGCCCGTGGGTGCTCCTGAAGACGAGCCCGTTCCTGCTAAAAAAGTGGCGGCAGAACCGACTCCCTCGCCATCTGCTCCTGCCGCTGCGGTCTCCACCTTGCCCAAAGTTGTCGCCAGCCCCACCCGCTGGCCTGTTCAAGTGCTCTCCGCCATCTATGGGACGGGGGGAAAGAACGCCGATGTTACCGCCCGGGTGAAGGATCTGGTGGAGAACCAGCGCGCCTTCTTTGCGGTTGACCCACCTAATCTGGGGGCGGACCCCAATCCCTACTGGAACAAGGGACTCATCATTGTGTACATGAAGGATGGCGTGCGCCGCGAGCAGCATCGGGGTGAGAATGAGCACGTGCTTCCGGAGAGCTTCTATGGCCCGCAGGATGCGGCCGAACTGACCAAATGGCTCCCCGGCAGCCGCTGGCGGGGAGAGAAGGGAGAGCTGCAATTCCACTCAGATCGCACCGTCACCGGGCCTGGCATCGATGGCGCACCGCAATGGGAGACCCTGGCCAACAATCACTTCCGCATCACCTGGGCGGCGGATCGCAAGGTGGAGTACTACTTTGACTACACTTGGGGAAGCCTGCGTGAGGCGGCCGACGCCAGCATAGTTTATCACGGGGTGAAGTGAGCCCGCATCGGGGCGGAACGGGGCGATTGCAATTGCCATTGCGGGCAACGCATTTCTGAGGATGCTTGCCCGCCATGTTCGCCCGTCTTCCGCGCCTCCTTTCCCTGCCTCTGGTGCTTTGCACTCTCGCGACCGGCACGGTCACGAGCCTCGCTGATCAGTTCGTGCTCTTCGACACGACCTTCACCTTCACGAAAGAGGACGCAGACAACGCCAAGCCCAGCAAGTCGCACTACTACGTGAAGAGCGACAAGCTCAATCCCGCACGGCCCAAGGACTGGACCGCTCCGGTGGACTATCGCAACGGCACCGCCCATGTGCGACTGGAAGTGCTGGATAAACCGGCTGGCGGAGAAGCCACGACGTGGAGCGTGTGCTACATCCCTTACAAGGGGCAGAACCACGGCTACGGCGCTTTCAACACCGACGTGTACAAGGAGAAGGGCGTGTATGAGCGGGATATCCCCATGACCAAGTTCTGGCAGAACAATGACATCCTCTGGAACGAAGGGATCAAGGAAATGCACCTGGTCATCAAGGACAACAGCGGCGGCGGCGGTCATGCCCACAAGCGTGCCGATCACGAGAAGTTCTTCCCCACCAAGGTTCGCATGACCGTGGTGCAGGTGTCTGCCGGCTCCACCTACGATCCCAAGCTCCTCACGGAGACGCTCAAGCAGACTGGCAAACCCTAGTCTGGCTTCAACGAAACGACCGCGTACCCCCTCGCGAGAGTTCGATTCATGCTCACCTCTGAAGATCCTGGCACCTCCGTGCCTGCGTTGGCAGGCCCTGACTCCATTGTGGCCCAGCGGGCCATGGTCCTGCACCCGGCCACCCAGGAGGTGGTGTTTGAGAGATCTCCGGATCTCCAGGGCGCGGTGGCCAGCACGCAAAAGCTGCTCACCGCGCTGGTGGTCTGGAGCGCAGGGGACCTGGACCGTCAGGTTGTTATTCAGGAAGAGGACCTGGCCTGCATGCCCTATCATCTGGGGCTGCAGCCCGGCGAGCAGGCCACACGGCTGGATCTGCTGCACGCGCTTTTGCTGGGCAGCTCCAATGATGCGGCCATGGCCCTGGCACGTGACCACGCGGGCAGCATTGAGGCCTTTGCGGTGAAGATGAATGAGACTGCGGCACAGTGCGGCATGGCGCACAGTTGTTTCATTAATCCCCACGGTCTGCCGGATGAGCGGCAATACTCCACCGCGCGTGATGTGGGACGCCTCGCCTGCCGCATCGACAGCATCCCCGGCCTGCGTGCCATGGTGAACCGCCGGGAACACACGGTGCCCCGGGCGGATGGCAGTGTCATCGAACTGCGGAACCGGAACCGCCTCCTCGTCGAAGCACCCGGCTGCGATGGCATGAAAACCGGCTACACCCGGGCGGCGGGCTTTTGTCTGGTCGCCAGTGGGGGCTCCGGCCCGGATCGGCGCATCGCCGTCGTGCTCAACAGCACAGAAGAGGCCGTCTGGTCAGATGCCAGGACGCTCCTTTTTGGAGCCAGTTTTGCACCATAGGAGGCGCGCCAGCAGAGCCTGAACCACCCCGCCTTTCCCGGGCGTGAGGGGGATGCTTTCCAGAGGCAATTTTTTTAGCTTCTCCGCCGTCACATTCGGTGAGGCACTCACATTCAGAGGGGCAACCCCCCTATGGATAACCAACCCCATTTCAATGAGTTAGCGAGGCTGCTGGCCGGACTGGGTCCCGCGAGCGCGCAGGATCCCTATGCCCAAGGGCGTGCCACGGTCATGTGGCAGCAGCACGCCCATGTGCTGGATGATCTCTTCTCCAAGTTTGAGCGGGAATACGCCAGCCCCTTTTCAAAATGGGCGCGCATCCACCTCCGTGAATTCAGGGCTCTGCCGACTGTTTTCTACCCCTTCAGCGGACCCGATTTCATGTTCGCGCACCTGCTTCATCCCAGTGCGGGCACTTATCTGTTGGGCGGGCTGGAGATCTGCGAGGCCCCCACCGATGCCTGTGCCTCCACCTTCTGGGGATCTCGGCTGGAGTTGCTTGGGGAACTGGAGGCCGGCATCCGGCACTTCCTGGAGCATTCCTTCTTTGTCACCGCCGAGATGCGCCACACCTTTGTGACCAAGCGGTGGAACGGCATCCTGGCTCCCTTGCTGGTGTTTCTTGCCCGCACGGGTCATGAGATTGTGGATGTGGAGCGTCTGACCGTTCCGCAAGATCAAGGTTCGCAGCGCCCTGGAAGCTCCACCACCGGGGCCGTGTGCATCCGGGCAAGCTTTGACGGGAATCCCAAGCAGATCATCTATCTACAGAGGCATTTGCGGGATGATCACTGCCCGGCGTCGGATGCGTTCTACCGTTTTGCCGGCAGCTTTGGTCCCTTGGGAGTGTTCTTGAAGAGCGCCAGCTATCTGCTCCATGAGCCGGACTTCATGCACCTGCGGGATTTCATCTTCGGACATGCCGCATGCCTGGTGCAGGATCCCAGCAGCATGCCCTACGCCGCGCTGGTGGAGCGCGGCTGGCGGGTGCGGGTGCATGGCCGGTACCAGCGCACGCCGCGGGCCTTCCCCCAGTATGAGCAGCGTGATCTGATCCGGCTCTGCCAGAAACCGGGTGCCGTGGGCCCGGAGCTACCCTTCGGTTTTGGGTACCACTCTCAGCCAGGCCGGGCCAGTCTCATGATTGCCGCACCTCCTGTCGCTGCCGTTATCACATCGAACTCAACCCGGCCGCGGACGACCGCCCTCTCCGCGGCGCTCTGCCCCTGTTGGGAAGCTGGCGAGTCGGCTTGATGCCAAACAAAAACCCTGGCGGGTGCGTGGGAAGACGCCCCGTCATTTGACTGTCGACGACTATGCGAATTCTGATGACCCAGCGTGACCTGACCTATGTCGGGGGCACGGAGATGGTGACCGTGGAACTGGCCAAGGAGCTGGCGGAACGCGGTCATGAAGTGGCAGTGTATACTCCGCGAACCGGGCGGATCGCCAACATCATGATCTCAAGCGGCGTGTGGGTGAGGGACCGTCTTTCGGACATTCCCTGGGTGCCGGACATCATCCACGGGCAGCACCACTTGCAGACGATGGCTGCCCTGGCCAAGTTCAAGGAAACTCCTGCCGTGTACTACTGTCATGGCGTGCTCCCCTGGGTGGAGCGTCCGCCCGTGCATCCGCGGATCGGGCGGTATCTCATGATGTGTGAGTGGCTCGTGCCCCGGACCTCTCCGGAGTACGGCCTCCCGCCGGAGAAGGTGGTGGTGTTGCCGAACTTCGTCAATCTCGCCCGCTTCACCCAGGTGCGCACCCCACCCGCGCGGCCGTTGCGTGCTGCCCTCTTTGGCGGGTGGTTGCAGCCGGAGGACGTGAGCAAGCTGGAGGCGGCCTGCGCCAAGGCTTCCCTGAAACTGGACAAGATCGGGTACAATCACGAGAACCCGCTGGAGCGCCCGGAGATCTTCCTGCAGGGCTATGATGTCGTCTTCGCGATTGGCCGCTGTGCCCTGGAGGCCCTGGCCTGTGGCTGTGCCGTCATCCCCCTCATGCCCGGGCAGGCGGGAGCGTTGATCACGCCAGCGACGCTGAGTCAGTATGCCTTCTCCAACTTCAGCCCCCGGTACTTCGTCACGGCCAATCAGATCAGTGAGGAATGGCTGATCGAGCAACTGGCCCAATACCATCCAGATGATGTCCTCACCGTCACTGCCACGGTGCGAGAGCGGCAATCTCTGCAAAAGGCCGTGGACCGGCTGCTGGAGCTCTATGCGGAGGCCAAGGCAGCGACGGTGCCCGCGGAAGCTGAAGCTCCCAGCTCCGAGTTCGCCCCCTACCTGGAGACCATGGGCCGTGAGGCCGATGTCATGTGGGCGGAACTCGAGGCGATGCGCGGCCGGTTGAAGGCGGAGTCTGGCGAAGTACGGGCCTTGAAGCAGGCGCTGAAACGTTCCGAACGCGCGAAAGAGAAGGTCGAGGCGGACTTCAAGACGCTCAAACTGCGTCATGACCTCACGGCCCAGACATTGCGGGAGCACTGGATGGGCCGCTGGCTCTTGGGTCGGGTTCGTCGTCTGTTGCGACATGCACCGCAGGAGGCGGAAGCGAAACGCTGCTTGGAGCCCGCTTCAGCACCCGCTGCCGCCTCGCCCTCATGACGTCCGTTCCACAGGCTGGCTGGCTTCGTCATCGCGTGCATCTTCCGCTGCCTGATCTGGATGCCGGTCCCGTACGCTTCATCGCGGGATTGCGCCCGAAGCGGCGGGGGAGCTATCGCCTGGAGGTGGCGAGACAGGGCCAGAAGACCGTGGTTCACAACTACGGTCACGGAGGCGCGGGCATCACTCTGTGCTGGGGCTGCGCCGAGGAGGTGCTCGATCTGGTCCGCGCCTCTGCGCCGGATCGGCAGCTCGTGCCGGTCGCCGTCTTGGGAGCGGGGGTGATGGGCCTGACCGCCGCCACCTGCCTGCGGGAGGCGGGGTATCTGCCCACGCTCTACACTAGCGCCCTGCCGGTCGCCACCACCTCCGGCATCGCGGGCGGACCGTGGTCTCCCTCTCTGGTGGATCACGATCCATCGCCCGTGGGGCAGGCCATCTTTGAGCGTCTGCTGCGACGCTCTTTTGACGCCCATGAACGCCGATTGGGCCAGGGCTTTGGCGTCTTCCGACGGGATCTGTACACGCCGGTTCCTTCACTGAGCCTTGCCAAGCTGCCCCCTGGCCTCATCCCCGAGCCTGAGCAGTTGGAAGAATTGCCGTTCGCCACCGTCCCAGGGCCTGGCTTCCGCTACGACACGCTCATGATTGAGCCGCCGATCCTGCTGGCCCGGTTGGAACAAGATCTGCGTAAAGCAGGTGTGCGTTTCGAGTCGCGCCATTTCCGCAGCGCGGCGGAGGTGGAGACGCTTCCGGAGTCAGTCGTCATCAACTGCACCGGGCTGGGATCCAGGGAGATCTGGCCGGATGAGCGTCTGCATCCTCTGAAGGGGCAGCTCGCCATCCTGCCTCCCCAGCCGGGGCTGGACTACCTCTTCAGCGACCAGCGGGGCTATGTTTTCCCCCGGAGTGACGGCGTGGTGGTTGGAGGAACTTACACGTACGATGAAGACCCGACTCCTGACCCGGAGGTCGGCCGCAGGCTGATCCAGGAGATGAAGCACAGGTTCGGCCAAGCTCCCGGTTGAGCGGAGAGCGGGCGGCTTCTGTGAACTTTGCGCCTTTGGAGGAAAATTTTCTGTAACTCCTAATTCGTGGAGGACAGTTTGCATGATGAAGACGTGGCCCTGCCCGATCTTCCCCAAGCGAACTTTTGATCCGTCCCAATCACACCCTTTCTTCCCATGGCCGACAACGACACTTCTGCTCCGACCCCCTCCACGGAACCCGCGAACCTGGAAACGCTCATGGCCGAAGTGGGTCCCCTGATTGACGCGGGCGAAGTCCGCCAGTATGAACCCACCCGCTGGGCGATCGCTTTTGACGACGACTTTGGCGTGGAGGTGGAGCATGACGTGGACCTGAACAAGCTCGTGCTCTACACGAACCTGGGCCACCCACCCGCTGGAGACGAGACCGCTTCCTACAAGCTCCTTCTGCATGTCGCCACCATGTGGCGGGAGACCGGTGGTCTGCGCATGGGTTTGGATCCGGTGGATGATACCGTGGTGCAGATCTATGACTTCCCGCTCGCTGGCGTGGAATTGGAAGACCTGGAAGTGCAGATCCGCAACTTCGCCGATACCGCCCTCCACGCCCGGAAGATTCTTGCCGGCGGCACCGGCACGGCCGCTCAAGATGGCGAGGGTGCCGACGACGGCCTCCACTTCATGCGCGTCTAGTCTAGTTCCCGATTTGTTTTCACCAATTCCAACTGTTCACAGCCATGCCCATCAGCTTGCAAGCCGCCCACAAGGCCGAACTTCGGGTCGAAGTCGGGAAAACCACGGTCGAGGAACTTCAGAAGTTCCAACAGGACGTCCAAGCCAAGGGCGGCGGTGAGATCCGCGCCCGGAAGAACGACGACGGCTCGCACACGCTCTACGTGGCCGCCGACAAGAAGGTGCGACTTCGTGCCATCTTCGGTCAGTCCTACGGTGCTGAAGCCCGCGCTGGAAAGGTCGCCCTGGCCAAGGACCTCATGAAGGAGATCATCTCCCGTCGCTTGCCGGATCGCCCTGATGGGCAGAACACCGCCTTGCTCGCCCGCATTGACGAGCGCAGCAGTGTCGCCCGGTTGGGTGTGGTGCTGGATGAGGTGCGGATCGCCGGTGACGTCTCCCACCAAGCCATGTACGACAAGATGCCGCCTGGGCTGCAGGATCACTACAAGCAGCTCGGGACCATCATGACCACGCCGAATCTGAAGGAAGCCTTCGGAGCCAGCATGGAGCAGCAGTTCGTGAAGGAGAATTTCGACTTCCTGAGCCTCGTGCAGCAGTACGAGAAAACCAGCAACCCTCATGAGAAGCTGGCGCTGGCGGAGAAGATCTACAAAATGGTGGAGTCCCCGGAGAATCCGCCATCACGTGACCCTGGCGGGATGCAGCAGATCAACCTCAGTGCGGCGATGGCCGGAAGAATCACAGAGGGTATTGAGCATCTGCGTCAGGCCATCGTGCCCGGCCAGGAGCCTTCCGAGGCAGACAAGCAACTCCTGAACGATCTCTTCTCTGAGTCTAAAGGCGAGATCACCAAACTGTCGAAGCCGGCCTTGGACAACTTCATCGCTGGCCATTCCTTCAAGGCAGAGGCGGGAAGGGCGCACTCCGCCAAGTTGTCCGGTGAGAGTTCCTCCGTGCCGGCGAGCCGCCTCGCCCCGGGTTCTGGTGAAGCTTTCAACAAGCAGGTGGACTCGTTCACCAGCATCCCCAAGCTCATGGGTGACCCGGAGATCCGTGCCGCCTACAAGCAGCATCTGAGCGGGGGCCCCCAGCAGGCCAACTTCGACCGCTACGAGCAGATCGAGGTTCTCGCCCAACTGGCCGAAAGTGGTGACATCAGCGATGCGGAGCTTCTCCAGCACTGCCAGGAGATGTTTGTGGACAACGTGCCTGAGGACCAGCGCGATGATCCCTTCTTTGAGATGGTCAGCAGCCGCCTCCAGGGGATTCGTGAAGAACACGAAACCCTCGGCGGAGACATGGAGAGCCGTATCGGGCAGGAGCAGCTTTTTGGGCCGGAGGAAGATGGCCAGGACAGTCTCGTGAGAGGCAAGCTCACGGACTTCCTCAAGGACATGCAGGCCGACGCGGCCAATGGCCTGAAGGGCGATGGGCTAAAGAGCTTCGTGGACTCGCCGCAGGGGTCACGGACCGGTCAACTGGGCAAGATCGTCGCTCAACGCATGTTCAACGAGGACATGGACTGGGCACCTGGCAAGGAGTCGCACGTGGGCTCCTTCGAGCGCTTCCGCGGAGTGGACTTGGAGGGCTCCGGCGGAGCCACGGGCAGCGGTCGCGCCAAGGTGGGCGGGCAGTTCTTCCAGGTGAAGGACTCCATCGTCCACGCAGGCCGGGGCCGTCGCATAAAGGCGGGCGGGCTGAACACGGAGAACTACGGTGAAGTGATCTCTTCGAACATTGCTCGCTCCATGCTGCCGAAGGGGGATCGTCGACTGGTTCCCGAAGTGGCACTGCGTCAAGACAGCGTGAAACACGAAGCCGTGGTCACTTCCAAGTACCTCGCCGGCGGCAAAGGCGATCTCAAGGGTCTTTACATTGAACTGGCGGGACCACTCCCCCGCGGGCAGAAGCACCCGAAGATCCAGCTAGATGCGCCGGAAGGTGCCCGCAGCGGCGGCGGCGTGCTGCGCCTGAGCGGTCAGGCCTCCCAGGATGTGCAGCGGAACATCGCCCTCTCCGCGCTCATGGGTGACCATGACGTGAACCCGGGCAACATGATCGCCACGCAGGACGGCCGCGTGGGCCGCATCGACTTTGGTCACGCCTTCAATGAGCTGATCAACGGCATTGGCGGCACGGCCACCGGTGGCGGCGGGGTGCGCAACAAGAGCAACCGCGTTCTGGACTTCTTCAATCGCGAGGAGATCAGCGGCAACCCGCTGGTGCGGGGGCAGAACAAGCCCAAACTCTGGCGCGACTATACCGGGGCAGGCCCTTCCGAGGGCATGACCCAGGCGCTCCGGGACATCGCTGGCAGCCAGGATTCCCTGGAAGGCATCATGCAGGCCAAGTCGCAGTTCACCGACCTGATCGCGCAGCTGGAAGCAGAGGGCACTCCTGAGGCCCAGGCACAAATCAAGGATCTGACCAAGTCTCTTGCTCGCATCGCCAGGAACATCGAGAAGCCCATCACCGCCACCGAACCCGGTGAGATCGTGAAGGAGGTCTTCAACAACATCGAGGCGTTCGTGGTGGAAGGCCAGGCCCAGATGCGTGAGGTGGCGAACCTCTCCGAACTGCAAACCAAGATCGATACGTTCATCGCCAGCACGCGGGACAACCCGGACGCTCCGATCCCGGACGACATCCAGCAGGCCTATACCCAGCTGCTCGACAGTTCCGTGAAGCTGGAAGGCGGAACGGGGCTGAACTGGATGAAGCACACCGACGGCACCCCGGCTTTCAAGGGCAACCTCACCGATTTCATCCAGACCCGCCGTGCGGAGATCGCAGGGGGACCGGGAGTTGGCGCTCCGGGGGGCCTTGGGGCTCCTCCTGAAGGTGTCGGAGCTTTGGGCGTGGTTGGTGCCGGCGTTGAGGTGCTCTCGGGCGCGGCCCGGGTCATTAACTCGCTTTGATGAAGGCTGGCCCTTGGTCGTGGGTTCTGGCAGGGTTGCTTACTCTGCTGGGGCTCATCGCCACAGGGCGTACCGCATGGTGGCTTGCCCACGCAGAGCGCGTCACCGGAGTTGCCGGGCATTCGGGTTATCGCGCCAGCAGTACGGCCAAGTCCGCTGGCACCCCGGTGGTGTACGTCACTTTCAGCACGCTTTCCGGGGAGGGGAAGACCCTGGAAATGACCACCTGGTCAACGAAGACGCACCCGCCAGGCAGTCCGGTTCCGGTGGTCTATGATCCCCAGCGCCCCGGGGAGGGGAAGGTGGATGTCTGGTGGAACCACTGGCCGCTCCCAGTGCTGACGCTGCTGGGTGGCGTGATCCTCCTGGTCCGGGCGGTGCGGCTGAGCCGTCATGCGTGAGCGGCTTGGAGCGATGCACAAAAAAGAAGGCAGGGACATCGCCCTGCCTTCTTCAGAATGAACTTCGCTTGGTCCCGAGGGGGACGGGACGCTTACACGTGGATCGCGTGACCAGCGGCCACTTCGGCGGCTTCCTTCACCATTTCCGACAGGGTCGGGTGGGCGTGGATGGTTGCTTCGATTTCCTCGTAGGTGGCTTCCAGCGTGATGGCCAGGCCCAGTTCAGCGATGAGCTCAGTGGCTTCGGTGCCGATGATGTGGGCACCCAGGATCTCGCCATGGGGTTCACCCACGATGAGCTTCACAAAACCGTCGCTGGCCCCGATGGCGCGAGCCTTGCCGCTGGCGGCATAGGAGAACTTGCCGACCTTGTACTTGAGGCCCTTTTCCTTGGCGGCGCGCTCGGTGAGACCCACGCTGGCCACCTGCGGATGGCAGTAGGTGCAGCCTGGGAACACGGTGACCTTCTTCGGCTTGTGACCGGGGACGAACATGCCTTCCACGGCCTGGACAGCTTCGTAGCTGGCCACGTGGGCGAGCCAGGGTGGCCCGATGATGTCGCCTGCGCCATAGACGCCGGGGATATTGGTCTCGTACTTGTCGTTGGTCTGGATGTAGCCGCGGTCGGTGAGGCCGATCTTGAGATCGCCACCGGGAAGCAGCGGGGAGACGCCGATCGCCACGAGGCAGATGTCGGCTTCCAGGAGCTTCTCTTCGCCCTTGTCATTGGCCACGGTGATCTTCACGCCGCTGTCGCTGGCCTCCGTCTTCACCGTCTTGTGGCTGGTGAGGAGGCTCATGCCCTGCTTGACGAGGGATTTCTCCAGCGCCTGGGACACCTCGGTGTCTTCCACGGGCAGGACGTTCGGCAGCATCTCCACCACGGTCACTTTCGTGCCGAAGGAGTTGAAGAAGTAGGCGAATTCAATGCCGATCGCGCCAGCACCGATGATGACCACGCTCTTGGGCTGGGTGGGGAGGGCAAGCGCCTCCTTGGAGCCGATGACGGTGGTGCCGTTGAAGGGGAAGCCTGGCATCGGGCGGGACACGCAACCCGTGGCGATGAGGATCTTGGCACCTTGATGGATCTCTTCCTTGCCGTCCGCCAGCTTCACGCGCACTTCGCCGGCCTTGTCCAGGAAGGCTTCACCGCGGATGGAGTCGATCTTGTTCTTCTTGAAGAGGTAGTCCACGCCCGCTGCACCCTTGTCGGAGACGGTGCGGGAGCGCTTGATGAGCTTGGTCCAGTCGTAGGAGACATCCTTGATCGTGAATGGGGACCCCTCGGAGTGCGTCATGCGGTGGTAGAACTCCGCATCGTGCAACAGCGCCTTGGTGGGGATGCAGCCCCAGTTGTTGCAGGTGCCGCCGCCACGCTCCTTCTCCACACAAGCGACTTTTTTGCCCAGCTGGGCAGCGCGGATGGCTGCGACATAGCCCGCAGGGCCGCCGCCGATGACGATGAGGTCGTAGGTCATGATTTCCAAAAGTAGGTGTTCCGTTTCAGGGAATGCCGCTAGGCAGTTAGCGCAGTGCCCGGGGGAAAGCAAGGCGCGCGAACCAGAACGGCAGATTGATCAAAAAGATGAGTACGAGCGCCTCGTGGTTATGGAAGTCCAGTTCCATGATCCAGGAGATGGACTCGTGCATGGCGATGAGGGAGACGCCGATGATGAAGGCCCAGATCCGGTCCCGCAGGGCTACGAAGGCGAAACACTCCAGGAAAAAGCCGCTGCCAAAGAGGACCGTGGCTGCCAGAGGGTGCTGGAGGAGCCACACCGCCACGGGCGGATCCATCTTCTGCGCAGGGTCCAGATCTCCGTAGTAGTTGAGTCGCTGGGATTTGACGATCTCAATGCACAAGTACTTGGCGTTGAGCACCCACATGCCCTTGGAGTTCGTGATCTTCGTGACGGCGGAGATCACATAGCTGAAGGCGATGATCCCGGTGCTGTAGTACACCATGTAGCTCTGGAGGGGCAGCGGGAGGGCAGAGGCGATGTCGCGAGCCCCCTGGCGCTGTTTCCACCACCACCACCAAGCCACCAGACTCTGGCCAATGAGCACCAGGGTGACGAGCTGCACCCCGTGGTGGGTGAATCCTTGGGAGTTTGAGTAGGTGTAGATCATCGTGCTGGCCAGGGCCAGTACGGGGAGCACGAAACGGAGGCCAAACCCCAGGATGTAGACCGTGAGCCCCACCGCGCCGAGACCGCGGAAGAACTCGAACATGCCCGGGCGGTGCAGAAAGCTCAGGTCCACCAGCGTGGCAATCCCCACCGGAGCAGGTTGGGAGGCATACTTGAAGGGATGCCAGTCCATGAAGGTGTGCATGACCAGCGCCGCGAACGCGATGCGCATGAGCACCCATTCCCAACGATGCACGGGGAAGGGGACAAACCCACCCGCCATCCAGCGCCCCAGAGTGGCGGTGAACCGTCGCCAGAGCGAGACCTCACCCGTTGCAGCGGGGGGCAGCGAGGCAGGGGAGGGGAGGGCGTTGTCCGGCATCAGATGGTTTTCAGTTTCAGCGGAGGCGGCCCACCACCTTGTGATTCTCGTGGAACCCGTCCTCGGCAAATGAGAGGGTCACCTCCATGAGCAGCACGTCCTCCGGCAGATGACGGTGCGGTTTGCGGAGCAGGGACTGCTTCCGCAGGAAGACCAAGACGTCGTGCCCAGCCTCGGGCTTGAAATCTGATTCCGCCCTGGGTTTACGGTTTTCCTTCTTCGCCTGCTTGATGTCCTCCTCAATGAGCTGACTTTTGTGGTAGCCGAATTTTTTGCCCACCCGGGATGGGGTCACGCCCGTGTGCCAGACCACCGGCAGAGGCTGCTGATTCTTGTCCGCCAGGTACTGGAAGGGCAACGGCCGGGAGGTCGGGTTGCAGTACATGGGGTAATGGCTGAAGGGGTAGTTGTCCCTCACGATCTGGGCGACTACCACGAACACCAGCAGTGGGAAGACGGGGTGCCGATACAGCCGCTTCCAGCGGGTCCGCCATCCTCCCGGGGTGGGCAGGGCAGCGTCAGGAGAGGGTGGGGGGCTGGCAGCAGGATCTGGAGCCATGGTGGGCATTTCCCGGGCATCGGGGAAGCGCCGCAGTTAGCCCACCCGAGGCCGATTGCAACCGCCGGTCGGTGAAGGATCAGGCAAAAATTGGCTCAGGGATGACCGCCGCGGCAGGCGGGGGTTGGCGAGGGGGATAACCCCATGTAGATTTCCCCACCCTTCTCCGCGCCCGCACCGCCTGCATGCAGCTCGTCCTCAATGCCCAGACTTATGAGACCGTCCTCCTGCGGCTGGTGCCGGAGGCCAAACGGTATCTCTGGGTGGTGACGGCTGATTTGAAGGACCTCTTCGTGGAAGATGGCGCGGGCAAGTTCATCCCTTTCCTGGCTGTGCTCGCCGAGAAGCTGCGGCAAGGCGTAGAGGTTCGCTTGATTCACGCCAAAGAGCCCGGACCGCGATTCCGCGAGGAGTTTGACCGTTTCCCGGAATTTGTGCGCAGCGATCTCTTCGAGCGCATCCTCTGCCCACGCATGCACATGAAGGCCGTGGTGGCAGATGGCCGCATCGCCTACATCGGCTCCGCCAACCTCACCGGTGCCGGCATGGGGGCCAAGGCGGAGAATCGCCGCAACTTCGAGGCCGGCTTTGTGACGGAAGACAAGGAGCAGATCGCCCAGTTGATGAGCTTCCTGGACAGCTTCTACCTAGGCGACTGGTGCACGAACTGCCAGCGCCGCGATGTCTGCCCGGAGCCGGTGGGAGGGTGAAGAGGAGGAAGTTGAGACGCCGCTACGCAGCTGGTTGAGACACGTTGCTGGTTAAGACGCTTCGCTGGTTTAGGGGGCTACGCCTGACTCGCTTGCGGATGTCGCCTCTTCCGTCCACCTTTCCCTATGCGCGTCCTCCACATCTACATTTCGCCCAAGCATGTCTTTGTGGGCCACCACGGGAAACCGGCGGGAACGGAGCCCATGCTCGATGTCCCCGAGGTGGAGTGTGTGGCAGGTCAGGGTTTGCAGGGGGACAGGTATTTCGGGCACCGGGAAAACTACAAGGGCCAGATCACCTTCTTCTCTCAAGAGGTGTATGACCAGCTGTGCGAGCAGATGGGTGTGCATGACCGCGACACCTCCGTGTTCCGCCGGAATGTCATTGTCAGCGATGTGGATCTGAATACGCTGATCGGGAAGGAGTTTGAGCTTCAGGGCATCACTTTCAAAGGCACCGAGGAGGCCAAGCCCTGTTATTGGATGAACCAGGCCTTTGCTGAAGGCGCGGAAAAGGCGCTCATGGGGAATGGCGGACTGCGTGCCCGCATCCTCACGGACGGCGTGCTGCGTCGTGATGCCTAGCCGAGCATATGCTACAAGCCGCCCCGACTCCTTTCGCAGCCGCGCTGCTGGCCGGCGGGCAGTCGCGTCGCATGGGGCAGGACAAGGCTCTGCTGGACTGGGGTGGTAAACCTCTGTGGCAGGTTCAACTGGGGAAGATTGCTACCTTGAACCCTGAGCGGGTGCTGCTTTCGTGCCGTGAAGTACAGGCGCTATCGCCGGCGCCGCTGGGGGTTCAGACCGTGTACGATCCCCCGGACAATCAAGGCCCCCTGCCCGCCATTTGGCGCTGTCTGGACCAGGTTCAATTGCCTCTGCTCGTGCTGGGGGTGGATATGCCCGGCATGACGGCGGATTTTCTTGGCGAGATTGTGCAGCGTGGGCTGAGCGTATCTGGGCGTGGGGCGGTGTACGAAGGCTCGCGCGGTTTTGAACCGCTGGCTGCGCTTTATCCCGTGGAGGTCCTGCCTTTGCTCAAAGAGGCCGTGGATACAGGAAACTACCGTCTCCAGGCGTTCGTCAGAGCCGCCGTGGAGGCCGGGTTGCTGGAGGTGTTGCCCATGACGGCACATGCGGCAGGTTGTTTCTCAAACTTGAACACGCCTGAGGACTTCAGGCAAAGTAATGCAGAGCTTTAGCTCGTCAGGCGCGTTGGTCATGGCATTCAATCCGTGCTCCCCATTGTGTATGCGCGCCTGGTTACATAGAGCATAGAGGCGTGTGTCGGCATCAACGCTGCCTTATGTCTCTTGGCGGAAGCTTCACGCCAACGGCGTGATACAAAATAGCCCGGGGTCAGACCGCGAAGCGGTCGCCACCCCGGGTATCGACGGGTTGGCTGGAACTCCAAGGGAGTTCTGGTCCAATTTCCCATGTACCCAGGGTGGCGGCTCGTGCCTCGCCTGACCCTGGGCTATATTGTTTGACGCCCTTGGCGTCAGAACTTCATGAGCGAATTCCATACCTGGCCTGATGGGTCTAATGCGGGACGCAATTTGATGCCAGTGCCCACGCCCCCACCTCACTTCACACCCTCAAACGTGCCACTCACCTTGATCTCCTTCTGCCCACCGCCAATCGGTCCGCCCTGGCCTTTGAACTCAAACTTCCCGGAGTACACGCCACCTTTCACGGTTAGTTCGATGGTGCCCTCTGCTGCGGTGTAGCTCTCGATCTTTGAACGGTTGTCCACATACAAGCCATTCACTACTCCGGCACCTGCGGCATTTCCAAACACGTACTTCCCAGCAGCGGGCGGAGCATCACCAGGGAACATCAGCGCCACCATCAGCTTGTTGCCTTTGTTGGTGAAATGCAGGCTGTGAACTTTGGGCACTTCCGTAGCCACATGCTTGAGGCTGGCCTTGCCGTCGCCTTGGGTCCAGTTGGCAGTATTGCCGCCGGTGACGTTGATGTTGTACACGGTTCCCGAAGCGGTCTTGTCGGCACCGTTGCCGCAAGAAGTAAGCAGACCTGTGGCAAGCAGCATGGCGACAGGCAGAAGCGTTTTCATGTTCATACTTCTGTTGGTCAAAACGCCACGAGTTGTGACGAGGCGTTTTGTGCGCCATGTCTCGCCGAAAACTGCTGGACGACGTGGCATCCTTCGGCACGAGTCTGCCATGCCCCAGAATGAATCCAACGAGCCTGAACCGGAGTCCTGGGACTTCGATCCAGAGTCACTGGAGCCCGTGCCCATTCCCATCACAGATGAGCTGGATCTGCATACCTTTCGGCCCAACGAGATCCGTGATCTCCTTCCCGACTACTTTGAAGCGTGTCTGGAAAAAGGCATCACCACCGTCCGGGTGATCCACGGCAAGGGCACGGGCGCCTTGCGTGAAGGCGTGCATCGCCTGCTGGAGAAGTTGCCCATGGTGGCATCCTGGCAATGGCCGGCGGGCGGCCAAAGCGGTACTTGGGGGGCGACATGGGTGTGGTTGAAGAAGGCGGAACCAACTCGCGAAAAGCATGACTGATCGGGCTAAGCCGGGTCAGTGCTTGCTGCCCGGCCGCTTTCCAAACGCCTCGGCGCAGAACACGGCCACCCCGGCCCAGATGCAGCCAAATGACATCAAGGCTCCCGCCGTGACGGGTTCATGGTACAACAGTGCCCCGATGAGAAACTGCCCGGTGGGGGCGATGAACTGGAGGAGACCCAAGGTGCTGAAGCGCAATTGTCTCGCTGCGTAAGCAAAGGTGAGCAAGGGGAGGGCGGTGGCGACCCCGGCACCCATCACCAGTCCGATCTCCAACGGGGTGCCTCCGCCCCAGAGAGGCTGGCCTTGAAGATGGCACCAGGCCAGCCATCCCAGGGCAAAGGGCAGCACCAGCACGGTCTCGACCGCCAGCCCGGTCAGCGAGCCGAGCGGCGACTTCCGGCGCACCAGACCATACACACCAAAGGTGCTGGCTAGCAGCAGGGCGATCCACGGGAAGTGGCCCAGAATGACCACTTGCAGCAGCACGCCCAGGGCAGCCAGGCTCACGCTCACGATCTGCAACCTCGTCAGCCGCTCGCCCAGGAACAGAAAACCGATCAGCACGTTCAGCAGGGGATTCAGGAAATAGCCCACACTGGCCTCCACAATGCGGCCATGCTGGTTGGCCCAGATGAAGAGCGACCAGTTCGCGGTGAGCAGCAGGGCGGCCCAGCCGTGCACCCAGAGCAGTCGTGGTGACTTCAGGGCGGTCACCCAGGCCCCCAACTCCCCGCGGGAACGCAACAGGGGAATGAGAAACAGAATCGTGCCCCAGACGCGGTGGGCCACGATCACCGTTGAGCCGACGGACACCGTGGCCTTCCAGTACACCGGAAGCACGCCCCACAAGAAAAAGGCGGTCACCGCTGCGAGCACGGCCCTGGGCGGCTCGGAGGCATGCGCCTGAGGAGCGAGAGTTGGGGCCGGGACGGGCTGGGCTTTCAAGGCCTCCGCTATGCCACAGAGCCGCATGGGACGCAAGGCGGCCCAGTGTCTTGGAGGATCACAGACTTGCAGGGAATTCGGAGGGATCTGTGTGAGGTCCCCGACGCGAGACACCGCAGGGTGATGGTCCTGCTTTGGTCGAAACCTTCCCAACACCTGGCGACGAAGTCGCTGTGGAGTGCGCGCGGGAACCGCCGCTTTCGGGGCCCTTATGACATTCTGGAACCCCAGTGCATCAACAGCGCCCTACGTGCGAAGAGTCTCCCCAATCAACATGCGCCTGAGCGGGGCTGGAACCCGTGCCGATTGCCAATCGGCGGCATAGCAGATTGCCAATCTACGTACGTTCTGCGCCTCGCCGCCAAACAAAAACGGGAGCGGATTTGCTCCGCTCCCGTCTTGGATTCAAAGGCGTTCGTGCCTCAGGCACTGCACATCAGTTACTTCGCCAGCTTCTTCAGCTTGGCTTTGAACTTGTCCACCTTGGGCAGCACCACGTTGCACACGTAGCCCTGGGTGGGGTTGTTGTTGGCAAAATTTTGATGGTAGTCCTCGGCGGGGTAGAACTTGGCCTCCTTGGTGATCTCGGTCACGATCGGGGAGGAGAACTCTTTGGCGTGTTCCGCCTTCGAGGCCTCGGCGATCTTCTTCTGTTCCTCGCTGGTGTAGTAGATGGCGGAGCGGTACTGGGTGCCCACATCCGCGCCCTGGCGGTTCAGCGTGGTGGGGTCGTGGGCGTACCAGAAGAGGTCCACCAGATCTTTGTAGGACACCACAGCAGGGTCAAAGGTCACCTTGATCACCTCGGCGTGGCCGGTCTCGCCGGTGCACACCTGCTTGTAGGTCGGGTTTTCCACGTGGCCGCCGGTGTAGCCGCTCACCACCTTGCTCACCCCTTTGACGATGAGGTAGCAGCCTTCGGTGCACCAGAAGCAGCCACCACCAAAGATGGCCTCTTCCGTTTTGGCAGCCGCCGGGGCGGCCTTGGTTTCAGTGGCGGGTTCGGCAGCAGAGGAGGCGGAGAGTCCAACGGCACTCATAAGGGCAAAGAGAAGGGGAAATTTCATGGGTCAACGACGATGAGACTGTTCAATGAATACGAGGCGCGTGTCGCCCGTTTGTTCCCAAATTGTTGGGAAAACCAACTCACGCGGTGGCGGACCCCGGCCATAGTGGGGAGTCTGCCTCTTTCAAACGATCCAGCGAGACAAACTTGTGGACAATTCCACCCTTCGCATCCATCTGTTCTTTTGAACACAGGAAGAAAAACCCTCGATGGTGGATACATTCTATACCCGGCTTGGTGAAGAGGCGCTCACGCGGCTCGTGGCGGCTTTTTATCGCCGTGTGAAGGCGGATGACCTGCTGGGGCCCATGTACCCGCCTGATGACTGGGAGGCCGCCGAACGCCGCCTGCGGGATTTCTTGATCTTCCGCTTTGGCGGGCCGGACCAGTACATCCAGGAGCGCGGGCATCCCCGTCTGCGGATGCGTCATGCTCCGTTCAAGATTGGGGTCGCCGAGCGGGATCGCTGGCTGGACCTCATGGGGGCGGCCATGAAGGAGGTCGGCATCCCAGAGGATCTCGCCCCCACTTTGGGTGGCTTCTTCGCCCAGGTTGCTGACTTCATGCGCAACCACGAGGAGGGATGAGGGGGCAGGCCCCAACCTTCAAAGTTCAAATCTCAAAATTCAAACTCCAGGCTTCGAGCCGTCACTTTTCATCATGGGCAGTGAGTTGCGCACCGCGCTGAAACAGTATTTTGGCCACGATGCGTTCCGCGAGGGACAGGAGCAGGTCATTGAGGCCCTTCTCGCGGGGCGGTCTTCCCTAGCTGTGTTTCCCACCGGAGGCGGCAAATCCTTGTGCTACCAGCTTCCTGCCCTGCTCATGGACGGGCTCACGCTGGTGATCTCGCCCCTCATTGCCTTGATGAAGGACCAGGTGGAAGCGCTGCGGGCGAAGAACATCCCCGCTGCCCGGCTGGACTCCACCCTCAGTGGCGATGAGGTCGCCCAGGTCTTGGGTGACATGCGTTCTGGCCGGTTGAAGCTTCTCTACATCGCGCCGGAACGGCTCATGAGCGAGTCCTTCATGGAGCGCTTGAGCCGGGTGAAGATCTCCCTCCTGGCCATCGATGAATCCCACTGCATCTCCGAGTGGGGGCACAACTTCCGACCCGAGTACCTGCGTCTCGCAGAGGTGGCAAGGAAACTACAGCTTCACCCCGTGCTGGCGCTCACCGCTACCGCCACGCCCGGCGTTGCGGAGGACATCCGGCGCACCTTCCGCATCGCGCCGGAGGATCACATTCAGACGACCTTCCTGCGGCGGAACCTCGCCATCCAGATCACGCCGGCTCCGGTGAAGCAGCGACTGGCCCTCCTGACCCAGAAACTCAAGGAGGAGCGGCACTTCCCCGCCATTGTGTACGTCACCCTGCAGCAGACGGCGGAAGAGGTGGCCACCTATCTGGGCAAAGCCGGGGTCCATGCGCGAGCCTATCATGCTGGCTTGCCGGACGACCACCGCAACGAGGTGCAGGACGCCTTCATGTCCGGCGGTGTGGACGTTATCGTCGCCACCATCGCCTTCGGCATGGGCATCGACAAGGCGGACATCCGCAGCGTGTACCATTACAACCTGCCCAAGAGCCTGGAGAACTACCAGCAGGAGATCGGTCGTGCCGGTCGCGATGGCCAGGGCTCGCACTGCGAGATGCTCGCCTGTGCCGATGACCTCGTGGTCTTGCAGAACTTCGTGTACGGAGACACGCCCACCCCCGCCGCGCTCCGGCAGGTGGTGGATCACCTCCTGCGTCAGGGGCATGAGTTTGACATCAGCCGCTACGACCTGGCTCACAGCACGGACATCCGTCCGCTGGTGCTGGAGACTGTGCTCACTTACCTCGAACTCGACCAGGTGCTCACTCCCCTGGGGGCGTTCTACAGCGGGTATCAGGTTCGGTTTGTACACGGCGAGGCCCGGCTGCTCTCCGGGCACAAGCCGGACCGTCAGGAGTTCTTGAGGAAACTTTTCAACAGCGGCAAGCGCGGCACGCGATGGGTGACACTGAATGTGGACGAATCCGCAGCCGCCATTGGTGAGACCCGCGAGCGCATCCTGAAGGCGCTCACTTATCTGGAGGAGTCGGGTGACATCGAGTGCAAACCCACCGGCCTGCGCCACCGCTTCCGGCTCTGCGACGACGCCACCAAGCGCGACCCTGGCGCGATCTGTCAGCGCATGCAGACGCTCTTTGCCGAGCGTGAGCGCAAGGATGCCGGGAGGCTGGAACGTGTGCTGGAGCTCGCGGTCGATCCCAGCTGCACCACCAGGCATCTGTTGCGCTATTTCGGCGAGGAGATGCCTTCAGACTGTGGCACCTGCGGCAACTGCCGGAGCAGTCAGGCGGGAAGTGCGTCCCTCGAACCCAAGGTCATCCCTCAATCACCCGTGCCTTCCATCACCGTGGAGCATCTTCAGCGGATTCAGGAACTCCAGCGTCAGGGCCTTGCCCCGCTGCGTGCGCCCCGCCAGTTGGCGAGATTCCTCTGCGGCATCTCCAGCCCCGCCACCTCCCGCGCGCGCCTTACCAAACACGATGCTTTTGCGATGCTCGAACGTGTTCCGTTCAAGCAGGTGCTGGAGCAGGCCGAGAGTTTGGGCGGGTAGGGGAGCAGAAGGGATTTTGGATTTGTGATTTTGGATTGGAGTGAAGCGATTCAACGTGGATCCAAAGTTCATTCATCCCTGAATGGGATGCGTAACACAGCCCAAGGTTGGACGAGCTTCGAGCGAGTCTACCTTGGGTATGCTTGGCGGCGATGATCAGGTGGAGAAGCCGGGTGGACGAATTGAATCGGTCGACGTTCTTCGGAACCCGAGGCGGTCAACTTGGACCTGATCGATCAAACACCCCTTGTCGTTTCTTGGCAGTCACCGATTTTTGGTCGACAGTGCCTAAATGAAAAGACCGCCCCGTCCCCTGGCTGTTCCCCTTCTTCTCTCGCTCGTCGCCCTGCTCTTCGGATTGGCGACGGTCCCGGCTGCCGAGGTGCCGAAGTGGACAATCTTCGATGACGACAACGGAACGAAGCATGAGTTTGAACTCGACCCCGGCAAACAGGCCTGGCCCATCGATCAGTTGGGCACCCTGCTGCTTCCGGCAGATATTGAATCTCTCAAGCTGGTGGATGAGAAAGCGAGTGAACTGCTGAATACGGCATTGGGCACGACGCTCGGCGAGGGCCGGGAAAGTCTGAATGGGAAGCTGCTGTTTGTGATTCACAAGCTCAAGATATCCGGCGCCAACATCGGTGAGCTGAAGATTGTGATGCGACTTAAGACGGTATCCGTAGAAGGTTCTGATGGCTCCAAAAGCCCACGAAAAGTCATCACGAAGGCGGCGGTGTACGGAAGCAGCCGGGTACCCGGCTCTGTGCCTACTGGGTGCATCTATCCTCGAACCCATCCCAAAGGCTCGCTCCACCGCACGATCAAATACCCCATGGGCCTCCGCGAATGGACGGAGTTCATCGAGCGTTGCGCCCTTGATCTCGGCCAGTGGGGACCGGAAGACCTGCAACGGGTGGAGTACGTGAAAGAGAGTGACGTCGTAGTGGAGGTGATGAAGCCCACGGTTGAGTAGACGAGGGATTGTTGGGCGATGCTGGATGGGGTGATCAGAACAGGCTGCCCCAGCTTGCATCTCGCCTTGGGCTTACCTTCTGCTAGGTCTGACTGTAGTTGTCGACGGGATGAGGACGAGCCAACTGCCGAGCTCAGAAGATAAGGAACCGACCAAGTCGAATTCAGTCGAAGCTCTTCCTCGAAGAGGATGCGGCCAAAAGCCCAACGTTGACGAGCTTCCAGCGAGTCTACGTTGGGTCGGATAGGAATGGACCTTTACTCCGAAGGAGTTGCGGCGGTCTGGGGGGCTGCTTGGCGATGCCCCGTGAAAGCGGCGCTGCAGACGCTTCAGTTAGTGCCTCCTCACGTCGACAACTACGGCCGGTGTTGGGTCCCGTAAGTTTGGGGATGGTGTGTCTCGCCGATGGGAGATTGGGCAGGCTGATTTTCTGAGATGGGCGCGGAGAATGGAGATGGTTGGCTTGAACGCGCGTCCGTCTGACGACTGAGCCGATGGGGACCATCGGACTACGCCGTGGCGTGGCGTCGGGAGTAGTCCGACGGTCCCCATCGGTTGGTGAGCGGAGGGGTGGACGGGAACGGAGGTGAAGTCGGTGACCGTTTGGAGCGTTGTAGTTGGAGGCGTGATGGTTGGTTGAGCCTCATTGCGCGGCCGCAGGCAGGTGAAATAGGACAGGCTGCCTACGCCACGTCGAGGCCTTTAGGTGTCCTTCTGCCAATCCGACGTTGCTACGAACTGTAGTTGTCGACGTAAGGAGAACGGACCAACCGCGCGAGTTCTGGGGTGGCCGCCAAGGAACCGACTCTGGCTCCGCCCTTAGCAAGTCCCCTCAGAGGATTTGGGCCTGAAAGGCCCACAGAGCCCAGCCCAGGGGCAAAGGCCACGAAGTGGACGGAGACCCTGGGTACCTCCGCAGAGGATGATCAGGTGGGAAAGCCGACAGCATCCACTTCCTCCCCACTGCTATCAACACCTCCACGTCGGCTGGACCTGATGTCATGCGCTGACTGACGTTCGCGGCAAGATGCCGCAAACAGCACGCAGGATGCGTGCGCTCCCCGAGTTCCCCAGGCACAGGCCATTTGAGGCCTGTCAGCCTGCGCTTCACCACCCAGGTTTCTCGGCAGGCACAAATCTCCCGGTCTATGGCGGTAGCGGATCAATGAAAGGTTCGATGACCCAACGCAACGTGGGCAGGACGAGTGGTTTGGCGTTGCTGAGAGATAACAAGGTCCGCTTTCCAAGGAAATCAGGAGATGAAGCCGCTCGCAACACTTTCAGTGTTCAGGAAATTACCCATGCGCGCCCAACGTCGGGCTGTGCTCATGGAAGCTTGATGCCGGAGGCATCCCAGCCGGTAGCCGGGGGTTGAGCGCAGCGATACCCCCGGACAACGAGAATTTGAGTTCACCCCGGAGGGGTGGCAGCAAGGTGCCCCACTCAAAATGCACGTCGCTGGCATCCCCTCCGGGATGCAATACACTGTGCTGATCGTCCGGAGGTATCAGTCGCTTAGCTCCTTCAACCATCCGGCTAATGGCTTCGATGCCTCCGGCATCGGATTGCTTGACCTCTTTCCGATGAGGGATTGGTTGCGGACGGAGGCTGGCAAGCGATCCGCGCTTGTTCACTTCCCCGTCCTCCCACCAAACACTAAGTCCCCTTCACCGCTCCCAACCACTTCCGGAACACCGACCGGCGCTTCCCATACCAGATCCCTTTCAACAACCCCCTTGGGTTCTTTCCGGGAACCTCGGGACGTTCCAGAGGATTGCCATCCTTGGTTAGGACCTTGCTTTTGGCATCGGCGAACAACCGGGTGCGCAGTTTCCCGTCGAACGCATCCATGCGCTCTCCGGCCACCACAAAGGGCAGGCCCCAGACCTGGTGCAAAATCCACACGACCAAGGCTTCGTTCGTGCTTGGGGCATAAACCACCTCGGGTAGGCCAAAGCGTTTCAATTGCACGGCCAGCCAGAGCGCACGGCGTGCGGCTTCAAAGAATTCCTCGCCGTCCACTGAGGTGGAGAGTTCGCCCCGCAGCTTTTCCAGTTTGGCGCGTTCATCGGGCCAGTGGCTCCATTCCATCTCCAGCGCCATGCCATCGGGCAGCCAGAGCAGGTGCAGCAGGCTGTCCTTGAGCTTCTCAAGTTCGCGCCAGGTGAGATTGCCTCCTCGCACCCAAACCTGGGCGCCTTGTTCCGCCAGCACGGGATATTCCATCTCCAGCAGTGCCAGGCTCTCGGCGTGGTTCAGGTCGTAGTAGGCCACCAGTTTGGCTGGTGCGGGCCTCCCGCGAAGCGCCTTCTTCCCTGCTGCCACGGCCTCAAACTTTGCGGCCAGCACAGGCAGGGTCACCTTGAGGGCAAAGTTCTCCCTCGCGCGCTTCTCACCGCCTTCACCCAGTTTCTGGGCCAGGCCTTCTTCGGTGGCCAGTCTGACCAGTGCCCGCGCCAGGGCGGCTTCATCACCCGGTTCGGTGAGGAAGCCGGTCTCGCCGTCCACCACCTGCTCCGGCACGCCAGCCACGCGGCTGCTCAGCACGGGGAGGCGGGTGAACATGGCTTCGGTGATCACGGTGGGCAGCATGTCGGCCGCCCCTTTTTCATCGGTGATGCACGCCAGGGCAAAGGCGTCGGCCTGCAGAAAGCCGCGCTTCATCTGCTCGATGTTCACGGTGCCGTGAAAGGTCACCTGCGTGCCCAGATGCAGATCCGCCACCTGCTTCTCCAGCCGCTCCCGCCAGGGGCCGTCGCCCATGAGGTCGAGGTCCACATGCACCCCTTCCTTTCGCGCAAGGTCCATCGCGTTGATGAGATGGTGGAAGCCCTTGAACTCAATGAGGCGACCCACACTTACCACTCGTAGCGCTCCCTTGCCGGGCAGGGGATGCGCGTGCTTGTAGTTGTCGGGGTCGATGCCGTTGTAGAGGCGGATGATCTTCCCCTCGCTGTCAGGGCAAAGGCGGACCAGTTCCTGTTTGGCAAAGTCACAGGCGGTGACCACGAACTCGGCTTCGCGGCACATTTCCTGGAGCAGTTCCGGCGAGCCCAGATCCACGAGGAAATCCTGGGCCTGCGGTGTGAAGGAGTACGTCAGGCCCGTCATCGCCTTGAGGAACAGCGCGGAGTGCGTGGCCTGATTGGCGAAGTGAAGATGCACATGATCCACGCCCAGAGCTGGCAGCAGATCCACAAAGGGCGCAATGTTCCGGCAGGCCGCTTCGGCGCGCTCGCGACCCACACCCGGCAGGGTCGCGTGTTGGGCGATCAAGTCTTCCGGCCAGCGCTTTTCCGCCTTGAGCTGGGTTTCCACCTCCTTGCGGATGACCTGCGGCGGGGCGTGCAGCACCGGGGCCTTCAGCCCGTTCAGCCGCGGATGGCGGATGTCATTCTTGGGCGGGTTCAGGGCCAGCACCACCACGTCCCAGCCTGCGGCCTCCAGGCCCAGGATCTCGTTGTCGATGAAGGTCTGGGAAATAACCGGATACCGGCTGTGCAGGTATGCCAGTCTCGGCCGACCCGTGCTTGCGGATGAGGGGGCGGTGGAAAGCGGGGCGGTCATGCGTTGGCGGAATCAGAGTCAGTATCAGGATCGGAGTCAGAAGGAGATGCGGGGCCAGCAGAGGAACCTGGGGCGCCGGCGGAGGCCGCAGCGCCCTTGGGCTTCACCTTCACCGCCTGCAACCAGTCGAGGAAGCTGCGGGTGCTGGTGTTGTCCCCTGAAACCACGGGAGCCCCCGCGGCAGGCACGGGCGGCACCAGCGCATGGCCAATGTGGTCTCGCCCGTTTTCCAACTTGCCGGAGGCATCGCTCACGGACTGGGCCTCGCCCGCCATGCGACGCAGGATCTGGGTGGACCACCGTGTGCCTTCCTCGAACGCCAGGGCGCACGGCACCCCGGTGAGGCGGGAGGCCAGCCAAACGGTCAGTGATTCCTCGCCCCCCGGGCCATAGAGCAGTTGAGGGGGCTGCTTGCTGCGGCTCATGCGGGTGGCCAGCCACACAGCGCGGCGCGCGGCCCTGAGAAACACTTCTCCATCCACCGAGGTCGCCAGATCCGTGCGCAGAGCTTCCAGTTGAGCCCGCCACGGCGCACGCATGCGCCATTCCGTCTCCAGAACGATGCCATCAGGCAGCCACTCCAGGTCCCACACGGTCTTGCCGAGCGCGACCAGGTCCTTTTCCTCGGCGCGGCCTCCCGCCGCCACCACGCGGGCATGCTGACTTTGGAGAGGGGCGATCTCGCGCTCCAGCCACTTCAGGCGTGCAGGCAGGGACAAATCGTAGAACGCCCACACGGCGGGTTGCACCACCTGCTCGGCCGGAGCCTCCTTCGTGAGGCCACTTTCTGAGAACTTGGCGGTGAGTTGCGCAATGGTGTTGGACACCGCGAACCGATCTGAAGCGAGACGACGGCCGGAGTCACCCATCGCCAGCGCGTGGGCGGGGTAGGTGGCCATCCGGACCAGCGCTTCGGCAAAAGCTTCGACGTCATTCGGCGCGACGATGTAGCCCGTCTTGCCGTGCTCGATCATCTCGGGCACCCCGGCGACGGTTGTGCTGATCACTGGCAGAGCGTTCAGCATGGCCTCTGTGATCACGGTGGGAAGGAGGTCGCTCGCACCTTTGCTGTCGACCACGCAGGCCAGGGCAAAAGCTTCCGCCTCGGCAAATTCACCCGCCACCTCCTCCAGGCTGCGACGTCCCACCAGGGTGATGGCATGGTTCAGCCCCAGACCATCGATCTGGCTCTGCAACTGATCCCGCCAGGGGCCTTCGCCGACGATCCGCAGGCTCAGGTCCGCGCCCTTCTGTTTGGCCACTCCCACCGCTTCGATGAGCCGGTGGAACCCCTTGAATTCGATGAGCCGCCCGATGCTCAGCAGGCGGGTCGGTCCCGGCGGACGATTCACGACTGGTGGTCGGGCCCCGGGGAACTCGCCGGGTTCCATGCCGTTGTAGATGCGCACCATCTTGTGCGCCGCTTCCGGACACTTCTGCGCCAGCAGATCCCGGGAGTAGTCGCAGACCGAGACGATGAACGAGGCGGCGTCGCACATCTCCTTGAGCAGAGCGTCGCTGCCCAGATCCACCATGAAGTCCTGCCCGTGCGTGGTGAAGGAAAAGGGGATCCCCGCCACCTCCTTCAGAAACAACGCTGTGTGCGTGGCCCGGTTGGCAAAGTGCACATGCAGATGCTCCACGCCGAACCTCTGGAACTGCTCCGCAAAGTACAGCGCGTTGCGCGCCCGCACCTTCGGCTGGTAGCTGGATCCGTAGGCCTCTTCATGCCGGATCACCATGGATTCCGGCCACCGTCCGTCCGCGCGCGCCGCTTTCTCCAGCGCCGCCAGAGCCGGCGGGGGCGGAGCATAGAGCACCGGAGCCATCAGCCCATCCAGCCGCTGATGCCGGAAACTGTCCTCCGGCGGATAGATCGACCCCACCACCAGGTCCCAACCCCGCGCCTGAAGCGCCAGCATCTCCGTGTCGCAGAACGTCTGGGAGAAATACGGGTACCGGCTGTACAGATATGCCAGCCGCTTCCGCACCGGGGGCGCAGGCGACTGGGGATCTACCGGAGAGACAGAGGGTTGGGGGGATTCGTCAGGCATGGGCGGCACACCGGTCCACAGAGCGAAAAACTCCCGCAAACCGGGGCACGGCTATAACGCCGGGGGAGGGGCGGTGCAAGGAGGGAGGCGAGTGTCCTAGATGGGTTACGGGCAACTCATGCTCACATTTGGTCATCCAATCCCAATTTGCTCTTGCGTGATTGGGTATTGGCTGCCTCGCGATTGCGCTCATATTCTCTGATCCACGCGGTAGGATCTTCTGGCCACTCGACTGTCCGTACAGCGGTATACTGTGAGTTCACTCTGCCACTCGGACTTTTTGTTTTGGAGACCAGAATCTCCCAACCCAAATACCTGAGTTCTCTAGTTCGCTTTTTCCAATCATCTTGATTTGCTACGAACTCAAGTAGCTTTGCGGGAACAGGTTTGCCTAGGTTGATGCGAAGCAATTCTCCTATCCTCATATGGACAGATCTGTGGCACATCACCTGTCTCATGAGGTTCTGATCCTCTGTCGCAAAGAGGTTCTTTTTGCCGGAATTGCAATCTTCACAGAGTGCCCAGAGATTGTCCAATTCGTCGCTGCCTCCCCAATCGCGAGGGATCTTGTGATCTACGGCCAACTTGACATGATCGTGCTCGACCGTTCGGCCACACATTTGGCACCGGCCCCTTGCTGCATTTAGTACCTGTGCTCGGACGCGCAGATTTATGGCTGAAGAGCCGACCACTGCCTTTCGTTCTCCAAGCTTGTATACTGCTCTGTTCCCCACCTGTTCCACTTCAAGATGGTACCACTGCCGGATTTCTCGCCGTCGTCGGTCTAACTGAGCTTGCTCTTCTGCATCAATCCCTAACTTTGCCCTGATCTCTCCAGAGGTGAGCCCATTTGGGTGTGCTTGAAGTAATTCAATGATCTTTCGAACCATTGCTGAGGGCTGACTCATCGGTTGCCCCCCTTCTTGCGTGTGGTTGTCGAATGATCTCGCTTGGTGGACTCCGCAGATGCGATCAATGCTGACAGCGGTCTATTGAGAGCGGAGGCGAGTTGACTGGCTGCATCAATGGATGGGTTGCGTTTTCCGCGTTCAACCAACCCAATATAGGTCGCGTGAAGCCCCGCCATTTCCGCGAGCTCCTCCTGACTCAGACCCAGTTCTTGTCGGCAGGATCTGAGTACCCATCCGAATCGAACTGAAAGAGATTGGACACCCATGCGTCCAAACTTCTGCTTGGTGAAAGCCGCTCACCACAGACAATAGTCTGTCTGAGGTTTCCGAAGTGCAATCACCTATGGAGCATTCCAGGCTAGCTCTTCTGGTGCGATTTCTTTTTGGCTTTTGTTGTGTAGCGCGCTCGGCTTTTTTCGAGTAGTTGCAGTTGATCCTGTGACTCAAGCAGTTCTGCCGGGGTCTTCCGCTTAAATGCGGAAATGATGGCCCGCCCGACTGCTTTAGCAACCGGAGGAGGGAATGCATTACCGACTTGTCGATACGCAGCCGTCTTCTTTCCACTGAACTGCCAAAGATCGGGGAAACCTTGAATGCGCGCCACCATTCGTACTGTTAATCGCGGCATCTTTTGGTCAGGGAAATGGACGTCAGGTGCCTCGTCGGCAATGCCCATCCCATCTACACCCAACTCCCGCCATTGTTTCTTTGCACGTGTGGGCCCCAGATCAGGTCCGCCATGTCGCTTTGATCCCCCTACAATCGTGGGAGCGATAGCCATGGCCTTGTCAGCCCATGCCTCTGCACCAAGCCAGCCATTTGCTCCCATCAGATCAACTAAAGTTTCGCCCACTGCGGGTACTGTTGGAGAAGCCTTTGGCCAGCTGAAATACTTTCTATCTTCGGAGCGAAGAGCTACGATGATACATCTTGGCCGAAGTTGAGGAACTCCGTGGTCAGAGGCCTGGATCACTTGCCATTCAGGGTCGTACCCCATCTTTGCCAACCGGGCCATGATCTTTCCGCGGTATTCTGCGAATTTCGCGGATGCGAAGCCTTGCACATTTTCGAGCATCACCGCCCTAGGCTTGATTTTCGAGATTATATCCAGTGCTGCTGGAAACATGTCCCGGTCATCATTGGCACCAAGTTGCTTGCCGGCAATGCTGAAGGGTGGGCACGGCACACCACCCGCGATAATGTCCACATCACCAAAATCCGTGGCTCGAAACGACCTAATATCCTGTTGCAGAACATTCCATGAAGGGCGGTTGAGCCTGAGCGTTGTGCAAAATTGAGGTTCGTACTCAAGAACTCCAACATGGTGGAATCCGGCCATTTCAAGCCCGAGGGCTTGACCGCCCCCACCTGCGCAAAGTTCCAGCGAATAGAAGCTCATCTGTAGGTGTTTGTTTAGCGTGCTCTCAATGAAGTGCAACGGGAAGCCCCTGCCAAGGCTGGAATTCAGTGGACGCGTGGAAGGGACGAGTGCACCAAGGGGGCGCAGTTTGTGCTCACACAACCACAGGGGAAAGCAGGGCGTGCGCTGGATCCGACGACCTCAGCAGATCACCAATCCACGCTACGCTACCTCACACCGTGAAGCCTCAGGTCTGGGGTCTGACGTCTGGCAGTCTGGTGTCTACTCCTTCTGCTTCGAATCCATCCAGATCGTCACGGGTCCGTCGTTGACCAGGGCCACCTTCATGTCCGCCCCGAAGACGCCGGTGGGGACTTTTTTGCCGGTAGCGGTTTCCAGCTCGTGGACAAAACGTTCGTAGAGCGGGATGGCCTTTTCGGGGCGGGCGGCGCGAATGTAGCTGGGGCGGTTGCCTTTCTTCGTGGCGGCGTGGAGGGTGAACTGGCTCACCACCAGCACATCACCGCCTACTTCATCGAGGGCGGCGTTCATCTTGCCCTCCGCATCGGAGAAGAGGCGCATCTTGGAGATCTTGGTGGCCAGCCAGACGGCGTCTTCGGCGTGATCCTCGTCCTCGACGCCCAGCAGCACGAGGTACCCTGTGCCGATCCTGGCCGTGACCGTGCCTTCGATGGTCACACTCGCTTCCGAAACCCGTTGAATCAATGCCCGCATAGGGCAGGATGCTAGCCGATGCGTCAAGACAAGGAGGAAGCTTCCGCCGCCCCCCATCCCCATGCCGGCCACCCTGGGATTCACAAACCCACCTTGGGCGAACGTCTGAGGCGGGAGATCGCGTGGTTCGACGCCTTCATCCGACGCTGGCTTCTCCGGCTCACGATCTTCAGCATCCATGCCCTCCTTATCGTGGGCGGCTGCTATGGTATCGTTTGGGCGCTCTCGCACAAACAGATCTACCACTCCGTGGACGACATCCCCGTGCGCTACGTGGGACTCGTGCTGGGGTGCGTGAAGAAAGTCGGTCCGCATGACAATGCCTTCTTCAACGCGCGGGTGGATGCCGCCGCCAAACTCCTGCAGGCGGGCAAGGTGCAGTTCCTTCTGGTGAGCGGCGACAATGATCGCGATGGCCAGAATGAGCCCCAGGACATGAAGGATGCCCTGATCGCGAAAGGCATCTCCGCCGATCGGATCTATTGCGACTACGCCGGTTTCCGCACGCTCGACAGCGTGGTGCGCGCCCGGCAGATCTTTGGTCAGCGGGACATGACGATCATCTCCCAGAAGTTTCACAACGAACGTGCCCTCTACATGGCCCGCCGGTTCGGCCTGCCCGACAGCGTGGCATTCAATGCCGAGGACGCGGACCCGCAGTGGATGTTCAAGATGTACCTGCGCGAGATCGGCGCCCGCTTCATGGCCGTGCTGGATGTGGAAGTGCTCAACACCAAGCCGAGGGAACTCGGCGACAAGGTGAACATCGGGCCCAAGTGGCCGCCAGTGGACAAGCCGAGAGACTGAGGGAGTTCAGATTAACCACAGAGGCACAGAGAACAAAGAGACTGAAACTGAGGTTTAGACAGAATTAACAGAATTTACGGAATTAGGGTTCAGCTTCTGAATGGAGGAACTGAACCCCCAATCCAATTTTGTTAATTCCGTTAATTCTGTCTAAAAAGTCATTTCTCTGTGCTCTCTGTGCCTCTGTGGTTAATCCGAAACTCTCATTCCGCCCCCGTCGCGCCACCTGTCTCCGTAGGTTTCGCGTCGCCGGTTGGCACGGGCGCGGGTGAGGCAGGGGTGACGGCATCGGGAACGGCTCCTGAAGCCGAGGCGGATTTCTTCACTCGGGGGCCGTCGGACTGGATCCACTTGAAGGAGTTGGGCTTGTCGCCCGGGACTTCGATCCACTCGCCTTGGTAGGCTTTGTCGGTGCGGAGTTTCCACTGCTCGGCCTGCACTTCATGCAGGGGTTTGTTGGAGTCCTTGGCCACCTTCCGCATGAGCAGGGTGCGGTCTTCGTTCTCTGCATTCACGGTGCGCTCCACGTACTCGCCCCAGTCGCCGGCGGGCTTTTGGCGCAGATGGAGCAGGCCGCGATGGTCTTCGGCGACAAAGCGGTTGTCCTTGAGCCGCTGGATTTCCGCCATGCGATTGCGCTGGCGTTCGACAGCCTCCTCATAGCTCACTTGGGCGGCGTCCGGCTTGCCGGGTTCATCGCCCTTGTACTGGTACACATCCAGTCGCATGCTCACGTCCACCTTGATGGGCTCCGGGGAGTTCACATCCACCTTGAAGTTGCTGCACGACGTGATCATCACTGGGGCCAGCATCCCCAGGCCCAGGGCCAGCGTCAGCGTGCGCAGGCCACGGCGGAGGCTGGCCTCAGTTGTCTGAGGTGACAGTGGCGGCAGGTTTGTCCGTGGTCCAGCGGTGGTCATAGACATTGATCTCGAATTTGCGGGAGCCGTTCGGACCTTTGAAATGCAGCATGCCATTTCCTTCGCGTCCGTAAAAGCGGCAGTTCGCCTCGGCGTGGTCATACTCGAAGTCGCGCAGGGTTTCCAGTCCGATTTGGGTGACCTTCCGCTGGATGTCGCCCCATTCCTTGGGCAGATCGTTGATCAGACCGTTGAGCGCCTTGATGGTGAACTTGCCCGGGGAGTGGTTTTTGAAAGAACCATCCGCCTGGTACAGCTCGTCCTTGCTGCCCTGGGCCACGAGCGTGGCCTCCACCCGGCCGTCCAGGATGAAATAGCCCGGGCAGAGCACCTGGGTCAGCTCGTGCGTGGTCACGTTCTTGCCGCCAATCCAGCCGTCCCAGTGGAAATTGTCGTCCAGGTACACGTTCACCTGGCCGTTCACATATCCGTCGTACGCCTCGGAACCAAACTGCGCATAGATCCCGGCGGAATCATAAGTCACGCTCAGGAACGCCTTGCCCGTGCGCAGGCCCTTCCAGCGGATGCTGTCCACCTCGAAGGTTTCCACGAGGTTGTTGTCCCGCTGTTTGATGGGGAGGTTGAACTTCACCTGCCCCTTCATGTTCACGAGCTGGAGGTTCAGGTCCGGGATCTCATACGTGTCCTTGGGGATGTCCAGATCCGCCTGGAGGGTGCCGCGGGTCACCTGCGTGTTGATGTTGAAGGGGAAGGGATCGCGGAATCCTTTGAGCGGTTTGCCCTTGGGGGCCACGACGAGTTTCCCGCTATGCACCTGCAGGGTGTTCACGCTCCAGGCCGCCTGACTGGTGGGGGGCTCCGCCGCGACCACAGCGGAGGCCACGTTCTGGGTGAAGGTGGGATCGTCCCCGGCCGCCACCACCATGGGCACGGGCATGCCGGGTTGGGCCCCTTCCATCACGTACTTGCGGTAGTAGTCCACGTACCAGAAGAGGTCTTCGCCCACATAGAGCGTGGGGCTAACGATCTCCACCTTGTCGATCTCCTTCCGCATCAGTCCGCCGAGCGTGAAGCTGAGGAACACACTGTCCAGCTCCGCCACCGGGCGCAGCGGCTCATAGGGGGAGGGCACGCGCAGATTGGCCAGCTCGATGCGCTGGGGGGCGACGTGAGAGGAGAGCCCGTCAGGAGACAGCGGCAGGTCCCTGGCGTCGAACGCCACGCCGAACTTCACGGAGGACAATCCGGGGATGAGGTTCGAGATGGTCACCTGGCCCTCCACCACCGCCATGTGCCCCACCTCCCACGGCGGCTCGGCAGGGCCGGTGCTGGCAACGGGTTGAGGTGCTTCAGCCTTGGGCACCGGAGGTCCCACCAGCTCTTCCACCTCATCCTCCGTTGTTACTTCAGAGCCCTCCTTGGCCCCCTCTTTCTCAAAAAGCCGCATGAGCGGCTCCCCGGCATCCACACTGGCGCCGGTCAATTTTAGTTCCTCGATCCGGCGCTGCGTCCACATCTGGGGCAGACGCACCGCCCCCTCCAGCGCGGTGGCCTGGGCGACAGGGAAGGGCAGTCGCGAGAGCGTGGGCAGGCTGGCGGAGAAATTCTCGATCTTCACCCGGTGCAACGGTTCATCCTCCGTGTTGCTGTCCGTGCTGATGTGGACGTTGGCATGCGCATCCACCGGCTTGGGCAGGTCGCCCAGCAGGTCCACCAGCCCCTCGCGCACCAGCACCTGGCCGAAGTGGAGCTGCTTCCACCAGGGCGGTGCGGCATCCTTTTCTGCGGTCTCTGGTTTCGCCGCAGGAGTAGTTTCCGTGATCTCGCTCACCGTTTCTGCCTGCGGTCCGGTGGCCACAGGCGGGGGCGGACCTTCCGGCACCGGGTAGGGCGGTCCCACCAGCTCGGGATCGGTCATCGCCAGCCAGGGTGTGTTGCCATCTCGAATCCGGACCACCGGCTTCTCCAGCATGAGGCGCTCCACGCGTTTCGTGTGGTTCCACTCATCGGGGACGATCACCAGCTCACCGCGGGGCAGCTCCAGCCACGGCTTTTTGGCCGCGCCGCTCGGAGCAGGCGGGAAGGTCAGCCGCCCCTGCTCCACATCCAGGGACTGGCGTTGCGGCGAGTGCCAGCCGCGGCTGTCCAGCAGCAGATCGGAGGTGTCCAGCCCGCCCTTCACTTCCAGGAAGAAGGACATGAGCTGGGGATCCTTCAGCGCCACATCGGCCTTGGCGAGGCTCGCCTTTACCAGGAGCACCCCGGGAAAGGGTGCCTTCTCTGACTGGGGGCCTTTCGCCGCAGGCGGCGTGGTCGGAAGGGTTTCCTTGCCTTGCGCCCGTTCTAGTAGTTTCCTCAGTGCCGGGGTCCAGCGCACCTGTGGTTCTTGCAACAACAGTTGCTCCACCCGCACGGGCTGGCCGGGCATCATCTTGGCCACCTGCACTTGCCCCTCCTTCATGCGCACATGGCCCTGGTTGTCCGGCGTGGCGACGCTCAGATAGGCCACCTCCAGCGCATGCGCGTCCATGGTGGGGGCTTGTCCGAACCGCCACTCGATGCCCGAGGTGCGGTAGGTGAAGTGGACTTCGCTCTCCGGCAACACCATGCCCATGGGATTGCCTTCCACAAAACGCTTCGCCGAGACCCCGGCATCCAGGATCTCCAGCCGCCCGATGCGAATGCCGGTCAGCAATGATCCCGTCCCCGTGCTCCCATCGGCGGCAGGCGCGCGGACCACGGGGATGGCATCGGGCTGGTTCCGCACCTGCTGACGGGCTGCGTGTTGTTCCTTCATCTCCGTTGCCGTGCCCATCAGCGCGGCGAGCAGGGTGGGGGTGGCATGCAGCTCAGGTTGTTTCAAAGCCAGCTCATCCAGCTCCAGCACGCCTTCCTTGACCCGACCCTTCACGCGGAACTCCTCCAGCCGCACCGGCCGGGCTCCATCAGACTCCGAGTTGATCTTCAACTGCTGCAGCGCCAGCTCCTGCTCGCCGCTGCGAATGCGGCCGCTGGCATCCACCGCCACGTCCTCCGCTTCGTAGTTGATCGTCACCTCCGCCGTGGTCCGGGCGTTAGGGTGAAAGCTCACCTTCGCGTTCTTGATGCGGAAGCGACCGATGGAATAACCTGCCAGCACGGGTGGCTTGGTGGGGTCCACCGGGGCGGCTGGGGCAGCAGCGGCGGGGCCTTGCAACCAGCGCTGGTCCACGAGGATTTCAGGTTCATCCAAGGTGATTTCCGTGAGGCGCTTGGCTCGCAGGTGGTCGATGCCCACCTCGCCCACGATGCGGGGCAGGCGAAGCACCGTGGCGCCGCTCTTCCGGTCCTTCAGCACCAGGCCTCGCACTTCCAGGTGGCCATTGCGATCCAGATCCAGTCCCTCGAGCTGCGCCTGATACGGGCCGATCTGCGCCAGCGCCCGGTTGGCCAGGCTGACCCGTTCCAGATAGCCCCACCACAACGCGCCGCCCAAGGTCAGCACGCCCAGGAAACCCAGCAAGAACATCCACCGGAACAAACGCCGCCAGAACGGGCGGGGACGCTTGGGCTGGGGGGACGCCTCGGGCATGGTGGGGACCATAGTGGATGCAACGGGAATTGCGAGGACTTCGGCCGCCAGTTGCCGCTCGCGTGCTGTGTCCGCCAAACAAGATCAGTTTTTTTGATATGCTTGCAATCCGGAAGGAATGGTTGCACCCTCGGCGCGTCTCCGCCCCACCTCCCGCCTGCCTTGTCATGATTGTTCTGGTGCGCACCATGGCCCTGCTTGGGGCCACCCTCATGTCCTCCTCCTGCGTCTGGTGGTTCTTTGAACCGAAGACGGAGAACAAGGCAGAAATCAAGAAGAAGGCCCGCCTCATGGCGGTGCCTCCGCATCCGATGACGTGGCCGGAGTTTGTCACCGCGAACCAGGGCCGCGGGCTCACCATTCCCCAGTTGGAGCGCCGGTTCCAATCCGCCGATGACAACGGTGATGGTCTGTTGACCCCGCAGGAAATCGCCCACCACCGGACGCAAGCCGCCGCCCGCAAAGGGCAGCAAACGGGGAACTAAGTCTAGCGCCCGGTGCGAGGTCGCGGAAGCAGTGCCCAGGTTTCCCCGGCTGCGATGGTTTCTGGACCCCGATGCTGCACGCGCACTTCGAAGGGCGCCTTGCCCGGCAGCGTGCAGTCCAGCGTCACATCATGGTGATCGCCCTGAAAGGAGACCGTCCGGACCTCGCCTCTGAGCACGCCTTCTGGCGCAGCCATTGAAGGGGCCAGCTCCAGATCCTCGGGCCGCACCCACAGACCCTGATCTTCAGCAGCAGCGGGGCCGATGTCGCACTCGATCACCGTGCCGCAGGGGCGCACCAGGCTGGCTGCCGGGATGAAATTGCAGACGCCAAAGAGCTGCGCCACATAGCGGTTGGCCGGGGCATGGTAGATCTCCGCTGGCGTGCCCACCTGCTGAATCACTCCGCGGTAGAGCACGGCAATGCGGTCCGCGACCGAGAGCGCATCCTGCGTGTGGTGGGTGACCAGCAGGGCGCTGGTGCCCCGTTTCTTGAGAATCCGCCGCGTCTCATCCCGGATCTCCACCCGCCACTGGGGGTCGAGATTGCTGAAGGGTTCATCCAGCAGCAGCAGCCGCGGTTCGGGTGCCAGGGCCCGCACCAGGGCGATGCGCTGGCGTTCACCGCCCGAGAGCTCATGGGGGTAGCGCCGCTCATATCCCGGCAGGCCCACCAGAGTCAGCAATTCCTCGATCCGTCGCTTTTGCTCCGCCCGGTCGAGACGGCGAATCCCAAAGGCGATGTTGGCGGCCACAGTCAGATGGGGGAACAACGCATGATGCTGGAACACGAGGCCGACGCCGCGATGTTCCGCATCCACGTTCTTGGTCCCATCTGTCACGGTGATGTCCCCGACCGTGATCTGACCGGCATCTGCCGTTTCCAGCCCGGCGATCAGACGCAGCAGGGTGGTCTTGCCACTGCCGCTCTCGCCCACCAGGGCGAGCAGCTCGCCTGCTTGCATCTGCAGGCTGGCCTCTCTCACCGCTGGGCGTTCCGAGCGGGGGTAGGTCTTGGAGAGATTCGTGAGGTGAAGCAGGCTCATTCGGAACGGGGTTGGCGCAGATGGACGAGCGGGATCAGCCCCAGCAGACTGAGGCCGATGAGGACGAGGGCGGGTGTGGCGGCCTCAGGGATGCGACTCTCATCCGTCAGCCGGTAGATGCGCGTAGCCAGCGTCTCGTAGTTAAAGGGGCGCAGGACCAGGGTGAGCGTCAGCTCCTTAAAGACGTCGATGAAGGTCAGCGTGGCCGCCGCCAGCAGGGCGGGCCAGACCAGAGGCACCTCGATGCGCCAGAGCGCTGCCCAGGGTTTGCTCCCCAGGGTGCGGGCCGCCTCATGCAGACAGGCAGGCACCCGCTTGAACCCAGCATCCACGGATTGCAGACCCACAGCTAGAAAACGGACAAAGTAAGCGAAAACCAAGCCGGTGACCGAGGCGCTCAGCGCGGCGAATCCCAGACCGGGCAGGGTGGCGATCCAGGTGAGCAGGCCACCCACGCCCACGGCCACCAGAGCACTGGGAATCGCGTACCCCAGCAGGCCAATGCGACGTCCCACCCTCAGTGAAGCCGAGCGCCAGGCCCGCTGGGTACCTGTCATGAGCAGGGCTGCGGCCACGACCAACAGGGCCACGCCTCCCGCCAGGCCAAAGCTGTGCCTGGCCGCTTCCATCGTGGCGGTCCAGTCCGTCTCCTGCCAGCTCTGTGAGGCCCACCGGCCCAGTCGCCAGCCGGGAATGCCAAAGCCCAGCAGCAGCGGAATCAGACACAGGATCGCCATGCCACCCTGCCAGGCCCAGCGGGGCCGACGACGGGCCAGCACCGTCTCACCAGGTTCGCTGTCAAATACTCGCCGCCCTCGTTGCAGCCGCTCCAGCACCACCGCGCCCATTGCAAAGATCAGCAGGAACACCGCCAGCCGGATCGCGGCCCCCAGGTCGCCCTCGCTCAGCCACACCCGGAACACCCCCACCGTCAGGGGCGAGAGCCCGAAGTAGGAAACGACTCCGTAGTCATTGATCGTCTCAAAGGCCACGAGGCTGGCACCCGCGGCCATCGCAGGCCGGGCCATGGGCAGGGCCACCGTCCAGAACTGACGGGCGGGTCCAGCACCCAGGAGCCGCGCCGCCTCCAGCGGGCCGGCGGTTTGGCGACTGAACGAAGCCAGGCACGTCAGGTACACGTAGGGGGACAGCGTTGCCCCTAGAACCAATACTGCCAGCACCCAGCGGGCGACCTGCTGGGCGGCGAGAAAGGCATCCACGCCAAACTTCTGCCTCACCCAGATGTACACGGGCACCAGGCCTTCCAGCGCATCGCCGTAGGCCATCGCAGCGATGTATCCAGGCATGGCCAAAGGCAGCAGCAGCGCCCATTGGAAGAAGCCGCGACCGGGAAACTGGGCGGTCGCCACCCACCATGCGGTGGGCACCCCCAGTGCCAGGGCGAGCGCCACCACCAGCGTGATCAGCAGGAGAGTCTGCCAGACGTAGCCCGGCAGCAGGACCTCCACCAGGTGAGCCCAGGCATCTCCGGCCGGAGCGGCGAGGCGGACGAAGACCAGGCTCAAAGGCAGCAGCACCAGCAAGGCCGGCACCCACGCGAGCGCGACTGAGGGTCGAATCTGACCGCCCCGAAAACGGGGAACGGATGTCTTGGAGGGGGAGTCAGACATCGGCACAGTCTGGCCAGCAGCAGGGAGGGGTCAACCTCGCCTTGTCGGCCGGTAAAACGGAGGCGGCAGGTGCCTTGCCGCACCTGCCGCCACGAGGATGGACCTGGGGTTCGAGGAGCCGAGCTGGAGTTATTTCCAACCGGCCTTGTCAAACAAGCGCACGGCCTGCTCCTGATACCGTCCGATCTGCGGGAAGGTCACCTCATCCAGCTTGAACTCGCCCCAGGCCTTGTGCGTCTCGCTCAGGCTCAGGTCGCGGTTCACCGGGAATTCGTAGGTGCCATTGGCGATCAGCTTCTGAACTTCCGGGGTGGTCAGGAATTCCAGGTAGGCCTTCGCGTTTTCAGCGTTCTTGGCGTGCACCGTCAGGCCTGCACCTGCGATGTTGGCATGCGTGCCACGTCCCGACTGGTTGGGGAAGAGCACGGTCACCTTCTTCGCCGCTGCCTGTTCAGCAGGGTCTTTGGAGTTCAGCAGCATGCCCAGGTAGTAGGTGTTGGAGACGCATACATCCGCCAGACCCGAGGCCACGCCCTTGATCTGATCGCGATCACCACCCTGTGGAGGACGAGCCAGGTTGGCCACGACGCCCTTTGCCCAGGCTTCGGCTTTCTCCTCACCATCAGCGGCGATGAGGGAGGCCAGCAGGGACTGGTTGTAGGCATTGCCGGAGGAGCGGATCAGAAGGCGGCCGCGCCACTTCGGGTCGGCGAGGTCCTCGTAGTTCGAGATCTCACCGGGCTTCACGCGGTCTTGCGCATAGAGGATGACGCGGGCGCGCAGCGCATAGGCGTACCAGTGGCCACCACTGTCGCGCAGAGCGGCGGGCACCCGTTGCTCCAGCACCTCAGACTTCAGCGGCTTCAGCAAGCCAGCCTCCTTGGCGCGTTGCAGGCGACCGGCATCCACCGTCACCAGCAGGTCCGCCGGGCTGTTCGCGCCTTCGGACTTGAGACGCTCGATGAGCTGGTCCGCCTCGGCAGACACCACATTCACCTTGATGCCCGTGCGCTCGGTGAAGAGCGCATTGATCTCCTCATCTGCCTTGTAGTGGCGGTGAGTGTAGACGTTCAACTCTTTGGCGGACAACAAGGTGCCGCCCAAGAAAGCGAGACCTGTGACGAGGAGCCAGGAGCGAAGACCTGTGCGAGGTTTGTTGAGATTTGTTCTCATCAAGAAAGCAACCACAGTCCCCACTCGAGGCAAGTGAATTATTAACGGACGTTCATGTGGGTAATCCAGGGCTGCGGTCAGTAAAGGGAGGGAGGGACATTCCGCCGCTTCGCAGAGACACAAGACTAGAAGACGAAAGACACAAGACCTGAGCTTTCGCACAAGAGCCCCTGCCCAGTGGTGCTGACCAGTAAAAGGAGGGAGGGACATTCCTGTCCCGGTCGGAGGCACGGCGACTGAGGTAGCAGGGCCCCGTCACACCCAAACGATGAATGTGTTTCATCGCCTCGCTCACCAAGCCGGTTGGCACAACCGGACTACGCCCGTGGCGGCAGCTGGAAAGTAGTATGGAGCTTTATCTCGTGTATTGGAGCACGTGGGTAGCGCGACTGACGAGCTAAAGCTCTATACCACTTTGCTCAGCCAGACCGGCAACGGTGTGAGATCTAGAGGGTCCGTAGCACCTGTAACACCCTTTTTCCAAGTTACGCCAAAAAAGACCCCTCTCTCTATCTCAGTGAACTGCCAAAAAGGGTGTTACGGGTGCTACGGAGAGGGGATTTTAGACCTGAGCTGTCCTCTCCCGGAACCACCGAGCTTCTCGACCCACCCACCCAGCAGGCCACTGCATGAAAAATTCCGGGAAAACCGTACTCGCTTCAGGCTTGCGGCGCCGCTCAAACCCGTATGAAACTTGATTCATTCGAGTTTCCATGAAGGCCATTTTGCTGGAAGCTGGGAATCTTCCACCTGAGCATCCGTATCCTTTTCAACCTCTTTTCTTTTCTGCCCCGCTCCGGGGCGAGCCCCTGAAATCATGACCATACTGGTAGTGGAAGACGACCCCCGCACGGCTGAAGCCTTGCGGGAATCCATCACGGACGCTGGCTGGACCGCCGAGGTATTGATGCGCGGTGACGAAGCCGTGCAGCGCATCAGCACGCAGGCCTTTGATGCCGTGATCATGGATATCATGCTGCCTGGCAAGGACGGTCTCTCCATCGTCAAACAGCTCCGGGCCATGCACAACTCCACCCCGGTGCTCATGCTTTCTGCCCGGGGCGACGTGGACCACCGCATCAGCGGCCTGGACGCCGGCGCGGACGATTATTTGGCAAAGCCCTTCTCCATTGGGGAGGTGGTGGCCCGCATTCGCGCCATCGCCCGCCGCGGCGGGGAGTCCGGCGCCATTCTGTTGCGTCTGGCGGACCTCACCCTGGATGTGCCGCACCGCGTCGCCCAGCGCGCGGGCAAGAATATCGAGCTCAGCCCCCGTGAGTTCCGGCTCGTGCAGGTGCTCATGCAGAATGTGGACACGGTCTGCAACCGCACCATGCTGCTCCGGCTCGTCTGGGACTACAACTTTGACCCGGGCACGAACCTTGTGGACGTGTATGTCCGGAAGCTGCGCGACAAGATTGATCAGGGGCATGCCATTCCGCTGTTGCACACCGTCAGGGGCGTGGGCTACCTGATGTCTGACAAGCAACCATGAAAATGAAAAGGTCCCTGCGCACACGGCTCTTCTGGGCGCACACCTGTCTGTTCCTGCTCGCCGGAGTTATTTCGGTCCTCTTCACTTGGCTAGAACTGGCGAGGGAAGGGGGCCCGCTTCAGGGCACGGGCACGGCTGACTGGTCCTACTTCCTCGCGGCGGCCGCAGCTTCGTGCGTGCCGGTGCTTTTGCTGGGGGCCGTGAGCTGGTGGCTCATCCGCCGGGCGCTGTCCCCCATTCTGGCCCTGACCCAGGCGGCGGAGAAGATCAACCAGGACAGCCTGCACCAGCAGATTCCCCTGCGGGGCACGGGTGATGAGCTGGACCGCCTGACGTCCGTGCTCAATGACATGACGCAGCGTCTGGACACCGCGTTCCAGGAGGTGCGGGAGTTCACCCTGCATGCGTCCCATGAGCTGAAGACCCCGCTCACGATCCTGCGCAACGGCTTTGAGCAGGCGCTCATGGACACCACCCTGCCGGAAAATCACCGGGACCGGGTGGCGAACCAGCTGGATGAGATCGAGCGGCTCAACCGCATCGTCTCTGGCCTCACCTTCCTCACCCAGGCGGACGCCCATCAGGTGCATCTCCTGGTCGAGGATCTGGACATGGCCGAGCTGGTAAGGGATGCCGCCGGGGAGGCCTCCATCCTGGGGCAGACCCTCAATCTCAGCGTGAACGTGGTCATCGACACGCCCTGCCGGGTGCGGGGAGATCGTCACCGTCTGCGCCAGCTTCTGCTGAATCTCACGGACAATGCGGTGAAGTACAACCGGCTGGACGGCTATGTGGAGTACCAACTGCGGCAGGAAGGCGACTTGGCCGTGGTCACGGTGCGCAGCGGCGGGCGCGGGATCGGTGCTGAAGAGCTGCCGAAGATCTTTGACCGCTTCTTCCGCAGTGGGAATTCCCGTGGCAGCACCACGGAAGGCTGCGGCCTGGGCCTCAGCATTGCCCGATGGATCGCGGAGGAGCACAAGGGCTCCCTTTCGGCTGCTTCCAAGCCAGACAACACCGTGATGACTCTGAAAGTCCCCATGGCAGGCCTGACCATGTCCGGCCGGGTCACACAGGGATGAGGGAAAATTCACCTGCCAGCGGCTTCATCGGGTGCTCTTGCTGAGACCGGATGAGTGGACGGCCTACGACTTCAAGTGATACCCATACGACGGGCGCCTACCGCTCCCGGTTGGCGGCCTGGCTGCCCGTGCTCAAGAAGACGGGCTGCTGGCTCCTCATTCTGCTGCCCGCGATCCTGCTGAACCGCATGATCCAGGAGTACAAGGTGAACATCCCCTTCCTGGATGACTGGATGTTCGTGGACATGGATGTGAAGGCGGCGGCAGGACAGCTTACCTGGCAGGACTTCTTCCTGGTGCAGATGGAGCACCGCATGGCCTTCGTTCGCGGGGTCATCATGCTCTTTCACCACTACTGGCCGGGGGAGTACACCCGGCAGATGTGGTTCTGCTGGTTCTTGCTGTGCCTGACGACGGCCAATGTGGGGCTGCTCATCCGTCGCACCTCGGGAGGCACCTTTGCCCAGTGGTGGCCGCTGCTGGCCCTGGCCAGTGTTTCCATCCTGTCTCCCATGCAGTACCGCATCGTGCTGTGGCCCATGATGTTTCAGGTGGCCTGCCCGGCCTTTTTCCTCACCACGGCGCTGGTGGTGCTGCTGCGTCCCAACTGGCCAGCATGGCTGCGCCTCGTGCTCGCCGTCCTCTGTGCGGAGTGTGCCACCCAGACCTTCGCCACCGGCCTGCTGGTCTGGGTGCTCATGGTGCCCATGATCTGGTGGTCCGGCGCGCTGAGGCCGGGGAGGGAGCGGCAATGGTTCTTGGTCGCCTGGCTCCTCATCTTTGGGGTCACGGCGGTCCTCTACTTCCACGGCCTCAAGAACGAAGTGGATGGCGCTTTCTCCTACAAGCAGGGGGAGGAGGCCACCATGGGGCGGAACGTCAGCGAGTTCGTCCGTCGACCGAAGGCCGCCGCCAGCTTCATCCTCCGCTTCCTGGGGTGCCATCTGGCCCGGGGATCCAGTCTGTCCCTCATGCACACCAGCCTGTGGTTGGGAGCCGCTTCCCTGGCCCTGTTTGGCGGATGTGCGGCCTATTGGGCCCGGCATTTCCGCGAGCAGGCGCTTCGTGAGCGGCTGCTTCCCTGGCTGCTCCTGGGGGCCTACTCTGTAGGCGCGGCTTTTCTCACCTCCCTGGGCCGGTCCTGGGCCACCACGACGGGAGACAATGCGGTGCACGCCCGGTATGTGATTCACGCTGTGCCGCTCACCGTGGCTCTGGTGGTGCTGGTCTGGCTCATCGCCCGGCATCTGGGGCAGCACCGGCCGGATCTCCGCCGATTCATCCTGCAGTCTCTCACAGCGGGTGGCTTTGCCCTGGTCTTCATGCAGGCCATCTCGTGGTCGTTTGGCTGGCGCATGATGGCCGTCTGGGAGTCCTCCCGGCTCCGTGGCGCGTCCAACACGCTCTTCTACAAGCTGCCGCTGACGGTGGAAGGCGACGTGGCGGGCAATCGCAACCTGGCGCGCAAGGCGGACGATCTGGGCCACCTGCGGCCCGCCATGCTCAAGAATTCCCGGTTGGACAACTTCAGTCTCACTCCCAAGCTGCTCAGCAGCAACACGGCGGAACTCTCCGCCTGCGTGGTGCAGACCAATGAGCAGGGGGCTGCGGGCGCTGTCTGGGGTTATGCCTGCCTGCCCAACCGCGAGCGCGTGGCCGATGCCGTGCTCCTGACCTACAAGGACCCCCACGACGGGCACTGGGAGATCTTCCACGTTACCCAAGTGACAGGGCTGCCGCTGTACTTCATGGAGGTGATGTCCAGGGATCTCCAGTTCACCCACGTGCCCGAGGGGCATCTCCCGAACGAGGGACTGGCCAAGTTCACCGGACGCTTCAGCTTTGAGCAGCTCCCTCCCGGGGTGCACCGTGTCATGGCGTGGGCGCTGGACTACCGGGGCCTGCGTGTGTTTCCCATGAGGGGGTTCTTCCTCGTGGACACCCAGCGGGGTCGGGTGAAGCGCTTGGGCAATGATCCCAAGTCGGTGAACCTCGATTGGTTCATCGAAAAGGGGTTGGGCAATCCCAACTGGGAGACCCTGAAGTAGTCGGGCTGTCGGGGCCGGCGGGCGGCTAGAGGTTCCTCAGAGCATCGCGGATGAGCTTGTCCGCGCTGACCTCTCCGCCAGCCTTCTTCACGAGATCCTGCACGGTCTTCTGTGCCTCGGTCTGCTTGAATCCCAAGGCGATAAGGGCCAGCACAGCGTCCGTTTGTGCGGCCTGGGTGGGGTCAGGGACGAGGCTGTCACCCGTGCTCCGGGCGGCCTGCCAGGTGTCCACGATGCCCACCTTGTCCTTCAGTTCCAACACGATCCGTTCGGCTGTCTTCTTGCCCACCCCGCTGATGCGGGAAAGGGCCGTCACATCGTTGCGGATCACGTTGTCCTTGAAGTCGCCCACGGCCATGCCGCTGAGCACCGCCAGGGCCATCTTGGGGCCGATGCCGCTCACGCGGTTGATGAGGAGGCGGAAGAGGTCACGCTCCTCGCTGGTGGCGAAACCGAAGAGGGTGTGATCGCGCTCTGTGATGTTCAGGTGCGTCAGCAGCTTTACCTCCCCCTGGCTGCCTGCAAGCCGGTCATAGGTGGAGAGCGGCACCAGGCAGAGGTAGCCCACCCCGTTGACATCCACCGTGAGCTGGTTGGGCAGGGCTTCGACCAGGTGGCCGCGGAGGTAGGCGATCATGGGGCCACATCCGTCCGACGGCGCATTCGCGCAAGGGGAAAGCGCGGCCTCGTGGCGGGCCCCGGCATTTGCCAGTTGAAGAATGGCCCGCCTCAGGGAACGTGGCGGCGTGAGACGCTTCCTTCTCCCTCTCCTTGGTACGGCCGCCGCCGTCACCGCCCTCGTGGCCCCGCTGTCCAGTCTGCAGGCCCAGGCCCCTGCGGCAGCCCAGCCGGCGGCTGGAGGCACGCCCAAGGCGGTGCCGATCCGGGTGGAGAACTACCTCCTGCTGCCCGAGCCCAAAGTCGTCCGCTCCAGCATCTCTGTGACCCTGGCGAAGGCCCGGCTCACCGTGTTCACTCCCGTGAAGCTGGATCCCTCCACCTCCCGGTTGGTGCCCTACACGGAGGCGGAGTTCAGCAAGCTGGGGATCAGCGCAGACAGTTTCCAGAAGAAGGCTGCGGAAGCCGCCGACCGCAGACTGGCCACCCTGCAGCCAGAACTGATCAAGGACGACGCGGGAAAGGTCATCTACGCCGTGTATCGGGGGGAAGACCACCTGTTCCCCTGCCTGCTCACTGCTCCTTCCTTGGGCAAGATCTTTGAGAAGGTCTTTGGCAAGGAGGTCTGGGTGGTAACGCCGGACCGGAACTCGCTCTATGTTTTCCCCGCCGGGGCCGACGCTCTCCAGGAATTTGCTGACGATCTGCAGGACCGTTTTGACTCCTCCACTTTCCCCGCGAGCGAGGAAATCTTCTCACTCAAGGTTGAGAGTGGCGAGATGACCGTGGTGGGCAATTTCACCAACCGCTGAGATCGCGCCCATACGGAGGAGCGGGAAAATACTATCGCCAAAGGCAACTTTAGGCTGGAAATCGGGGATTTTTCCTGTGAAATCAAACAAAAACTCGCCAACGTGCTTGCGCGGTGCTATACTCCCAGTCTATGGCTACCGTAAGAAAAACACGTTTTTCACGTCGGGTTCCTGACCATGTCACTGATGAGTTGGTCAATGTTCTCTCGGATGGCAAAACTTATGAGTTCAACGTTCTGTTCGGGCTCGTGTACGAGAACCTAAAGCTAAAAAACGCGGTTAGCGGGGGCGAAGAAATGCTACGACTCCGTTCTTATGAAAAGCTTCAGAATCTGGTGGGCCGCGGCCTGGTGGAGAAGAAACTGAAGAGCTATCGCGGTCTTAAGGGTATTGAAATGGCGTCCAGTGCTCATACGCTGGCCCGCGCAGAAGCCGCAGCTGCCGCTGCCGCTGCCGCCCGTTAAATAAGGGCTCCAGCCCGCGCTGTTCCCACAAATCCAACTTTCAAAACCAAGCCGCCCTTTTCCGGGGCGGCTTTTTTGATGCTTTCTTGACGTCCGGGCCCTCCGCGCTACCCTGCGGTTCTCTTTTAGCCCTTCGTTGCGGTCCTTCTTTCCCCTCCTGTCATGCTCGAGAACTATCTCCCTGTCCTGATGCAAATGCTCATGGCCGCCGGTTTTGCCGGGGTGACGCTCCTGGCCAGCGTGCTTGCAGGGAAGTCCGCCAAGCGGAACAAGATGAAGGACTCCGCCTATGAGTGCGGCATGCTCCCTCTCGGTGAGGCCCAGCCCCGGTTCAGCGTGAAGTTCTACATCGTGGCCATGCTCTTTGTGCTTTTCGACATCGAGGTGGTCTTCATGTACCCCTGGGCAGTCATTTTCAAAGACTATGTCGCCGTCTTCGGCGCCGCCATCTTCTGGTGGATGCTCTCATTCGTCGGCATCCTGCTGGTGGCGTTCGTTTACGCCTGGCGCAAGAAGGCTCTCGACTGGAGTTCCTAGTCTCAAGGAAGGGTCAGCAAGACCACGACTTGAGTGCGGTACGAACGGCCGCTTCCCGGCCCAAGCGCGAATGGTGAAGGTATGATTTGCCAGGTCTCCCTCTTCACTCTGAAACCGGAAGTCACGGCGGACCGGTTGGAGGAAATGATGTGGACCACCCGGTCCATCCTGCTCAAGATCCGGGAGGTGCTGCACCTGAACGTGGGCAAGCGCATCAAGATCTCTGATCCCTGGCACTGGTTCGTCAGCATCGAGGCAGAGAGCCTGGACAAGCTGGCCATCCTTCAGGATGACCCGCACTACTATAAGTTCCTCCTGGAAGTGGTACACCGCTCCGTGGAGACCCAACAGGTGATGGTGTTCGAGATGGAGCCCCGCAAGGACGTGAAGTACTCTTGATAGGGTGGAGGTTTCGGGGCTCACGCCACCTGGGCCTGTGCCCCTGAGCTGGCTTCTTTGGGCTCTTCAGGCCCCGATCATCCCTTCCCAACAAGGCTCCGCTTACATCGGTCTGCTCGAGGAAAATAATCGGAGATTGCATGGATGCCCTGTTTGAATGGCCGCATCTGCCTCAAGGTGTTCCGCCCTTAAGGGAATGCTCTTGACGTTTTTTGAAAATTGCGGGCACAATAAAAGTCGTTCCCCCTTTTCAACTATGAGAACGAACTTGCTGCTTGCCGCCCTTCTGATGGCCACCACCGTCTGTTTCGGTCAGACCCC
>NZ_BATR01000023.1 GCF_000739655.1 Verrucomicrobium sp. BvORR106 | reverse complement strand
GCCCGGGTTCGGGCTGATGCGCGCTGGTCAGTTCAAACGCGGATTCTCGTGGCTTGTTGCCATCCACATCTATTCGTTTGTCGTCGTCTGGCTTTTCGCGACGGATGCAGTGCCCCTGGCGCTCGGCGTAGCTGCCTTGGTCACCATCCTGCCCATGACTGTCTGGATGTGGGTCGACAGCTTCCGACCGGGTCGCATGTCTGTAACCCGTTGGGCATTATTTGTCGGACTTTTCTTGGTCGGCGGATGGTCCCTGTCTCTTGTGACATTGGTGGGCAAGTCCTTCAAGATCCCCACTGGCTCCATGGAGCCGGCGTTGAAAGGAGGCATGGGAAGCGGGACGTCTGACCATGTGGTTGTCGATCGGCTTGCCTACCGGATTGCCAAACCTCGGCGAGGGGATCTAATCGTCTTTGCAACCAGCCAGATCCCCTCAATCTTCGGTCGTGGGACCCGCCCATCAGGGGCAGAGGTGTACTACACCATGCGGCTTGTCGGTCTGCCAGGAGAACGTCTCAAGATCGAAGACGGCAAGGTTTATGCGGACGGGCGGGAACTGGGAGCCCAAGATGGCATCCCGTCTGTGCACTATACCATTCCGAAGTCATACCCTTTTGACTCTCGGCCAGCCACCTCAGACTTTGTGGTGGGCCAGAACGAGTATTTCGTACTAGGCGACAACAGTGAACGCGCCGCCGACAGCCGCTACTGGGGCAACGTGCCCGCAGAGGCCCTTTTCGGGAAGGTTACAGGGATCTATTATCCCTTCAGTCGATTTGGCCGGATAAAGAATCCTGCGGACAGCGCCCCTTCCAACCCGAATTAAGATCGGTGTCCGGACTGCGTCGTTTCCTCGCTGCACGCCATGAAAATCGTCATCTCCATCCTCACTCTTTGCGCTCTGATCGCTTTGGGCGTGATCATCCTCAAACCCCGGCCGTTCAAACCGAATGTTCCTATCATTCCGCTCTACGCCACCGAGGACGAAGCGCGGCGCTTGTTGGAGCAATGGAGTCCGGTCTCGGTTGAAGAACCCGAGGACGAATCGCGCACCAGTCAGCGTGTTCTTGTCGCCAGCAACTCTGAAACCCGCATTGACGTGGGCATCTGGAACGGGCGCGTGCGTTTTACCAACTACCTGACCGACCAGTTCAACCGCACGGATCGCCAACGCTCCCGCAAGCTGAACTGGTTTCTGGACCAGTTGGGCGGCAAGGAGGAGTTCGAGGAACCCAATGACACCGGCTACATGCTGTTCATCCGAAACCCAAAACGGAAACTCATGGTCGTCTATGGTCTGCACTTGGGACCCATCCGGATCAATGATCAGAACCCCGCACACTGGGGCGAAGAGGACGACAAGGAGGAAGGGGAAGACGAAGCAGCCAAGTCGCAGGAACGCTGACGCGGCTCGTCTCCTACGGGTACGCAAGGTTCACCCGTCCAACAAGGAGCGGCGGTTTGTGCTTGCACAACCGCCGATGGGAAGCGGAGCTATTGCGGCCAAAATCCGATCGACGTATGTCGCCCCACCGCCGCTCGTTAGATGGGAGACGCTTCTCCTCCAGCCACGACCGGCGGTTGTGCAAACACAAACCGCCGCTCCTTGAGGGCGCACAACCCTGCGGTGCGTATT
>NZ_BATR01000024.1 GCF_000739655.1 Verrucomicrobium sp. BvORR106 | reverse complement strand
CCCAAGCTTCCCAGGTATAGGTTATTTTGAGAACTGTCAGACCGCCACAATTCCTTCGGAGTAGCAACCTTCCAACGTTGGGCTTGTAACCCGTCCTCTTCGAGGAAGAACTTCGACTGAGCGTCTTAGGGGTGAGCTGCCATGAATTCCACCAGCAGATGCGGTGTGCCAAAGCAGATCGCGGCTGCATAGATGGCATCAAACCAGACAACGGACAACACGGCCCCGAGAAAGATGAGACCACAGATGGGCGTGGCGAGCAGTCGCAGACCCCAGCCGGTGTCCGGTGCCTTGATGGATTGCCAGAGGCTGCTTGCATCGCCCGTGCTGGGGAAGGCATGCATGCCGATGGAGATGCCGAGCCAGCCCAGCAGCATTTCGATGAGGCCAGGCTCCACTTTGCCAGCGGCTCCCAGACCGACGGGGAAGGCGATGGCTATCGCGAGAAGAGTATTGACCAGAAACGGGGCGACCGAAATGAAGAAGTGCTTCCACGGGCCGGAGGGGCGTGCGTGAATCACATACCCAGAGGGGTTCTCCATCTGGAAGTACTTCACATCCAGCACCGGCGTGTCCGTCAGGCGGCATGCCAGCTGGTGGGCGGCCTCATGCACGACCACACCAGGAAAAGTCAGGGCGGCGATGATCGGGGCGGGAATAAAGATCATGGGTGAGAGAAGGCTGTAGGAGGGTTAGTTCTGCAACGTGCGGTTGGAGGTTGCATTCTTGGCCTCCCTTTTCAGAGCGAACTCCAGAGCATCGCCAACCTGATTGGCCTTGTCCATCTGGTGCTGGGACACTCTGCGACCTTCGAGGGTGTTCATCGTCTCAATGGCTTCGCGCAGGTGATGGCTTTTCACGCAGGCCTCTGCAAAGCGCAGCTGCATGTCCGTGTCATCGCGATGATTGATGGCGAGGGGTTTGTATGAGGCGTAGGCCGCATCCCAATCATTGCTCTGTGCGTATTGACCCGCTCCGGCGTAACTCATAGCTGCCTGCCATTTTTGCGGGATCTGCACGAGCGCAGCCGCGAGCAGGGCGATGACGACTGTAGCGCAGACCTTCACCCATACGGGGAAGGGAAAACGGACCATGGCATAACGGCACGGCTCGCAGACCGGCAGAGGCGTGCGGTCGCTCAATTGGGGGTTGCCGCAATTGGCGCAGACCGCCGGGTCGGTTTGATCAGCAGGAGGAAGAGGGGGTGGGGCATCCATGGATCCAGATTGTGGCCGCCATGCTGCTTCATGGCGCAACGGAGGCAAGTGGAAAAACAAGGCGGTGCAGTTGTGTCAGGAACGCGTTCATGTCATGGATGGAGTCTCCGTATGAAAGTGCCCCCTTTCCTCAAGCCCGTCCTTCTTGCCGGACTGGTGGTGCTGACGGGCTATGGCGTCTGGCAGGGGAGTCGGGCTCCCAAGGATGATGCCTCGCCGGACCTTCCGGCAACTGCCCAAGAGTCGCTTCATCGGGTCACGCTCAAAGTGCGATCTGTGAATGGCAAGCTGGTCGAGGCTGAGGACCGGACGAAGATCGAGCCGATGCTGCACCGCTACGATCTGCGGTGCCTGCTGGGGGGCGATCTCTCCTTGAAGCCGGGAGACGTCCTCGATGCCCTCGTGTGTCCCCGCCAACCCGGGCGGAGATTTCCCGACGCGGCGCTCACAGCCGCGAAGATCCTGGACTGGAAGGCGGACACCGATCCCGGAGTTTTCCGGTACATGGAAGACGAGACCGATCCCCGGTTCGACTATCACATCTTGTTCTGGCGCAAGCAGGAAAAGCTGATGGAGGATATCCCGGCGATCGGCCGGTTGTTCGAAGAGGAGTAGAGTGACTCAGACCGATTCAACTCGGATCAATGAGACCATGCGCTGAGCGCAGCCTTTCCAGCGTCATCGAAGCTATGTCCTTTATGGACGATCTTCCCGGAACCATCGATCACCACGTAGGTGGGATTGCCCCGCACATCGTAGTCAAAGTTGGCCATGGAATCCTCGGCCTTCAAGGCCACCGGGAAGGTGTACGTGGGGTGTTGGGCCAGGAACTCCTCCACCTCCTGCTTCGGGTAGGAGCCGGTCAACGCGACGATCTCGATGCCCTTGTCACGGTGTTTCTGCCAGAACTCCTGCACCTTGGGAAAGGCGGCCAGGCAGGGGCTGCATTGTAATCCCCAGAAGTCCAGGATGCGCACCTTCCCCTGGCCATGAGGCGGCAGGGGCTCGCAGTTCACCCACGTCGAGACCTTTACTGGAACGGCGGGCCGGCCGATTAGATTCACTGGATCCACAGGTCGGACTCTCTCCTCAGGCCTGCTGGCCGGGAGGGTGATGGTGACATCCTTCATCCCAGTTTTGAGCCGGACCTCCTGCTCCAACATTTCTCCATTGGCATCCGGTGCTTGAGTTCTTACCGTGAACCATCCTGACACCAGACCTCCCAATTTGAACTTCCCATCCCCGTCGGTGATGGTCTTCCGGCCGCGATCGTAGGAATCTACTTCCACCCTTGCCATCGGAGTGCCTGAGGCATTCACCACCGTGCCGCTCACCTCGCCGCTTGCCTCGGGAAGCACCAGTTTGACCCGACGACCATCATTGGTGACCCATTGTCCCGTCTCAGTGGAGAATGTGTCCGTCTCCAATTTTGTGCTGAGATGGACCAGGCCTGAAGAAAGTCCTTCGATCCGGAACTTGCCATTCCCATCCGTCAGACCTTTCAGATCCCCGGGCTGATCATCCCCGTCTGCATAGACCCAGAGACCCTTGACGGGCTGGCCATGGGAATCCAGAACGACGCCAGAAATCGACTGGGTTGCTTTTTTCAGAACGAACTTCAACTCCAGGTCTGTTCCTCTCTTGATGGTCTTGTCACGTAGACTGCCACTACCATATCCATTGGCATTGCAATAGAAGCTGGCCTCCTCGCGATCCCAAAATCTGGGAAACTCAAACCGGCCTGTGGCATCGCTTTTGACTGATCGGATCACCGGCGCAGAACGACTCACGGGTTCTGGGAGAAACCAGCCAATGACCGCTCCTTCCAGAGGGGCACCCTTTTCATCTACAACTGTTCCCGACACCTTGCTCCATCCCTTTTCACGAATCTGAAGAGTGATGGTCTGCCCAGGCGCCACCGGGATGATGGGAGACATCGCCTTGCCATGATAGGCGATCACTGCATCTGAGCTGGAATCCTTCCGGCGGATGAGCATGAACTCGCCCGACTTGTCCGTTGTCGTTTCCGACGGATACGGCAGGTCATCATACCCCTTCATGATGACTCGTGCGTTTTCGACAGGGTTGCCGCTTTCGTCGATCACCGTACCCATCACCCGGTCGTCGGGTTTCGTACGGACGAGCTGAAAGGTGACGGATTTGTTTTCTCCGGCCGCAAGATCGACCAGTTGGATATCGCCCGGACCCGGCGGACGATATTCGGGCGCTGGATGCCGCTGGTTCCGATATCCCACTTTGTGTTTTCCCGCGGGGAGCCGGAACTTCAACGGTGACTCGATTTCCTGACCCGTTTCAGCATCCACCACCTTTGCGACGATGTGCGCCGCCTCCGTGACCACCAGATCCCCGATGTCGGTCGTCTTGCCCGCCTGCACCACGATGTCTTCCTTGTCCGCGCCGATCCAGCGGTCAAAGTGTGGCGGTTGCGTGTCGAAGTGGAGATGGTAGGTGGAGGGGGGAACCTGGTGGATGACAAACTCACCTTTGTTGTTTGAGCGAACCTCATCACCATGGGCGGTGATGTAGGGGCTGACCGCCTCGATGATGGAGGCGATGCTCTGTCCGGCAGGCTGGCCATCTGGCAGAAGGACCCTGCCACGGATGGATCCTGGCTCCGTCAGCCGGATGGTTGTTTCCTTGGCATCAGCGCGGACTGCCGTGCTAACAAGGAGGGTGTACCGTCCCGAAAACTGGGCCCAACGCTTGTCTCCTTGGCGCAACCACAATCTCGCATCCTTGGGCAACTGGGGGATGACGCATTTGCCCAAGGCATCGGTGCGGGTCTGCCAAAGGTTTCCCGGCAGGCGACCCACTTCTCCCGTGAGAGGGGGCCGGGGATTCGCCGGGTCAGCAGGGAGGGCCAATCCCCCCACCCAAACTTCGAGTCCCGCAGCAGGTGCGCCCTCCGGCGTCAGGATGGTGGCCCTCAACTCCGAGGTAGGCTGAAGCTGGACGCGGACCTTCCCGGGAGCTGGCATGGGAGGCTGATGGTAGATATTGCCCAGACCAATCCCTTCGGCTCCGCCATCCACCGTCACCATGCCGTAGAAGAGATTCCAATGGGGCGGGGGCGAGTAGGTGGCATGAAACCGGCCTCCAGCATCGGTGGCGCCTTGGGCGACCGTCGCATCCTTCAGGAGATAATCCCGGGAAGGAGCGCTGCTCACATAAACCTTGGCGTTACTGACAGGCGCACCCGTGGCAGACACCACTTCGCAGTCAATCGGCACCGTCCAGGGTTGCGAGGGGGCAGGAGGGGCGGCAGGCAGCGCAGCCGACGACAGCCACGACCACAAAAAGACCAGATGTGCGAAGGGGGTTTTCACACGCGACATCCCAACATGTTTTTGCGGACCCGGCAATGGAAACCGCCGAGGGAACCGGGAGACGGGAGCCATGAGCAACTGGCGGCCCACGCGAGCCGCCAGCTCACAGATGCCATCACAAGAACATGCCGCCAGAGACTTCGACTCGTTGCGCATTGACCCAGCGTCCTTCCTCAGAGCAGAGGAAGGAGATGACGCCGCCGATGTCATCGGGCACGCCGACGCGGCCGAGGGCGGTCTGGGAGGCGAGGAAATCACGCAGGCCGGGATGGCTGAGGGCGTCTTTGGTGAAGTCAGTCTCGATGGCACCGGGAGCCACAGTATTGGCGTTGATGCGGCGTGGCCCCAGCTCCTTGGCCAGATAGCGGGTGAAGACCTCGATGGCCCCTTTCATGGAGGCGTAGGCGGCATATCCGGGAATGGAGAAGCGAGCCAGGCCGGTGGAGGTGTTGACGATGCGGCCGCCATCAGCAATGAGCGGGAGCAGTTTCTGCGTGAGGAAGAACACGCCCTTGAAGTGCACATTCATGAGATCGTCAAAGTCGGTCTCCGTTGTCTCGGCGAAGGGCGAGGCGCGATCAATGCCGGCGTTGTTGATGAGGAAGTCGAAGTCCTTCCGCTGCCAGATTTCCTGGAGCACTGCCTCCAGGGATTGGCGGAAGGCGTCGAACCCGGCGGTCTTCGCCACGTCGATCTGCAGGAGGGCCGCCTTCCGGCCGAGGGCCTCGATCTCGGCTTTTACGGCTTCACCCTCCGCCTTGCCCTGGCGGTAGGTGAGGATGACGTCTGCGCCGTCTGAGGCGAGTTTGAGGGCGGTGTTGCGGCCCAGGCCCCGGCTGCCGCCGGTGATGAGGGCGATCTTTTGGGTGTGTTTCATACGCCCCATCAGTATCCCCAACCGGCGCCCCTCACCATACCTGGAACTCCGGGAGATTTGCCTGATCCTCCGATGGGAGGGGCGGGCAGCGTATTTTGATTGGAGCCTCACCGGGCCTGCCCCATCTTGTCGCCGTCGTTCTTCTGTTCTGTATGATCGATCTTTCCGTTCCGCGTCCGAACCCGCGTCTCGTCGACCTCCTGTCAGACCTGGCAGCAGGGCAGGGGTTCAGTGATTCCCGGTTGCCGGAGGTGAAGTTCATGCGCTCCACCCAGCATGTGCCGAACAGCCCCATCGTCTATGACCCCAGCATCGTGATCATCGCCCAGGGCCGCAAGACCGGCACCTTTGACGGGCGGAAGATCATTTACGATCCCAACCACTACCTCGTGCTGGCAGTGCCGCTGCCCTTTGAGTGTGAGACGGAGGGAAGTCTGGGAGAGCCGCTGCTTGGAGTCTCGATCGAGGTGAAGCCCGCGATGGTGGCCGAACTGCTTCTGCAAATGACCTCCATCAGGGATGAAGGTCTGGAGCCCCATGCCATTGACTCCGCCAGTCTCGACGAGTCACTCAGTGAGGCCACGGTGCGTCTGCTGGAGAGCTTGCGAACGGAGGATGATGCCCGCATCTTGGGCCTCCAGCGCGTGCGTGAGGTGGTGTACCGGGTGTTGCAGGGGCCTTTGGGACACAGTCTGCGATCGCTTTCCGCCCCAGACAGTCACTTTGGCCAGATCAGCCGCGTGTTGAACCGCCTGCATGTCGATTACACCCAAAACCACGATGTCGCCCTCCTGGCGCAGGAGGCGGGCATGAGTGTCTCCACCTTCCATGCCCACTTCAAGGCGGTGACCTCCTCTTCACCGTTGCAGTACTTGAAGAACATCCGTCTGCACAAGGCCCGGCAGCTCATGGTGCATGAAGGGGCCAACGCAGGAATGGCCGCCCTTCAGGTGGGCTATGAGAGCGCCTCCCAGTTCAGCCGGGAATTCAAACGCCTCTTTGGCGAAGGCCCCGCTGCCGAGGCGGACCGGCTGAGGAAAGCGCTGGTCCGCCTGGCTTGAATCGAGTGCTATAACCTACGGTTCCGGGGTGACCGCCCGCAGCCTGAAGAAGGCAGTGGGAGGCTGCCCCAAGGCGGGGTTAAGTGTGACCTTCCAGCGCGAGGTACCGGCGGCCAGGTCCCGGGAAAGCTCTTGGGTCACCAGTCCGTTGGTGGTCCAAGAGTCTGCTCGCAGGTTCTGAGACCATTCGGCGATGAGGGAAAGGCCGTCCAATTGCGTGCGGGCCGTGAAGGTCAGGCTGGCACCAGTTCCTGACGACTGCAGGTTCAGGACGGAACCCAGGTTGTCATTCGCATTGGGTGAGGTGCCGAGGACATACTCCACCAGATTGCCGAGGTTGTCATGGTCAGGGTCGGCATCGTAAGCCCACACGCCTTCATTTGCAGAATAGAGGAAATTATTCTGCCCGAACTCCGTCATCTGCCAGGAGGCCAGGGTGGACGGGGCGACGACGGTGAGATCCACCGGGATTTGCAGGGCGGGTCTCGCGGGATCGTTGGTGGCGAGGGCCAGGGTGACGCGATAGTTGCCCGGCGTCAGCGACCCGGTGTTGATGCTCAGGTCCACGGGCTGCTGCTGGCCAGGCTGCACGGTACCATTGTAGGTCAGGGGCTGGACCCAGGTCTCGGGAGTCTTGACCAGACTGCGCCAGGCGTTGACGCGGCCCTCGCTGGCCACCTTGCCCACCAGGCCGGGAAGGGCGTCAACAGATTGCAACAGGGCGTTTTTCACCTGCACACCGGGGTAGCTGCGGTTCTCGCTCATGATGAGCGCCGCCACCCCCGCCACATGGGGAGCAGCCATGGAGGTTCCGTTCATGACGGCGTAACCTGTGGGCGGATAGCAGCTCAGAATGTCGCTCCCTGGCGCTGCCACATCGGCAAAGGTGGCGCCGTAGTTGGAGAAGTAGGAGAGGTATCCGGACTGTGTGACAGATGCCACCGAGACAATGCCTGGCACGGCGTATCCGGCCGGATACTGCGGCGAGATGTCACCATTGCGGGCATCGTTGCCGGCGGCCGCCACAAACAACCCGCTGTTGTACGTGCAGAAGTTGCTGATGCTGGACTGGAGGAAGGTCGAGGACCCGCCGCCGCCCCAACTGGCGTTGATCACGCGGGCACCACGCAGGCGGGCATAGTCCACGGCTTCGATGGCGTCTGAGGTGTAGCCGGAGCCGTTTGGCCCAAGGAACTGCACGGCCAGAACCTTCGAGTTCCAGGCGACTCCTGCGATGCCGGTGGCGTTATTGCCTCGCGCCGCGATGGTGCCCGCCACATGGGTGCCGTGGCCGTTCAGGTCGTTGGGATCTGCATCATTGGCAAAGAAGTCCCAGCCATGCACATCATCGATGTAGCCGTTTCGGTCGTCGTCGACGCCATTGCCTGGCGTTTCACGTGAATTGACGGTCATGTTCGAGGTGAGGTCCGGGTGGGTCCTGGCTACTCCCGTGTCGATGACCGCGATCACCAAATCAGTTGCGCCGGTGTTCTCCGTCCATGCCGCCTGGGCATTGATGCCACCTGATGATCCACTCTTCAGATTCCAGAGCGAGGCCAGCTGCGGATCGTTGAGGGTGATGCCAGTTGGTGGGTTCTCCACCTCCGGGTTGAGACGAATGATGGTCCAGTCCAGTGGGGCGGAGCCAGTGTTGCGAATGTTGAACTGTTGTGTGCCCGTGGTGTTTTGCATCATGCGGGCGTAGAGGCTCGCCGGACTCAGCTCGATCTTGGGCGTTTGCTGCACTTGCCCCTGGAGTGGGATGGATACGGCGGGCCGGTTGGGATCATTGGTATTGAAGGTAAGGCTGCTGGTCGCAGACGCCAGCGAGCTGGGCGTGTACTTGACGTTCACATTAAATGACTGTCCCGGAAGCAGTTGTGAGGGCAGCGTTCCTTCCAGTTTGAACTGGGGGTTCGCGATGGCGGCGTTGGTCAGGGTGAGGTTCGAGCCCCCCTCATTGCGCAGGGCGACAAGACGGGTGGAGGAGGAGCCCAGAGGCAGCGTGCCGTAGTTCAAACCGTCTACGGGATACCAGGTGAGCCGGGGTGCTGAACCCACTCCACCGATGTCGAAGGCCTGAATGACGACGTTGTCGATGGCCATCCCGCCCGGCTGCCCCGCGTCTGTGACGCTAAAGCGGATGTCCGCCACGTCGATCAGGCTGAAAACGATGGTGCCGATGACCGGGGTGCCACCATTCACTTGCAGGGTCACTCTCTGGCTGGCCAGATCCACCTCAAGCATCACGTGATTGACGGCGGTGATGTCCAGGGATGTGGCTGCCAGGGAACCGCCCATCATGGTGATGCTGGGCACGAGGTCGAAGCGCAGGAAGTTGGTGACTCCGTCAAAGAAGATGGCGAATGGTTCAGGTTCGGTGGCGGTGACATCAAATTCCAGCCGGTAGCGCTTCGCATTCAATGCGAGGTCGAACCGGGGCTGGCAGTAGTTCGTGTAGCCCCCGCCGCCCACCATCTCGAGCGGGCGGTTCGACAGTCCACCGAAGTTTTGTCTGACGACGGGCAGGCCAAAGTTCAGGCTGGTAGGGGCCTTGCGCCCGCCCACCTCGCTTGGGCTCCCCACCTGGTGAGGGGCTTCATCCCAGCCCGCCACATAGACTACCGGAAGATCCGGCACAGCCGGCGGCGGTGCTTCCTGGCCCTCCAGAGTCACCTTGAGGTTGTCCGTCATGAAAGGGGCATTGTTGAAGGTGAGCTTCACCAGGGACTGGAAGTTCGAGGGAAAAACGAAAGTCTGAAAGTCCTTCTTGGCGCCGGTGCCGTCGATGATGCCGTCCGTCGTGAAGGAGGTGGTGACCGTTCCTCCTCCCGCCTTCTCGCCGACGACCTGAAGGGTGTGCATGTTGGGGAACACGGTGCTGTACTCCGACAGGTCCACCTGATGGGGGGTGAAGGGAAGGCCGTCTTTGTGTTGCAGGACCAGCGACGACTCGCTGAAGAGGGTGCGCACGTAGTAGCCCCCGTTGTCGGGGTAACCGGTGGATTCCGCATTCTGCACATACACGGACTCGTCGGTCGAGGGGCGTGAGACCTTGAACCCCTGGATGTGGACATAGGGCCGGTAGGTGCCTTTGCCGCCGTCGAAGTTGAGCACCCTTTCCGCCCCGGAGTTTGAGGCATTGACGTCGTCAAGCACGGAGGCGGGCCGGACCGTGCCGTTCAGGGCTTGCGTTTCGCCCTCCTCCCACCAGGACTGACGGTCCAGATCGAGGAACCGGCGCTGTTTCTCCACCCAGACCAGCTGGCGGGCGGGTTCAAGGACTTCGTGCGTGAACACCAGATAGTCCGGCTCCGCGGTGGCGATCTGCTGCACGGCTTCATCGACACCCGTCAGCGTTGGCTTCTTGATCCCCACCACATGGATGTTTGATCCCCGCAGGGAGCGCAGCACTTCATAACCCAGGGCAGCCATGCGCTGCTGGAAGGCGTCCAGGCTTTCGCCTGCGGTGCTTGCGGCCAGCACGTGACTCGCGGCAAAGGCCTTTTCAGTCACCAGCTTGTCTGGTGCCGGGCTTGATCCGGAGTACTCCTGGCGCAGCACGACCATGGGGTGTTTTCCGTTTGTCTCGATCAATGAATCCACCTGGGTGGAGTCCGGGGCGCTGCCTTTGACCACGCGGGTCTCCAACACGCGTTTGGCCCCCAGGCGGCGCACCGTGTCGGTTGTGAAAGTGGGTCCCGCAGCACCCGCGATGGCGCTGGAGTCAGCGGGGTTCTCCCTGGCGGCCTCAGACTTTGTAGGGCCGGATGTCTGTGGAGCTGCGGCTGACGGACCGGTGGCCTCCCTCCTCGCCAAGTTGGCCGCGGTGGCTGCCGATTCATGCCCGGGTTTGGGCGAAGTGGGGGTAGGCGTTCCCTTCTGCGGGGACCGCAAGGTGACAACCAGTGTCATGAGGGCCAGTGGCGCCACGATGACCAACCAGATGACTGTCTTGAACCGACGGTCGGGAATTTGGGGGTTCATGGATTAAAGATGTCTGGGGTCTGGCATTGATTGATCCATGGAGTTGACGATTAGTCAAGGCTTCCTTCCCAAGGTGTCATGGGCCAAATTCTGCCGCCAAACCCCTCCCTCCCAAGGGGTTGCGCATGCGATTGTCAGGGATCTGCTTGTACGGAGCCATTATTTTTGCCATAGTTTCGGCGTATGTGGCAGGCGGTGCGAGGTTCCACGTGGAGAAACTCTTTGGGTTCCGGGTCCAGAGGCCGGGGCAATGGCCCGGTCCGGTCCGCGTCGTGCTGTCTCGCCGCAGTGTTTTCTGTGCTCTCATTGTTCTGTTCCCCTGATCTATGAACTGGTTCACCAATCTCAAGACGCGTGCCAAACTCCTGCTCGCCTTCGGTTCCATCCTCATCCTGCTGGTGCTGGTGGTAGTGGTGGCCTATCAGGCGCTCAAGACCGTGCAGCTCGACTATAATGTAGCGGCGGATGTGGCGCGGCTGGACAGCAACATCAACGCCCAGCGCGGGTCCCTGTTGTCCATGATGCACGAGACCGATCGTGCCGCACAGGATGCCGAGCTCGCCGCGCTGAAGGCGCGCAAGGAGCTGAACTCCCAGCTCATCGCGGCGCTGAAGGAGGAGGTGCGCGGCAATCCTGAACTGCTGTCGCGGATCAATGAATGGGTCACGCAGCGGGACGAGTACAACAAGATCCGTGATGAACAGGTGATCCCGGCCATCTTCGCCGGGAAGGTGGAAGAGGCACGCGTGCTGGTGACGGGGACGCAATCAGACCGCTACGACCGCATGCGCAACCTCGGTGAAGAGGTCTCCAATCTGGCCCGGAGCGATGCTGACTCCCGGGTGAACAGCGCGCTGCTCATGGTCATCACTCTGGGGATCATCGCGGTGCTGGTGGGGCTGGTGCTCGCCGTGGCGCTGAACCGCCTCATTGCCATCCCGCTGGGTAACATCTCCCGTGCTGCCGAGCAGATCGCCCTGGGTGATCTGGATGTGGTCACCGCCATGCCGGGCCGCACCGATGAGGTGGGGACGCTGGGGGCATCCTTCGACCGCATGACGACCTCCCTCCAGGTAATGGCGCGTGGGGCCGAGCAGGTGGCTTCAGGAAATCTCACCGTGGCCATCAGGCCGCAGTCTGCCAAGGATGTGGTGGGCAATGCCCTCGCCACCATGGTGCAGCAGCTCTCCGCCCTTATTGGCCAGGTCCAGAAGTCCGGCATCCAGGTCACCACCTCCGGCACAGAGATCGCCGCCACCGCCCGCCAGCAGCAGGCCACGGCCAGTGAGATCTCCTCCACCACCACGGAGATCGGCGCGACGGCGAAGGAGATCTCTGCCACGGCCAAGGAACTGGTGAAGGCCATGAAGTCTGTGACGGAGACGGCCGAGGAAACTGCCACCCTGGCTGCCAGCGGCCAGACCGGCCTCACCCGCATGGAGGCCACCATGACGCAGATCATGGAGGCGTCCGGCTCCATCAATGCCCGCCTGGCGGTGCTCAGTGAGAAGGCCGGGAACATCAACAAGGTCGTCACCACCATCACGAAGGTGGCAGACCAGACCAACCTCCTTTCCCTGAACGCCGCCATTGAGGCGGAGAAGGCTGGCGAGTACGGCCGCGGCTTTGCCGTGGTGGCCACAGAGATCCGCCGTCTGGCGGACCAGACCGCCGTGGCGACGTCGGACATCGAGCAGATGGTCAAGGAGATGCAGTCCGCCGTGTCTGCCGGGGTCATGGGCATGGACCGCTTCTCTGAAGAAGTGCGCCGCGGTGCGGAGGTGGTGGATCAGGTGGGCACCCAGCTTACGGAGATCATTGAGAAGGTGCAGACGCTCACGCCCAGCTTCGAGACGGTGAACGAGGGCATGCAGTCCCAGTCCCTGGGCGCGCAGCAGATCAGCGAGGCGCTGGTGCAACTGGGCGAGGCGGCGCAGCAGACCGTGGAGTCCCTCACGCAGTCAAACCTGGCCATCCAGCAGCTCACCGATGTCACGTCCGCGCTGCAGAGCGGGGTATCCCGGTTCAAGGTGTCCAGCTAGGCAATCGTGGGAGGTCTGGTCATGTTGCTTCTTGTCTTCCAACTGGGTCAGCACCGCTTCGCGCTGGACACGCGCCAGGTGGCGGAGGTGCTGCCCCTGGTGCAGCACCGGCCCCTGCCGCAGGCTCCGGCCGGAGTGGCCGGTGTCTTTGCCTACCATGGTCGGCCGGTGCCGCTCATCGATCTGGCGGCCATCGCCCTGGGGGAGCCCTCCCAGCAGCGCATGAGCACCCGCATCATCCTGGTGAACTATGCGGATGGGGCAGAGACCCACCTGTTGGGTCTCCTGGCGGAAAAGACCACTGAGACCCTCCGCCGTACGGAGGCGGACTTTGCCGAGACGGGCGTGAGGCTTGACTCCGCCCCTTATCTCGGGCCCGTGACGCATGACGCCCGTGGGATGATCCAGCGGGTGGAGGTGTCCGCCCTGCTCTCTGAGGAAGTCCGTGCCGTGCTCTTCCGGCAACCGCTTGAGGTCTCGTAATGCCCCACAGCCACAACCACATCACGAATCTGCTTAAGGAGTCGATCGGAGTGGATTCCGCCACGATGGGGAAGTCCGTGGTGACGAATGCCGTGCGCCAGCGCATGGCGGCCTGTGGGTTGCAGGAAACAGACGCCTACTGGAATGTCCTGCGTCGTTCGGATGAGGAGCTGGCCCAGTTGGTGGAGCTGGTGGTGGTGCCGGAGACTTGGTTTTTCCGTGATGGAGAAGCCTTTGCCGCGCTGGTGCAGCACGTGAGGCAGGAGTGGGGGGCCGCCCATCCCACCGGGCGGCTGCGCGTGCTCAGCGCTCCATGTTCCACCGGGGAGGAGCCCTATACTATCGCCATGGCGCTGCTGGATGCCGGGCTGCCGGCCATGCGGTTCAAGATTGATGCCATCGACATCAGCGAGCGGGCTCTGGCCCAGGCGCGCCGGGCCGTGTATGGCCGCAATTCCTTCCGCGGCAGTGACGTCAGTTTCCGCGAACGGTACTTCCGGGAGGAGAAGGGGCTGCACCGTCTCACCCCGCTGGTGCGCGAGTGTGTGGACTTCCGCCAGGCCAATCTGGTGTCTGATGACCTGCTTGCGGGCACCGGCAGCTATGACGCCATCTTCTGCCGGAACGTGCTCATCTACTTCGACGCGCCTACGCAGGAGCGGGTGATCCGGGCGCTGGACCGGCTGCTGGCCCCTCACGGCCTCCTCTTTGTCGGTCCGGCGGAGACCTTCCTGACCCGCAGCGTTGGCTACACCTCGGTGGACTTCCCCTCCGCGTTCGCCTGCCGTCGCTCGGCCAGAAAGAGCGGGGCGCATGCTCCCGGGGCCGCTGCCACTGCGGCCCCCGCCTTCCGTCCCTTCACCTCGCCGACTACGACCCGGACGGAGCCCAAGAAGCCGGTCCCTGCCAAGGCGGCGAAACCCGTCCCCGCCAAGAAGCTGGCTCCTGCACCCGCAATCGTATCGGCCCCGGCCGCTGCGTCGTCAACTTCATCAGCTGCCGCCTCCGCGCTCGCCGCCATCACCCGGCTCGCGGATGCCGGCCACCTCGCGGAGGCGGTCACTGCTTGTGAGCGCCATCTGCATGATCACGGCCCCTCGGTGGAGGCGTACTACCTGCTGGCGCTCATCCGCGACATGCTGGGCAATCCGGTGGAGGCGGCCAAATGCTACCGCAAAGTGTTGTACCTCGATCCCAACCATTCCGAAGCCCTGCTGCACCTCGCGTTGCTGGCAGAGAACCAGGGCGACCTGGCAGAGGCCCGCCGCCTGCAACAGCGTGCCCGTCGCAGTGAGGAGGTGGCCCGATGACTCAATCCCAATCTCCATCCCAACCAGACACCCCCGTCCCGGGCAGGGACAATGGCGGCGCCTCGGGAGCCCTCTTCCTGCTGGACCGTGCCCCGCCGGAGGACTACCTGCGTGAGTGGACGGAGCGGATCGCCAGTGAAAAACGGGCGGCCGATGTCGGCACCACCTCTGCCTTGATCTTCCGCATCGGCGTGGAGTGGCTCGCCCTGCCTACGCAGATCTTCCAGCAGGTGGCAGACCAGTGCCCGGTGCACAGCCTGCCGCATCGCATGGACGGGATCGTCCGTGGGGTGGTGAACATCCGCGGGGAGCTGCTGGTGTGCGTGTCCCTGGGCTCGGTTCTAGGGATTGACAAAGAACCCGCCACTGTGCGGGAGGGCGGCCGCCGGGTTTATCCCCGGTTGCTGGTGGCCAATCGCAGCGGCAACCGTCTCGCCTTCCCTGTGGACGAGGTGCTGGGGGTGCACCGCTACCATCCCGGGATCCTGCGCCCCGTGCCGACCACCCTGGCGGAGAGCCGTGTTTCCTATACCCAGGGTCTGCTCCCATGGCGGGATCGCACCGTGGGCTGCCTGGATGACGAGCTGCTCTTCTACACCCTCAACCGGAGTCTTTCATGAGCGCAACTGACGGTGGCGACCTGGGCGACTTCTCTCTGGCGGATCTCTTCCGCATGGAGGTGGAGACGCAGACGGTGGTGATGACGGAGCACCTCCTGGCGCTCGAACGTGAGCCGGAGGTCGCCCGCCACTACGAGGAGCTCATGCGCAGCGCGCACTCCCTGAAGGGGGCGGCGGGCATCGTGGACAACAGGGCCGCGGCGCGCATCGCCCACAGCATGGAGGACTGCTTCGTGGCGGCGCAGCATGGCCACATTACCCTGCCGCAGGAGCGCATCGATCTGCTGCTGGACGGCGTGGACCTGCTCTCCCGCCTGTCCAAGGTGGCGGAGGAGGACCTGGAGAGGTGGCAGACCACCCATCATCGGGAGATTGAGGCCTTCCTGGACTCCCTCGCCAGCTCCATCGCGGAGCCGGCGGGCACGGTGGTGCCTGCGACGCAAGCCCCGGCATCCACGTCCGTTGTTTTATCGCCTCCCGTTGAACCGACTGCGACTGAGCCTGAACCTGCAGAGCCGGCCGATGTTGCAGAGGCCCGGAGCGCGGTTCAAGGAAATGCCATGCCCGGCGCCACACGCGGGGCGGATGCGGCCGCGCGCTCCCTGCGGGTGACGGCGGACAACCTGAACCGCCTGCTCGCATTCGCCGGGGAGTCGGTGGTGGCCTCACGCTGGGTGAACACGTTCGCCAGCGATCTGCTGCGGATGAAACAACTGCAGAACTCCATCAGCCAGTCGATCACCAACCTGCGTGAGACGCTGGCCGGTGCCGGCATGGATGAGCGGGTGCAGGCCCAGTGCATGGAGCTGCAGCGCCGCACTGGCGACTACCTGGACCTGATGACCGGCCAGATCACAGATCTGGACCTGTTTGACCGCCGCTTTTACAACCTCTCCAAGCGCCTCTACCAGGAGGTGCTGGACTGCCGCATGCGCCCCTTCTCAGACGGGGTGCAGGGCTTCCCCCGGCTGGTGCGGGATGCCGCCCGCTCGCTGGGCAAGGAGGTGCGGCTGGACATTGTGGGTGGCTCTACGCCGGTGGACCGTGAGGTGCTGGAGCGCGTGGAGGCCCCGCTGGGCCACCTCCTGCGCAATGCGGTGGACCACGCCATCGAGCTGCCGGCGGACCGGCTCCAGGCTGGGAAACCCGCCCTGAGCACCATCCGCCTGGAGGCCCGTCACAGCGCCGGTATGCTCATGATCGAGGTCACCGACGACGGCCGCGGCATTGATCTGGAGATGATCCGCTCCGCCGTGGTGCGGAAGAACCTCACCACCGCTGCATTGGCTGCGGAAATGACGGACGCGGAGTTGCTGGAGTTCCTCTTTCTGCCGGGCTTCAGCATGAAGGACACCGTCACCCAGCTCTCTGGCCGCGGGGTCGGCCTGGATGTGGTGCAGACCATGGCCAAGGAGGTGGGCGGGGGAGCTCGCATTTCATCGAACCTCGGCCGGGGCACGCAGTTCCAGCTGCAGCTGCCGCTCACGCTCTCCGTGCTGCGCACACTGATCGTGGAGGTGGGTGGGGAGACTTACGCCTTCCCGCTGGCCCGCATCGCGGGTGCCTTGAAGGTGCCGCGGGATCAGATCGAGTCCGTGGAGGGGCGCGAGCACTTCCGCTTTGGTGATCAGCAGGTGGGCCTGGTCACGGCGCACCAAGTGTTGGGCGTGCCGGACGCGCCTGCAGCAGAGGCAGAGGTGCCTGTGCTGGTGCTGGGGGACAAGAACAGCCGCTACGGCGTGGTCATGGACCGCTTCCTGAACGAGCGGGAACTGGTGGTGCTGCCCCTGGATCCGCGCCTAGGCAAGATCAAGGACATCAGTGCTGCGGCCCTCATGCCGGACCAGTCGCCCGTCCTCATTGTGGACGTGGATGACATGGTCCGTTCCATCGAGCTCCTCGTCTCAGGCGGCCGTCTCGCCCACGTGTCTCGTGGCGATGCCGCACAGGGGCGGAAGTCCCGCAAGCGGGTGCTTGTGGTGGATGACTCTCTCACGGTGCGTGAACTGGTGCGCAAACTCATCAGCAGCAAGGGGTATGTCGTCGAGGTCGCCGTGGATGGCATGGACGGCTGGAACGCCGTGCGCACGGGCAACTACGATCTGGTGGTGACGGATGTGGACATGCCCCGCATGGATGGCATCGAACTGGTGAACCACATCAAGAAAGACACCCGCCTCCACTCTCTGCCTGTGATGATTGTTTCCTATAAAGACCGCGAGGAGGATCGTCAGCGCGGCCTGGAGGCCGGGGCGGACTACTACCTCACGAAGGGCAGCTTCCACGATGAGACGCTGCTGCGTGCGCTACAAGATTTGATCGGGGAGGCTGGAGCATGAGGATCGCTATTATCAACGACATGGCCATGGCGGTGGAGGCCGTCTCACGGGTGCTCACCAAGTCCGGGGAGCACCAGGTGGCCTGGATCGCCCGAGATGGGGCGGAGGGCGTGCGCCGCTGTGGCGAGGACCGCCCGGACCTTATCCTCATGGATATCTTCATGCCCGTGATGGACGGCGTGGAGGCCACCCGGCAGATCATGGTGCAGTCGCCGTGTCCCATCCTCATCGTCACCGCCAGTGTGGAGAGCCACACTTCGAAGGTGTTTGAGGCTCTCGGCGCCGGCGCCCTGGATGTGGTCACCACCCCGGTCCTCGGCCCGGATGGCCGGGGGGATGGGGGACCGGCGCTCCTGGCGAAGATCGGCGTGCTTAGCCGCCTCATCACCGGTCGGGCACCCCGCACCCACGCCACCCCGCCCCCGGACTCACCCGCGATGGCCGTGGCGCAGAACCGTCTGGTCGTCATTGGGGCTTCTGCGGGCGGTCCTGCCGCCCTGGCCGAGGTGCTGGGCAATCTGCCGCCGAATTTCTCCGCGTCCCTCATCATCGTGCAGCATGTGGACGCCCAGTTTGCCAGCCTTATGGCCAAGTGGCTGCACGGCCAGTCCCGCATCCCCGTGCGCTTGGCTGAGGATGGCGACCACCCGGAACCCGGCGTGGCCCTCCTGGCCGGTACGAATGACCACCTCGTCTTCGACGGCCCCCGCCTGCTCTGCTACCACTCTGAGCCGCGCAACTGTTCTTATCGCCCCTCTGTGGACGTGTTTTTTGAGAGCGTGGTCCGTCACTGGAAAGGCGAGATCGCCGCCGCTCTGCTCACCGGCATGGGCCGGGATGGAGCCAAGGGACTAAAGGCCCTGCGCGACCACGGCGCATTCACCGTTGCGCAGGATCAGGCCAGCTGCATTGTCTATGGCATGCCCAAGGCTGCGGTGGCGCTCGGCGCTGCTGTAGAGGTCCTCCCTCTGGACCAGATCGGTCCGCGCCTGTCCCGGCATTTCCCCCAAGTCAAAATTCCCTCCCTCGCATGATGAGTACCGAAGCCCGCCCGCCTGAAAGTCCTGATACGCCCCCTTCCTCCGCCACCATCAAGGTGCTGCTGGTGGATGATCAGCGCATCATTGGGGAGGTGGTGCGCCGCATGTTCCTGGATCAGCCGGACATCACCTTTCACTACTGTGCAGATGGCACCCAGGCCGTGGCCAGGGTTCAGGAAATTAGGCCGGATGTCATCCTCCAGGACCTCGTCCTGCCGGAGATCGATGGCGTCGAACTCGTGCGCCAGTACCGCGCCCAGGAGAGCTCCCGCACCACCCCGGTGATCGTCCTCTCCGCCGCAGAAGATACCGCCACCCGCACCCGCGCCGCAGAGGCCGGGGCCAATGAGTTCATGGTCAAGCCCCCGCCCAAGGCCGCCCTCATCGAACGCATCCGGGCATTGATTGGATCGGCGTAAGGTCGAGGTTTCAGCGAGTTCCTGCAGCGTCGCTTCTGGCGTAGCCCGGAGGTGCCGTCCGGGTCAGACCGAAGTTGATCCCAGAATGGGATCTGTAGCACAGCCCAAGGTTGGACGAGCCCTAAGCGAGTCAACCTTGGGTACTTTCCATAGAGGGTGCTCAGGTGGGGAGGCCGATAAGATCCGCTTTTTCTCCCATCGTCTTCAACGCCTCCACATCGTTCGAATGCGATGTGGCAGGAATGTTTGGTTGCCCCTCGCGAGACCACCCGCTGACTGACGTTCCCGGCAAGATGCCGGAAACAGCACGCAAGATGCGTGCGCTCCCCAGGTCCTTGGCAGGCGCCCGTTTTTTCGGTGCGCGGCGTTGCAGCGCAACCTATCGTCATCACCCACGGCATTTTCAATCGAAGCTCTTCCTCGAAGAGGATGCGGCTACAAGCCCAACGTTGGCGAGCTTCCAGCGAGTCTACGTTGGGTCAGGGTCGTGAGAACTCTACTCCGCAGGAGTTGTGGCGGCCCAGTTGAAGGATTTCAGGAGCTAACATTAGCGCGGCTTCTGACACTCATGGCACATCCCTCACCTCTCCGTCCGGCATCTCACCGTCAACGTCCCGCCTCCCGGCCTCCGCCTTCTCCCCAGAAAAATTTTCATACACCTCCCTGTAACCCTCTCGCCCATCCGACAAGAGTATGAGGCAGAAAGAAAAGCCATCCCGTCAGTGTCAGAGATAGAAAGCCAGTCATCGCCATGAACGCCACCAGTCATTCCGTCCACAACCTGGGTCAGACCCTGCTTCATCGTACCGGCGCCACCGATGGCACCCTCGGTGAGCGGGACAAGATCGTGCTCGGCAAGCACGGCTTCCGTGCCAGCCGCCAGGGATCCGGCCGTGATGCTATCCGCAGCATCAAGCACTTTTTCACCGGAGCCACTGGGGCCACGAAGAATGCCAAAGCCTGGAGGGCGGCGGCGGAAGCGCTCGATCTCAATCCCAAAAGCGCCCGCCTGAAAAGCTACATCGAAGGCGGGAAAGAGCTCACCATGCACCGCCTCCAGAAGGTGCTGGTCAATCCTGGCAAGGCCAAGAAGTTCCAGGAAGACTTCGGGATGGACACCATCACGGACAAGGTGAAGAGCACCCTCCAAAACAAGTTTGGTGAGACAAATCCCACGGAGCTCGAGACTTACGAAGGCACGCTCAAGCCGGAAAAGGTCAACAACGGTGTCTATGTGAAGAACAGCGTGGGCGACGGTTCCTTTGCCGAGTTTCACCGCATGGAGTACGGCATGAATCCTCCTGACCCCCGGAACGAGAAAGTGCACCTCTCCGTGCACCCGGACGACGTGGGCAAGGCTTATGATGTGCTGGCCCCCATTCTCAACCGGCCCGACTGCCCCATCCATCGGTGGAAGGTGGTGGACATCAACGAGGCTCGCATTGAGATCATCAAACTGACTGACCAGTTGAACACGGAGACGGATCCGGCGAAGCGGCAGGAACTGAACCGCAAGTTGAACGATGCCGAACGGTTGCACGAAGGTGCCCATTTCACCCTCTACGCCATGCCCGGGCAGGATGGCCCGGAGATGGCCGCGGTGCTCCGGGAGATGGAAGACGCCCTCCGGCAGGCCGGCATTCGCACCAGCGATCGCCCGGAATCAGATGAACCACTTCCGAACATGGAGTACTCCAGCTTCCGCATCGGATCGCGGACCTACCAGCCCGGTGAGGAAGGATACGAAGTTGCACTGCGCAGCATGGGCCCCAGTGGCGTGCGTGGTGAGCCGGCCACAAAACGTGTGGATCCCTTCGACCCCGACTACGCCCAGTTCAAGGCCACCTTCACGGACAATCCCTTCTTCCAGTCCCTTCAGTAAGACCACCTCAGCTGACTCCTGAAGCCCATGCCGTTCATTCAGCGGCATGGGTTTTGGATCTCCCTCCGCACCCCTTAGTCCGTTACTTGTATGACCGCCATCTCCGACGACTTCAAATACCTGCTCGCCGCCCTGGCAGAGCAGACCGGCCTGGACGAGCTTGGGCTCGATGAAAACGGGGCTTGCGCCCTGCAGTTCGATGACCGCATCACCGTGTATCTGGTGGAACTCGAGAAGGAAGCAGCGATTCGTCTGGTGAGCGACCTGGGAACTCCCAGTCCCGATGTGGAAGGTGCCGCTTTCCAGCGTTGTCTGCTGGAGGCCAACTGGGTCGGTACCGGTACCCACGGAGCCACTCTCAGCCTTGAACCCGAGACCGGCAATGTGTGCCTGTGGCGGCAGGCTTCCCTGGCCGCCCTCAATCCCGTGAGCTTCACGGATCTGGTCGGTCAGTTCGTGGACACCGCCGAAGCCTGGACCGCTCTGATCCAGGGGGAAGCTCTGCCCAACACCGCGGACAGTGTTTCCACTCTCGGGCATCCGATGGGGATTCCGGCCTGAGGATGAGAGATCATCTCAAGCGGCGGACAACCTCACCTGCTCTGAACTCAGGTCTTGCGTCTTGCGTCTCCATGTCTTGAGTCTCCCGCTGATGTACAACCCCAAGATGTTCCGCGAGGAGCGCCTCAGCGTGCTCCACGCCCTGATCCGTGAGCACCCTCTGGCCACGCTCATCACGCATGGGGAGCAGGGAATCCAGGCCAATCTCATCCCCTTCGTCTTAGTCGAGGGTGGTGAGCGGAATCAGGGCATTCTCCGCGCCCACCTGGCCCGGGCCAACTCCCAACTGAACGACCTGCGCGCTGGGGCAGAAGCTCTGGTGATCTTCCAAGGGCCCGAGGCCTACATCACGCCGTCGTGGTACGCTTCCAAGGCCGAGCACGGTAAGGTCGTCCCCACGTGGAACTACGCCATGGTCCAGGCTCGCGGATTGCCGCGCGTCATGGATGATCCCGAGTGGATCCGCGATCAACTCGACCTGCTGACCAGCGCCCAGGAACAAGCCCGCGCCGAACCCTGGGCCGTGACCGATGCTCCAGAGCCCTTCATTGCCGCGCAACTCCACGCCATCGTCGGCGTCGAGATCCCCATCTCCCACATTGAGGGCAAATGGAAGGTCAGCCAGAATCGCTCTGAAGCCGATCAGGCCGGCGTCCGAGCCGGGCTGACCAACGAAGGCGGCTGTCCCATGATGGCCGGGTTGATCGGCGGAGTGTCTGAATCCAGAACTGATTCACCCGCCTGATGAGGCTATGTGCCAAGACGACCTCACTCTACCCAGCGCCCCTACTGTGGAAGAACCGTCCCGGTTCTTGTTTCGGTGGCATCATCTGGAGCATGGCTTCCGGCGCGATGCCGAAGGCATCACAGAAGGTAGCCGGGCGGTTGAGGGAGCGTAGCGACCGATACCCCCGGTACCAGCGACAAAACGTTCCATCCTGAAGGGATGGCAGAGCCTTCATCTCACGCAATCTCCAGGCCCCGCTCTGCCCGCGTGGCAATTGACATCGCTGCCGGGACCATGATGTTTGCCCACACCATGTCATCCAGGCTCTGCGGTTTACTGTTGGATCTGCTTGCCAGGGTGAAACAAATTGCATTGGCGTGGCTGTTTGGGGCGGTGGTGACGCTATCCGCGGGCTTTGATGTTCACAGTTGGCGGGACTTTCAGAAAGCCGGGTTGATCTGGCTGTGGGGCCTGTTGTATCCCTTGCTGGTGGGAGCGGCGTGCGCAGGCTTGTTCGTCGCCAGTGCCAGGACCGTTGGTTATCTGCTTGATCTCAAGCGTCGTCATGATGTGGATCTGGGTGTCCCGACCGATCGTCCAGCTTCCGCTTCATCGACCGTGTGCACAGTGCTATCAGTTGTAAGCGGCAGTGTCGCAGGCGTTTATCTCTCGAGATACCTGGGTGATGGGGCTTTGAGATTGCTGCTTCTGGTGTTGTGAAAGCAGCGTCAGGGAGACCAGAGACATTCGCCACCGCACCCGCTCGCCTTTCCTCATGAACCCTCTCCTCACCGCTTCCATCACCGGCTTCCTGACGATGACGCTCGGCCTCGGCCTGGAGCTGTTCAAGGTGCAAGGGTTTCACTACGGTTCCGGCTATTCCCATCTCCAGTTCCTGGGCAGCTACTTCTACGCCCTGCACTCGCCGTCCGCAGTGATGGGGTCTGTGACCGTTCTGAACTTCCTCATCGGTGCGATCCCCGGACTATGCCTAGCTGCGCTGTGGAATGACATCCAGAGCAAGAGGCAGCAGTAGCACGATCGCGCCACCTTGAGCCTTGGTGCATGTCATCGCGTGGAATCACATCGCCTCTTTCGATGCCGAAGGCATTACAGAAGGTAGCCGGGTGGTTGAAGGAGCGTAGCGACTGATACCCCCGGTAGATGGGATGAGAAACTCCATCCTGAAGGGATGGCAGCGATGTGCAACCAGGTCCCAGGCACTCCCGTTGCCGGGCTTATGTCCACCCATGCGCCTCACTCGTCATCATCATCTCCATCGTCGGAGATACCCCCTGACTGAAAGCAGGTGAAACACGAGAAGAACCCTGAGAGGGATATGTCGTGAGCGCACAGGCAGTTGAACCAAAGGGTCCGGTGCCATGGAACGCCGCGGCTACAGGGATTGCACTGTTCTATCTTGATTTGGAACTCCCGCATGAACCGTGTAGCCCATCCTTCTCCTGTTTCTCTGGGGTGGTCCTTCTCTGCCCAACGTGCCCCAGAGATCAAAGACCAGACATGACCTGAGCCTGCGTCATTGCCGAGATACATCTTGGGACGTCTGCGTATGGCACCTCGCACAGAGAGAAGCTCCTCGAGGTCCCAGTCTTTTCGGTGCTCGTTTGCAAGAGTCTGACTTTCGGAGCGAACAGCGAGTTGCTGGCGGTACTTGAGATACACATGGAGTGAGTTTGGATCGCCTTCAACCAGCGTTAGAAAGCACAAGGCAGAGCGCGAGGAGCACCATCTTTTCTTCAGCTTGTAGTCTGCCATCAATTGTTTCTCAAAATGAACCAGATCGAAGTCTTCCTCGTCCGTGTCCGCCACGATTTGGTAGCCTGTCAGATAAGCCTGATAGTGATTCATTGCAGCCACCGCCAGATGAGCTTCAGGCTGCTGACAACAACGTTCCAACAGTTGGGTTTGGGTCATAAAATGATTGGCATGTCGCGCGAACCTCGCCTCTGGTCGGCTTATGATCATGCGTCGGGAAAGGGATTGATCTTGCCATGATGCTGCGGGCACAGCATGACCTTGCCCGTCCAACAGACGAAGGCTTGCGATGCGTCAACAAGAGGCTGGATGGCTGCCAGATCCGGTTGAAAAGTTAGGAAATAATCTCCCTGAAATCCGAAGGGGAATGGAGGGCAAATTGAAGTGCTTCAGGATACGAAAAACGACGTCCAACGGCAAGCTTTTTGGAGGTTTTTTGCCGCCTTCTAACTCCGAAAAAGACCCTAAAATCAGGCGGCGTTTTCGATGTGGGTTGCACCCATTTTTCGCATCATTTCCCTGACGCCAACGGCGTCAAACAAAATAGCCCAGGGTAAGGCGAGGCACGAGCCGCCACCCTGGGTATGCCGCAGATGGACCGGAACTCCGAAGTGAGTTCTACAGACCGTGGCAACGTCCCTGAGGTGTCCATCGCATGCAGGACGCTGGTCTGTAGGTGATCTGAACGGTTTATTGAACTCCCTTGGAGTTCCCTCGTCAATTCATCGATGCCCGGGGACACCCTTCGACTGCGGGCGAACCGCCCTTGCAGCAGGCGGGCCGCCTGCGCTCCCCGTCAACCTCGATCCGCGCTTTTGCGTCATTTGCTGGTTGGCCAACCAGCCCGTAGCAGTAACATTCCGCTCGTAAAAAACTGCGCACGCACCATGGAATCCGCCGACCTCATTTCCAATCCAGAAAAACCAACGCTCACGCTGGCCGGGGG
>NZ_BATR01000025.1 GCF_000739655.1 Verrucomicrobium sp. BvORR106 | reverse complement strand
ATCCCAAGCCAAGTGACGAATACAAGGTGAAAGTGACCTGGGGCGATGACAGCGGCAGCCAGTCGGAGTCCTACTCGGTCACCTTCAAGGGTGGGAAGACCCTGGATGGATCGAAGCCGGGTTACCTCTCCAAGGACACCCTGACGCTGAACCGCAAGATCTCTTATGAAATAACCTTGAACCACAAGAGCACGACCCTCAAAGAGGGGCCGGACTATGACGGGACCCTGTATGTCGATGTGTTGACATCAGAGGGTGGCAGTACGCTGCCCAACCCGCGGGTGGTGAAGGTGGATCCTGACCGGTTGCTGACGTCGTTCTCAGACAACGCTGACTTCAAGAACAAGAAGGCGTATCTGCTACCTGCGGATGTTAAGAAGGTGAGCTTTGGCGGGACCAAGTATCACGAGCTGAAGTCTGACAACGGCACGACCACCTACAGCGCGCCTCAATGGGTGGATGGTAATGCGGATGGTGTCGCCGCTACGGGTATAAGTGCTGCAGGAGGGGACAAGAACTATCCCGTGGCGTACACCCGCAATACCAAGCCGCAGGTGGGGGCGGAGTTGCAGATCAAAGACCTGCCGTCTGGCCACACCGTCATGGTGAAGGCCACGTCAGCCCAGGGCCTGCAGATACCTGAAACTACCGTGACGCCCGGCAGCGGGGGCACGCTCAACCTGTCGCTTACCACGGCGCAAAACAACCTGACGAACTCCATCCAATTCCACAGTGCGGACGCGGGTTCCGCATTCAAGATTGACTGGGAGGTCAAGGTTGGCAACGGCGACTGGAGCGCGATCGGCAGCACCAAGCACACGGTCTACATCGTGATGGCAGACCCGATCAAGACGGCGGCGGCGGAGAAGAGAGAAGGCTTTTTCAACATCAGTTGCCGCAATGCCCAAGGCAAGGGGGCGGATGCGCAGGCCGTGGTGGATGCCATCTATGCGGACTTCACTGACAGGGATGTCCAAACGGTGAAACCCGGTACGGGTGAGAAATCAGGGACGGTGATGAAGTATTGGGGAAATCCGGCCACCGTCACCGCCAACCCTTTTGACTTGCTAAGCACAGGTGATGGGAAATGCGGTGCCTGGGCCACGCTCTTCATCAATCTCTTGCGAGCTCAAGGGATCGACTCGGATGTCTGCATGGTCACTCCGCCCCCGCCAGATCAGAACAAACTCAATACAGATTTGGTCGCCTACAACATCTTCCCGAACGGAACGCAGTACTATTGGGACGCAATGTTCATGGTCAAGGACTGGACTCTAAATGCGAACCCCTTCACTCCGACGGATGGGAACGGTGTGGCAGGGCAGGGGAATGGCAATCCTCAAGCCGTTTTCACCGATCATGCTATTGTCAAATACAATGGGAAGTACTACGATCCTTCCTACGGTCCGGCAAATCCCTATCCAAGTGTGCAAGCTTGGGAAGACGCTTCGCTGGATGCGTTTGGTGCATTGGTCAAGCTTTCACCGACTGGGCCAGGTCTTGTCTGGGTGTGGAAAGCGGATCCAAAAAACACAAAAGAAGTAGGGGAACCCCCAGTAAGCTACTAACATGAGAACTGCCATTTTGCTCCTGCTCCTGCTCCTGCCTGCGTCCAGTCGTGCTAAAGATATCAAGGAATTGCCGATGGGTAATTCTGCCAGCATGGTCCTGCAATCGGAAGAAGCCGACCAGAAGATCACCTACAGCCTGCAGCTTCGCCGGGAGGGGAGTGCTCCTGCTGAGTTCTGGAGAAAGGAAGTGGGGACGGAGAAGGTTCCCGGGAAGCTTCAGGAATGGGTGAAGATGGTCGATGGGATCGATGTCAATGGCAGGGTGACCGTGCTGGTTCAGACCTATATTGCGAGCTTTGTGCTGCTCCAGGGTGGGGAGAACGGTCAGGTGGAAAGTGAAGTCTCATTCCTTTCCAGTGCCCTTGAAGCTGCTGAGAACCTTGGTGGAGGCAGCATCAAGCTCAAGTCTCCCACTGAGGTGGTGATTACCTCCATATCCCATCCGGCTCCGGTGACGGCCACCATCACTCCCAAAGGAGAGCTGCTGGTGGATGGCAAACCGATGGTGCAAAGTGGTGGCACGTTGACGGTTGGCGGTGGGGTGTCGCAATCAAGCGCGGCCACACCTGATGGAGCTGCCACAGGTGCTGCGGCACAGGGCAAGGCTCCCACCGCGGCTGGTCAGAAGGGGGTGCAATCGCAAGCGACAGCTCCCGAGGCGAATGGCCTGTCGTACACGCGGTGGGGGATCGGGGCAGTAGTCGCCTTGCTGGGCCTGGGGGTGTTGCTTTGGCTGGTGAAGAGGTAGAGTCTCTGCGATGGGGTGAGGTCTGACCCGATGAGGCTTCCGGGTGTCGCTGCGAGGAGGTGCGGACTGGTTTCGCATTAATCTTATGTGCCTCTGACCGCGTCGGGCGGTGCCACATAGGGGCAGGCAAATCCTCCAACATACGAGTGAGACCACGCTCACTAAGGATCCTTGTTAAGATATGAAGTTGGCGATTTTTACAGCTTTGTTCTTCGCCTGTGCTGAGTGTGTGGCCAAAGATATTGTCGAGAAGAAGCTGACTCCTGCTTCCCAACTGGTGCTGCAGTATGATCAGACGGATGCGAAAACCACGTACAGGTTGCAGCTTCGAAAATCCGGCCAACAGCCAATAGAGTTCTACTTCAAAGAGGTCACCAAGGAGACGGGGAAGCCTTCGGAATGGCTCAGTCTTCTCGATGCGCTGGAGTCAGAGGGGAAAGTCACCGCTCTGGTGGCCACCGAAATTGGGGCGTTCATCCTCTTGCAGGGGGCGAAGGATGGGAGGCTGGAGAGCCAGCAGCGAGTCCACTCCCAGGCACTTGCGACAACCTTGAATTCAGGAGACGGGATAGTGCGGCTCATCTCGCCTCGCGAGATTGTCTTCCGCCCTCCTTCGTTCACGGAGTCCGTCACGGCCATGGTCATGCCGGACGGGGAATTGCATGTGGATGGCAAACCTTTTTGGCCCTATGGGGGCACTTTGAGGATTGGCTCCGAGGCGTCGCAATCAAGCAGCGCAACCCCTGATGAGGCTATCACGTCTGCTACAGCCCATCAGGAAGTGCCGGAATCACAAGTGACAGCTCCGGGTCACAGCAATTCGTTGTACCTGCCGTGGGTCATTGGCACACTTGGCGCGTTGCTGGGGGTCGGGTTGATGCTTTGGATGATGAAGAAGTAGATTGTCCGGCGGCCGTGTATCCAAGAATACTGACAAGAGGTTGGCTCCTTTTGAGCGCCGCTGTTTCGGCAGGGCACCTGTGCGGCCGAAATCCTGAACATGACTTGCGGAGGTTGAACCTTGTCTTTCGACTCCTGCCTGACTATGGATCACGATGGAATCGGTCCTCCCCCAAGTCATCATTCATACCGACGGCGGCTGCCTCGGCAATCCCGGCGTGGGAGGATGGGCGGCGGTTCTGGAGTCGCGTGGACGGCGCAAGGAGATCAGCGGAGGCGAGCCAGCCACGACGAACAATCGCATAGAGCTGCGCGCGGCCATTGAGGCGCTCTCCCACCTGAAAAAACCCTGCGCCGTGGAGATGCACACGGACTCCCAGTACGTTCGCAACGGCATCACGAAATGGCTGGCGGGATGGAAGAAGAACGGCTGGAAGACAGCCAGCAAGCAGCGCGTGAAGAATGAGGATCTCTGGAGCACGCTCGATGCCGCGGCACAGCGGCACCAAGTGAGCTGGCACTGGGTCAAGGGGCATGCCGGGCACGATGACAACGAACGTTGCGACCAACTCTGTGGGGAGGCCATGGAGGAGGTCAAGAAGCAACACACCCGTCAGCAACTCGCTGCCGCGCTCGTGGCTTTTAAAGACACCGGGCCGTGACCATGAGCACGACGAGATTCCCGATGAAGCTTCGCGACATCCGGTCCGCGGGCCGGACCCTCTGGCATCTCGGCATCCTGTTGTTGTGGGCGCTCATCATTGGCCTGGAACTGCTTCATGTCCGGCATCCGTCGGATGAGATGAGCTCGCTGCAAGATGGCCCGGAAGCGAACAAGCTTCACAGTATCAAACAAGCGTTGGAACAGGTGGCGTCCATTTACCGCACTCGTGACATGAGTGTCCCGACAGATCGAATGATTGGGCTCTGGCCGGATTTTGACGGGACCAAGCTCGGTGGGAAGCCAATCTTCTCAGGTGCAGATCCCCAGTCGATAGCGGACCCCCAAATCAGGGCTGCTTACGAGCAGGCACTCGTGGATCATGACAAGCTCTTGAGCCGGCTGCCGATCGAGCTGCACAAGCTTCAAGAAGGAGACGATTGCGCGAGCGAGGCATGGAGGATCCTCCAATCTTCCTCGAACTCCGCGAGCTTGATGGAAGCGGTCGCGAATCAGATCGCATCCATGCCAGAGGCTCCGTGGATCAAGGAGCGCTTGAGCAAGGTCATGCTTCTCGGGCATCCCTCCAAGGAGCCGCAAACGTCTGCTTCGGGCACAAAAGGTTAGAAGATGAAAACGCCGCGCATTCGAACTTTGCTCTGGGCTGGAACAATCACCGTCGGAGGCGCGGCAGTGCTTGCGTGGTTGTCGTTGGCCACTCCTGTGCTGACCAATGCAGCGGGACTGGCCTCTGAAAAGGTTTACATCATCCCCGAAGAATCGAACCTCTTGCGATTCAGACCGACAGAGATGAACAACGGATCCGGGGATTGGTGGATCTATGGCGAGGATCCCGACTGCTACTACCATTTCGAAGGCTCAAAGGAAGTGGCCTACCACGCCTTCAAAAGGAGCGACGTGGCGCAGTGTCCGAATTTCGAGCCGCGCGACTACGAGACATGGTGCGCGGGCCTGGTCATCCAAAGGAAGTCCGCCCGCATCACAGAATTCTGGACGCGGTAACGGGTGCGATGTTGATCAGTCCCGCGGGGTGCGAGGGCGTTCGTCACGCTTTCCGGATCTCCGCAAGCTTCGCGGACCCTTCGCTCCACGGCACTTCATGAGGCAGTCGTTTCGATTGCGCGGCGAGTGCCGCGATCACGCCAGCTCCTTCCCCCATGGCGACCGAGTTGCCCGTCACGCGATAACTGGAGTGCGAGATGAAGTCGCCGCTGATGCAGCGCCCGGCCATCATCAGGCCGTCCACGTCACGCGCGATCATCGCCCGAAGGGGGATGTCATAAGGCTCGACTTTGATGTTCATGTTCGCGCGATGGCCTGAGCCATCTTTGTTGTGATCGGCTGAGGTGGCGTGCACATCCACGCCAAAGGTCGCCCGCACCACCGCATCATCATACCTCGAACCTTTTATCACATCCTCCTTGGTGACGGTGAAGCGCCCCGCCAGCCGTCGTCCATCGCGCACGCCGATCTGCTCCGCCGTCGCCACCAGTTGCAAGCCCTCCCAGGGGCCACCGAGGCCGCGCAGTCCCGCCACCATTTTGTTCATCTCGGCGCGCGCCCGCACCGTCGCCGCGGTGAGCTCCGCCGCGTCCCAGGGTTTGACGCCATATTCGTGGTTCAACATGGCGAAAAGCAAATTATCCCGCACGTGGAACATGGTGGGGTTCGCGTAGGAGGGGAAGTGCCCTGTCTTCACGATCGCGTCTTTGATCTGTTTCTTCTTGTCGCCCTTGCTGTTTTCACCCGCCAGTGGCACTCCAAAGCGGACAAACTTCCGCAGGGCTTCGACGTCCTTCACGATCAGCAGAGCATTGAGCGACAGAGGCTGGCAGGGGCAGTCGGCCGCCTCGCCGATTTCAAACGTGCATCCTGCCAGTGCGCCCAGATCGCCGTCGCCGGTGGCATCGATGAAGACCGGCGCGCGCCAGGCCTGCCGGCCTGACTTGGACTCCGTCACGACCGTGGTGAGGCGTCGCCCATCCTTGAATGCCGCAGAGACCTTGGTGTGGTATTGAAACTTCACCCCGGCTTCCACACACAATTCTTCGAGAAGCAGCTTCAGCGCCTCGGGATCGTAGCAAAAGGCGCTCGCACTCTTGGTGTTCGCGCGCGCATCTCGCTTGTCCAGGCTGTCCCGCAGTTCCTTCGCAAAACCCGGTTTGTCGAAGTCGAGGAAGTACCCGAGCAATCCTGCGGTCCACACGCCACCCAGGCAGCCGCGCCATTCGAACAATCGCACCCGTGCTCCGGCGCGAGCGGCGGTGATCGCCGCCGTCACTCCCGCAGGTCCTGCTCCGCACACAATCACATCCGCATCTTCCACCAGGGGCACCTCGCACGCGGGCACCGCGAATGACCCTAGTTTGGCCGCCACCGCTTCCTGCGCTTGCGCTGAGGCACCGAGAGCAAATGGGGCGAGCCCGCCGCCCGCCAATGCGGTGCGGAGGAAAAGTCGGCGGGAGGAGTTTTCGGCAGACATCGGTGGTAGCGGGGATTGATGGGCCAATGACTCCCCAGGTGAGGAGCATTGATCGTGTTGGGTGGGGAGTTACGCGTCCGCCTGGGGTTTCTTTCGAGGATGAGGCTTCGAACGGCCTCCATTGAAATCAGGAGCATTGCTGGAGCAAAAGCGAGACTTGCACCCTGTCGGCAGGCGAGATATGGCGGGCTGGCAAGACGCATATGAGGTTTGATGACTACATAACCCAGTTTCAGCGGGTGAAGTGGGAGGGGGAACCGCTCTACTATCTGACGGAAGATTCATTGAAGGTGGATCGCCTGCGGGACAGGCTGGTGGTGATGGGCAAGCCGTTGCGATGGAAGGTCATTGGCGTGGTGATGGCGATTGCGCTGACTTTGGCTGCCATTGTCTCATCCGCATGGTTCACGGAGACGGTAGCCAGGAATCGGAACACCCGCATCATGGCGGGATACCTGCTCGCCGTGGGTGTGTTGGGCTGTGTGGTCGAGGTCGTGAGAGCGCGGGCGGCGAAGAACCGAGGCGTCATCATGGAGGCGGATGCGCATCAGATCAGATTGCCGCAACTTGAAGCAGTCATTCCCGTGAGCGACCTCGCGGCCATTGTGCAGATCGTTTGCACGAGCAACGCCACACTGGGCATGGAAGGGGCTGTGAAAGTGGATGAGCACATCGGCAATCATCGGATTCTGTCCACCTGTCTGGTATTGCAAAAGCGTGAAGATGAGGCGGGCGCGACCGGTTTGTACCGGGTGCTTCTGGGCGGAAAGCCGAATGCGTTCATCCGGCTCATGCACTCCATGTCTGAAGTGACAGCGCTGCCTTTGAGGTATGTGGCGACTTTCCCATTTCCCGGTGAAGTGCCAGATGGATGGAAGCTTGCCGATCGAGAGGCGTGAACTCTGTTTGTGGAGCTTGTCGCGGGATTGGACGGAGGCATGCGGTGGGAAGCATGCCCGTTGAATTTTCCTGCGCGTCGCATCGCGAGGCTGTAAACTGACCAACCATGTTCGGCCTAGGCAAGTCTCAAAAGTTGAGCATCAAACTCGATCCCATCCCGCTTGGAATTGTGCCAAGCGTGATTTCTGAAGGATGCGGGACGGGCAGGGCCTATGTCATCTATGTAACAACGGACCACAAGATGGGCATGATTGTCTTCAATCATTGTGCATCGATCTCATGTCTCCTGGAGAAGGGCTCTGGTTATGCCTCTGGCTTCGTGCATGATCTGCACCATTCGTCGGAATGGCGCTCGCTTTCGCCTGGCAGATCCGTGGATCTATGCCTGTCAGCCCCGAATGCCACCACCTGGGGAGACATCCATCACTACAAGATCCCCTTTGGACGAAGCATCGTGAATGTGTTTGCTGCGGACTTTGAAGTGAGGAGGCTCGACTGCCTTTCCGTTCCAGAAGCCGTTGAACACTGCATGGCCGATCTGCGGGCACACCACCGCGAGTTGGAGGAACTCGCCTCGGTGATCACTGAAGCTTACGGCGATTGAAAGTAGGACAAAATTTTGCGTTACAAGGTCGCGCCTAAATCCGTGGATAAAAACGTTTCATCGCCGACGGAGGACGAGGTCAAAAATTATCCATTTGGCTAGCTCGACACATTGGAGCGTGCAAAAAAACTTTGAGCCTCATAAAATGATCCTTCGCGCGTTTGCCAAGATCAGTCGTCATCCTTGTAACTCGACTGGGTGGCGTCCATCCTACTTCGAACCTTTTTCCCGCTTTCTCGTATGGCCGAATCGGAACACAATCCACCGACGCCTCTGAACGACGTCGCGCCATCCCTTGCACCTGCGAATGGTTCCGGCGGGGCTCCCATCCTGCTGCAAAAGCAGGCCATTTCAGGAAATTCTCCGGTGCACCAACCCACGTACGACCTGCCCAAGCCGCCGGGAGCATTCAGGAAATACTGGAACAAGATCGGTGGCGGTTCCTTCCTGGTGAGCCTGCTCATCCATGTGGGTCTGTTGGTGATCGCCTACTTCATGGTGCAGACCATTGTGCAGGAAAAGAAAGTGGACTTCCTGCCCGGCGGCGGGAGCAAGGCCGGTCAGGAGGCCTCCCAGCAGTTGAGCCAGCAGATCCGGAACAAAAAGCAGATGCTCAACAAAACCACGCCGATGAGGAAGGTGGTGTCCAGTTCGACCAATGCCGCCATCTCGCTGCCTGACATGCCGATGGACAGCATCGACATGCCGGAGATGAGCAGCATCATGGGCGGAGGGGCCATGGGCTCGGGTGGCTTTGGCAACAGCGGGGCCGGCGGCGGCTTTGGCTCGGGCATCGGCACCGGTGGCATGAAGGGGTTTGTGGCGCGGACGGTCTTCGGCAATCTGGGTGGAACCGGCGGCGTGCCAGGAGTGCTCTACGATTTCAAGCAGGATCGCAAAGGGAAACCGCAGCCCTACAACGCCAACGGATACTTCCAGCTCGTGAAGGCGTTTGCGGACAAGAAGTTTGGAGCCTCGGAAATGAAGGGTTATTTCCAAGCTCCACAGCAGATGAACTTCACCTTCCTGGCCGTGCCCTTGCTGGCGGCAGAGGAGGGCCCCAAGGCCTTCGCTGTGGAGAAGGACGTGCAGCCCCGCGGCTGGCTGGTGCACTACACCGGTATGGTGACCCCCCCTGAGAACGGCGAGTGGCGTTTTGTGGGCTACTTCGATGATCTCCTGGCCGTGTACATCAACGGCGAGCCGGTGCTGGATGCTTCGCGTGATGACCTGGTGAATCTGGGCGAATCCAAACCCGACATGGACCTGCGCCAGCCTTGGGGCGGGAGAGGCGTGCTCAACGGCAAGTGCATGGTCGGCAAGTGGGTCAATCTCAATGGCCACTTCAAGATCGACATCCTCGTCGGTGAACGTCCCGGCGGACAGGTCGGCGGCCTCCTGCTCGTCGAGAACCGCAAGGAAAAGTACAAGAAGACGGATTATGACCTCCCCATCCTGCCCCTCTTCACCGTCGGTAAGCCCGACAAAGAGGACATGGAACGTATGAGGGCTTTCTCAGAGAAGATCGCCGGCCAGATCGGCGGCCTGGAACTGAAGAACATCCCCATCTTCACCGCTGGCACCGTCGCCGATCGCGCCCGGTCGATGCTCAATCCCGGCATCGGCCTGCTGCCGGCGAGGGGCAATTGAGGGGAAAGTTTCTCATCCTGACGATCGACGTCAGTCAGCCTGGCATGATGATGGAGTTCGGCTGCCTGAAGCCGTCTGCAATGGCTTGTGTAGGGAATGCTCGTTCGTTCCCTTCCTATGGGTGCGCCGTGCGGCGCACTGTCAGGAGTGTGAGCAGACAGGCTATTGAAAGTGCTGAGAGATGAGGAAGAGCGCATTTTCAGCCAGCGATTCTTTTATGCTGGGCATGAAAGTTTCAGCCCGACAGGCACCGTAATCCGACCTGTGATCCCACTGCCGCACCCACTGAAGAAAGCGTTCACGCTGGCTCTCAGGGTGGTCTTGCTGGGCCTTTGGGGATGGGCGGGGGCCGAACGAGCCTTGGCAGCAGATATGCCACCTGCACCTTCACCCGCCGCGGCAGCCAATGACGCCGAGGGAATGCCGCAGCCGCTGAAACAGGAGCTCTTCGAGGGCCTTCTCACGAATCCTCCTTTTACCCGCTCCCTGGGGCTGTCGGACACGCTGATCCTCACCGGCGTGGCCCGCTTCGACAACGAGGTGTATGCCACGCTCCTCGACACCAAGACGATGGAATCCCAGGTGGTCTCGCAGAAGCCCAATCGGGAAGGGTGGCAGCTCATCGGCATCGGTGGCGATCCCGCCCTGATGCACACTTGGTCGGCCAAGATCCAGATCAAGGGGGGCGAGGTCGCGGTGATCCGCTACGGGAAGCCTCCACCCAAGCCTAAACGGCCTATTGGCGGTGGCGGAGGCTTTGGGGGTGGCCCGGGCGGCTCCCAAGCCCCCCTGAGTCCGTCTGAGCAGGCGGAGGCCAAGCAAGCCGCCGTAAACTTTCGCGAAGGATTTTCCTCAGACGGGTATCCGCGCCAGCCTCCGCCCGAGACGGTGGAGAAGCTGTCCCGCATGAGCGTGGAACAGCGCGAGGCGATCAACCGCGAGATGATCGGCATCCGTAATCGCGGCATGAGCATGGAGGAGCGCCGTCGCATCTACGAGGACATGGTGAATCGCACCAGCCGGGGTGGACGGTGAGCTGATGCAAAGCATGAAGGATTGACGCATGGGTGACGTTCATGAGGGGCGCGCCGTCCAGGTGCGCCTGACTCCCTGGCAGCCTCTGACCACCACCCCCGCTGCCCACAGGAGACTGTCGTTCGTGCCTTCTGCCACCGGTCAACACCCCACCACCACCGACTGTTGTACCGGATGGCTTTGCTAGTGCCTCCGTTTACATGAAAATCTCTCTACTGATTCTGTTGGCAACGGTCTGCTCGGTCGCCGCTGCCCCCTCTGAAAGACCCAATGTCGTGGTCATGCTGGTCGATGACATGGGCTGGTCGGACATTGGCTGCTATGGCGGCGAATTGAAGACGCCCCATCTGGACGCCCTGGCGAAGGACGGGGTGCGTTTCACCCAGTTCTACAATGCGGCACGCTGCTGCCCCACGCGCGCCTCCCTCCTCACCGGACTGTATCCGCATCAGGCAGGCGTGGGCCACATGACTGACGAACGGCGCGATGAGAAGGGCAACGCCCTCCCAGGATATTCCGGCCGGCTCAATGACACCTCCGTCACCATCGCTGAGGTGTTGGGCCAGGCAGGCTACTTCACCGCCATGACGGGCAAGTGGCACGTGGGCCAGAACTTGGGCGTGGTGCCGGACAAGCGCGGATTCCAGCGCACCCTGACGGCCGCCGCCGGTGGCTTCTACTTCCCCGAGGCCAAGAACGCGCGCCTTTTCTACAATGGCGAGGAGGTTGCCAAAGACAAAGAGGGCGGACCTGTGCCCAAAGAATGGTACTCCAGCGATCTATGGGCAGACTTCGGCCTGAAGTTTGTGGATGAGGCTCTCGCCGCGAAGAAGCCGTTTTTCCTCTACACCGCCTTCAATGCGCCGCACTTCCCGTTGCAGGCTCCGGAGGAGGACATCGCCCGCTGGCGGGGCAAGTTCAAGGCAGGCTGGGACAACCTCCGTGAGGAGCGCTATCGCCGCCAGATCGCCGCCGGGCTCATCGATGAGAAGTGGCCGCTCTCTCCCCGCCCCGGCGAGGTGCCTGCGTGGGACAGCCTCACGGCAGAGCAGCAGGACCGCTATGATCACCTCATGGCCATCTATGCTGCTGTCATCGAGCGCATGGACCGGGCCGTGGGGCAACTGGTGGACGGGCTGAAACAGCGCGGCCAGCTGGACAACACGCTCATCCTCTTCCTGAGCGACAACGGGGGCAACGCGGAAGCGGGCGTTCAGGGGCGCTCCAACGGGAAGAATCTGGGCAGTGTGGACTCTGACGTCTTCATTGGCCAGTGCTGGGCCACGCTCAACAACACCCCGTTTGTGCGCTACAAGCACTACACGGACGAAGGTGGCATCTCCACACCGCTGATCGCCCATTGGCCGAATGGCATCCCTGCGGCACGCCGTGGTGTCTTGGAAAAGCAACCCGGCCACTTGATCGACATTCTCGCGACGGCGGTGGATGCCTCCGGCGCGGAGTATCCGAAGGAGTTCAACGGCAAAGCCATCACCCCCAAAGCGGGCACCAGCCTGCTTCCGGCGCTGAAAGGCGAATCCCTGGCCCGCAGCCAGCCGATCTTCTGGGAGCATGAAGGGAATCGTGCGGTGCGTGACGGCGACCTCAAGCTCGTCGCTCTGGAGAATCAGCCCTGGCGTCTCTATGATCTGGCGGCAGATCGCAGCGAGCAGAACGACCTCGCGGCCGCACGCCCTGAAGTGGTGAAGGCCCTTGCGGACAAGTGGCAATCCTGGGCGGCAAACTCGAATGTGCTTCCGCTGGGAGGGTGGCGGGCTGGCCCCCGCAAGAAGGGGCCCAACCGTTTCACCCTGAAGAGCGGTGACCACCTCGATGGTGAGAAAGCTCCCGGTGTGGGGGGCAGGGGATTCACCCTCACCGCGAAGTTCGAGGCAGCAGATGGCGACAGCGAAGGCGTTCTTGTCGCTCATGGCGGCACGGCCCACGGGTACTCGCTCTCCTTCCAGCAGGGAAAGTTGACCTTTGCGGTGCGCCGTGATGGCAAGATCACCCAGGTGGCGCTGCCGGAAGCCGTCAAAGGACCGCAGACCGCCGTCGCCACCTTGGGAGCGGATGGAGCGATTTCGCTCTCGGTCGGCGGGAGTGCGGTCACAGCGAAAGCGGAGGGCGTCATCAAGGCCAATCCCAAAGACGGGCTCGATGTCGGCAACGACCTCGGCGCCCCCGTGGGACCTTATGCGAAGGCGGCTCCCTTCACGGGCAAGATCGACTCCGTAGAGATCGTGCTATCCAAGAACTAGTCGCCAGTGATGGCGGTCGTTTAAACCGTCTGCCTGCCTGCTGGCGCTCTTCACCGGGTGCCAGCGGTGCAGGGGCCTGGCTCCCCCTACATTTGTTGGGGGTAGAACAGATGCCAGAGGTTCGTAGGAGAGAGACCGTCCCATTCTCCTCCTGTGTTCGTGAAATACCTCCTGCTACCCGCCCTGCTCATCCTGTGGGGTGCTGCTCCCGCCATCTCCGCGGCTCCTGTCGGACCGGATCCGGTCACCATCTCAAGCCTGGCTGAGCTTTCTCAAAAGGCGGTCGAAAGCGGCCAGAAGGTGAAAATGACGCCCGGGGTGTACCGCTTGGCGGACTTCATCCCGCTGGCGACCATCCGGGAGCGGGCCAAGCGGAAGGCGTGGCAGTTCATCACCTTCAGCGGGAGCAACAACACCTTCGACCTCACGGGCGTGACCATCGAGCTGGACACCGCCCTGAGGGCAGCCCTCCGTTCCCCCATCCACACGGATGAGTTCCTCATCAACGGCAGCAATGTCACCCTCAAGGGCCTGACGATCACCAGTGTGGGTGATGGCAAGGCGAATGGCGGGGCGGTCCTCGGGGTGGTGGGACAAGGCACCACCCTGCGTGATTGCACCATTCATGTGCAGGGATCGGCACCGTATGGCTATGGCGACCTGTTCGGCAAAGGGGGGCTCAAGCACAGCGGGGTGCACATCACCGGCAGCCAGACCACCATCATCGGGTGCAGGATCGACTCGCGCTCCTTCGGCCACGGCTTCTACCTGCAGGAGGATTGCAACGACATCCGCTTTGAGGACTGCCACGTGGAGGGCGTGATGCGCTCCACCGATGAGATGCTGAAAGAGACGGATGGCCTCGCGGTGAAGCGCAAGTTTCAGACCGTGATGAAGACCCATGCAGGGGACTACCAGATCCTTCCGGGTTATATGAAAGCACTGGGGGAGGATGCCTTCCGCACCTATGGCCAGCACAAGAACCTGACGGTGAAGAACTGCACCGCGAAGAACATGCGCGGCGGGTTCGAGTTGCGCACCAAGACCGCGCCCCGGGTGGAGGGCTGCACGGCGCTCGGCTGCGAGCGCGGCTTCTGGGTTTCCAACGGCGCCACCATTCTGAGATGCAAGGGAGACACTCAATACGGGCCGCTGCTCTTTGTGGAAGGCGATGACGCCACGGTGGAGGTGAAGCTGGTGCCCTCGGAGGACAGCAACTTCAAGGTGCACGAAGTGGCCGCCATCTACGGGCGTAGAAACAAGGTCACGATCACCGCCCAGGGCAAGCCCGCGCGCCTCCTCCCCATCCTGCTTGGCTTTGGGCCTCCCGGCATGGGCACAGGCTTGTCCCCGGTCAGTGAGCGGGATGCGCGGGAAGTTTCGCTGCGCAATGAGACAACGATGCCCGTGGTCATCGGGGGCAAAGCGGCCAAGTGCGAGGTGACAACGTTCGGCCCGGTGAAGGAGAACAAGGGCAAGGAGATCACGATTACGAGCTTGGAGAAACTCTGAGGGAAATCTGGCCGGCGACTGCCTCCGGGGGGCTCACCGGAGAGAGTGGAGGAGTGCGGATTCTCAATGGATGGACGGGGCAGGGCAGCGCAGGAGGCGGCCCGCCCGGTTTTCGTCCTAAAAGCGCGCGATTGGCCGCGTAGTCTCGAACCGCCTTGTTCATTGGGCGGTCCGGCAGTACGATCCCGGCCCCCTTTTTCGCTTCCCCCAGCTCATGTTCCGTTTCCGATCCGCACTTGCTTTCACTTTACTGGCCTTTTCCTCGCTCCCTGCTGTGCGAGCCCAGACCTATTGGGATACCAACGGTGTGGCCTCTGGCTCGGGGAACCTCGGTGGGGTGTGGGGGACGGATGCCTTCTGGTCGAGCAACGCCAATGGCCTGACGGCGACGGGTGCGTATGTCTCCGGGAATCAGGTGGTATTCTCCGCCGGCACGGATGGAATCGGCACCTACACCGTCACCCTGTCCAGCAACCAGAGTGCTGCCGGGCTCAATTTTCAGGAGGGGCATGTCACCCTGGCCCCGGCCACGACCGTGGACTTCGCCTCCACCCAGGTGCTGACGCTCACCGGAGCGACGCCCGGTGTGAACGTGCAGAACATGGATTCGGTGATCACCAGCAGGCTCACTTCGTCAGGATTGACCAAGACCGGGCTGGGCAAGCTCACTCTCAACTACGGCACCTCGGGCAGTGCCAGCTACTTTAACCTGGCGGGTGGGGCCATCACGGTGAACGCGGGTACGCTGGAGCTGGCCGGTACGGGGGCCAGCGCAAACCAGCTGAATGCCGCCAATGGCATTGTCGTGAATTCCGGTGGGACGTTCCTGTGGAGCAGCGGGGTCAACAACATCAGCGATGGTGCCAAGTTCACCATCAACACCGGCGGCACGTTGATCACGAAGGTCAACGACCAGATTGGCACCTTCGAGGGGAGCGGTCTCATCTCCGTGCAAAACGGCTCCGTCAATCTCTCCATGGGGGCCAACGTGACCACCTTCTCCGGCATCATCACCGGCAATGGCACCCTGCAGGTGAACAACTCCACCGGAAGCCTTACCCTGACCAACGCCAACACCTTCTCCGGGGGAATCACCTCTCAGACCACCATCACGAACTCCGGCAGCATCCGGCTGGGGCACAATCGGGCGGCGCAGAATGCCACACTCAGGCTCAACAACTACGACGCATCGAAGATCAACATCAGCTTCGCCACCGGCATCGGCACCTTTGTGACGGGCGGTCTGGAGGGCATCAGCAAGCTGCTGCTGCAGGACACAACCGGTGCCGCCATCACCTTGCAGGTGGGGAACAACGATGCCTCCACGGTGTACCGGGGCGCTCTCAGCGGGAGTGGCGGACTCACCAAGATCGGCAGCGGTACGCTGACCCTGACCGGAGAGTTTATCACCGTCACCGCCACGACGGGCGGAGTCCCGACCACGCTGACCTCTCCAGGCGCGGCTTCACACACCTATACGGGTGACACCACCATCCTCTCCGGCCCGCACACCAACGGCGGCGTCAACTCCACCAGTGCCAGCACGTTGAAGCTGGACTTTAATGCTCTGGTTGATGTGACCACCGTCAGCGGAAGCACCACCTACCTCACCACCGCGACGGCGGCGACCAGCAACATCATCAGCAGCTCCAGCCGCCTGGTGCTCGGTACCGGGCGGCTGTGGGTAACGGGAAACAACGCCGGTGGCACGGCCAGCCAGACCTTCAACAACACCCGGCTCCTGACCGGTCGCAGCTATGTGACAGTGACCCAGGGGACGGTGGCCGGTCCCACGGTGGTGAATCTGGGCACCATCACCCGGGAGGTGGCGAGTATTCTGGAGTTCACCCTGCCTACGGGCACCCAGAGCCTGACCAACGGGATCACCACCACCACGGCCAACGGGGCCAGTGGCATCCTCGGTGGCTGGGCTATCGTGGGCAACGAGTGGGCGGTGAAGAATACCGCCGGGAGCGACATCGGAAACATCGTTGCTGCCGGCGCAGGGGTGTACACCGCCTATGCAGGTGGCGATGTGGTGGGCACAGCCATCACCAATGTGTTGATCAATGACGCGTCCACCACCGTCTCCACCGGCACGGGGACCACGGATGTGAACACGGTCATGGTCAGGAATCTCGTAGCCGACAACAGCGTGGTGAACCGCACGATCGACATCGCGGCAGGGGAAACCCTCCGCCTGGGGGAATCTGGCAGCATCTGGAATCAGGGGGGCGGGACGCTGGCAATCGGGACCGCCGCGAATGTGGGGGTGCTCACGGCTGGCGGCGCGGATAACACAGCAGGGGAGATCATTCTGCACCAGACGGGTGCCGGCGAGGTCACCCTGCGGTCATCCATCCGGGACAACGGCACCGGTGCGGTCACCTTCATCCGCACCGGCGCGGGCGGGCAGGTGATCATCTCCGGGGTGAACACCCACACGGGTGGCAGCGTCTTCACTCAGGGCCGCACCCGCGTGGATAGTGTGGGCGGCCTAGGATCCGGCCGGGTCACCGTTACCACAGGGGGGCAGCTCTGGATGAATGCCTCGGGCACGTACGCCCAGGCGTTTTCACTGTCGGGTACGGGCTATGGGGAGTCGGGCGTCCCCGGGGCGCTGCGCCTTGCAGGTGGGCAGGTGCTCAGCGGAGTCATCACCCTCACGGGTGACACCCGCATCGGAGCCGTGAATGCGAATACCGCCAGCACCCTGTCGGGCAAGATCACCGGAGACTATGCCCTGGACCTCTCCGGCGGCGCCGGTGGCACCAACATCATCGTGCTCAGCAACACGACGAATGATTTTACCGGGAACCTTTCGCTCAACACTAACCTCAACAGCACTACCGCCTTCAACTCGGCGCTGGTGACGGTGCGGCTGGGCGCATCAGAAGTCATCCCCAGCGGCTTTGGTAAAGGCAATGTGGTGCTTTCGGGCGGCTCCCTGGCGGTCACGCTGGATCTCAACGGGTTCAGTGAAACCATCAACAGCCTGATCTCCTATGGCACGCACGCCAACACCTTTGTGATCAACAACGCCACGGGCACCACCTCCACCCTCACCCTGGGGGACAACAACACGAGCACGCTTGTTGCCATAAACGCCGCCTACAGCACCTACTTCGGCGGGGCCTTGAAGGACGGTCTGGGCGTTCTGGGCCTGACCAAGGTGGGCGAGGGCACGCAGACCTTGAGCGGGGCCAACACCTACTCTGGCGTGACCCAGATCAACAAGGGCATCCTCCAGGGCGGGGCGGTCAACACGCTTTCCGCGAACTCCGATGTGGTGCTGATGAATGATGCCACCGTGATCCTCGCACTCACCAACGGCATTGCGGACTTCTCGCAGGTCATCAAGTCCCTCTCGGGAGGTGGCATGGTCAATCTGGGCACCATCGCCGCCGCAGACACGGTGGCGACGCCCGGCACGCGACTTACTACAGGCAGTACGGCGGACACCACCTACTCCGGCCAGATGGTCGGTGCGGGTGGTCTGGTGAAGCAGGGCGCAGGACGCTTCACCCTTGCCGGGGCGAATACGTATGTCGGTACCACCACCGTCACGGCAGGGAATCTACAGGTGGGGGTGTCCGGTGCGGGACAGACGGGCACGGGCCAGGTCACGGTGAATGCAGGGGCCACACTCTCCGGCACCGGCGTGGTTCAAGGAGCAACAACCGTCAATGGGTTGCTGAGCGCCGGAGACAATGGTGGCACCGGCATGGGCAAGCTCACCTTCAGCAATGTGACCTCAGGCAGCCTGGTGCTGGCGGGTGGCGGCTCGGCGCTGGATCCGCGCGCTCTCTTCACCCTCGGCGGTGCCACTGGGAATGAGACCAATCCCATGGATGGCATCCAGACCACCGGATGGCTCAATGGCGGTACCGGCAACCACGATCACCTGTCGGTGCAGGGCTCCCTGACCCTGACGAGTGGCAGCGTGATCAAGGTGGTGCTGGCGGATGCCTACACCCCGGCGTGGGGCGATGTCTTCAACCTCCTCGATTGGGCCACGGTGACCGGCAGCCTCAACGCAGGCACCTTCAATGTAGCCACAGACCTGAATCTCCAGGTGAGTGACACGATGACGGCCAACGGTTGGTACTGGGAAACAAACCAGTTCCTCACAGATGGCATCATCTATGTGGCACCCGAGCCGGGACGGGCGATGCTGATTGCGATTGGCCTGGGGCTCGGATTGCTGAGGCGGCGGCGGAGGTAGTCTCCCGCCGAACAGTCCTGCTGGAATCTCGTCAATGCGGAGGTTGTGGCTGCGTCTTCTTCAAGGAGGGAGGGGCCACGTGCTCAACAGTGACGAAGACCAGCAAACGTCTCTGGAAGCTCACGGTCTCTGACTTGATGGTGCGTCCGGCCCCGTCTGTCTCTTCCACCTGCTGCTTGTCGATCCTCGGTTCCATTTCGAGGACTACGGTCTGTCCGGGGAGCACTGCCGCGTTCAGCCTGGCTTTGCGCACATTGAAGATGGGCTCCTGCCAGCCGCTCTTCTTGCGAGGGAGAAACCCTTCGAACTCCATGACCTGGGAGGACACATCGAGAGCGATCTCTCCCGTCTTCTTGAGCTTGGGGGTGACGCTGAGCGTGACGCCGGGCTTTTTGGTCGCCTGTCGCTCGGCTTCGTCTTTGTAGGAGAATTCGCGTACCACCTCGAACCGGGCTTGCTGGCGGTCTCTGGTGATCATTTGCGGCGCCGAAAGGAGATCCAATCCCTTCCGTTGATTGAGGTTCCGGATGAGTTTTTGGAACTCTGGATCGGTCAGAGTGGCAATGTGGCCGGGCACTTTCTGATCCGGCTTGTCCAGCGGTGCGGGCAGAGGAGTGCTACTGGATGATCTTGGATTGCGTTCGCTGACCTCCACAAACTTGGCGTGGATGAGGATCTGCGGTGCCTTCGGGTCCGGGGAGGCTGCTCGAGTGATGCCAAGGAAGGTCAGGAATGCCATGGCGAGGCAAAGGGCGGTCTTCATGAGAGGATGGGGCGTGGGTGGCGTGGCGATGGATTGAATGCGGGCACGCAAGGCAGTGCCCCGCTGGAAGATGCCCACAAAACCGAGGCTGAATCCAGCGGGGCTGAAGGCGGTTTCGACCTTTAACAGCGTGTGGCCATAGGCGACTCGTCCGGCCTGGCTTTCGCGGTCGAGCACCTGCGCATCGCAAGCAGCTTCGCGATCAAGGCGGAGTTTGAAGAAGGCGACCCAGAGTACGGGATTGAACCAGTGCACAGCGAGCAGCAGGCAGAGCAACGCATGGACGGGGAGGTCACCTCGCTTGAGATGCGTCAGTTCGTGTTTGAGGACAAAGCGCCTTTCCTGCGGCGCGAGCGTTTGCTCAAAATGAGCGGGCAGCAACAGGGTGGGGCGCAACAGACCGGTGACGGCAGGACTGTGAACCTCTGAGGACACCCAGACGCGTGGCACCCGCCGCAGACCGATTGCTTGGGACTGTCCGTCGATCTCGCTGAGCAAGGCGGAGCTGGCGGGAAGAAGGTCGCGCTGGCACCGGCGCAGCGTGTGCAGATAGGCACCCAGGCCCAGGATGACCATGCCTGCTGCCCCACCGAGCCATATCCAGCACAGCAGGAGCGCCCACGAGGTCGGCACGGGAATGCCCGGGGTTTCAGCCTGAGTGGTGTGGGTGAGCAACACCCCGGTGGGTTGCATAACGGAAGAAACGGTGAGCGGAGACTCCGGGGCCAGATTGATGATGGAACTGACGGCCCACGGACTCTCCGGGCAGACCGGGATAAGTAAGACCACCAGCACCGGCAGCCACAATGCGTAGCGCCAGCGTGGGGAGACACGATGCCTGACTACCGCCTGGGTCACGAGCACCACCATCACAAGCAGGGAAGCTCGGGCACTCGTCGCGAGGATCCAGTCAAAGAGACGCAGGAGAGTTTCCATGGCAGGTCAGGATTTCAGGGATTGATCCAGGATCTTCTTCAGCTCGCGCACTTCCTCAGCCGTGAGCTTGCTGTTCTGGGCGAAGTGGACGAGCAGAGGCTTCGCCGCCCCGCCGAAGACCCGCTGCATGAAGGACTCGCCCTCGGCCCGCACACAGGCCTCGCGCTTCACCGCCGGCAGATAGGTGCGGGTGCCGGAGCTGTTTTCGGCCGTCTTGAGCGCGCCTTTTTCCACAAGGCGGGTGAGCAGTGTACGCACGGTGTTCTCCGCCCACTTCGTGGTAGGGCGGAGGAGTTTCGTGAGCTCGGATGCCGTCTGCGGGGCCGCATCCCACAATGCCTCCATGACGGTCCATTCGGATTCGGAAATATCAGGCGCGGGTGTCATGCGCACAGTTTCACTACATTTGTCGTGATGTGGCAACTACAAATGTAGTGATGGGAGACAAAAGACTTCAAGACACAAGTCGCAAGACCTGAGGTCAGGGGGGCTGGACCGTACGACTCGCGAACCTGGCCGGGCAAAGGAGGCGGGGGTTCCCAGCCCCGCTCAGTCGGGCGTTCCTTCAGCAAGTCAGGCCGATGGCACCTGCTCCTCACGTGCAAACCGCCAGCACCTGGCCCCGCGTGCGGGGCTGTGGAGTGCGTGCGTGAAGCGCCGCTTTCGCCAGGAGATGCGGTGCAGAGCAGGCGGCACGTGTCGTCCTGCCTCTCGTCGAAGGTTCATGAAAACCACTCAGTCTCCATCAGGGCCGACGTTTTGTGGGCGATAGACGGCCAGCCGGAGTATCTTAAAGCTTGGGGTGCCACTCGCAGGCGAAAGCGCTGCATGTCTCACAAAGCGACTTCCTCGCCAGGTGTCGGCAATGGAAAGCCGGGTGTCGACGTCACAAGACTCGACACCCGGCTCTCTTGAATTTCACACGTCAGGGCGCTGCAGAGGCAGCGGTTGTTTTACCTTTATCCTTCGCGAATTGATCCGTGCCATACACCGCCATCTCATTGAAGGACCAGAAGCAGCCCTTGTCGGAACCCGTCTGGGTGATGCGCACAAAGCGGGTGACGGTATTGGGTGGGAACTGGACGGTGGTCATGGCGGCGCCTTTGCCGGAGACCACGGGCTCGGACCACTTTTCACCGTCGGCGCTCACCCGGACCTCATACCCGCGAGGGTAGTCGTCCTTGGAGGCCAGGGAGTCGAGGGTGATCCGAGTGAGCAGATGGTCCCGCTGCATGTCGAACTGGAACCACTGGCCGGGCTGCTGCGGGGTGCCGGTGGACCAACGGGATTTGGCATCGCCGTCCCACGCGTGTTTGGTGTCCTTCTCCTTGAGGGAGGCGCTGAAGGCCCAGGCTTTCATGTTGTCGCGCGGCACGGTCAGATAGGGCCCCAGCTCAGCCAGGGTGTAGGGTTCCAGTCGGTCGGACTCGGCGCGGATGGCGGCCACCTCCGCAGGGGTGATGGTGGGCGCATTGTTGCCAAAGTTGTTGCGGATATAGGTAAGAACCTCCGCCACCCACTGGTCATCGTTGGCCTTCATCGGCACCATGGCGCCAGGGTAGGTCTTGCCATCCACTTCGCCCATGAGACCATGCAGCAGAATGCGCACGAGCGCATCCGGACTGCCTGCCACGCGGGGTGAACCGGAGAGCGGCGGGGCGAGATGGAGACCATCGGAGGTCACCACGCCCTTGCCATCCGGGCCATGGCAGGCAAAGCAGATCTGGGCGTAGTGCTCGCTGCCCTTCCGCATGAGCGCCATGCCCACGGGATCGATCTTGACGGAGATTCCGCTGGGTCTGGCCGGATCGAACTGCAGGCTCTGTCGGGCGGAGGCGGTGATGATCTCGTTCCAAGGATGGGAGGTGGCGGCTGCCTGCATCGCGGTGTGTCCACCTTTGGCGGGGACGTAGCGCAGAGAGTTGACAGCTTGAACGACCACATCAGGAGAGGGGTCTTTGACCATTGCCTCCACCTGGGTCAGCAGTTCCTTGTCAGCCTTCTGCAGATGGCCTTCGCTGATGCGGATGGCGGCGGCGCGCACGCGTTCATCTTTGTCTTTGAACGCGTCCAGGAGAAGCTGCCGGTCCGTGGCGCCCAAGCCGTCCAGAGTCCAGAGGGCGTGCATGCGACCCAGGGGCTCCTGGCCCTTGCGGACGAGATCGGTGAGGGCCGGGACCACGCTCCGGTCTCCTTTGAGCACCAGGAGCTTCTGTGCGGTATCCCGCCACCAGCCGTTGGGGTGGGAGAGATGCCGGACCAGTTCGGCCGGTTTTTCCTGCAGCATGCGGGGCTGTGCGCCCGGCTTGTAGTCCTTGTGCACCAGGCGGTAGATGCGGCCGTGGCCCACATACTTGTCATAGCCCTCGTTCACGATCGCGCTGTGCAGGTAGCCGCCCTGAGGTACCCAGGCGCTCTCCTGAATGACACCGTGGTGCATGTCCACGATGTACAGGCAGCCATCGGGCCCGGTGGCGGTCCACACCGGGCGGAAGGCCATGTCGGTGGAGGTGATGAACTCGTCGCCCGGGGTGGCATTGGTGAGCACACGCTTGCCATCCACGTTATTTACCTTGGCCCGGCGGATGAGGCGGCCCACCGGCTCCGGCAGGATGTAGTCGCCCCGCATTTCCTGGGGCAGTTGATCACCGCGGAAGATGGACTGCCCGCAGCAGGCGCTGAAGTGATTGAGCGTGCCCTTGGTGTTGTGGATGCGGTTGAGGCCGCTTTGGGTGTCCACCGTCTGCACGCCGGGGAAAGTCTCGGCAAATCCCGGCTCGGTTTCGTCTGGCAACGTCAGGCTGCCGTAGCTGGGAAACTGCTGGAAGCCAAAGGCCGGGTTTTCCCCACCGGCCGCAGAGCAGAAGAAGCGCCCTTCATCATCCATGGCCAGACCCCACTGCGAGGTGCGGCCGAAGATCTGCACGGGCTCCATGGCGCTGCCTTCACGGGTGAGGCGGAAGCGGCGGGAGAGATTGCCGCTGTACAGGTGGTTGTCGATGCCCCACTGCAGCGCGGTGTCCTGGTGCTCCAGGTTGTTCTTGGTCGGTTCCCCGTTGTAGAAGTCTTTCTTCTCATCTGCAACACCGTCGCCGTTGGTGTCCTGATAGGTGGCGAACTTGCCGGTATAGGTTTCGGCAATGATGACGCGCCCGTCCAGGGGCAGGACCATGCGCGGCAGCACCAGTTTGTCTGCGAAGACCGTGGATTTGTCGAGGATGCCGTCCCCGTTGGTATCCGTGAGGCGGGACACCCGCGAGACCGGCTCGTCCTGGCCGGTGGCCTTGAGATCATGCATGTAGCTGCGCATCTCCGCCACATACATGTGCCCGTCTCCATCCCAGGTGCAGAGCACGGGATGCACGATGGTGGGCTCTGCGGTGACGAGTTCAAGGCGATAACCTTCCGGCACTTTGATCCGGTCCATGGCCTGCTGGGTGGTGAGATCCATGATCGGCACCTTGGGCACGCCACCGGGGAAGTTGCGGCTGGTGCGCTCCTCCGTGGGGAAGTCCTGAGGGATGGCCGTCGGGCACTTGCCGGTCACCAGCCATTCAATGGATCGCAGGAATGTCGTTTGAAAACCAACACAGGCCAGCGGGCCGGAGCTGTCTCCCACGTGGCCCATCACATTGGTCATCACCTTGCCCTTGCCATAGGGCACCCACCAGAGCACCGGCTCATGTTTGCCCGTCCCCTGGTACTTCGCATCGTCAAAGGCGCTGAGGAGAATGTTCACGTTCTCAGCCGGCCCGCGCTGGCCGTGGTAGAGCTCGTCCTTCACATGCTTCCACACACGGGGCATGCCGGCGGTGACGGGGTGTTGCGCATCGCGCACGGTGACCTGCCAGTCCCACTGCTTGCCATGGCCGGACGAGCGGCCTTTGCCCGCGGGCTCGCGCACCACGGTGCCGTCATCTTCCAGATAGAGCCCTGCACCATAGACGGTATGACGCCAGAGGAGGCCCACCATTTTTTCGTATTCCTTCCAACCGGTGAAGCTGTTGTTGGCGGCATGAACCAGCGCCACGGAGCCGCCTTCAGCGACATATTTCTCAAAAGCCGTCTGCACCCGCTGCGGCCACATGTCCCCGTTGTAGTCCAGGACGATGCACTGGTACTTGTGGAACTGGGGATCCCACTTGTCCCACTCCGCCGCTGGCGCGCCTTTGGCGGGTGTGTTGGATTCCTCGGCGATGAACCCCGGCAGTCCATTCAGGAGGGTCAGCAGGAACTCATTGCCGATTTTCCAGTCGTGATTGTTCTGTCCTCCAATGACGAGTACCGAGATGGCATCCTTGGATTTTGCGACGGTCGGGGCCGGAGCGGGCGTGGCAGGTTGTGCGGCAAGAGGCTGGGCGAGCGAAACGGACGTCAGCAGCAGCACAGCCAGCCGGAGGCCTTGGGTGAATGGCGGTAACTTGATCACGGAGATGAGGAGCGGTGGTTGAACTGAAGCGCGATGGTCCCGGAAGCCGGGGTCCCCATTCAAGTTGCACGCACTCCCGCGGCTCGTCACTTTCCGCCGCATCCCCTAAAGCGGGGAGGTCACCCCCTGCCCGCAGAGGGTCAGGATTCGCCGGAAATATGCTTCGCCACTGCCTCAGTGCGGTTCTTCACCCGCAGCTTCACGCAGATGTTTTTGACATAGGTGCGCACCGTTTCCGTGCCGATGCCCAGCTTGTCCGCGATCTCCTTGTAGATGTATCCGGAGGCCAGCAGCTCAATGACCTCCCCCTCGCGCGGCGAGAGTTTTTCGTTCTCATCCACCGGCTTCGTGGGCCCGCGAAAGTACTGCACCACCCGGCGGGCGATGTGGGCGGAGAATTGCGCTCCACCCGAGTGGACATCACGGATGGCCTCGAACAGTTTCTCCGGGGCGCTCGATTTTACGAGGTATCCGCTCGCCCCTGCTTTGAGGGCGCGGAAGATGCGTTCGGCATCTTCGTACACGGTGAGCATGATGAACTCCATGTCCGGCAGGCGCTTCTTGAGCACCGCCACGCATTCAATGCCCGACATCCCAGGCAGTTGAATGTCCATCAAGACCACATCGGGTGGGTTGGTGGGGATCTGGCGGACGGCTTCTTCCCCAGACTTCACGGCGTAGAGGCACTCGATATCGCGGGCGCTTTTCAGCACCAGGAGGAGCTGCTCCCGAAGCCCCGGATCATCCTCCACAATCACGATCGTTTTCTTGTCTTTCATCAGCTTAGGTCGCAGGAGAAGAGGATGGTGATGGCCGCCTGGAGGGCGTGGCAGGAATGGGCACTTCGAATCGGACGGTGGTGCCCTTGGCGGGCACGCTCTGGAAGGTAACGGTGCCGCCCAGGGAATTCATGCGGCGCTCCATGTTGTTGAGACCGTGCCCTGGCGTCGTGTTTGCGGAATCGAATCCGCTCCCATTGTCGGTGATGGTGATCGTGAGGGTCGGATCGGTGAACTCCATGCGCACGGTGATCTCGGTGGCCGCGGCGTGCTTGATGGCATTGTGCAGGGCTTCCTTCACGGCCAGTGTGATGTTGTGGCGCACCTCACTGGTGACGCGGCGCTGGCCCGGCACCTCGCAGGAATGAATGCGGCAGCGGATCCGTGCGGTGTCGCAGAAGTTCTGCGTGAGCTGGCAGATGTAGTTCACCAGCGCCTCCAGGTGATCGTGCTCGGGATTCACGGTCCATACCGTTTGGTAGAGCGCGCCCACCAGCTCGCGAGCCATGGCAGAGATGCGTTGGAAGCTCTCCCGCGAGGACTCGCTCTGGGGCTCGTTCTCGGCGAGCCCGCTCATGAGCGAAATGTGAGTGAGCCTCGCCCCGAGGTCGTCATGCAGATCCCGCGCGATCCGCAGGCGTTCCAGCTCGACCAACCGCTCCTGCTCGGCCCGGGCGAGGTGCTGGCGGATACGCCGCCGGATGATGGCCCGGCAGGCCCACCAGAGCACCAGCCCGCCGATGGTGGAACTGCTGATCCAAAACCAGACGCTGCGCCACAACGGCTTCAGCACCACAAACTGAAGCTGGCGCGGCCCATGGAGCGAGTTGCCCGTGGCATCCAGTTCATCGCTCCAGAACGTGTGGGTGCCGGCGCCCAGACGTCCGTAGTTCACGTCAAAGCGGTTGCCCATGCCGATGTTGTACATCTCGGACCACTCCACGGTGAGGGTCTCGCCGGGAGTGACGCGTGGCGCACCCGTGCGGAGAAGATTCCACTCAGCATGAGCTCCAGCATCATCATCCAGGATGCACAATGCTTCTCCCGCAGGGGTGGTCACCAGCCTGGCCATGGAGGGGCGGGTGCCGCTGCGCGTCCAGCCAGTGGTGATGGAGTGCTGCTCATCGAGACCGGAGGCCGTTTCGTAGACCATCCTTGCTGTCGGCGTGGCCGGGCTCGAGAGCTTCAAGTCTCGAACGGCATAAAGTCCCATGGCCGTGGGAGGGCCGGACGAGGAAATAGCCACCGTCACAGTGGCGGCATCCGGTGGCACTCGTAAGGATTCCCGTCGCGAGGTGAAGGTGGAAGTCCCGGTCTCACCCCGCCATCCTGCACTGATGCCATCCACCGGGAAAAGACGCTGCCCCACCTGGTCTCCCGCCACATCGGCGAACCGTACGATGAGACACATCTCGCTCTCGATCTGACGCCAGGATTCATCCACTCCATCCAACTTGAAGCGAATGCGGCGGCAGTTCTCTGGATCCTCCTGGGCGGATTTGCCCAGGCGGAAGCTGACCGTTTTGGCGAACGCTGGAACTCGAAAGCCAGTTGGACCCGCAGAGAACGGTTTGCCGTCCACCAGCAACACCACCGGGGCGGGGTTGGGGAGGGATTCGGCACGGACTGAGGGCAGGGCCAGCGGCGAGGCCAGGCAACCCCAGAGGATGGGTGCCATCCGCCACGGACCCCCACGCCGCTGGAGTGGGGCGGGTCGGGGGAGGATGGAGAGACGCGAAGGCACCACAGACGCTACTGTATCTGGAAGCAGTCTCAAATGCGAGGTTGGGTGCACGGGGAAGAGGGGAAGTTTCGTGAGTTTGCCTCAAGTGGCAGTGGTTCCAAGGTGATGTCTTCTGCAGAGAGACTCCCAAAGGCGGTTGTGGGTGTCGACGTGAGGAGAACGGACCAAACGTGCACGTTTGCGGGGGTGCCAAGGAACTACCTTGAGATGCCCGCCTCAGACCGAAGTAGATCCCAGTATGGGATCTGTAGCACAGCCCAAGGTTGGACGAGCCCTAAGCGAGTCTACCTTGGGGACCTCCGCAGGAGATGATCAGGTGGGAAAGCCGACAGCATCCGCTTCCTCCCCACCGCCATCAACACCCCCACGTCAGCTCCTCAGGTTCCTTGGCAGGCACTAACTGAAGCGTCTGTGGTGAGGATGACGCGACAGATATCCGCCTGTCCAACGCCCTGCTGCCGCCCGACCCAGCGGATAACTTGGCCACTTGGCTCCGCTTCCTGCCGCGGCGTGATAGACCGGGAAATTAGTGTCTCCTCACGTCGTCAACTACGACCGGGATCGTTCGGGATGGGGCAGAGAGGATTTGCGGGGACTGTTGTGGGCATAGGGGGCTGATGGATGGCGGTGTCAGGGGTTCTGCTGCTGGGGCTGGGTTCTAGGTGATCACCATCGAATCGAATCTCCGACAGGCGACTACTTGCCCTCCCCACTCACCACCTCTGTTGAGGTCGGGCCGTAGGAACGCAAAATCACCGGCACATCGGTGACACCGGCGATTCGCTCCAACAACGCCGCTGCAGATGTCACTGCCTCTTCAGCGTATTGGGGCTGGGCTTGATAGAGCCATTCCGTCAGCTTCTCCTGGTGGGCGAGGTCTCCCATTTCGCCTAAAGGCAGGCGCTCGCACGAGTTTGCTGCATCAGGCAGGCCATCATAGCGCTCACACCACTTCAATTTGACATCGCGCTCGAAGACATCCAGGTGGCCGATGAGCAGGCCAGACAGTGCACCCGCAGACTCCAGGGCGTAGCGAAGCAGTACTGCATCGGGGTGCCCGCGACGGAACTGGCCCTGCCAGCCCTCTGCGTGGTTGTGGGGCTCGGGAAAGATTGCATCCAAAGTGGCATCGTGTGTGGGCATGGGACCGATGCCGTGACGAGTGAGGTAGCTGCGCAACACGCCGTAGTGTTCAATGTCCGACTGCACCCCATAGCGCGAGGCCACGTGATTGACGGCGTGGGCTGTGGTGGAACTCCAGGTGGTGTGAGGATGAAAGCCCCGCCACTCATCCAACAGCACGCCTTGGGCCCCTTCAAACAACACGCATCCGGGACGTGTCAGTTGCTCATGGATCTGGGAGGCCGACGCAGGAGGGCACTGGCGGGCCAGCGCGCGACAATGGTTCAACCAGGTGGTGGGAAGAGATTCGTCACGAAGAATGGCCAACTCGTCGGTGACGCTTTCTACAGGCATGGCCTGCACCAGTGGTTCAAACTCCTCTCGAATGGACTGGCGAATGGCCGAGAGTTTGTCCCGTTGCGCATGAAGGTTTGCGGAGTTGGAACTGGAGAAGTCACCATAGCGCAGCACCTGGTCAGGGTGCTCCAGGGAGTGGCGGACCGTCTCGCCCACACCCACACCACAGGTGCCATGTGCCGTGGCACCTCGCAGCAGCTCCCGCAATCGCCCGGCAGCCTGATGGTAGGGCGTGGTGACGCGGCACATGGCATCGATGGTGAGCCGCGGCAGGGCGTCATCGATCCCGGTTTGACCTAGAACTCCCGCCTCTACCAGCAGGGCGGTGGGATGTACCACCACGGGGTCGAGAAGCAGCGTCCGCACCCCCGGGACGAAGGTGCCGCTGCCAAACTGGGAATAGGTGTGGTGCCGGGCTGGCAGTCTTGCTTCCGCGGGGGTCACCACATTGTGCCCGGCCTGGGCGCCGCCGTTAAAGCGCACGACGGTGTGTGCCTGCCAGCGCCTGGCCAGGACGTCAATAAAGTGTCCCTTTCCACAGTCGCCGAAGCCGAGGCCCAGCACGGAAGCAAAGCGGGTGCTGCTCACTTGAAGACGGGAATCAGCCGAACAGTCGCTTCCACCAACTGCCTCCCGAAGTCACGGGCGCGTGATAGCTCTTGGAGGGCCCAAGGTGCAACACGGCCGCGTAGTCCTGAATGGCACGCAATGTGGCGCTGATGCGGTCACGCTGGAAACCATTCTCGCCAAGCGTCTTCGCCAGGGCATCCAGGCTGGGGATCCGCTTTTCCGTGAGTGCCACGATGGAGGCGGCCACGGCGCAGGTGTCCGATGGCGACTCCATGCAGATGGTATGGTCCCCCAAAAGCTGACGCCAGCGCGACTCACAGCGTTTGGCGCGTTGCAGATCCGGGATCAGGAAGAACAGGTGGTAGGACTCCGCGGCGGCAGCGATGACCTCCTCAATGGGAATGTCTTCATCAAGCTTCTCATCGAGGAGCGCATCCACTTGATGACGCGAAACTGTGGGATAAGGCAGCTCATCTCCGGTGAGGAAGAGATAGCCCTTTTTCTTGCGCTTCACCATGTTGTCCATGTCGGTGTGTTGCGCCGCCACATAGAAAGCCAGCTCATAGCTCTCGTGACCTGTGCCACCGCCTCCGCCTTCCAGGTAGCTCCAGGTGAGCCACTGGTCCATCAGCTCTGCCGTGCTCTCGAACTGGCCCACCTGAAGCGAGGCCTGATCCGACGTGGCATCACCGATCGCCATGAACATCAGCTGGGGATCTTCCACCTGGCATCCAGTGAGGAGTTTCATCAGCGTGGGCAGCTCCTGCTTGGCCAGCAGGTGCGGAATGTCCCCCATGGAACCCGTCACATCCAGGGCGAACGCAATCCCGAGGGAATTCGGGTGATCGGCGCTGTCACGGCATTCACGCACCTTGAGTCCCTTGGGATTCATCAGGGCATGGCATCGTGTCTGGCTGAAGACCTCGGTACGCGACTGATGAGCGCGACCGGCGGTGAGTGCGGCGTGGGCGGCATGTGAGTAGTTTCCGTAGCCCATGGGTGTTTTGTGGTTGGGGTGGGTTTTGCTGTACTGAAAAAAGGAGAAGTCTGGATCAGACGTGCAGAGGCACAAAGGCTGGCGGTCCGAAGGTGGATCGAGCGGCCGTCCGCAACAAGCCGTCCAAGCCGGAGGCTCCTTGCTGAAAGCAGAAGTCCTCGTCCTGACATGCCTGCAAGACCAGTTGGGCGAGAGGCTCGGGAACGAATCCGGAGAGGGCCGTCCGCTCGCTGGTGCCACAGAGCAGCACCAGCACCACGCGGGCGCTGTGTTGCAGGTCCTGGGCCTTTTCCCTGGCGCTGGCACCGTTCTTCGCAGAGGCCCAGCCGATGACGCGTACGCCGTGGTTGGCAGGATGGACCAGAGCATGTTCGGGTCGGATGTCTCCGTGTGCCCAGCCATTGGCATGGAGGTAGTGCAAGACATCCAGAAGTCTCCGCCAGATCCAGACCGCATGGCGTGGATCCAGCCCATTCGGATAGCGCTGACTGAGAGCTGCCAGGCTGCCCCAGAAGCCATTGGGATGCCGCAGGATCAGAGCCTGACGCAGACCATCTCCATCGCTCTCCAATACGTCCTGGGCGATGACCACCGGCAGATGCTGCAGACCGTAGGCACTGGCCGAGCCCGCCTCCATGGAGTGAAGCTCGCGCAACACTTCCGCCTCTCTTGCATAGAGTGCGGCGGCTTTGGGCGAGGACGAGAGTTTGACCGTAGCGAGGAAGGGCATGGGCCCGACTCGCTGGGCCAGATGCACCAGCGAGACGTCGCCACGTCCCAGTTGTTGCATCAAGTGATAGTTCTCACCCCGACACGTGATGTCCCCACCCAGGGCGCCCGTTTGTTGGCGGGCGCGCCGCAAGGCCTGGCGAAAAGTGTCGCGCAGCACCATCGCGGTGGTTCGCATGATGAGTGCGCCGCACGAGCCGCATTTCACCGAGCGCCAGATGGCCACGCGTGGGAGCGGGGCTCCGCATTGAGGGCAGTTGAGAGCCACCCACGCCATCAGTCGATCCCTCCGTAACGTGGAAGGTGGTCCGGGCCGCCAGAGACCGTGGGTGCCATTTTGCGCACCGAAATCAAATTCAAAGCCAATGTTTCCGGGCCAGGGGCCGGCACCGTTGAATTCATGTTGGGGGTTGGTTTTGCTCCTTAAAATCGCCAACCTTCCTGCAAAGGCAAGTGAAGTTTTATCTGCGCCGCCTCGTAGCCCCGAAGTTATCCATTCTGGTAACCAAAACGGGCACGCCAATGATCTCCATCGGCGTGCCCGTGAGTTATGGCAGTGAGAGCGATCAAGGCCCTGTCACCTTCAACCGCATGAAGCGGCGCGGATGAGTAGGATCTGAGATCTGGTAGAGGTCTTCAACAGTGACGGTGCGGAAGCCTTCGGTGCCGGTTTCATGGATTGTCGTGCCGGCGGTGATCACGGTGAACGCGGCTCCGTTCACGCTTTGGGCGAGGTCGGTCCAGGTGGTCAGGTTCTCACTGGCTTGCACCGTGAGGGTGAGATCCGTGCGATCCAGATACCGGTAGAAGGAGATCTGCAGTTTGTTGCCACTGCTGATGGAGAGCACTGGCAGGACATCTCCTCCGGTGGTGTTGCCGGTGGGGTCACCATCCAGCGCGTACTCCACCAGGTTGCGAACGCCGTTGTTGTTGGGATCCACGGTGTCGGCACCGTTGCCGGAGTTTGCGGAGCTGCCGAACCAGAGGGTGCGCCACGCCCCGATACCGGTGCCGCCGGATTGCTGGGTGACAGGGATGTTGACTCCCAGTACCCCAATCTGGGCAAGGCGTGTGGTGCCGGTGAGGTTGATGTTTTGGTAGGTGTTGATCAGACTGTTCACGGTGCCGTCCACCTGCAGCCACCACTGATTGCTCGTGGGGGCGAAGGGTTCCAGCAGGCTCTGGTTGAGCGGTAGCACGCGGGAGAGCGTACTAGCCCCCGCCGCGGCGGAGAAGTTCTGCGGGGTGGTGTCCACGAAGGCGCGCGGGCGCGACTTGATGGACTGGCTTCCTTGGTCAACGACGTACACGCTGCGATTCCCGTCCACTGCCACGCCGAAGGGTGAGTTCAGTCCCGGTACCACCGTGGTTACGGTCTGGTTTCGGGCCTGCCAGACTTTGACCACGTTGTTGGAGGTGTCCCCCACATACACGTTGCCGGATACATCCACCGCCAGCCCGCGGGGTACATTGAGGCCGGTGGTGATGAGCGGGGTGATGGTCTGAGTCTGCGCCTTCCACATGGCCACCTGACCGTTCGTGTTGCCATAGGTGTAGTACACATTGCCCGCTGCATCGACGGCCACGCCCTGGAGGGTGTTCAGACTATGGGCCAGAACAGTCATCTGGTGGGTGATCACATCCCACTTCTTCACAGCACCGTTTCCGGAATCCCCGATGTAGAGATTCCCCGTGCCATCCACGGCCACGCCCACCGGTTCATTGACGGGTGAGGCGCTGGTGTCCACGATGCTCACCGAGTTGTTCACCGGAGACCACCGCTTGATCTGGTTGTTCAGGGAGTCGGCGATGTACACCGCACCAGCATGATCCACCGCCAGCCCTTGCGGACCGTCGAGCGGGGCGGCAGAGGTGTTCAACGTGGTGAGCCTTCCGGTGACGGGGTTCCACTTGCGGACCACATCGTCACCGTAGTCGGAGATGTACACATTGCCGACGCGATCCACGGCGACACCCGCAGGGAAGTTCAACCCCTCTGTATCGACCAGCGTGGGCACGGCGGTGGCGGGTTGATGGCTCGAACCCGGTTGCGTCACGCTAAGCGTCAGGCCACCGACGGTGACGGTGGCGGTGCGGGTGGCCGCCGCATTGGCGCTGAAGGCCAGCTTGAAGCTCGTGCTGCCTGACCCGCTGGTGAGTGGGAGGGAAAGCCAGATTGCGTCATCGGAGGCGGCCCAGGCGGTCTCCGTCGCGGCGGTGGAGATCACCACGGTGTCGGAGTCAGCGGCATTGTCCAACAGCAGGTTGTAGGTGCTCAGCGCCAGGGGCACGATGGCGACCTGCACCGGCGCCCCGTTGGAGCTGCCGCCCGACTCCACCACAACCGTGAGTGCCCCAGCGCTGGTGGGAGGCGAGGTCAAGGTGACGGTGAGGGAGTTGGCGGTGGACGCGGTGACAACACCCGTCGCGCCGTTGTTGAAATAGACGATGTTGTTTCCTGGAGTGGCGGTGTCAAAGCCGCTGCCCTGGATCGTCAGGGTGGTGGCATTGGCAGCCAGGGTGCCGCTGTTGTAGTTGACGATGATGTCGGGGCCCTGGGTGATCGTGATCTGGTGACCCAACACACTGAGGTAGGCAGTGCGTGGGCCACCGGTGTTGGCCGTGTAGCTGTATGAGATCACACCATTGGCGACGCTGTCCACGGTCAGCCAAGCCTGGCTGCTGGTGGGGGCGAAGGGTCCGGTGAGTTCGCGGTTCAGCGGAAGATACACCAGAGTATCCGAGCCTGCGGAAGATCCCTTGGAGACCGCCGCGGCACTCACGTAGGCGTTCGCCAGTTCTTTGACCGCGTTGTTTCCCTGATCGCCGAGATAGAGATTGCCTAGAGCATCGGTGGCCATGCCGAAGGGCCGGTTCAGCCCGGTGCCCAGCGCGCTCACGGTCTGGGTGGCGGCGGTCCACTTGAAGATGGTGTGATCAAAGGTGGACGCATACACGTTGCCAGAGATGTCCACCGCGATGCCGCGCGGGAGATTCACGCCCGTGGCCAGCACCGTGAGGGTTTGCGTTTGCGGAGACCAGACCTGGATGGCGTTGTTGAGCGTGTCGGCGATGAAGACATTGCCGGTTGCATCCACCGCCAGTCCTTGCGGGCCGTTGAGCTCACTGATCGGGCCTCCGGCGAGCGTGGAGATGGCTCCGGTGGCTGCGGTCCACTTCTTGATGGCGTTGTGATCGCTGTCGGCGATGTACACGTTGCCCGCTGTATCTACTGCGACGCCATAGGGGCTGAGCAGGGGCGAGGCGCTGGTGTCGAGAATGCTGACCGTCTGGGTCGCGGGCGACCACTTCTTGATCTGGTTGTTTCTGGAATCCGCGATGTACACATTGCCCAGTGCATCCACGGCCACTCCGGTGGGACCGTTGAGCTCGGCGGTAGTGGTGTCGAGGATGGAGACCGTCTTGGTGGAGCGGGTCCACTTCTTCACCTGGTTGTTGGTGTAGTCGGCGATGTAGAGATTGCCGGTACTGTCCAGGGCCACGCCGCTGGGATCAGCCAGTCCGGTCGCGGTCACAGTGAAGGGCACGGTGGTGAGGTCATAGTTGGCCCCTGCCTGGGTGACGGTGAAGGTCTTTCCACCGATGGTGAGCGTCCCGCTGCGCGGGGCCCCTCCGTTCGTATCCACCGTGAAGATCACGTTCGTGGAGCCAGTGCCGTTGGCGGTGGTGAGATGCAGCCAGGCCGCATTGGCCGTGGCCGACCACGCGGCGGTGCTGGGTGTGGTGACGAGGGTGATGCTTTTGGCACCGCCACTTGCGCCCACCAGCAGGGCTGGGGCGGTCAGCGTGTTGACGGCCTGGATGGTGGCCACCTGCACGCTGCCGGCGCTGGCCACGCCATTCACCACCACGGAGGCGGTGATGGGGCCGGTGCTGGTGGGCTTGGTGGTCAGGGTGATCGTGAGACTGGTGGGGGTGGCGGAGGTGACTACGCCGATGGCCCCGTTGCTCAGTATGACGATGTTCCCGCTGGCCACCGGATCAAAGCCGGTGCCCTGGATGGTGAAGGTGTTGGCATCGGCGTCCACATTGGTGCTGCTGGCGATGATGGTGGGGGTAGGGCCTGCCTGATGAACCGGCACCTGCTGCCCCAGGAGGTTGATGTGGGCCGTCCGGCCATTGCTCCCGGCGTTGGCGGTATAGCTGTAGTTCACCACGCCTGCAGTCACGCCAGTGACGGTGAGCCACGGCTGGCCACTCGTGGGAGTGAAGGGGGGCTGCAGGTTCGTGGAAGCAGGAAGGACCACCGACAAGGCACCTGTCCCCGATGTGGCGGGGACGTTGTTCCCCGAGACATCCACAAAGGCGCGGGGAATGGCCGCAATGGCGTTGCTTCCGGAGTTCGCCACATAGACATTCCCTGCGGCATCCACCGTCAGACCCTGCGGACTGTTCAGATTGGAGGCTGCCAGGACCGTGATGGCCTGCGTCGCGGAAGACCATTTTTTGATCGCGTTGTGACCGTTGTCGGCAATGTACACGTTGCCGAAGACGTCCACGGCGACGCCGCTGGGGTTGTCGAGTCCTGAGGCAAGGAGGGACGTCACGGTGCCTGTCGTGGCCGTCCACTTTTTGATGCTGTTGCTGCCAGTGTCAGCAATGTACAGATTGCCAAAGACATCCACCGCTACGGCCGTGGGGAAGCTGAGTCCTGAGGACACCACCGTGCTCACGGTCTGGGTGGCGGCGGTCCACTTCTTGATGGCGTTGTTGGAGGTGTCTGCGATGTACACGTTGCCCAGTGCATCCATCGTCACACCGTAGGGATTGTGCAATCCGGTCGAAACCAGGGTGGTGACGGGACCAGCCGGAGCCGTCCATTTTTTGATCGCGTTGTTGCCTGTATCCGCAATGTACACGTTGCCTGCGGCATCAGTGGCCACACCATCGACCGTCAACAGTCCGGTTGTGACCACGTCCGTCACGGTGTTGGTGGCCGGGGTCCATTTCTTGACCGCGTTGTTATTGGCATCGGCAATGTACACGTTGCCTGTGCCGTCCACCGCCACGGTGAAAGGGTACTTCAGCCCTGTGGAGGCCAGGGGGATGAGGGGTTGGGCTTCCACATATCCGGCTCCTGCCTGGGTGACGGTGAAAGTCTGGCCGGCGATGGTGACGGTGCCGGTACGGGTGGGGCCGGGGTTGGCATCGAAGGCTACAGGTACGGGGCCACTGCCCGTGCCGGTAGGATCCACATGAAGCCACCCGTCGTTGGCCACAGCGGTCCACTGGGCGGTCGCTGGGGAGGAAACCAGGGGGGCGCTCGCTGAACCGGCGGAAGGGCCCACGATCACCGATGAGGCAGCCAGTGACCGACTCAATGGACGGAGTGCGAGATATTGCGCGAGGTAGGTGCTGGGATCGGCGACTACTCCCAGATCCACTCCGACGGCGGAAAATTTCCGGATGGTCCGGGTGACGCCATCGGAAACGTAAACGTTGCCTTCACTGTCGATAGCGAGAGCATTGGCGATGCCGCTGGACGGCATGGTGGCGAAGGTCCCCAGGTCTACTTGGGATGAAGAGTATTTCCGGATGGTGCTGCCGTAGCTGACATAAACGTTGTCTGCCGCATCGACGGCCACGCCGTTGATGACGGTCGCGCTCAGGTTGAGGAAAACGGGCAATTCGGTTCCCGAGGAATTGTACTTTTTGACAACCCCACTCCCGCTGAATCTGACGTAGAGGTTGCCGGAGCCGTCGAGGGCCATGCCTCTGGGAGCGACGAGCCCGGTATCCGCGACGATGTTGAGGAGGTCAGAACCGGCAGCAGAGAACTTCCGGATGGAGCGACTGACCGAATTGATGACATAGAGATTGCCCGCAGTGTCACAGGCCATCCCCGCCGGAAAGCTCAGCCCTGTGCTGGGAAGCGTGCCCAGATCCGCTCCTGTGGGAGAGAACTTTCTGACCGTGTTGCTGCCGGAGGAGACGTAGCAGTTTCCGGCGCTGTCCAGCGCGATGCCGGACGGCTGAACGGTGAGGTCGATAGTCATGCCCACCCCTGCCTGTCCCTCCACAAAGGCGTCGATCCGATTGCTGGAGGTGTTGGGCGCATAGATCAGCGCATTCGCACGGGCAAGGTTCGAGCCCAGAGCGGCAAATACGCTGAGCAGCAAAGGTATGAGGAGCCAATGGCGGAGGGATTTCATGGGGATTCTTTCTGAATGAGACAAATTGCCGAGGCATGCTTCGACACTTTTGCCCGGGCATCGTGGCCGCAGGAGGCGGGTTGATTAGTTTGGCTATTGAATGGTTGCAAGGTGAAAAGTTGTTACCTCGCCCATCGCATAGTTGTCAGTGATCATCCTGTTGGGTGCCCATGAAAAGGCCGATGAATGCCTGCTGGTGGCGGACATGATGAGCAAAATTTGCCCTGTCTTGCTCAAACCTAGACAACGCGGCGTTGCTCGCTGCGACGGCAGAACCTCGTATCTCGCCAGGGGGCTATCAGGCCGCCCCTGATGGAGTTGGAGGTGCAATCGAAGGGTCAAAATTTCTCCAAGGACTGAGGGTGGCCGGGCGTTGTGGGTTCCATGATTTCCCGCGTTGTTCCCCGTTGGTCCATCCGCCCCCTGGCGGGATTTGCTGCCGCATGGTTTGCCGCCCTGGCGGTGGGAGGGGCGCTCGCGGCAGAGAACTACCCACCCGTAAAGCTGCCGGACATGACGGGGAAAGGTCGCAATATCCAGCGGGCGATGCGCCTGCTGGCGGAGAGCACCCCGGAGAAGCGCAACAACGTCCGGATCCTGTTCTACGGGCAGAGCATCACCGAGCAGGGCTGGACCCGGCTGGTGACGGAGGACCTGAAGGCCCGCTTTCCTCATGCCAATCTGGTGGTGGAAAACCTCGCGCTGGCAGGGTACGCCTCGCAGCTGCTTTCACGCACGGTGGAGACGGATGTGGTGCCCTTCCAGCCGGATCTGCTCATCTTTCACGTGTACGGGGCACACGACAAGTATGAGGACATCCTCCGCATGGTGCGTGAGCGCACCACGGCGGAGATCCTGCAGCAGAATGATCACGTGACCAAGACCGAGCATCTCACCGAGGAGATGGATCCTGGCAAGGTGCCGATCCAGAGCGGGAACTGGGATTCTTTCATGAACCACAACTGGCTGCCGGCGCTGTCCAGGAAGTACGGCACGGAGTTCTGCGACCAGCGGGCCATCTGGAAGCAGTATCTCGCGGACAACCGGCTGGAACCCAAGGCCCTCCTGAGGGACAATGTGCACCTCAATGCCCACGGGGAGTATCTCATGGCGGAATGCGTGAAGGCGTACCTGCGCTATGACCCCAAGCTGGGCCCATCTCCTGCCGAGGGCTGGGTGACCGCAGGCCAGCCAGTGCGTCGGGGCGATTCACTGAAGCTGGAGTTCGAGGGGACAGCGGTGGAAGTGCCGATCCAGGGGGCGTCAAACCTGACAGCGGAGAAGCTGCGGATTGACGGCCTGCCCGTTACGGAAATTCCCACTCTGAGAGGGTTCACACGAGCCCTCGCCTGGCCGGGCGGCAAGTGGAAGGGCCCGGTCAAGTGGCCCGCAATTGCCCCTATCCGATCCCAGACCCCACTGCTGCTGGAGGACTGGACGCTGGAGGTGAAGCGGGCGGATGCAGAAGAGGATCCGAAGAAGATGAAGTTCACCTTCACTCTCATCGGCTCCAAGACCGGTCCGGATGGCAGTGGCAGGAGCGATCAGCGTTTTGTCTCGAACTCTGGTCGGGTGGTGATCGAACCTGAGAGCTGGGGCATCCCCTATGCATTGATGCTGGCCCAGGTGAAGCCTGTGCCCGAGACCCTGACCATCCAGTGGAAGGCGGAGCCGCGCTATCTGGAGAAGGTGGGGCTGCAAACGATCTCGGAGGTTCACGCGCCTTCGTGGATCTGGCTGGTGCAAGGTTTGCCCCATGGGAAGCACACGCTGGAGATCACCCAGGATGCCAGCTCGATCGGGGAACTCCGGGTGCACCGGCCGCCGCTGACACCTGCCAAGTAAGAGTCGAGATCCATTTGCAGGAGGTCAGGATCTGCTCCTGTGTATTTTGCGCATCCACCTTGTTCCCATGAGCCGCTGTTCCCTTCCATCGTTCCCCCGTCGTACTTTTCTGACCTATGGTTTGGCGGCATCCGCCGGCTGCCTGCTGGGCGAGAACCCGGCGACGAGCCCTGCGGGTGGAGTGCCGTCTGTGAACGCCTTCTCACCGCTTAAGCAGAAACTGGCAGGCGGGGAATCGGCCACGCTGCTGATCATCTCCGACAGCACCGGCTACCGGGACGACTCGGGTTTGCGGCGTTTTCTCCGCTGGCTGGCAGCGCAGTATCCCGGCTATCGGGTGGTGGAGCACTACTGGGCGGAGTGGGTGACGAATGCCCCCACGGGACCGAGGAACTACCGCGAAGAACCGATCGTGATCGCAGAAGGGAAGGGGGGATCAAAGGCCACGCTCACGATCCTGAATGCCGTGCTGCCGGGTGCCTTTGCCCAGGCGATGGTGGATGGCTCCCGCTGGGCGAATGTGATGGCACCGCTTCAGAAAAAGGCACCGGACTTGGTCCTCTGGAATCACGGCCACAACCATCAGGCCAATCTTCAGCCCAAGGACTATCCTTATGGATGCGGCAGCCTGCTGGCTCCCATCGGTCGCGTGGGACTGGAGTTCCCACAGGTGCCGCAGGCCGCCATTATTCAAAATCCCTGGCGGGACAACGATGGCTATGAGCGGGTGCGCAGTTGGTGGTTGGCGGCCGCGGCGGCCATGCCGGGCCTGACCTTGGTGGATGGGTACTCGCCTTTCATCGAAAGGAAACGGGCGGCGGAATTCTATCAGGACAACGTGCATCCCAATGCCAAAGGGTACGAACTGATCACCCAGGCCCTGACCACTGCATGGACGGCCACGACCCCGCAGGCAAAGGTGCCTATCACGAACTGGGTAAACCTTCCAGCGGATCCGCTGGTAGCCAATGGTGACCTGTCCAACTGGACGGGGGATCTGCCCGACAAATGGCGACCCATCAAGAATGCGAAGGTGCAGAAGGATACTGTCCACACCTTTGGCGGCGCACCGTATTCCCTGGCCCTGACCGGCACCACGCAGAACGACGGCCTCCAGATCAGCATCACCGGTGAGGCACTGGCCAGAGTTCGAGGTAAGCAGGTGAGCGTGGCGGTGCTGTGTTATGTCCCGGCGGGTGCGGAGCAGGACATCCAGGTGAAGTTCACCACCAACTCCAGCGATCAGGTGACGGGATCCACCCTCTTCGCCCGGGACAACTGGAAATGGATCGTCATGGCCGGGTGCGCGGTGCCAGCCGAGGCCAGTCTTGCATTCGTCGGCATCTTCCGTGCCTTTGCGAAGCCGCCCACCACGGAGGTGCCGTTCTACATTCAGAAACTGGTGATCGTGGAAGGCGCGGCGCCGCGGGGAGGGATGTGAAGGTGGAGTCGCGAAGGCGGATGACAGGGGCGCTGCCGGGTGGCATAGGTTCTAGGGAATCACTAGTGCTGCCAAAGCGGCGTCGAGCCACACGCACTCCAAGACGCTTCGCGAGGTTGGTGGTGTTGAGCTGATGACGGCCCAATCGCGGTTGAGGTTCGAGACGCTCTGGCTCATGCTTGTCGCACGCCAGTGTCTTGGAGTGCTGGCGGCTCGACGCCGCTTTCGCCTGCTGGTAGCAACGATTTTTGTTGGTCAGCGTTCTGCCAGCCGGTTAAGGAGGCAGGCCCATGCAGCAGTCGTGCTTGATGGCTTGGAGCGAGGGTCAGACCGCAGACGCTTCAGCTAGTGCCTCCTTACGTCGACAACTACAGGGGCGATGGGTGGTCGGTGATCAAACACCCGTGAGGGAGTTTCAGGCGTGAACAAGGACGAGGATCAAAACGCCGCGCCCCCCACCCCCCTACGTCCCGCAAAACGTCTGGTAGTCACCCGACGGTGAGCCCACGAGGTACTCCTCCGACGGTGTCTGCACGTATTCATGCGGCTGCGCCAGCACGGCCAGCAGGCGCTCCAGCACTCCCAGGTCCTCACGCTCCACGGCGGCGGTGAGGGCTTCCTCCACCTTGTGATTGCGCGGGATGACCACGGGATTGTGCCAGCGCATGATTTCCTGAACCACTTCTGCCGTCTGCGGCTGGCGGGCCAGACGTTCCTGCCAGCGCTGGTGCCAGGCGAGGAAGGCCGGGTCGGCGGAGAGGGATGCGGAACCTGGAGACGACAGAGCCCGGTAGGTGTTGGTGAAATCGGCTTGAGTTTCCTGCATCCATTTCAGAAGGGACTCGATCAAAGACAGGTCATCATCTTCTTTTGTGAGGAGGCCGAGCTTGCCCCGCATGCCGGTGAGCCAGTGCTGCTTGTAAATGGGCTCGAACCCGATGATGGCATCGTTGGCCAGCTCCACCGCCTTCTCCTCCACGGGATCAAGCAGCGGCAGAAGAGCCTCGGCAAACCGTGCCAGATTCCACTGGGCGATGAAGGGCTGCCTGCCGTAGGCGTAGCGGCCCTGGTGATCAATGGAGCTGAACACCGTGGCGGGATCGTACGCCTCCATGAAGGCGCAGGGTCCATAGTCGATGGTCTCGCCAGAGAGGGCCATGTTGTCCGTGTTCATGACGCCGTGGATGAAGCCCACGTGCTGCCAGCGGGCGATGAGCGCGGCTTGACGCTCGATCACGCCCTGCAACAGGGCCAGATAGGGCTGGGAGGCGTTTGCTGCGTCAGGGTAGTGCCGCTGCAGGGTGTGGTCCGCCAGCGCCTGGAGCAGCGCTTTTTCGCCACGTGCGGCGGCGTACTCGAAGGTGCCGACCCGGATGTGACTGGCCGCCACCCGGGTGAGGACGGCTCCGGGCAGCATCCCATCGCGTCGCACCAGCTCTCCGGTGGTGACCACGGCCAAGCTGCGTGTGGTGGGGATGCCCAGGGCGTGCATGGCCTCGCTGATGACGTACTCCCGCAGCATGGGGCCCAGCGTGGCCCGGCCATCCCCGCGGCGTGAAAACGGCGTCTGGCCGGAGCCTTTGAGCTGGATATCAAAACGCTGTCCCTTCGGGGTGATCTGCTCGCCCAACAGGATCGCGCGGCCATCTCCCAGCATCGTGAAGTTGCCGAACTGGTGGCCTGCATAGGCCTGGGCCAGGGGTTGGGCACCCGGTGGCTGTTCATTGCCGGAGAACCACGGTGCGTGGTCCAACTGAGCTGCATCCAGACCCAGAGCATTGGCCAGGGCCCGGTTCAGGATCACCAGCTTCGGCTGCCGCACCGGGGTGGGCTGGAAGGCGATCTGAAACGCCTCAGGAAGCTGGGCGTAGGAATGTTCCAGGTGCCAACCGGCGGTCGAAGAGCGGGTGGAGGAGGCGGAATCGGGGCTGGGCATTGATCACAGGGAGGGGGCAGGATGGAGCGGCGGCAAGCGTGCTTTACGCGAGAGAACTTACGCCGCCAACGGATAAGCGGGGACTGCCGATGGCGTCGGGCCGGATAGAGGCCCCTGAGATGGTCCGTTTGTAGCACGGTGCTCTTTCTGAAGCTCAAGATGACTGTTTCCGAGGTTTTTCAACGTGGTATGAAGGCCAGACTCCTGCTCAGTGTAGGCCTGGCGACGTCATGGGCTTTTCCGTGTGCCGGGCAGGAACTGGCCTCCGCGACCCCGGCAGGGGCGGGGGCTCCTCCCGCCAAGGCACAAACAACAGCACCTGCGCCAGCGCCCAAGCCCGTCCCCGCGCCAGCTCCCTCTCTGTCGGCTGAGGATGCGGAACTGGTGGCGCTCCAGGCCGAGATCAAAAAGTCATTTCGCGAGAGCGTCACGCCTTTCGTCAAAAACTACTGCCAGCAATGCCATGGGAACCGGCGCTCCAAGGGGGGCATCAACCTTGAGGTTGCCTTGAGGAATCCTGGCGCGGTGGCGTTCAGCAAGCACTGGAAGGCGGCCATCGCCACGGTGAACAGCAAGGACATGCCGCCGGATGATGAAGATGCCCTGCCGACTGATGCGGAGCGGCAGGCCTTCGTGGACTGGATTGCCAAGCTGAAGTTCCTCAGCCCCAAGGACCCCGGACCCTTTGTGATCCGCCGCCTGACGAAGGTGGAGTACGGCAACACGCTGCGAGATCTCTATGGGGTGGATCCGGCCATCGCCCACGCGCTGCCGGATGAAGTGTTCGGTGAAGGGTACATGAACACCCTCTCTCCCCTCCATCTGGAGGAGTACCTCGGGATTGCCAATGAGGTGCTGGACAAGGTGCTCGCGCCTCTGGACGCGCCGCCTACGGAGACGCAAAAGCGCCTCTTTGGCGACGCTCCGGCACCAGGGGCGGATCCGCGCGCCGCTGCGCGGAACGTGGCGCGCTCGCTGGCTCGCAACGCCTTCCGCCGCCCTCCCTCCGAGGCGGAACTGGACACGCTGGTGGCTGTGTTTGATCTGGCCACCCAGAACAAGCTGACCTACCCCGCCGCGCTGCGCCTCATGTACAAGGCGGTGCTGGTGTCTCCCCAGTTCCTCTTCATCACCCCGGCGACAGAGGCCCCGGCGGGGAGCAAGATCGTGCCGCTGGATGATCACCAGCTCGCCTCCCGTCTCTCCTACCTGCTGTGGGCCACCATGCCGGATGCGGAGCTCATGGAGCTGGCAGACAGTGGTAAACTCCACGAACCCGCCGTGCTCAAGGGTCAGGTGAAGCGCCTCCTGCTGGACCGCCGGTCACGGGCCTTGTTCGATGGATTCGGCGCCCAGTGGCTTCAGCTTGGGGAGCTGGAGAGCAAGACCTTCGACACCACGAAGTTCCCGCTGATGACGGGTGAACTCCGGACCGCCATGTATGATGAAGCCCGCCTGTTCTTCGAGAGCGTGGTGCGGGAGAACCGCAGCGTGGTCAGCCTGGTGGACAGTGACTACACCTTCCTCAACGGGACCCTGGCGAAGCTCTACGGCATGGAGAAGACCGTCTCCGGGCCGGAGATGCGCAAGGTGAAGCTGACGGATGCAAACCGCGGCGGCATCCTGGGCATGCCCGGCGTGCTGGCCACCACTTCATTCCCCAATCGCACCAGCCCGGTGAAGCGCGGCGTGTGGGTGCTGGAGCAGGTGTTGGGGCAGCATGTGCCACCCGCTCCGCCCAATGTGCCCGCCCTGGAGAAGCAGGATCAAAATGCGGTGGCCAACATGACGCTGCGTCAGCGCACGGAGATGCACCTGACCAACTCTGTGTGCGCGAACTGCCACAAGGTGCTGGACCCCATTGGATTCGGCCTGGAGAACTTCGACGCCATCGGCCGCTGGCGCGATCAGGACGACACCGGCGGCGCCATTGATGCCGCAGGAGAACTGCCTGGGGGCAAACGCTTCACGACCCCCAAGGAACTGAAGGGCATCATCGCTGCCCGCACTGATGACCTCGCGCGGAATCTGACGGAGAAGCTGCTGGCCTATGCGCTGTGCCGCCAGATCGAAGGCTATGATGACATCGTGGTGGACCGCCTCATGGAGACCATCGCCAAGGACGGCTACCGCATGCAGACGCTCATCACCGAGGTGGTGACGAGTTATCCTTTTCTGAACCGCCGCGTGCAAAACTGACCCCGCGCCAACCCTTTCCCCCACCTGCTATGAGAAACCGCTTTCTGATCGACCGCCGCACTTGCTTGAAGGGGCTGGGTGCCTCCCTCGCGCTGCCTCTCCTGGAGACCATGGGCTGGGCAGATGCCCTCAAGGGCAAGGCCGCGTACAAGCCCCCGGTGCGGATGGGGTTCATGTACATGCCGCATGGGGTGATCATGGATCAGTTCTGGCCCGCGAGCCCGGAGGGCTTTCTCACCTCGCCACCTCCCGCGCTGGAGTCCCTGCGACCGGTGCTGGACCAGTGCTTGTTGATGAAAGGCATCTCCGGTGTGCCCATCGCCCCGTTCAACGGCGCGCCTCATGCGCTGGAGCTTTCCACCTGGCTCACTGCGACCCTGCCCGATGCCAACCGCCGCAACCAGATCAACATTGCGATTTCGGCAGACCAGATCGCGGCCAACTATGTGGGCGGGCTTACGTCGCTGCCCTCCCTGGAGCTGGCCACCATGCCGCAGACACACAAGGAGAACCAGGAAGGGCTCAATGAGGGGTACTACTCGCATTGTAGTTTCCGCTCACCCACCCAGGCCGTGCCGGCGGAGATCAACCCGCGCAATGTGCTGAACCGGCTCTTCAAGAGCAACGACTTCAGCGGTCAGGGACGGGACGGGCGCGGTGCCGGCCAGTCGGATGCGCTGGACCGCAGCATGCTCGATCTGGTGATCGGCGGGGCCAAGGACCTGCGTCGCACCCTGCCACAGAACGACCAGCACAAGCTGGACGAGTATCTGGACAGCGTGCGTTCCCTGGAGCGCCGCATCGCCTCCATTGAGTTCCGTCAGAAGGAGGCCGCGCTGGAGAAGGCGGGTGTCAGCACCAGGCGGCGCAACGATGCCGACTCCCCGCCCATCGAGATCAGGATCCCGGAAGGCGACCGGCGCAGCGAGTACATGCAGGTCATGTGTGACCTGAACGTCCTGGCCTTCCAGACAGACACCACCCGGGTGAGCACCTACATCGGCTCCACCCCCAACGGCGTCTCCTACCCCGAGCTCGGGTTCAAGGACGAACACCACTCCCAGACCCATCACAACAACCAGGGGGACAAGGTGGGCAAGGTGGCCGCCATCACTGCGTTCAACATCTCCCAGTTCGCCCACATGGTGAAGAAGATGGCCAGCTTGAAGGAGGGCGACGGCACCCTGCTGGACAACTGCATCATGATGTGGGGTTCCGGCCTTGAGGATGGCAACAAACACTCCCGCGAGAACCTGCCCTTCATCATCGCCGGCAAGGGCGGTGGCTCCATCAACACGGGCCGCTTCCTGGCCGATACCAAGGGCACCCAGGGCGACCTTCTCACGACCCTGCTGGCCTGCGCCGGGGTGCCGCTGGACCGCCCGATTGGGAATGCGACCAAGCAGATCTCGGAGATGATGGTGAAGGTATAGAGAAAGGAGAGGGGAAGTGGCGCGTACCTACACGCCATGAAGCTCTTCCTCCTCCTCGCGGTCCTGCTGGTGCCGCTGGCGATCCGTACCACCGCCAGCGCCGCCCCTCCGGCCAAGCTCAAGATCTACCTCCTGGCAGGCCAGTCCAATATGGAAGGGCACGCCAAGGTGGAGACCTTTGACTACATCGGGGACGATGCCGCCACCGCACCGCTGCTCCAGCAGATGCGGGGTGCGGATGGCAAGCCAACCGTCTGCGACCATGTCTGGATCTCCTATTTCACGGGTGCGGGAGACACGAATGGCGAAGGCTTGGGGAAGCTGACCGCAGGCTATGGCTCGCGCCAGGACCCCACGAAAGATGGCGGCAAGATCGGCCCTGAGTTCACCTTTGGACTGACCCTGGACAAGGCGCTCCAGGAGCCGGTCCTCATCATCAAAACGGCGTGGGGTGGCAAGTCACTGTACCACGACTTCCGTTCACCAAGCTCCGGCGTGTACCCGCGCACGGCCAAGGACGTCGAAAAGGGGCAGCATGCCGAGGCCCAGTCCGGCGAATACTACCGCCTCATGATCGGTCACGTGAAGCACGTGCTCTCCGACCTCAAACGCGTGTGCCCGGCCTATGACGAAAAGCAGGGCTACGAAATCGCCGGGATGGTCTGGCTCCAAGGCTGGAACGACATGGTGAACCGTGATGTGTATCCCTTGCCGAAGCCGGGCGATGCCACCCCGCGCTATGCGGAGTACAGCCGCCTGATGGCCAACTTCATTCGCGATGTGCGTAAGGACATCAATGCCCCTCAGATGCCCTTCGTCATCGGGGTGATGGGCGTCGAAGGGAGCAAACCAAACGAGCACATCGCCGCCTTCCGCGAGGCCATGGCGGCTCCGGCGGCTTTGCCAGAGTTCAAGGGCAATGTCATCGCCGTACCGACCGCGCCGTTCTGGTCGGAAGAGTTGGGGGCCATCGCCGACAAGCGTGACGAGGTTCGGCAGATGGGTTATTACCTGAAGACGAAGAGCGCCAAACACGCCAATGCCGATGGCTCCATGAGCGAAGTGCAGCAGCGGGAGTACTTGAAGAAGTTCGAGGCGGATCTGATCTCGCCCGCGGAAGAGGCTTTGTGGAAGCGGGGCGCTTCCAACGCAGGCTACCACTACCTCGGCTGCGCGAAGACCTTTGCGCTGATGGGCAAGGCGTTCGCGGAGGTGTTGTTGCGGACGGGTGACCAGCGTTGAGGCAGCTGAATGTAGTCCAGAGCTTTAGCTCGGTATTGAGATACGGGAGCCGTTCGACTGACGCACTAAAGTGCTGCACTACTTTGCCTGCGAGTCCTCTGGTTTCGTGGCTTGATGCCAACGGGCACAACGAAATATGCTAGAAGTACAGCGTCCGCAGGTGCAAAGATACAGCATGCTTGCATGGGAATGGCTGAGGAGATGGTTGGGAATTTCCAGCATGAACCCCCGTGTGAAACAGGCCACCCAGCACTTTCAATCGCTCCATCTCGATTTGCTGGTGAAGGAAGCCTGGGTGAAAGAGGAGGTAGGCGGCAGGACCTACGTGGTGATTGTTTACGAGGTGCCGGGAAGGCACTCCAGGCCTGCCCCCTACAAGGTCATTACGGTGGAGAAAGGGGGGCGCTACAGTGAGGTCGATCTAGAGGCTCATCCTCAGTTTAGGGTTCGGGGCAGGAAGTAAACTGGTAATGGACCGACTTCACAGGCGAAGCTTTGGAAGCTGTTCGTAGTACAAACTAAAGTTTGTACTACGAACAGTGCCTCCGAGTTCGACGTCGAGGGTCTCTTGCCCCCGATCCACACCCAGCCAGGCCCGATGCGTCTATTGCATCAAAACCGGGCGGGGCACGGCGATAAGGGGCCTCAATACGTGATCACGGCGCGTCCCACGATGTCACCGGTGCGCAGCAGTTCGAGGTTCTCATTAATGTCCTTGAACCCGATTTTCTTGACGGTGTGGCGGATCTTGCCGGCCGCTGCCAGGGCCATGACCTCGCTGAGGTCGGTGTAGTTGCCCCAGAAGGAGCCGTGTAGGGTGTACTCGCGGGCCACCAGGGGGAAGAGGGGGATGTCGATGCGGTCGCCCACCAGCCCAACTGCGGTGTAGTGAGCGGCAATGGACAACAACTCGAACCCGGTCCGCATGAACTCCGGAGCTCCGGCGCAGTCAATGACTGCATCCAGCTCACCCTGGCCCACGGCCTTCTCCAGCTCCTTGCGGATTTCGGCTGTGGACTTGTCCTTGGTGCTGATCACGGCATCGGCTCCGTATTCACTGGCCACCGCCAGTTTGTCGGAGTTCCGGGCAAAGGCGACCACCTTGGCCCCGCCTCCGAGCAGCTTCGCGTACTGCACGGCGTAGGAACCCAGGCCGCCGACGCCGAAGACGCCGAGCACCCGATCCGGGCCCAGGGCTCCGGCGTCGCGCAGCTTCTTGATGCCGCGGTACGGCGTCAGGCCCGCATCGGTCAGCGGAGCCAGCTCGGCGGCGTCCAGCCGCTTGTCCACTTTGATAATATAACGGGAGGGGATGGGGACATATTCGGCATAGCCGCCATAGGGGCCGAAGCCCGGCCAGCGTCCGTGACCGCAGATCTGTGTGTTGCCCTTCTGGCAGTGGCGGCAGGTGCCATCCCCCCAGCCACCGACCACGACGACTTGGTCACCTTCCTCGAACCCCGAGGATGGAGGCACGAGGTTGCCGATCTTGTCGATGGTGCCAGCGATCTCGTGGCCCGGCGTCAACGGGAACGTGGACTCGGCGTAGGGCCGGAAGTAACCGTCCAGGAGCTGCACATCCGTGCGGCACATGCCGGCGGCGGAGACTTTGACGAGCACCTCGTCCGGCTGGATGTCGGGGATGGCCACTTCCTCCAGCGTGAGAGGCTGATGGTAGGCGTGCATGCGGGCGGCGAGCATGGTGGTCTTCATAGGGATGTCGGGATTGGATTTTGAGGGTGGTGGGGTGGATGAAGGCCAAAAAGGAGCCTTAACAGGCAGGCCGGTTTGGCAGGCGTGCCACCCGAGTGGTGGTCCGCCACACCGCCATTGGGAGGCCGCGGCAAGTCGTGACAGCCGCACGAGTTTTTTCTTGGAGGGAAGCCCACGGGCCTGCGTCTTCTCATGCCGATGGCAAAAAAGGGGTGACAACCCTCCTGTCATCCTTTCCCATGACCCCTCCCCCATGTCCCCCCAGCCCCCCATTTTAGTAGACTGCACGCTCCGCGAAGGCAATCAGGCCCCGTTGGTCCGGTTCAATGTTGCGGCGTCGTGCCGCATCGCGCAGGGGCTGGGACGCCTTGGTGTGGAGGAAATGGAGGTGGGGCACCCCTCGGCGTCTCCCGTGGAGTTTGAGAGGGTGGCAGCAGTGGCCCGGCTGAAGGATCGGCCGCGCATGATCGCACACGCCCGGGCACTTGAAGAGGATGTGCGCGCCGTCCACGCCGCAGGGGCGGAGGCCGTGGGCATCTTCATCGGAGTCAATCCGCTTTCGCTCCGCTCCCGGCTCCGTGGCCGGACCTTCGACGATGTCATTCAGTTGATCACGAGCTCGGTCCGGTTTGCCAAGTCCCTGGGTTTGGGTGTGCGACTCACCGTGGAAGATGCCACCCGCACCGAGTTGGAGCAGTTGCTTATAGCCTTCCAGGCGGCAGCCGATGCCGGGGCAGACAGGATTTGCCTGCCGGACACGGTCGGATGCGCGTCACCGGAGAACATCACGGAACTCGTCACGGCGGTCGCCGCACGCATCCCGCTGCCGCTGGAGATCCATGCGCACAATGACCGGGGGCTGGCCGTCGCGAATACGATGGCGGCAGTGCGGGCGGGGGCGAGGTATGTCTCCAGCTCCTTGCTGGGAATTGGTGAGCGGGCGGGCATCGCGGACACCGCAGTGGTGCTGGCAAACTTGCACTACGAGTCCCTGCGGACCCTCGAGCACCCCGAGGTGTTGCAGGCGCTGTGCAAAGAAGTGGAGGTGCTGGCGCGCCTGCCACATGATCCGGCCAGACCGGTGACCGGCAGACATGTGTTTCATCATACCGCGCAGCTCCACCGGAGGGCGATGGAGACGGATCCGGACTCCTACCACTGGCTGCCGCCAGCCGTGCTGGGACGTGAATACCTGGTGAAGCTGCTGGACCTGGTGCCTGAAATCAATCACCAGCTCATGACCTCCCCTCTGGAGAGCACGGCGGCATCGCTTCACAACGGTGCGCATCCTTCGCGCCAGGTCTTTCTGGACCGGCGGGTGATGCCCGACTGCCGGCGAACGATTGTGGTGGAGCGCATCCTGCCAGACCAGCCGCCCGCGGCACCTTTGGCAGCAATCCGCACGCATGACTGCGATAGTTATTTCCTGTTGATCGGACGCGGTGAGAAACTGGAAGGTCTGGAGGCTGAGATCACGCTCGAAGCAGATGTGATCCATGCCAGCAGCCCGGCAACGGTTTTCATCCCGGCGGGGAAGGCTCATGCGTGCCGTGTCAAAGCGGGGGCAGGACTGCTGATTCACTGCATCGATCAGGAGGGGGAGGCTTCCTAACGTCAGGCGTCCTGGCCGCAGAGGGCACCGATCATTTTTGCCAGCCCTTTTCGGTGCTGGCGGAGGTAGGTCTCATGGTTGCCGGCCACCGTGTGCCCGTGGCAGGTGGACTGGGTGTGGGACTGCCACCAGGTCAGACAGGTCTCCATGCGCTGCGTTTCCTCCGTACAGACAATGTGAATCTCCCCGGCATACGGCCGAGGCTGGAAGCTGCGGGAGAGCTGGTAATACCGGGCGATGGCGGGAGGATGGTGGGACAGACTGCTGGAGGGCTGGCCTCCGGGGACGACACGGCGCGGTAGAGCCGGGTCCAGCAGAATGAGGCGCGGGGGCTGCTTCAACTTGCCAGCGAGGATCTGGGCGATCTCGAACGCGAGTCCACCGGCCTGGCATTCCCCGATCAACAGGGGGCGCCCGGCTCCTGGCAATGCCAGGATCTGCCGGGCGATCCGCCGGGCTATGCGACGCAGGGAAGAAGGGCGGAGCACTCGCGGCGCGTGTAGGTTCATTCGCACACCGAGAAAGGGGCGCTCCAGGTCCAGATACGGCAGGAGGCCGGCTCCGATCAGCAGCTCATTCTCACTGGCATATCCTCCCGGCAGGAAGATGATGGGATTCCTCGAACCCTGCTTTCGCAAGGGCAGCAGCGTGGCCTTCCACCAGCGGAACCAGGGCTCCCGCTCCCGCTCCGACTTTACCACGCCCGACTCCAGTGCCTCCGCCATCTGGGCGATGGTGGCGTATTGCAGGAGAAATTCCAGGGGCAGCGTTTTTCCGAGTTCCCCGGAGAGGGTTGTGATCAGATCCACCGCCCGCAGGGAATCGCCTCCCGCGTCGGTGAAGTGCTCATAGACTCCGATGGAAGGGCGGTCCAGGACACGACACCACATCTCGGCCAGCCGCTCCTCCATGGGGCTGCGTGGTGCGGTCGCATCTGCGGCACCCCTCATCTCCAGATCCGCCAGGAGCCTCTGCCGGTCCACCTTCCCAGTGGGGGTTAGAGGAAATGCCTCCAGGAACACCATGGCGGAGGGGATCATGTGCGCCGCGAGCCGGGACTGCAGGGCCTCACGCAGGGAGGTGCTGGTGGGGACTTGGCGGTCGCGGGGCACCATGAAGGCGGCGATCTCGGTGTCACCCCGGGCGGTGGTTCGCGGGCAAACCACGGCGAGCGCCACCTCCGGCTGCTGCTGCAGGACGTCCTGCACCTCGGCAAGGTGGACGCTGAACCCCCGCACCTTGATGCGGTCGTCCTTGCGGCCGATCACGCAGAGCATCCCGTCTGGGGTGAACCGTCCCAGATCTCCCGTGCGATAGAGGCGTGAGCCATCTCCGGAGGGGCAGGGCGAAAAACGTTCTCCGGTCAGGGTGGGATGGTTCCAGTATCCCGGAGACAAGTACCGGCTGCGGATCACGATTTCACCCACCTCATCGTCAGACACGGGATGGCCGTCTTCACCAGTCAGCAGAATGTCCACATCCTCCGCCGGATGGCCTGCGGGCATGCGTCCCTCCGGCAGAAAGTCCGTCTTCGTCAGGCGCAGCCGGGTCATGTTGCCGGTTTCTGAGGAGGAGAAGGAATGCACGAGCACGCAGTGGTCGGCGAAGTGCCGCTTGTAGAGGGCGAACTCTTCCGAGGTGGCGGACTCTGCTCCGATCCGCACCACTCGCAGGTGCGGAAAGCTGGAGTCTGCCTCCAAGGTGCGGACGAACTGCCGGAAGATGGATGCCGCCGAGACATAGACGGTGATGGCGTGCTTCTGCATCCACGAAGCCAGACGACCAGCCCCTTGCTCAACGAGTGGGAAGGGGTAGAGCGTGGCTCCATTGCACAAGGCGGTCGCCATGGTCGCCAGTCCCTGGATGCCACCGAGGGATGCGAGCAGCACCATGCGGTCCTCGGAGCGGATGTTCATGCCGCGGGAACTGCGGTACACGTGATGCAGAAACGAGCGGTGCGATGCCATCACCCCTTTGGGCTGTCCTGTGGAGCCTGAGGTGTAGATCAACACGGCCACATCCTCCGCAGACCGCGTCACTCGGGGACGGGGCACGAGATCGGTGGAGAGATGATCTTCAAAGCACAGCACGGGGCAGACAGGGCCCGCGAGCCCTCTGGCCAGTTCCTGGCACTGCGTGTCCGTCAGGAGCGCTTTGGGCCCGGCATCTGCCATGACCTGATCCAGACGGGCTCGCGTATCTGTAGGATTCAGCACCACCACGATCGCGCCTGCTTTGATGACGCCGAGAATTCCCGCCACCAATTTGCCGCCGTGAGGCATGAGCACCACCACGCGGTCACCGGGTGCGACTCCTTGATCGAGCAAGGCATGGGCCTGGTGATTGGCGGCGGCATCCAACTCCTGGTAGGTTGGCTGCCAGCCTCCGCTGCCAATCGCCTTGCGGGTCGGTAGAAACTCTGCCCGCCGCTCAAAGCAGGCCGACAGCGTGAGGTCCACTTCGTCGAGGAGGATGCGCGCGTCTGGAGGGCTGGAGAGACGTTGGGGCGGGGGATTCACACTGGCTCAGGGGGGGCGGGTCCAAAAAGGACAGGGCTGCCTCCCTTTGGCAAGCCTCAAATTTCGCCATATGCCTTACCCTGACGGGGCGGCGGCCCGTGCGCATCCGGACCGCCGCGTTTTGAAATGGCATCACACACTCTGGCTGAGCGCCTGCATGGTCTCGTCGTCCAGATGCAACAGGGCTGCGTGGGTGTTGCTCTCCAGATGGTCCACACTGGAGGTGCCGGGAATAGGCAGCATCACGGGTGACTTCTGCAGGAGCCAGGCCAGTGCGACCTGCCCAGGGGTGGCGTCGTACTGGTGGGCGGCCTTTTGCAGCGGACCATTGGGATTGGAGGCCATGTCTCCCGCGGCCAGCGGATACCAGGGGATGAAGCCGATGTTCTGCTGCTCGCAGTACTGCAACACATCCTCAGAGTGACGGTCCCCAAGGTTGTAGCGGTTCTGCACGGTGGCCACCGTCACGTGCTGTTGCACCGCCTTGATGTCCTTCACGGACACTTCGGAGAGGCCAATGTGGCGGATCTTGCCTTCCCGTTGGAGTTCGGCCAAGGTGCCGATCTGGTCGGCAAGGGGCACCTTGGGATCGATCCGGTGGAGTTGGTAAAGATCAATCCGGTCCACCTTGAGTCGCTGGAGGCTGCTCTCACAGCGGGAGCGCAGGTGCTCAGGGCGGCCATCGGGCTCCCAAATATCGGGGCCGGGCCGTTGCAGCCCGGCCTTGGTCGCGATGACCAGATCCTTGGCGTACGGGTGCAGGGCCTCGGCGATCAGCTCTTCAGAGACAAACGGCCCGTAGGAGTCCGCGGTGTCGATGAGCGTGATGCCGAGCTCTACGGTGCGGCGCAGCACGGCCAGAGCTCCGGCATGGTCTGCGGGTGGGCCCCAGATGCCGGGACCAGTGATGCGCATGGCGCCGAAGCCGAGACGGTGGACAGGAAGATCGCCACCGATGAGGAAGGTGCCGCTGCGGGCGGCGGGAGGGTCAGAAGGGTTCATGGCAGGAAGAGAGAGGTGCTCAGGGGGTGCAAGCAGTCATACGTGTACGGACGGCGTGCGGGCGGTATTCTCCCATGGATGTCGTTCAGGGGGCTGGTTTGGGAGCGACACGCTTCCAGAAGTCGTCAAAGGCGGGTGCGTCAAAGAACGCCGTCACTTTGACAATCCGGCCTTCGTGCATTTCCATGAACCACGCATAGGTGTTGCGGTAGGGCTTGCCATCCAGGGCCAGAGCTTCGCCGTCAAAGAGGGCGATGACCGTGTTCCCGTCCTCATAGAGTCCCTTCACGGTGGGCACGAGGGGCTTGGCAAGGCGGGCGTTGAAGGGCTTGATTACCTCATTGATAAAGGCGTCTCGCGACGGGTAGGTCCCAGCGGCAATGGAGTTGCCCGTGATGGTCCACGTGGCGTCCGGGGCCAGTAGGGTGAAAGGGCCGCCGGTGCCAGCCCGCCAGGCATCGAAGGCGGCCTGCACGGCCGCTTTGTTGCTAGAGGGACCTGAGGCGAGGGCGGGGCTGACGGTGGCCCGCAGGCCCGTGCAAAGGAGGAGACCGATGAGCAGGCGTTGAAGAGTGGTTTTCATGTTTTTTGGGATAGGGGTGGGAGGTGTTTTCTTCAGGGCGCGGGTGCGCTACAGGCCCATTGGGAGGTGTCGCAAAATCGTGACAGGAGGGCCGCGCTTTTTCTTCGCAGCGCGTGGGAGTTCGGGCGAGGGCTGGGGCGACTCCCTTACATCCAAACCCGTACTCGAACCGAACTTGTGCTCGGAGAGCCAGTCTTCGTATACTCGACCCGCCGTCGCATGCCCCCTGCTGCCATGAAACTCCCCCGGCCCTCACTCCGCCACGGATTGGCGTCTGTCGGTCCGCTCGTATTCGCATTCACATTCGCCTTCCAGCTCCAGGCAGCACCGCCCGTGGCGGTCAATGACTCGGTGGTGATGCATCACCTGCAGAAAACCCGGATCGCGGTGCTTGCCAACGATACCGGGAACGTGAGCAGTCCGACGGTCACCATCATGCAGGCTCCGCAGTCGGGCAGCGCCGTCCCGGACAGCACTGGCCGCATTCTCTACACGCACCAGTCAGGTGCCCCGGCCAGCGACTCATTCGCCTACCGGGTGACCAGCGCGGAGGGCACGTCGAACACGGCCACCGTGACGGTGGCGTTCTCCAACAGCCTGCGCATCTCCGGCATCTTCAATGTCCCGGCTACGCCGCCCCCGCTGGCCGTGCAGCTCACGCCAGTCGTGACTGGGCTCGCTTCGCCCACGGCAATCGCCACACCGCCCGGGGAGACGCGGCGGGTGTTTGTCTGCCAGAAAGGCGGGCTGCTGCGTCTGGTTCAGGACATAACGGCCACCCCGCCTGTGGTTTCCACCTTTCTGAATCTCCCCAATTTGCTCGGAACACGGGGGGAGACCCTCAGCACCTCCAGCGAGCAAGGGTTGCTGGGGCTGGCGTTTCATCCCAACTACGCGACGAATCGATACTTCTACCTCTTCTATTCTGTCACCACCGGCGGCATCACCTACGAGCGTGTTTCCCGCTTCACCACCAGTGCCACGGACCCCAATGTGGCTGATGCTGGCACCGAGGTGGTGCTCATCCAGCAGCGAGACGATGCTCCCAATCACAATGGCGGTGACATTCACTTCGGACCGGATGGTTATCTGTACATCTCCCTTGGGGACGAGGGGAATCAGAACGACTCGCTGAACAACAGCCAGACCATCACCAAGGACTTCTTCTCCGCCGTGGCAAGGATCGATGTAGACAAGAAACCCGGCAGCCTGGCGCCCAACGCGCATGCAGCAGTGGTCCTGACGGGAGGGGTGGCAAACTATGCGGTGCCGCCGGACAATCCGTACGTGGGCGCGACCACCTTCAACGGTGTGACCATTGCCAACACCTCGGCCATCCGCACGGAGTTCTGGGCCGTGGGCTTTCGCAATCCCTGGCGCTTTTCCTTTGATTCCGTCACGGGCGAGCTCTGGCTGGCGGATGTGGGGCAGGACACGTATGAGGAAATCGACATCATCACCAAGGGTCGCAACTACGGTTGGGCCTACCGGGAGGGGGCACACAACGGAGCCAAGTCGGGCCAGGCCCCGGCGAATTTTGACTCCTTGTACCATACACCGCCGCTCTATGAGTATGTGCATACGGGTGTGAGCGGAGGGGACGCGAACTTCAAGGGCAACTCGGTTTCAGGCGGCGTGGTGTATCGTGGCACGCGTCATTCCAACCTCATCGGTGCCTACATCTTCTCTGATCATGTGTCAGGACACATCTGGAGTCTGGTACGCAATGTTTCAGGGCCACCCACAGTCGCCCGCATCGCGGGCGAAGGCAGCGTGGTGGCCTTCGGCAAAGATCCCTCCAATCAGGATGTGTTGCTGGTGGATCACAATGACGGCCGCCTGCTCCGCCTGACCTCCACGGCCGCCACGGGCACCTATCCAGACACGCTGAGTGCCACGGGCCTGTTTGCGGATCTGTCGGATCTGTCTCCCTCACCCGGTCTGCTGCCCTATGCGCCGAATCTGGCCTTCTGGAGCGATCATGCGGTAAAGAACCGCTGGTTCAGCATTCCCACCGCTGGGGCCACCATGACCTGGAGTCGAGATGGGCAGTGGACGTTCCCGAGTGGCCAGATCTGGGTGAAGCATTTCGATCTGCCGCTCAACCGCGACAATCCCACCACGAACAAGCGGCTGGAAACGCGGGTGTTGGTGAAGAACGCTTCAGGGGCCTACGGCGTGAGCTACCGCTGGAACGATGCTGGGACGGAGGCCACCCTGGTGCCGGATGCGGGTGTGGAGTTTGATGTCAACATCACGGCGGGAGGCAACCCGGTCGTGCAGCGATGGCGCATTCCCAGCCGGGCCGAGTGCATGATTTGTCACACCTCTCAGGCAGGACATGCGTTGTCCTTCAGTACTCGCCAGCTCAACCTTTCCCAGACGGTGAACGGCTTCAGCGGGAACCTGCTCACCCTGCTCAGTGGCGCAGGTTATTTCACCAATACCCCGGAGGCACCCAATGTGCTGCCCCGGCACGTGCGCCTTGACGAAGTCAGTCAGCCGGTGGAATCCCGCGTGCGCAGCTATCTGGCGGTGAACTGCGCCTACTGTCACATGGCGGGTGGTTCCGCCGCGCCTGCCGCCTGGGATGGCCGCATTGAGCTGGCATTGGACCAGACCGGTCTCATCAATGGCACTGCTGTGAACAACGGCGGCAGCATCGTCAACAAGCTGGTCGTGCCGGGCGATACCGCGCACTCGGTGCTGCTCAATCGCTTGGCTGTGACCAATGGCTTCACCCGCATGCCCCCCATCGGCAGCAATCAACTGGACACCCAGGCGATTGACCTGCTCACGACCTGGATCAGCAGCAGCCTGCCCACCCGGCAGACTTTTGCGGACTGGCGGTTGCAACAGTTTGGCTCATCGAACTCCACCAATGGCGACCCGCTTGCCGACCCGGACAACGACGGCGTGAACAACACGGCCGAATATCTGGCCTCTACCTCGCCTCTGGACGGGGCGAGCTTCTTCAAGGTAGAACCCGCCGTGACCGGCCCCGCCGGAGACACCATCACGGTCACCTTCAGCGTCCCGCCCAACCGTTCCGCCGTGGTGGAGACCTCCACCAACCTCTCCGACTGGTTCTACTGGGATGTGCCCGGCAACAGCGGCCTTCCCCAGGCCGGCGGGCCGGTGACCCTCACCGGGCCTGCTGAGGGCAGCCGCCAGTTCTTCAGGGTACGGTTGAGGGACCATTGAACGGCGGGGGATTTCCATCCGTGCCTTGGAGCAAAAGGGGCGCGCTGGGCCGGTTGCGGACATAGGAAGACTGGACGGGCGTGGAATCCGGCGGCTGACGAAGGGTTCGAGGCGTCACAAGGCCTGGCGAAAGCGGCGGTTCCCGCGCGCACTCCAAAGATGCTTCGCATCCAGGTGAAGGTTGTGCTTGGGTTCATGGATGCACAGACGGCTTCTGAAGTCGGAGGCCGGTTGGTGTGCAGACGCTCTTATGCAATCAGCACCTGGCGACGAAGTCGCTGTTGTTGATCCCAGTATGGGATCTGTAGCACAGCCCAACGTTGGACGAGCCCTAAGCGAGTCAACGTTGGGTAACTCCGTAGAGGATGATCAGGTGGGAAGGCCGGCAGCATTCGCTTTCTCCCCACTGCCATCAACACCTCCACCTCAGGCGGATGCGATGTCATGTGCTGTCTGACGTTCGCGGCAAGATGCCGCGAACAGCACGCAAGGATGCGTGCGC
>NZ_BATR01000026.1 GCF_000739655.1 Verrucomicrobium sp. BvORR106 | reverse complement strand
GGGTCGCCGGCGATCAATGCCGGGGAGCTGGTGAATTCATCGAACCTGGACATGGACGACGAGCTGCGCCCTGCAGGCGCGGGCGCTGACATGGGGGCTGATGAATGGGTGGATGCTGACAACGATGGCATGGCGGACTGGTGGGAGATCAAACACTTCACCAACCTGAGCCGGAACGGCCTGGGCGATGCTGACAGCGATGGCCTGCCGGATGCCCAGGAGTACGATATCTCCAGCAATCCCAGTGTGGCTGATACCGATGGGGACGGGGCCGGGGATGCCGCGGAATACGCCGCGGGCAGTGACCCCAATCACCCGGATACCGACCGCGACGGCATGCCTGATGGCTATGAGCTCACGCACGGCCTCGATCCGCTGGTGGATGACACGTTTGCCGACAAGGACGGGGACCGCATTCCCAACCTCTGGGAGTACAAGCGCGGTCATTCCCCGAGCAATGCTGCGGACAAGCCGACGGCTGATGCCGTGGTGGCGGCCTCCGGGGGCACGCACACGACCATCCAGAGCGCGCTCAATAGTATGACCTCGAACTGGAGCACTCCGTACTACAGCATTGTGCGGGTGACTCCAGGCGTGTACCAGGAGCAGATCTCAGTGTACGGGGGGCAGAAGATCCTCCTGCTGGCGGATCTGCAGTCCACCCCGGTGGAGATCCGCGCCAGTGCCACCGGGTACCAGACGGTCGCGCTCCAGGGGGAGGCCGTGGTGGATGGATTCCGGATCACGCGGACCAAGGATGTGGACGGGGATGACTTGAATGGCACCACGGGGGTGACGATATCCCTCTCTGAGCCGGACGATCAGGCGCGGCTGGTGAACTGCTTTATCAACGGGCACGGCAGCGCAGGTGCGGCGGCAGTCCACCTTGGCCAGGGCCGTCTGGAGATCTCGCACTCCACCCTGTACGACAACAAGACGGGGGTGGATGGCTCCATCCTCTACGCGTCCTACAGTGCCTCTCTGCGGGTGGTAAACTCCATCGTGTGGAATCCCAATGCGGCGGGATATGCTGAGATCGCCAAGGACTCTACCGGGACGGTGTCTGTCATCGGCTCTGTGGTCCGGGACGGGTCCTTCGGTGGGGCGACTACGGATCCCCTCATCAATCCCCGGGGGTATCTGACGGGTGCATCCCCTGCGGTGAATGCGGGCTCAACCACAGCCGGGGTGCTGCGGGACATCCAGGGTGAGACCCGGGCCTCCTCTCCGGACGCTGGGGCTGATGAGTGGCGGGATGCCGACAGCGATGGCCTGCCAGACTGGCTGGAGGCGCTGGGCGTGACTGACCCCAACGGGGACAATGACGGAGACGGTCTGACCAACCTGGACGAATACTCCCTGCATGGGACGGATGCCCTGCAGGCAGATGCGGACGGGGACGGGCTGGACGATAGCGACGAGGTCCTGGCGCATACGAACCCCAATGACAATGACACAGATTCCGACGGCATCCCGGATGGCTACGAGTCTGTCCATTCCTTGAACCCGCTACTGGATGACGCCCTGGAAGACAAGGATGGGGACCGGGTGCCGAACCTGTGGGAGTACAAGCGGGGCACCTCTGCCAGCAACGGCAGCTTGCGCCCGGCAGATGACTATGTGGTGGCCCAGGCGGGTGGGGGATCTCACACGACGATCCAAGCGGCGGTGAACAGTACGACGGCCAGCTCCAGCAGCCCGTACTACAGCATCATCCGGGTGAAGGCCGGGGTGTACCAGGAGAGTGTGAGCATCTCGAGCTGGCGGAAGGTGCTGCTGCTGGCGGACCAGGAAGCGGCTCCGGTGGAGATCAGGGCGGTGAACTCTGGCACCTACGCGGTGAGCCTGAGCGAGGAGTCTGTGGTGAACGGCTTCCGCATCACCCGGGTCAATGACGTGGACGGTAATCCCTTCAACGGCCTCAGTGGTGTGCAGGTCTCCCTGCCTACGGCGCAGACTCGTGCCCGCCTGGTGAACTGCTTCATTCACAACCATGGCGCGAATCAAGGGGCCGGCATCTATGTGGGCAACGGGAGGCTGGAGGCGGAGCACGTGTCCGTCTTTGGCAACTTGGCGGCCAACAACGGCCGGGGCATCTATGTCGGGTACTCGTCCAGGCTCAAACTGGCGAATTCCATTGTCTGGAATCCAGACGGAGATGGCGAGACGGAAGTCTATGCGTCAAATCCCGCCTCGGTGACAGTGGTCAGCTCGATCATTGCCGGTGGCGAGTATGGCAGTCTGGCGGCCAATCCTTTCCTGAACCCCCGGGGCTATCTGAAGGCCGCTTCACCTGCGCTCGACACGGCGGTGGGCTCCTCCCTGCTGAAGGACATCCAGGGGGAATCGCGCTCTGGCGCTGCGGACATCGGTGCGGATGAGTTTGTCGATTCTGACAGCGACGGTCTGCCGGACTGGCTGGAGGCGCTGGGGGTCACGACACCTGGTGGAGACGCGGATGGCGATGATCTGGACAACTTGAGCGAATACAGCCTGTACGGCACGAACCCTCAGGTGGCGGACACGGACGGAGATGGCCTGGATGATGGCGACGAAGTGGCCGCCGGGACGGGGCTGCTCGTGACGGACTCGGATCTGGACGGCATGCCGGACGGCTTTGAGGTGACCCATGGACTGAACCCGCTGGACTACCGCGACGCGCTGGATGACAAGGACGGCGACCGGCTGCCCAACCTCTTTGAGTACGTGCGTGGGAAGGACCCCAGCAGTGCCGCGAGCGTGCAGGCGGCGGACTTTACCGTCGCGGCCACAGCGGGATCGCACACCAGCATCAATGCGGCGATCTCGACGGCGAACAACACCGGGGGCGATTGCAAGATCATCCTGGTCAAGAAAGGCACGTACGCGGAACACGTGTACCTCAGCGGCAAGCGCATCCTGCTGCTGGGTGAGCAGGGGCACACCCCACCGGTGGTGTCGTCTGGTTCAGGAGACTACAGTTTGACGGTCGTGCAGGACGGCTGCGTGGTGGACGGCCTGGTGCTGACGCACTCCTCCGCGACGACCAACAGCGGCGGGGTGGAGGTGTCGATCGGCGCCAATCAGGGGCATGCCAGGCTCGTCAATACGATCATCAGGGGGAACCGCAGTGTCTCGGGGGCTGGCATCTTCATCTCTGATGGCCTGGCCACGGTGGATCACAGCACGGTGGCGGACAACGCAGGCCTGCCTGCCTCCACTGCCACCCAGGGCTGGGGCATTCACATCGACAGCGGAGCCCTGCGCCTGCGCAACTCCATCGTGTGGAATCCGGCGCTGCCGGCCTCCCACCCGCAGATCTACAAGGGCCAGGGCGCGTCTTGTGAGGTCTTGAACTCCGTGGTGTACGGCGGTGGATGGGGCGGGCTCTTTGCAGATCCCGTGCTCACCCCCACGGGCTTCCTGCGCCATGGCAGCCCGGCGATCAATACGGCCAACACGCCGGTGCTGCCGGTCTCTGCCAATGACATCCACGGTGAGGCCCGCGGCTCCACCCCGGATCTGGGTGCAGATGAGTATGTGGACAGTGACACTGACCAACTGCCGGATGCCTGGGAGATGGCCCACCTGGGCAATCTCACCGCCAACGGCACGGCTGACAGTGATTCCGACGGGCTGACGAATGCGCAGGAGCTCGTGTACGGCAGCCATCCCGGCCTGACCGACACAGACGGTGACGGGGTGAGCGACTCCGTGGAGTTTGGGTCTGGTAGCAATCCCGCGGTGTCGGATTCCGACGGTGATGGCATGACGGATCTGTATGAGGTGACGCACGGGCTGGATCCCCTGGATCCGCAGGACGCGCTCAAGGACAAGGACGGTGACCGGATTCCGAACATCTATGAGTTCAAGCGCGGTACCCAGGCCAGTGTGGTCGGCAGCCTGCCCGCGGTGGATATTACCGTGAACCCGGCCTTCGTGACGGAGAACGCCACGCAGAAGAAGACCATCATGGCCGCCGTCAATGCTGCGAATGCGGCGAGCGGCACCCATAAGATCATCTTTGTCAAATCCGGAACCTACGATGAGTCTGTCTACATTGGCAGCAAGGCCATCTTGATTCTCGGGGAGGCGGGGGCCACTCCGCCCGTGATCGCCAATTCAGATTACGATGCCAGCCTGTACCTGCAGGTGGAGCACGCGGTGGTGGACGGTCTTGTGATCTCCCACTCCACGAGTGCCTATGAGGGGCGTGGCGTGTACGTCTATACGCCGGAAAGCAATGACCAGGTCCGCCTGGTGAATTGCGTGATCAAGGACAACTTGTCGTCTGGCGGGGCCGGGATCTACGTGGGTACGGGCGACCTGACGGTGGAGCACTGCACCATCATCGACAACGAGAACGCCTACCAGTATGGAGGCACGGGCATCCATGTGGATGGGTACGGCAGACTGAGCCTGCTCAACTCCATCGTCTGGAATCCTGAGTACAGCCCGGATGAGGCCCAGGTGTATGCCCCCAGCGAGCAGACCGAGGTGGTGGTGAAGCGCTGCATCATCCTGGGTGCGGAGCACGGTGCCTCCGGGGCAGACCCTCTGCTGGACAGCGCAGGCGTGCCTGACCCTGCCAGCCCGGCGGTCGATGCCGGGGTGGTGGCCAGGGGATCCAAGATCACACGTGATATCAAGGCGAAGCTGCGCGACGTGCCGCCAGATCTGGGTGCCTATGAGGCCTCTGTGGACACGGATAGCGACGGTCTCTCTGACGCGTGGGAGACGGCCCACTTCGGCGGGCTCAGCCAGACGGGCACCGGGGATGGCGACGGTGATGGGTTGAACAATCTGGGTGAAGCCGCCCACGGCACGGATCCGGGGCAGACGGACAGTGACGGGGATGGCGTGAGCGATGGCAATGAGGTCACGCTGCACCACTCAGACCCGGCTCTGGCGGACACGGATGGGGACGGCATTCCAGACAGCTATGAGATCGCCCACGGCACGAACCCGCTGGTGAATGACAGCTGGATTGATGATGACTCCGACGGCCACAGCAATCTGGATGAGTACCTGCTGGGGACCGACCCCAACGATGGTGCGTCTGTCCCAATCGGGGTCACCTACAGCCGCCCGGTGCAGGGGGAGAGCAATGTGCCGGTGGACAAGGTGCTGGTGATCGGCCTGAACCGACCTCTGCCCGTGGGGGCGGTGGCGCCTGACTTCCTGCTGAAGCGCTCTTCGGACGGGCAGGTGGTGGCTGGTGCCTCCCAGATCCTGCATGGGCGTCAGCTGGTGGCCTTCGTGCCGGCAGCCCCGCTGGATGCTGACACCCTCTATGAATGGGAGGTGGCGCCTGATGTGGCGAACGACTTCGTCGTGGCGCCCTACGGACCGCAGATCTTCGAGACCAGCGCCAACAGCACGGCGGTGAGCAAGCCGGAGGTGCTGCAGACGCTGCCGGGGCCGCAGTACATCAATGTGGCGGCCACGGCGGTAGTTTCCACGTACTGGAGTGAGCCTCTGGATGCGTCCACAGTGTCCAGCAGCACCTTCACGGTGTATGATGACCAGCAGAACGTGGTGCCAGCGACGGTCACCTATGACCCCTACTGGTACCGCGTGGATGTGACGCCGGTGGCGGCGATGACCCTGGGCAAAGTGTATGAAGTGGTCATCCAGACGGGTGTGACCAACCTCAGAGGTGAGCAGATGGCGGCGGAGCATCGCTGGAGCTTCAAGACGGTGGATCCGCCGCTGGATCCGCCGCTGACGGGCCCGTATGTGACCACCACCTTCCCGGTGAACCGCTACGTCAACGTGAGCCCGCAGGTCTCTGTGAAGCTCACGTGGAGCGAGGCCATGGATGCCTCCACGCTGACCAGTGCGAACGTGAAGCTGATCACCGGCTGGACGGGGCAGACGGTGCCCGCGGTGCTGAGCTACAACAGCCTGCTCAAGCGGCTGGACATCATCCCGCTGGCGGCGCTTGCGAATGACACGGCCTACATTGTGCGCGTGAGTGCTGATGTGAAGAGCCAGGCGGGGGCGAACTTTGAGCAATCCGAGGAATGGGAGCTGCACTTCCGGACGATGGCGGCCAGCACCGGCACGGGGGGCTCCACCGGTGGGGGCACCGTAGGCGGCGACGGCAGCGGCGGCCAGCCTGGCAATCCGCCCGGTAGCGGCAACCCAGGACCCGGCGGACCGGGCGGCGGTGGCG
>NZ_BATR01000027.1 GCF_000739655.1 Verrucomicrobium sp. BvORR106 | reverse complement strand
CTTTTACTGACCGCGGGAGTGGAAGCTGAAAGGAGGCGGGGTTTCCCAACCCCGCTCAGTCGAGCGTCTCTTGTCGTCACCGCGATGTGTGCCAATCCCCAATGCGTTGGGCAGGCGGAAACTCTCCACAAGAGCGATCTCGCAGACGCTTCAGCTAGTGCCTCCTCACGTCGACAACTACAGGGGCGCTGGATGGTTGGTGATCAAAGACCAGAGGGTGGGAATCGATGCTCGAACCCCCATTTTGCGACACCATCGACACCCTTTTTGTGAGTTCACAGAAATAGGGAGGGGGAGGCTGTTTGGCGTAACTTGGAAAAAGGGTGTCGATGGTGTCGCAGACCCTGCCGCCTGCGACTTCCTCCAGGCCTTCCCCTCACTCATTGGCTGTCTCTTCCCCATCGTCGCTTCTAAGCGGGAGGATCACCCAGCTCCGGCAGTTTCGGGTATTATGATGCCTCACCCGATCCGGGCACAGCCGCGCCAGCCGCCCCAGAAAAGTGCCGCAGGCATTGGGGAAATACAGGGCCCGCTGCACGTCTCCCCGCACCTCGGGGATGGCCAGGAGCTGGGCTTCCAGTTCGTTGGCGGTGCCGGTCCAGGTGTCCTTCAGGTGCAGGGTGAGCAGGGCGCGGTCCACGAGGGCGAGGAAACGCACCTCGGCCGAGAGCTCGCGGATGGACTGGATCAGCTCCGGGTGGTGCCAGTGGCGGATGCCGCTGCGGCTGTCGCGCAGATCCGCCGGGATCTGAAACTCGTGCAGCAGGTAGTGGGTGAAGTGGGGCAGCTCGTCCATGAGCGTCTGCCAGAAGGCGGACTCCTGCTCCAGGGAGTTCGTGGGCATGGGCATGGGGCAGCGGGCGGCGCGCAGGATCATGAGCTTGTCCTCCAGGCTGTCATCCAGCGGGGGCAGCACCTGCATGTTCTCCGGCTCCTCATTCAGCGCCACGGTCATGCGCCACACGGGGTCCAGCAGCAGGGCGTCCTTGCGCTTGGCGTGCAGACGCTGCTCATGCCCGTAGAGCAGCTCCTTGATGCGGGCGCCGAACTGACGGCGGGCGCGCATGTCGGTAGTGCCGTTCTCGTCATCCAGCCGCAGGTGCTCGCAGCCGAAGAGGTCCGCATTGAAGTCCGTGGTGCCGGTCATGTAGCCGTAAGGGCGGCACTCGCGACCGCCCAGCAGCCGGGTGATCACCTTTTGAAACAGGGACTTCCCGCTCTTCACCGGGCCTGCCATCACCAGCACCTGCCCGGCCTTCCGCCAGTGGGCGTGCATGGCCAGGATGGAGCACTGCAGCCAGCCGAAGAGGTGCACGCGCTGGTCATGCTCCTCGCTCACGAAGAGGCCGTCGATCAAGGCTCGCAGCACCGGCCAGGGCCCCGGCACCGCCACGGGCATCTGGGGATCCGTCGTCACCAGGATGAGCTGCCCGTTCACCTCGCGTGGACCCTTCACATGCCCGGCCAGCGGACCGGCGTAGCCCACCGGGCGGCGGCACTGCACCATGGTGATGAACTCCTCGAACTCAGAAATGAGCCCGGGCTTGGCCGTCATGATGGCCATGCCGCGCACCTTGCAGTGGCGGCGCAGAGGCCCCTCCATCACCGGGAACCAGTCCCCGCGGTCGTCCAGGATGAGGTATTCCTTGTGGGCCTTGTCGTAGTACACTTCCTCGAACCACGCGGCGTGGCTGCGGCGCAGGGCGCGCGTGTAGGCCGGGCGCTGTTGGATCTCCTCCCCGATGTCGCGGCGGGTGGCCTGATCCTCGATACCGGTGGCGTCATCGAGGGAGAGCCGGGAGGCGAAGAGAGGCGGCAGGTCCATGGTCGGTCGTGTGTTCGTGTTCGTGTTCGTCGTCGTTGTTGCGTACATGAGAAATGAAGAAAGGGTTGTGTCAGTCGGCGAAGAGAAGCTGGAGGGACCGCGCGTGAGCCTGCGGATCCGCCAGGAGATTGGCCCGGTCATTGCGGATGGCGGGCAGCTCGATGACGTCCACCTGCGCCCCGGCCACCCTCAGCTCGGCATGCCAGGTGGCGGCCCCGTTGCGACCGGCCTCGCCCTCATCGGGCAGGATGCGCACGCGGCGACCGCGCAGCAGCTCCAGCATGCGGGGATCGCGGGTAAAGGTGGCCCCTGCCGTCACAGCAGCCAGCGGCACCCAGGGGGCATCGGCCAGATCGATGGCGGAAGCCGCCTCCAGCAGGCCCACCACGCCCTCCACCATCAGCACCGGCGGGCGGCCGCGAGTGAGGAAACTACGTCCGAAGAAACTGCCCCGTGAACCCGCCAGCGTCCTGGCCTTGGTCGGGCCCCGGGCGGTGCGCAGCAGGCCGCCATCATAGCGGCGCGCCTGGGCAAAGGTGTCCTCCACCAGGCACCAGCAGGTCTGCCCGTCCACCCGCGTGTTGTGCAGCAGCCCCTTGTTCTTGAACAGATGCACCATGCCCGGAGTGACGTGCCGGAGCGCCACGATGCGGGCCTCGTCGGCATCGGTAAGAGGAAAGAACGTGTGCTTCGCCCGCTGCTCCGCCGGATCCATCGCTGGGGGCTCCGTGGGCCGCGTCCGGACTGGCTGGCTGGAGCGGTACAGGGGGCGATGGCGATATCCGGTCGAGCCTGCGGACTCATCGTCCTGCAGCAAGTGGCCATACGGCATGTGACCGCTGCGGTCGGCATCCCGCAGCTTGTGGCGCAGCTCCGCGTCCGTCCACACGGGGCGGGAGAAGGCGCGGTTCCAGTGCTCCAGCAGCGGGCTGGCCGCATCCGGCGGGAGGTTAAAACCACGAACCAGCACCACCGCCACGCGAAAGAGCGCCGCGCTGCCGCCCTCGCCCTGGATGGAGGGCGGCATGCGGGAGATGTACTGCCAGGCCCGGTCCTCCACAGGTCGCGGCGGGGTGTTCTGCCTCTGCGTTGTCGCCTGGGGCGTTCTCCTGTTCGTTGTCGTCGTCATCATCATCTTCTCCTCGTTTGTTCCTCTCTTTGATGTGCTCTCTCTCCGTGCTGCCCCCGGCACCGGGCACAGCAAGTCCCTTTCCGGCGCGGGGATGCCCGCCCGGCGGATGTTTGGCCGCGACCCTTGCGCGCGGGTAAGTATTAGGAAATAAAAATCAGTCCGTCCCGTCCGGCTTCGGGGTGGGGGACGCAGCGACCGTGAGCCGTCGCTTGAACGCCTCCACCCCCGCGCGCTCGAAGCGCACCAGCCGCCCGATCTTGATGTAAGGCAGCTCCCGCTGGGCCATGAAGCGCTCGATCGTCTTCGGCCGCACCCTCAGGATGCCCGCCACCTCCAGCTTCGTCAGCAGCCCCTCCGTACCCTCCAGTGACCTGTCAGTCGCATTCCCCCCCATGAAGGACAATGTGCGCTAAGCTTGGCAATTAATCAAACGGAGAAAAAAGGCAGAAGGGATCTTTCCTCAACGCCTAACACTTGGCACCTAACCTCCTCCGTCACGCCCCTCTCATTTTCTCCATCGCGCCCCTGCATGGGGGTCAGGGTGGCGAATGATCCCCCGCCTCCCACTGCCCGGGCGATACGCCTGTATGATTCAGAAATTCGACAAACTCGCCATGGCGCTTCCCGTCCCGGAAGCCCCCGATGCCAATGCCGCAGCCGCCGTACAGGAGCTCCTGGGAGGAAAGTTCGGGGAAATGTCCACCCTGATGAACTACACCTTTCAGTCGTTCAACTTTCGGGGTCGGCAGAAGATCCGTCCCTTCTACGATCTCATCTCCAACATCGCTGCGGAGGAGTACAGCCACATCGAGCTGGTGTCTGCGACGATCAATCTCCTGCTCACCGGCACCACCGCGCGTGCCGACCGGAACAAGACGCCCGAGACGGCGAACAAGACAGACCCTTCCCCCCTGGCCCAGGCGATGGGAGCACGGAACTCGTATCACTTTCTGGGCTCGGGCCAGACTGCCCTGCCCATGGACTCCATGGGGCAACCGTGGACCGGGGCCAACGTGACGGCGACAGGCAATCTCAAGATGGACCTCCTGCACAACTTCTTCCTCGAGTGCGGTGCGCGTGCTGGGAAGATCCGGGTCTATGAAATGGTGAGCGATCCCACCGCCCGCGCCATGGTGGGATTCCTGCTGGTGCGGGGCGGGGTGCACATCGTCGCGTATGCCCGGGCGCTGGAGAAGCTGACGGGGGCCAATGTGAGCGCGCTCCTGCCCATCCCGGACGTGTGCAACAAGAAGTTCCCCGAGGCCATGGTGCACGAGGCCAAAGGCATCCACCGGATCATGTACCGCTGGAGCCCGGAGGACTACCGTGAACTGGACAAGATCTGGAACGGCCCGCACCCCGAGGACGGAGAAGAGCTGATCGTGCAGGACGGGATGCCGGAGGGTGCGCCCTGGCCGGACCTCGATGAGGAGCCCCAGCTCACCGCTCCGGGGGCAGATGACATCGATCCCGACATGCTCGACTGGTACGGCAAGATGCTGGGCAAATAAATAAGAGCGTGCCACGGGGCAAACCGGGGACGCCGCCCTTGCAAAAGAGGGCGGTGCAACCTCATCGCAGTGCCTCAAGCCGGTCTGCTGAAACGCGCGCGACCACCAACAAAACAAATGAATGCATTTTTCGTTCCCTTGGATGAAGTGGCAGCCCTCCAGCAGTTGCTGGAAGAGGTGGCCCCTCAGGCGGGCGTCCTGATCAAGGAGTCCCGGACCAGTGCCCCCCAGGCGCCCGGTTCAGACCCTTCCCAACGCACGGTGGCGCTGAAGTGCTCCGAGCAGACGCTCGAACTGATCTGGACGGTCCTCAAGGACCAGTCCCTGAAACTGCCGCCCGAGGCCTCTTACGACGGCGTTTCTGTAGAGGAGCTAGTCGAGTACGTGGAAGGATGGAAGATCAAGTGGAGTGAGTCGAACAAGGAGGAGTTATAGGAGTGAACCCATTCCGCCACCCGGCCGCGATGGCCTGGAAAGTTGGCCCCGGGGTGCATTAATTGAGGCTGAAGCGCGGGGCGTGCTCGATCCCGCCATGTATGTCCCTTACTTACCAACCCTTTGCAGAAGTGCCGGAAGTCGTTGAGCTGGGAAAACAGCTTGATAAAAACGTAGGTCCTGGCGAGCGTTGGGTGACGCTGGCCCTGTCCGGAATGTTCTTCGCTGCGGGATTGCGCTCCCGCGGACTCGCTGCCGTGGCCCTGCACGCGGGAGCCCTGGCACTCAGTGCACGCAGCGTGACCGCCCATTGTCCACTCTACTATCGCCTGGGCGTCAACACGAACCGGCCCGGTGAACCTGCGCCGGAGCAAGAGGAAACAACGAAAGAGGGCCTGCCCGGTTGAGGCCTGGGAAGCTCGCGGGGCGGGGCGGAGCAAAGTAGTCACAGGCTTCAGACTGTTCAGTCGAGCTACCCATCTCAAACAACGCCAGGCTAAAGCCCGGCACTACTTTCAGCAGCCGCCTCGGGCGTAGTCCGACGGTCCCCGTCGGCTGTGGGAGCGGAGGGATGCAGCGTGTAGAAGATTGAGCGCGACGAGGTCTGCCACGTCAGTCGCCGCTCGCTCACTTGATGACACATCCGCAAGGGCCAGGCTTGCAGACGCTTCAGCCCTCAGTCCAGCTCCCTCCCTTATCCCTTGCCCCTCTTCCCTTATCCCTCTTTCTGCCCTTGCTCTTTATAGGCTCCCAGGATCGCCACGATGAGCGGGCCGAAGCGTTCCTTCAGCTCCGGGATCCGGCTGGTGTTGTGCATCTCCACGCCCTTGCGCTCACTGCGAATCAGCCCCGCCTCCCGCAGCACCTTGAAATGCTGCGACAGCGTGGACTTCGGCAGCGTGCGATTGTCCAGCACCAGGAAGTTCGAGCACGTCATCGGGCACTGGGCCCCGTGCAGGTTGGCAAAGATCTGCACCCGCACCGGATCGGAGAAGGCATGAAGAATGCCTTCCACGGTGATGTCGTTGAGAGAGGGGTGGTGCAGGGGGCGCATCGCAGGCGGCTGACTGTAGTTAGCATACGTCTGGTCGGCTGGCTATGGGGGAGACACAAGACGAGAAGACACAAGACACAAGACCTGAGCTCACGCATGGAAGGCCGCCTCCAGCGAAGCGGGCCGGGCTGGAGGCGCGGAGCAAAGTAGTCACAGTCCCGCATGCGGGACTGTTCAATCGCACGGCCGCGTGGCAAGAACGCAGGCTAAAGCCTAGCACTACTTTCAGCTGCCGCCGCGGGCGTAGTCCGACGGTCCCCGTCGGCTTTGGCAGCGGAGCGATCCCACGCATCCGCCCTTTGAGCATGCTGAGGTCTGCCACCTCAGTCGCCTCGCGTCCGACCGGGACAAGAATGTCCCTCCCTCCGTTTGCTGATCGCGAGCCTGGAAGCCTAAAGGAGGCGGGGGTTCCCAGCCCCGCGTAGGAGCGAAAGGAACGAATGTGGCCGTCCTTCCCGGCAATTCACCACGACAGACTCCGGCCGTCCGCGCCACAAGCGACGTCCCCTCCTCCTCTCATCCCACGCCAACGGCGTGATACAAAATAGCCCGGGGTCAGACCGCGAAGCGGTCGCCACCCCGGGTATCGATGCGAGAGTATTGGAACTCCAAGGGAGTTCTACAGACCGTCCAGATCACCCGGAGACGACCCTCGTGCCGTGGACACCTCAGGGATGAGGCCACAGTTTGTAGAACTCACTTCGGAGTTCTGATCCACTTACCCATGTACCCAGGGTGGCGGCTCGTGCCTCGCCTGACCCTGGGCTACTTTGTTTGACGCCCTTGGCGTCAGGCTACTCGCGCGCCAACCGGCTTTGGCAGCGGAGCGATCTCACGCATTCGCCCTTTGAGCACGCGGAGGTCTGCCACCTCAGTCGCCGCGCTTCCCACGACGCCACCCCCGCCCGGCCCCCAGCCCAGGCGCCAGCTCAGGTCTGGAGTCTGGAGTCTTCCAGTCTGGCGTCTGCCCGCGCAGCGGGCCCCATACTGACTAAAAGTTTTGAAATTCATTATTGCGAGCAACAATCAACCTCTCTAATTGTAATTACTGGAAAATATTTCCATAAGGCCCTCTCATTGAGTAAATTAACTAATACCAAAAGCATGAAGACTCCCCATGCCTGCACAGGCTTGCTTCTCGCGCTGCTCCCGGCGCTCTCTGCCCCGGCGGGTACTCCCAATGACAAAAACCCCAGTGGTAAGGAGATCATCCAGCCTGCCGCTGAGGTGCACCCCATGTACCTGGGCACCATCAACTCTGGCATCAAGACCAGCGACCAATACACGGACGGCAACTTCAGCATCGTGGCTCCGGTCTGGAGCTCTCTGGGCGGCGACGCCACCCTGAGCGGCGGCGTGCTCTTCCTGGAGCCCTATGTCTCCTACGGCGAGGGCGGGGAAATTGCGGCCTCCCTCGGCCTCGGCTACCGGCACCTCTTTGGCAGCCAGCCCCTCAGCGCCTTGACCAACCACGACGGCCATCAGGCGGGCTTCTGGGAAGAAGGCGCTTACATCGGCGCCAACGTCTTTGCCGACATGCTGGACACGGAGTCCAACAACCAGTTCTGGCAGCTCGGGGTCGGCCTGGAGGCAGGCACCCGCTACCTTGAGTTCCGCGGGAACTACTACATCCCTCTTTCGGACAAGCAGCTTGCGGAGGAGCAGCGCTCCCGCGAGACCTTCCGCACCTCCCGCTCCCGCAGCGGCGTGAGCGACTCCCAAGGCGTCACCCCCCTGGGCGATCCCTTCGCCACGGGCAACACCGTGGCCCAGGACGGCCTCTTCACGAACTACAGCACCCGCACCACGCGGACCACCACCACCACCACCACCATCGAGCGGCTCTTCCAGCGGTTTGAGGAAGGCATGGAAGGCTGGGACGCAGAGGTGGCCGTGCTCGTGCCCGGGCTGGACAAGTACCTGGACGTCATGCTCATCGGCGGCTACTACAGCTTCGACAACCAGCCCTTCGGCCCCCAGCAGGGTGGCACGGGCAATGTGGAAGGCTGGAAGGCAGGCCTGGAGATCCGCCCCGTGCCCGCCCTCGTGCTCAGCGGCACCTGGTATGAAGACGACCGCCTCACCGGCAGCGACTGGACCGCGGGCGTGCAGCTCCAGCTTCCGTTTGAATTCGGCGACCTGGGCGATGGCAAAGGCTTCTGGGGTCGCATCGGCGATGCCTTCACCCCGCGCCGCCGCCACCTCCTGGAGCGCATGGCCGAGCCCGTGGGCCGCCAGAACGCCGCGGTGAAGCTGGCCAACAGCTTCAAGGAATCCGAGCGCGTGGTTTCCCGGACCAGCAGCACCAGCGTGAAGCGCGTCACCCGCGTGGTCTCCCAGACCGCCCAGCGCGTCGTGCTCGCGGATGACATCATCTTCGTGAACAACGGCACCTCCGTGGGCAATGGCATCCAGGCCGGGACCTCCGGCAAGGCAGGTGCGGATGGCACGGCGGAGAAACCCTTCGACAACGTCGTGGAAGGCGCAGTCGCAGCAGGGACCAACTCCAACCTCAGCACCGACGGCAGCATCTGGAAGGTGTACACCCAGGGCGGCACCGGCACGGACTACTCCGGCACCGTGGTGGCCTCGGGCAGCACCCGGTTCATCAGCTCCTTCACGCCCCTCGTGGCGCTGGCGGATACCTACTTCGGCGGCGGCACGGCTCGTCCGGTCTTGAACGGGAACCTCAACGCCAGCAGCATCGGCCTCCTGCAGGTGACCGGCTATGACGTGCGCACCTCCCAAACCCCGGCCATCGATGCGCTGAACGTCCGGGAACTCCTCGTGACGGACAACCTCACCTCCGGCGGCAGCGGCATCCGGTCCACCACGAATGACGGCGGCACCTCCACGGTCAACGTTCTGCGTAACCAGGTGACTGGCCTGCCCAGTGCCTCAACGTACAATGGTATCGATGTGCTCAGCCAGGGCAGCTCGACGGTGAATGCCCTCGTTCAGGGAAATGACGTTCTCGGGGGCTTCGACCAGGGCATCGGTCTCATCACTGCCGGAACGGGCGTGATCGACGGCACGGTGGTGGACAACAACCTGAGCGGATTCTACCGGCTCTACGGCATTCTTGTTGATCACCTCGCGGGAGGGGAAAGCACCGCCGTGGTGGCGAACAACCACCTGACGGGCGAATTCGATCAGACCGGTATTACCTTCCGCACTAACAGCGCGACGGCCGGGTCAGTTCTTGACGCCACCGCACAGGGGAACGTCTTCAGCGGCGAGTTCGACGATACTGGGATCACCTTCACCGCCGGGAACGGGTCCAGCCTGATGGGCAAGGCCCTTGGCAACCAGTTCAACGGCACCTTCAACGACATCGGCGTGTGGGGCACGACCTCCGGGACGAACTCGCACCTGGAACTGGACGTCCTGAACAACAGCTTCTCCAGCGCCTTTACCTCCGCGGTGCAGTTCGCCTCGAACGGCCCCACGACCATTGAAGGGACTGCGGTGGGCAACAGCTTCTCCGGCACCTTCGCCTATGGCGTCGAAGCCCGCAGGAGCGGGGCCTCCTCCGTGGACGTGGAGGTGTTGAACAACACCTTCTCCGGCACGTTCTCGAGCGCGGGCATCTACTACTTCCAGAACGGCTCAGGTACTGGCAATGTGTACGGCCTCGTGCAGGGCAACCTGCTGAACGGCACCTTCACCACCTACGGGGTCAATGTGGAAGGCCGCAACGGCATCACGGACGTGGATGTCATTGGCAATGCCCTGACCGGCAACTTCGGCACCGGCATCTCCCTGCGTCGGAACGTGGCCAGCGGCACGGCCGCCAAGCTCAGCTCGGATATCCTGAACAACATCTTCTCCGGCGACTTCTCCGTGGCAGGTATTTCCGTGGACCACCGCGGGACCGCCCCGGCAGATGCTTCGTTCATCGGGGACGTGGACATCATCGGCAACGTGCTGAGCGGTGACTTCAACGAAGCCATCTGGATCTCCGCCACTGGCGGCAGCCAGCTCAACGCGAAGGTCACGAACAACGTGATCACCGCAGCCGCCACCGTGGACACCGTGGGCATCCACCTCCGTTCCGGCGGCACCAGCATCCTCACGGTTTCAGACTTCAACAACAACGTCATCATCGGCGTCTCGCAGACCGGCATCCTCGCAGAGCGCGTCACTCCCAACGGCGTGGGCGGCGGACTCAGCGTGAACGGCACCCTGGATGCGGCCTCCAGCAACAGCGTCATCAACGAGACCGCGAACAAGCTGAACGTCATCAACGGAACGACGGAGCCCATCAGCGGCAGCTTCTTCCTGAACGGCACGCAGGTCACGCTGCCTGTGGTGGTGCCGTGATGAGAGGCATAGTGAAAAGTTAAGAGTTAGAAGTTAAGAGTTAAGAGTGATAAGCAGAAGAAGCCCCCGGTGTGTCTGACGCCCGGGGGCTTTTTTTGCCCGCGCAGCGGAGACAGGCCGCTGCGCGGAGACACCAGACTAGAAGACTCCAGACGCCAGACACAAGACCTGAGCTGGCGCATAAGAAAGCACCCTCAACGTAGCGGTCAGTAAAAGGAGCGAGGGACATTCCTGTCCCGGTCCCGGACAAGCGTCCCATGACGCCGCTCCCCGCCCGGACCTCCAACCTATGCGCCAGCTCAGGTCTTGAGTCTTGTGTCTTCTAGTCTTGCGTCTCCCGCGCAGCGTCCCATGACGTCTCTTCATCCCCTCATACCCAAACCCCCAGGCCGGGCTGGAGGTGCGGAGCAAAGTAGTCACAGGCTTCAGCCTGTTCAGTCGCGCTATCCCCGTTCCCCAAAGGCAGGCTAAAGCCCGCCACTACATTCAGCAGCAGTCGCCACCCGCCAAAGTAGTCCAGAGCTTTAGCTCGGAATTGAAGCGCATGGGCAACACGACTGACGAGCTAAAGTTCTATGACTACTTTGCTGTCGCCCGCTCCGCCCCGCGCTCCCTCCCATGCGCGAGCTCAGGTCTTGCGTCTTATGTCTTCCAGTCTTGTGTCTCCCGCTGCGGGGGCTCATACCCGATGCAGCTTGTACGGGTACACCTTGTTCGCATTCCACTGACACACATACAGATCTCCCTGATCATCCGCACACACATCATGCCCGTGCTGGATCACCGCCTGCTCCTGCATCATCAGCAGCACCTGGCCATTTTCATCGAACCTGGGCGCTGACCCGCCGGGGTTTGAGATCACACGGTTGTCCTTGTCCAGGATGGTGACAAAGCCGCGGTTCAGCTTGGGGCGGTAGTCGTTCGGGATCATGCCAAAGCACACCCCCGCCAGCAGGTTGTCCCCGCTGATGACCGGGCGGCTGATGAACGCCCCCGGCAGATACACAGACCGGACAAACTTGCCGTCCAGCGTGAACCACTGGAACTCATTGCGCATACGCTCCGTGCAGAGCAGCAGCGGCTCCGGCGTGCGCGTATCCACCGCCACCCCGTGCGCCTGCAGGAACTTCCCGGGCGCGAGATCGCTCTTGCCGCCGAACTTGTCCAGAAACTTGCCCGTGGCATCGAACCGCAGCACGAACTGCGAGCCATACCCATCTGCCACATAGATCGTGCCATCCGGTGCGGCCGTGGCCTCCGTGGGCGCATACTTCTGGCCCACCGGGTAGGCCCCGCACTGCTCGGCGGTGGGCAGCTCCAGCAGGATCTTCCCCTCCAGATCCGCCTTCAGCACCCGCCCCTTGGTATCGGTGATCCAGAGCACTTCCTTGTCTCCCTCACGCACCAGGGAGAGCCCGTGCGCCCCGCCCAGATTCAGCGTCCAGGTGCCCAGCAGAGCCCCCTTCTTGTCATAGATCAGCATGTTGTTCTTCGCCTGGTCCGTCAGCATGAAGAGGCGGCCGTCTTTCACCTGCACCATCTCGTGGCAGTTGTTCACCGGCACCTTCGCGGCATCCGCCTGGCTCCAGAGCTTGTCCACGCGGTACCGGTGCGTGCCGTGCCCGATGATCGCCCCGTGAAACTCCGGGGCCGTCTTGTCCGCCGCCCGCACATGCGGGAACGCCGTCAGCGCTGCCGCGGTGGCAGTGGATTGGACGAGGAAACTACGACGGGAAAAAGGGCGGGTGGGGGACGTGGACATGGCTGTGTGGAAGGACAGGGGAAGCCGCCCGACGGGCCAGTCTTGCAGCAGAAGGGGAGTAGAGTCAGATCCCACCACAGGCATGCGAAGATCCGACCGCTGCGCGGAGACACAAGACTTAGAAGACACAAGACGCAAGACCTGAGCTGGCGCATAAGAGAGCGCCTTCAACGAAGCATTCAGTAAAAGGAGTGAGGGACATTCCTGTCCCGGTCCCGTGCAAGCGTCCCATGACGCCGCAATCTGCTTGGGCTACTCTACTCGTGCGTCAGGTCAGCTCAGGTCTTGCGTCTTGTGTCTGGCAGTCTTGTGTCTCCTTGCAGCGGTAAAATGTCCCTCGCTTCTTTTACTACTGACCGCTTCGCGGAGCAGGTCGGGCCTGAAGGGCCCTAAGAGCTCAGCCCAGGGGCGTAGGCCACGAAGTGGACGCAGACCCTGGGTTGATGTCCCCGCCTTGCACGGCGGCCTGAAGGGTCGCGAGAAAGCGTCGCTTGCCGCGCGGACGGCCGGAGTCTGTCGCGGGGAAAGCCCGCAAAGGACGGCCCCGCTGCATCTCTACGCTCCCATGCGGGGCTGGGAACCCCCGCCTCCTTTAGGCCTGATCGCTCCGCTCCTCGTCCTCTCTCGTGCGCCAGCTCAGGTCTTGAGTCTTGAGTCTTCTAGTCTTGTGTCTCCGCGCAGCGGTAAAATGTCCCTCCCTCCAATTACTGACATCTCCGCTGGGCAGGGGCTCTTGTGTGCCGCCTCCGTTCTACAGTGTTGACGGCCAAAAATATCCGGGGCAGACTTCCGGCAGATGAAAATCCCCCCTTCCATCGCGGCAATTGCGGCTGCCCTGTTTCTGGCCTGCCCGGCCTCCGCTCCAGCGCAGGAGACCCTGCCTCCGGAGGTCAATGCCTTGAAGGCCAAGTATGATGAAATCACGCGGCGCGATGTCTTCCAGCCTTTCGAGAAAGACCTCGCTCTGGCGGTGGCCAAGTACGCCTCCACTCTGGGTCGTGATCTGGAGGTTGCGCGGAGAAACGGCAAGCTCCAGGAGGCTGCGTCGATGGAGGCGGAGCAAAACCTGCTGAAGAACAACCAGCACCCGCCGCCGGTGGATGAGCCCGATACACCCTCCGGCCTGGCGAAATTGAGAACCGCCTGGCGCGATGATCTGGCCCGGCTGGTGCAGGCCCGCGACCGCAAGTGGCAACCTGCCCGGGAGGAGTATGCCCGAGGCCTGGACGCGCTGACGGCCGCCTTGGTGCGCACGAACAAGCTGGATGATGCCCTGATCGTGACGCGTCTCTCAGAACGCATGAAAGACCCGGCGCTCAAGCTCACCGGCGTCTGGAACATTGAGCGCTGCGGGGAGGTCAAGAACGAGTGGAAATTCAACAAGGAGATGACCTACAACTACGGGAACAATACCGGCAAGTTCATCTACAAGAACGGCGTGTACAGCCTGAACCACACCTGGGACTGGGAGATCACGCTCGTGGATGACGACCACTTCGAAGGCTACTGCACCCGAGGCAAGAAAGGCTGCATCATCAAGGCCGTGCGGGTGAAGTGAGAGCCCGCTACGCGGGAGACACCAGACTGCCAGACGCCAGACATCAGACCTGAGCTCACGCATGGAAGGCCGCCTCCAGCGAAGCAGTCAGTAAAAGGAGCGAGGGACATTCTTGTCCCGGTCCCGAGCAAGCGTCCCATGACGCCGCTCTCCGCCCGGACTCCCAACCCCTGCGCCAGCTCAGGTCTTGAGTCTTGAGTCTTCTAGTCTGGCGTCTCCCGCGCAGCGGGCCGGACATTCCTGTCCCGGTCCCGAGCAGGCGTCCCATGACGTCTCCTTCTCCACTTATACCCAAGCTTCCTGGCGTGGGTTGTGGGGCGGAGCAAAGTAGTCACAGGCTTCAGCCTGTTCAGTCGCGTGGCCGAGCGGTACGAACGCCAGGCCAAAGCCTAGCACCTTTTGCATCCGCATTCCGTTCCTTTTCAGCTCAGAATTGTGATGTATGGATACCCCGATGATGAATATTACTCTGCTGGAGCTCGCGGAGCAGTTGGGCGTCACCCCGCCCGCTGATGCCGAAAACGTGTCCATCACCGGCTTTGCCTCGCTTGGAGATGCCCGGGTGGGAGATCTCACCTTTTTCTCAGATGCCCGCTACCGCCAGCATCTGAGCACCACCCAGGCCAGCGTCGTGCTGGTGACGGCCGATTGCGAACAGGTGCCGTCCCACTTGAAGACGCTCGTCGTGCCGAATCCCCCCGCCGCCTTTGAGAAAGTGGTGCACAAGTACGGGTTCCAGCCCACCCCGCCCGTGACCGGCATACACCCCACTGCCGTGGTGGCAGATCCTGACTTCGGCGGCAGCACTGGCATCAGCATCGGCGCGCATGCCGTGGTGGAAGCCGGGGTCCGCCTGGGGAACAACGTCGTCATCGGGGCCGGATGCTACGTCGGGCACAACGTGCAGATCGGGGACGACAGCCGCCTCTTCCCGAACGTGACCGTGCAGGAGTCCTGCCAGATCGGGCGACGCGTCAGCATCCACTCGAACACCGTCATCGGTGCCGACGGCTTTGGGTATGAGTTCGTGAACGGCGAGCACCGCAAGGTCCGCCAGACCGGCACAGTCCAGATCGATGACGATGTGGAAATCGGGGCCTGCAGCACCATCGACCGCGCCCGCTTCGGCCGCACCTGGATCGGCCAGGGCAGCAAGATCGACAACCAGGTGCAGGTGGCGCACAACGTGGTCATCGGCAAGCACTGCGTCATCGTCGCCTCTGTCGGCATCTGCGGCAGCGTCCAGATTGGCGACTACGTGGTGATCGGCGGCCAGGTCGGCATCATTGAGCACGTGAAGATTGGCTCCGGTGCCTCCATCGCCGCCCGCACCGTGGTCACCAAGGATCTGCCTCCCGGCCGCGCCGCCTACATGGGCTTCCCCGCCGCCCCGGCCAAAGAGGAGCGCCGCCGCATGGCCGCCGCCCGGAAACTGCCCGAGCTGGTGGAGACCGTGCGCGAACTGCAGAAGAAGGTCGAGGACCTCCACCCCGCTTCGCAGGAGCATTGACCCGCTGCGCGGGAGACACAAGACGCAAGCCTGAGCTGGCGCGCACAAGCGCCCATGCTCAGCGGAGCGGTCAGGCCAAAGGAGGCGGGGGTTCCCAGCCCCGCTCAGTCGCGTCACCCACCACCTCCAATTCAGGGCTAGATTTCGGTGCTCCGTTGAGCAGCCTTCTCGGACTACACCGCAGGCGGCAGCAGAAAGTAGTCCTAGAGCTTTAGCTCGTCAGTCGCGCTACCCACGCGCTCCAATACCGAGCTGAAAGCTCTGCACTACATGGCCCGACCGCCCCGCCCCTCGCCCCCAACCATGCGCCAGCTCAAGTCTTGAGTCTTGTGTCTTCCAGTCTTGTGTCTCCCCGCGCAGCGGGGCCTTGACTTCGCACCATCCTGATTTCCCATGAGGGCATGGTAGGCAGGCAGGGCGGATTCCCCACCACAGAATGGACGGCCGTGGTCAAGGCAGCGTGCACTGGGGACACCCAGGTGCGGCGGCAGGCCTTGGACGGTCTGTGCCGTGACTACTGGATGCCCCTCTACGCCTTTGCCCGGCGCATGGGGCATGACCAGCATGATGCCCAGGACCTCACGCAGGGCTTCTTTGCCTATCTGCTGGAGAAGGACCTCCTCACCTCCGCCAACCGGGAGCTGGGCACGCTGCGCACTTTTTTGCTGAAGACCTTTCAGCGCCACATCGGCGATGTGCTGGATCGCGAGCGCGCCCTGAAGCGGGGCGGCGGCAGGGAGTTCATTTCCCTGAACCTGAACCTCCAGGAGGTGGAGACCCTTTTGATCGAAGACGGGGCCGGAGCGGCGGGACACTCGCCCGAGGCGCTCTATGACCAGGCCTGGGCTCATGCCATGCTGCGGGCAGCCTTGCTGCACCTGCATGACCTTGAGGCCATGGCGGGCCGGGGGCGACAGTTCGAGATTTTAGAAGGGTGCTTGAATCCCGATGCGGCGGATTCGAGGAGCGCACAGGAGGCCGGCGCGTTGCTCCAGATGTCTGAGGAGGCCGTGCGCCAGACGGTAAGCCGCCTGCGCAAGAAATTCCGCCAGTGTCTGCGGGATCGCATCGCCGCCACGCTGCAGGATCCGGACGACGCCCGCATTGATGAAGAGCTGCATGCTCTGAAAGCCGGACTGCGGGGGCGTGGCACGCCTCTGGCGGGTGGATAGACCGCTGCTGCCAAGACGTTCTCGTCAGGCGCAGATTTTGATGCATCATGTGTCCCTGCACCCAGACGTCTCATGGCGGAGCCATCCCATCCTGAACCAGAATCCTGCGATGTGCCCGGCCGCCTGCCGGAGCTTGGCCTGTTGGACCTGGGCTTCCTCACCGAAGGCGCGGGCGAGACCCAAGCTGGCGCGATGCTCGGGGAGCGAGCAGGGGAAATGATCGGCCGCTACCGGCTCCTGGAGCTGCTGGGAGAGGGGGGCTTCGGCCACGTGTGGAAGGTGGAGCAGTCCCGCCCTTTTCACCGCTTTCTGGCGCTCAAGCTCATCAAGCCCGGCATGGACAGCCGGGAGATCCTCGTGCGCTTCGCCGGGGAGCGTCAGGCGCTGGCCCGCATGGACCACCCGAACATCGCCACCGTGCTGGACGCGGGGGCCACTCCCGCAGGCAGGCCGTACTTCGCCATGGAGTACGTCAACGGCGTGCCCGTCACCTGCTACTGCGAGGATCGCAGGCTGGGGCTCACCGAGCGGCTCCGGCTCTTCATCGCCATCTGCGGCGCGGTGCAGCATGCGCATGTGAAAGGCGTGCTGCATCGGGACCTGAAACCGTCCAACGTCCTCGTGGGCGAGGTGGACGGGCGACCCGTGCCCAAGGTGATCGACTTCGGCATCGCCAAGGCGCTGGGATCCGCCACGGACGAGACCGTAGGCGCCTCCCATCTTGGCAGCCTCCTTTACACCCAGAGCGGCACCATCATCGGCACCCCGCAGTACATGAGCCCGGAGCAGGCAGGCAGCATGGCGGATGTGGACACCCGCAGCGATGTGTACTCCCTGGGCGTCATCCTCTGCGAGTTCCTCACCGGGTGCAGCCCCTTCCCCGGTCAACCCACGGGCCTGACGGACACGCTTCGGTGGATCCGCGAGACGGAGGCCGCCCGCCCCAGCCAGTTGGTCCTCGATCCCGCGATAGGCTCCACGAACCACGGCGGCATGGAGCGCTCCCGCCTCTCCCGCCTGCTGAAGGGGGATCTGGATTGGATCGTCCTCAAGGCGCTGGAGAAAGACCGCGCCCGCCGCTACGAGACGGCCGCCGCCCTGGCGGAGGACGTGCAGCGTCATCTGGACCAGCTCCCCGTCCACGCCGTCGCCCCCACCTGGCAGTACCAGCTGGGCAAGTTCACCCGCCGGCACCGGGCCGCCCTCATTTCCTCGATCCTCATCGCCGCCGCCCTCCTGGCCGGTACCGCCGCCAGCCTGTGGCAGGCCGCCCAGGCAGAGGAGAGCCGCGCCGAGGCGGAGGGCAACTTCCAGCGGGCGCGCAGCGCGGTGGATCACTACCTGAATGAGGTGACGGATCACGCCCGGCTCAAGGAGGCAGACTTCACTGATCTGCAGCGGAACCTTCTGGAGACCGCTCTGCCCTTCTATCTGGAGATGAGCAAGTCGCCCAAGGGAGACGTCCGGCTCGACAGCAACCGGGCCGCGGCACTGTGGCGGCTGGGCACCATCTACCAGAGGATCGGCGAGCTGGAGAAAGCCGAGCCCTTCATCCTGGAAGCCATCGAGATCGAGACCCACCGCTTCAAACAGCAGCCCGATGACCCCGTCCTGCAGTCAGGCCTGGCCCTCCGGTACGGCACCCTCGGAGTCATCAGAGAAATGCGCGGGCTCTATGAGGAATCCATCGCCGACCAGATCAAGGCGGAGGAGTTCTATGAAATGCTCCTGCGCAAGACCCCCGACCACCCGGCCTACTTGAATGGCTTGTGCATCGTCCTGGGCAACCGGACGAACGCGGTCCTCTTCACTGGCCGCCATGCGGAGGGGCTGCCCTTGATGCTCAGGGCCGTCGACATCGCGGAAAACCTCACCACCCGCTTTCCCGAAAACCCCAAGTACCGCCTGCAATTGGCCGTTTGCCAAACCCGCCTGGGCGCCACCTACCACACGCTGAACCGGAACCAGGAAGCAGAGCCCCTGTTCCGGAGGTCCGCGGTGTTGCTGCAGGACATCCTGCGGACAGAGCCTGCCAATCGCGAGGGCCAGCGCCAGCTCGCCGCCAGCGTGTATCATCTGGGCGTCACCCTCTGCATGCTGGACCGCATGGAGGAGGGCATCACCCAGATCCGCCGCTCCGTCGGCCTGCAGCAGAAGTTGTGTGATGAATTCCCCTCCATTGCGAAGTACCGGGAAAACCAGGTCATCCGCCTGGAGTACCTGGCAGACATGCTGGAACGCGTGGGCCAGGACGAGGAGGCCTTCCGGTTGGCCGGGCAGGCGGGATGGATGCTCGTGGACCTCAACTCCCGCTTCCCCAAGACGCCGCAGTACCGGGAGCTGGGCGCCTCTGTGGAGGCAGTGCTGAACAAGCTGCACAAAAAGGGGAAAGCGACCCCGATGGTTAAAGGAAACGCCCTCATGCTGCCCGCGACACCTGGCACCGGCCCTCTGCGACAGCCCACCAAGTTCAAGTTCGACTACCACGGCACCGACCCCGGGCCGCGCATCTGGACCAAGACCCCAGATGGCTGGACGGAAACCCAGCCTTCCGGCGTGCAGAACCGCTATCTCATCGTCGGCCCCAAAAAGGTGGACGGCGTGTCCGGTGTGGAGATCCGGCGCGACGGCGTGAACAACCTGCGCATCTTCATCCCGGACATGAACGTCATGCAGACCCCCTGCATCTGGATGCATGCAGACGGCGTCTGGCAGATCATCGGCGGCATCACAGGGATGGAGTAGGCACTCGGACGGGCAGGCAACCCGTCAACCAGACAAGCCTCGCAGATTTTTTTGGCGATTGTTGTCACGCCAGAAGGCGGCTTCCCAAGGAAGAGGTGATCCCCGGCAGGTATGCCAGGGGATCTCGTTCTCACACCTTCGGTTCACAACACTCGACCCATGAAAAACCTGCTGCCTGCCATGCTCACCGCCGCCACCGCCCTCACGCTCACCTCCCCGGGACTCCTCGGTTGCGATGTGAAGCTCAACAACGACCCCAAGCTGGCCAAGTCCCCCAGCCTGAAGATCACCGGCGCCACCGTGGAACACCTCAAGGACCTGGACCTCATGGTCTTCAGCATGAATCTCGAAGGCCCCGCCGGAGACACCGTGCCCAAGAAGGCCGGTCAGCTCGACGGCGCCCCGGTGCTGGCCTATGTATTTCCTACCACCCTGAAGGCATCGGATGTCGGCATGGGCAAGGCTGAAGGCATCGTCGCCCTCGCCATCACCTCTCACCCGGACTTTGATGACACACCCCTCTGGGATGAAAACGCCAACGGCCGCTATGATGACGACAAGGTCATCTACCACACCCACTGGGCCCTCCTGACCAAGGACGACCGCGTCCCCGGCGGACTCTCCGTGAAGGAGTTCAAGAAAGAAGACAAGACCGTGGTCCTGCCCCCCACCAACTGCGGCATGCCCATGTACCTCGATGCCGCCGGCCACCCCGTGGTCACCAAGGGCAACACCATCCGCGCCATCGTGCCCGCCTACTACCTGCGGAACAAGACCGAGTTCAAGTTCGATGCCGTCACCTGCTACATGCAGGTCAACACCTCCTGCATGGCCAAGCCCATGCTCGGCGTGTATGAAGTGTACTCCGTCGCCTCCAAAGACCTGAGCCTGCCCTACAAGACGAAGTAAACCCTGCCACGGTCTCCGTCTTGCCGGGAGCCTGCGATGCGTTTGGGCGTCGCAGGCTTTGTTATGTCCTAGGAGCTGCCTGACCTCCAACACCTGGATGCGAAGCATCTTTGGAGTGCGCGCGGGAACCGCCGCTTTCGCTACGCCTAGTGAGGAGCTAGAACCCTTCGCCCTCCGCCGGAGCCCACCACACCCCATCCAGCCTGCCTCTGCCCGAAGTTGATCCCAGTATGGGATCTGTAGCACAGCCCAATGGTTGGACGAGCCCTAAGCGAGTCAACCTTGGGTTGCCTCCGCAGTAGATCATCAGGTGTGGAGGCCAACTATGTCCGCTTCTTCCCCACCGCCATCAACACCCCCACGTCGGTCGCTCGGTCGCGATGCCGCAAGAATATCAGGTTGATCACACCCTCACCACCCCCCTACTTCCCCTTCCCCGGCAACGGCAAGCCATCCGTCCGAAACGGAACCGCCGGCAGTCCCGCCGTATTAAAAAAGTTCGGCTTCTCCAGCGCAGGCACAAAAGCATACCTTACCGTCTTCGGCTTCGGCACACCCGCCGCCTTCAGCAGCACCGCATTCCCCCTGATCTCCGCCACCGCCGCCTGGTAGTTTCCATCATCCCCGGCCACTTCAAAGCCGCGCAGGGCCTCGCCGTCCCGGCTCTTCAGCTCCCCGTCGCCGGGGTCAAACTCCACCACCAGCCCGCCGTTCACCGGCTTGACCCCTTTGTACTTCGGCCCCCGCCAGGCGATCTTCTGTCCATACGTCTTCCCCAGCGCCAGCCAGGCCAGCCGGCGGCCGATCGGGGACTTCTCTCTCGGGTGCAGTTCCTTGGGGTCATTGGTGTCATAGGTCACCACAAAGCCGCTGTCCGGCACATCAGAGGCCAGTTTTTCCTGAACCTCACGCATATAGGGCCAGTAGCGGCCGTCCTCCGGCTCCCGGGCTGGCAGTTGCACCAGGTAGATGGGATACTGCCCCAGCGCCTTCTCCCCGGACGCCGCCGCCCATCGCGCACGATACTCCCGCGCATAGGCCACGAAGAGATCGTGATACACCGTCACCCAGTCCCACTTGGAATCCCATTCCCCCTGGTACCAGATCTGGCCGCGCAGGGCAAAGGGCTGCAAGGGAGCGATCATGCCGTTGTACAAGGCAGACGGACGCCGGGACCAGCGTGGCCCGATGAGCTCGCCCGGCTTCGCCAGCGTGGCCGGCACCGGTTTCTTCGCCTTCTTGAGCTCGTCCACCTTGGCAAAGTAGCCCGTTGTTTCCTTGTCGCGCTGGGCCTGCTTCTCCGGCGTCCAGGTCTTAGTGGCATTGCCCCACCAGGTGCGCAGATACTCGGCGGAGGGATCTTTGTCGCGCACTTCGTTGGGGATCCAGGAGTACAGGTTGGTGGCACCCACGGAGGACCGGATCAATCCCAGCGGAACGTCCGGCAGATGCTTCTGCAGCTCCTCGCCAAAGTAGAACAACGTGGCGCTGAACTTCATGATCTCCTCCGTGCTCGCCAGCGTCCAGGTGCCTGCGGCGTTGGTGACCGGCGCATCCGCACCGGTCTCAGCGACCTTGAAGAGCCGGATCCGGTCAAAGGTGCCGGGCGGCATCTTCAGGATCTCATCCTTGCGGTCGGTCACGTTGAGGTTCCAGTCCATGTTGGACTGTCCCGTCCCCAGCCACACATCGCCCACCAGCACGTCCTTGACGGTGATTGTGTTCTTTCCTTGAATCACCAGCGTCTGTCCGTTTTTAGAGACCGGCTTGGGCTTCAGCACCACCTGCCACTTCCCGTCTGCGCCAGCGACGACCTTTTGCGTCTCTCCGCCGAAGGTCACGCTCACTGCTTCACCCGCACTGGCCTGGCCCCAGACGGGCAGGGGACGCTCCCGCTGCAGCACCATGTGGTCGCAGAAGAGGGCATTGGGCGTGACCTCCGCAGAAGAGCAGATCGTCAGTGCTGCGAGCACCAGGGCCGACAGCGTGGGAATGGAGCAGGATTTCATGAAAAAAATGCGGCACCTCATGGCCAAAATACATGCCTATCATCCTGAAACGCTCTCCACAATAGACCATGCGGTCGGGAGAAATCGCACGAACGCCCGGACACGCCCGGCACGCTTTCCAGCGATTTAGCTGTCCCTTCTCTGAAACCCGACGACGGTGAGCCTTATGGAACGCCACCCGTTTCTCCACCGAGCCCAGAGGGCCGGCCCACCAGGGAGGCGTACGCAGGACTTTTTATCGGTAAGGGCCGTGTTCATGCCGCGATTCGGGTTGGGGTTCCGCCCCTGATATGAAAACGGACTCGCTCGGTATTGGCGCCATTGGTACGGGAGGCTTCGGCCTGTTTGCCCTCCAGCAGTTTCTCCAGGTGCCGGGGGTCAAGCTCGTCGGCATCGCAGGCACGCTCCGGGATGCGGCCCTCGCCATGTCCCGACGCTTTGGCGTGCCGGATCTCGTGGAGGTGGACGCACTGCTGGGGAGCCCGGAGGTGGACCTCGTTTACATCGCCACGCCTCCCTTTCTGCACTATCCCCAGGCTCGGGCGGCGCTCCTGGCTGGGAAGCACGTGCTCTGTGAGAAGCCGCTGGCCATGACCCTGGAGCAGGCGGATGATCTGCTGGCGCTGGCCCAGGAACGGGACCTCCTCTGCGTCGCCAACCTGATGCAACGGTACAACCCTCTCTTTGAGGCCACCCGGGATCTGGTGACCTCCGGTGTCCTGGGGGCCTGCCTGCATGGCTGGTTTGAAAACTACGCCAGTGACGAAGGACTGGGTGTGGACCACTGGTTCTGGGATCGCGAGAAGAGCGGCGGCATCTTCATCGAGCATGGGGTGCACTTCTTCGACCTCTTCGAAGGCTGGCTGGGCGAGGGCACGGTGGTGGCCGCGCAACGTGTGCTAAGGCCCGGGTCCGGCATTGAGGAGCAGGTGCAATGCACCGTCCGCCATGCCAGCGGACCACTGGTGAATTTTTATCACGGCTTTACCCAGCCTTCGCGGCTCGACCGCCAGGAGTTCCGTCTGCTCTTTGAGCACGGCGAGCTCACGCTGGAGGAGTGGGTGCCAGTGCGGGCGCGGATCCGGGCTGCCGTGGATGAAGCTCAAACTCGCACCCTGATGGAGCTGTTCCCAGGTTCACGACTGGATGTTCTCAAGACCTTCGGCGGTCGCGACCGCACTGCCCGCGGAAGGTTCAAGGAACTCGACATCTACCAGCAGATCGAGATGCAGCACGCACTGGGCGATGACAAGCAGCGCCGCTATTGTGAACTGCTGCGGGCGCTCTTTGCCGATCAACTGACGTGGCTGCGTGATCGCAACCACGTCAGGAAGATCACCGAGCGCAACGGCCGCGACTCCGTCGCCATGGCCGCCATCGCAACGCAGCTGGCTACTTCTTGATGGCCTCCGGCAGCTCTCGCTCCACAGACTCCGCGCAGGTCTTCGCCAGCACCGCATAGGCCTCCGGCTTCCAGTGGAACTGGTCGCCGCGCGCCCACTCGAGCTTGCCCACCAGCAGGGAGTAGAAGTCATTCACCGGCACGTTCAGCTCCTTCATCACATTCGCCGCCATGCGGTTGTGTTCGATGATGACGGGGTTGATCTCGGGATCCAGCTCGGTGGGCTTGCCCTTCACCGTCACCGGCGTGCTGCTGGCCCAGATGACCTTGGCCTTGGGCAGCTTGGTCCGGATCACTTCCACAAAGGCCTTGGTCAGCGGTTCGAAGGTGCCTTCTTTGATGCGTCCCGCCTGCCAGCCATGCAGGCCCATGTTGAAGTGCACCACATCGTACGGGCCATTGTCCAGCATCTCACCCAGCAGCTTGTTCAAGTTGGCAGACTGCGCGTGCGGGTGCATCCAGGCATCCACATACGCCTTGCCATCCAGCGCCTTGATCACACCATTCATATAACCGCCCAGGATGGAGTCCCCGATCAGCAGCACCCGCGGGCGGCTGGTATCTTCGATCACCGCCTTGTTCAGTTTCCAGCTCTTGCCGTCGGCATGCAGACGTTTGTCCGTTTCTTTGGCAGGCGGTGGATCCGCCGCCATCATGCCGGTGGCGGTGAGGAGCATCGAGCCAGCGGCGACCAGTAGATGACGACGGGTGAGGAAAGCGCAGTTCATGGAGAAACTTCTACGCGATCCGCTGCCGATTCTTCACGGGCGATTTGTTCCAGCACTTGAGCCACGCATTCGGCGATGGAGTTTTCTTCAGTATTCAGAGTCAGATCGAGATGCTCTGCCACGGGAGGCTCAAAGGGAACGTCCTGGGGATGCCCCGCTCCTGCGGGACGCTGGTACTGGCCTTTCGGATCACGCCGGGTGCAAGTCTCCAGAGCGGCATTCACGTAGAACCAGCGCAATCTCTGGCCCAGCACCTGCGCCACGGCTTCGCGATAGTTCACCCGTGGCGCCATCGTCGCCACCAGCACCGTCAGCCCCTGTTGCGCTGCCAGAGCGGCCACTTCCGCTGCACGGCGGTGGTTCTCATTGCGGTCTGCTTCGGTGAAGCCAAGGTCCCGGCAGAGGCCGCGCCGCAGCTCATCGCCGTCCAGGCAGAAGACCTTTCTCCCGGTCTGCTCAAGCCGGGCTGCGACTTCCCAGAGGAGCGTGGTCTTGCCCGCACCCGACCGGCCGTAGAACCAGTATACCGGCGGACAGGAATGAGCTGGAGGTGATGAACATGAACGGGGTGGGGTCACCCGGCAACGTAGCCAGAAAATGGACAACCTTGCATCAGAAATGAGCCCCTCAGTTCAAGGAATTATCGCCCCTGCCGCCAGCAGCAGGCAGGAGCGCCAAAGCTCAACGATCAACGCAGGCCGCCGCCCGCGAGGAGCTGCTCGCCGGTGAGCCAGCGGGAGTCATCGGAGGCCAGGAACACGGCAATGTCGGCAATGTCATCTGGCTGGCCGATGCGTCCCAGCGGCGTCTGGGACACGATGGCGGTGGCCATCTCTGATCCGATGAATCCGGCGCTCGTTGCGCCTTCGGTTTCGATCATGCCAGGGTTCAAGGAGTTCACTCGGATCTTCTTCGGCCCAAGCTCGCGGGAGAGTACGCCAGTGATCGCGTCAACGGCCCCTTTGGTACCGGTATAAACGGCGCTGCCGGGAGGGGTGATGCGGGCGACCACGGAGCCGACGTTGATGATGCTGCCGCCTTCGCCGAGGTGTTTCACCGCCGCCTGCGTGGTGAGCAGCAGACCCAGGACGTTGATGTTGAACTGGCGGTGGAAGTGCTCCTCGGTGATGGCCTCGATAGGGGAGAACTCGTACACGCCGGAGTTGTTCACCAGGATGTCCAGGCGGCCGAAGTGCTCAATCGCCGCCTCGATGATGCCGGCCGCCTCCGCAGCCTTGGAGACATCGCCCCCTACGGCCACAGCCTTGCCCCCGGCTGTGGTGATCGCGTTGACCACCGTCTCGGCCCCAGCCTTGCTGGAGGCATAGTTGACCACTACGGATGCGCCGGCGGCCGCCAGTGCTTTGGCAATGCTAGCGCCAATTCCCTTGGAAGCACCGGTGACGACAGCGACTTTACCTGCGAGTTTGCTCATGATGATGAAGGAGTTGAAGATGAGATTCTGAAGTCCGGACCAGAGGTCACCAGCGGCACCGTGCCGCGAAGACTTCCTTAGTTCCGAACATCTGAACTAACGCCGGTCAGTGCGGGCAGGGTGCATGGGAAAAGTGAAAAGTTGAGAGTAAAAAGTGAAGAGTGCGGAGCATCGGACGGGGGCGACAGCAGCGTAGTGCAGAGCTTTAGCTCGTCAGTCGCGCCACCCACGAGCTCCTGTGCGCCAGCTCAAGTCTTGCGTCTTGAGTCTTCTCGTCTTGTGTCTCCGCGCAGCGGTGGAATGTCCCTCCCCCCCTACTCCTGCGCCTTCGCGTTGCGGATCCAATACTGATTGGCGGCCGCGACCGTCTGGAAGTTGATCGCGATGACTTGGGACGCTGCGGTCAGGCTGTCGGCATTCTCCGCATAGGTCGCACGCAACTTCGTGCGGACCTCCGCGGAGGGCTGGGTGTATTTCACGCCCATGCGGGAGAGCAGGATCGCGAGTTCGTACCCCGCCTGAGGGGTCGGAGTTTCAAGAGAGGTCAGCCAGGTGTCCATACGGTGTGTGATGTGTAATGATGAGATGATGAAGCCGGTCAGTTCCGGCGTGCGGCCAGCTCTGCAGAGACGGTGCGCTTGGCGCTCCAGTTCAGCGCGTACAGCGCTACCTCCTCCCAGCCGGGCTGGGCGATGATGAGATGCGATCTTCCCGGGAACTCCCGGTAGTCCGTGATGGCGGAGGAGCGGCGGTAGAGCTTGTAGTTCAAGGCATTCACCACCGGAGGCACCAGCTGGTCCTCCCGGCCAGCGAGCAACAACAGCGGACTGCGATCGCGATTGAGGTGACGCACGAAGTGCGCGGGCCTCAGCGTGAAGCTGCTCAGCGCCAGCTGAAAAAGCGGTCGCCCCGGCGCGGGCGCGGCATAGGCCTCATAGGCCAGCCAGGCGTCTTCCTCGTTCATCGTATGGGCAAAGGTTTGATGAAACTGCTCAAACGTCAGCGTCACGGTGCGACGGTAGTTCCGGAGGTTCCCCAGAGCAGGCAGCCCGGCCTTCAGCGTGGTGAAGGGGAGCCAGCTCACCCCATGAGGAGCGGGGGCGCTGATGGACACGCCCGCCGAGCCCAGTCCGCGATCGAGCAGCATCTGCACCACCAGCCCGCCTACGCAGTGCCCGATCAAAATAGGCGGACGTTCCAGCCCCCGGATGATGCATTCGTAGTGGTCCGCGATTTCCTCGATCCCCAGGCCCGCCATGGCGGAGGGGTCTCGACGCAATTCCTCCAGCCCGTCATCCGCTCCCGGCCAGGCCGGGGCCAGTACCGGATGCCCGCGCTCCTCAAAGTAGGTCTTGAAGTGATTCCAGACCCGGGGCGTCGTCCAAAGCCCGTGAATGAGCAGGATGGTGCGGGGACCCGAACTCAAGAAGGAAAAGTCAAATCTCATGGCGCAGCGGGGCAGACAGTTTGGGAGAATGCATCACCGGAGTGGCGATGTCTCACTTGGCCATTGGGAGGCCGGGCGAGATCGTGACAGGCCGCTGCAGATTTTTTGTTGGCCTGGGGCAGCTGGGGTGGTCCAGCTCCGGTTTTTGTCGCGAGTTTCTCATCAGCCTGCCTCAGGTTCCACCGGCCTCAGAGCTTTGCCCTCTGCCTGACGATCTCCGAAGGCGGTTGTAGTTGTCAACGTAAGGAGAACCGACCAACCGTGCGTGTTTTGGGATAGGTGCCAAGGAACCACCTGGAGATGCCCGCCTCAGACCGAATTTGATCCCAGTATGGGATCTGTAGCACAGCCCAACGTTGGACGAGCCCTAAGCGAGTCAACGTTGGGTACCTCCGCAGAGGATGATCAGGTGGGAAGGCCGACAGCATCGGCTTTCTTCCCACCGCTATCAACACCTCCATGTCAGTCCCCAGGTTCCTCGGCAAGCACTAGCTGAAGCGTCTGCTGCGTGAATCTCGTGGCAGACTCCCGGCTGTCCCTCGCCCTGGCACCGCCCGTTCTAGCGCGAACCTTGGCTCCTTGATCCCGCTTCCTGCCACTGATTGATAGACGGGGGAATTTGTGCCTCCTTACGTCGGAGTGCGTGCGGGAACCGCCGCTTTCGCCTGCGGGATGGACTGCCAGCCTCCCGGCATCTTCGCCAGCATGTTTTCCATCAGCCTGCCGCAGGTTCCATCAGCCTGCCGCAGGTTCCATCAGCCTGCCGCAGGTTCCATCGGCCCAAGGCTTTGCCCAACGGTGTGTCTGCTCCCGCTTACTCCACATTCTGCATGCTCCCCAGCAGGTACCAGGGGGAGTCCTTGTTGTTGCGGGCCTTCAGCCGCATCTTGTCGGGGGTGGACCGGTCGGGCACAAAGACCTGCAGGCCGGGGACATCGCTGCGGCCGAGCAGGGAGCCTTCGACCCCCTCCACCGTGATGCGCCCGATGACGCTGAGCACATTCTGCCTTCCGGAGGGCTGGGTTTCCGTCCAGATGTTACCCTCTCGAACCCAGGTGCGCACGCCCGGATCGGTGAACTTGTAGTCGTAGGTGAAGCGTTTCAGGGTCCGGTCTCCCGGCTGAGCCGGTGCCGCAACGGGCGCGGCAGGGGCGCCCGCGGCGGCGGGAGGTGCGGGAGCGGGCACCTTCTGCTCGGGAGCAGCCACCAGGGAGGGCACCCCCTGCAGGTGGGCGGTGAAGAATATTTCCTCACCCCCCAGCGCATCGGCCGGGAGGGTGCCGGCGCGGTCCTTCTTGTACTGCCACAACCATGCCAGGGCCTGGCGGGCGTTGGTCTCGATGATGACGCGGCGTGCCTCGGGGGTGAGCTTCTCGTCCTTCTGCACCACCGGCAGGATCGTGGTCATCAGGTAGATGATTTTGCGCAGGGCCTCCGGGTCTTTGTCCGCCATCTGGAGGATGGTCTGCACCTCCTTCAGCGCGGCCGTATGGTCCCCGGACTTCAGGTGGATGCCCGTCATCGCGAAGTGGATGGAGACGAGGATCTGGGCGTAGTGCCGGTTCCCAGGCGCTCCTTTGAGCGTGACGACCTGCTGGGTCAGGGCCTTCTGCAGCAGCGGACGCGCCCGCTCCCAGCCTGGCGTTTCGTCGATCAAGAGCGCGAGCTGACACAGCGTCTTGACGAGCGAATTGCGATACTCCGTGAGAGACGGGAAGGCGGACACCAGTTCCTCCTTCTCCTTGATGCCGCGCAGCATCGTCTGCTCCGCCTCCTGCTGCCGCCCCAGTCGCCATTGCATCACTCCCAGCCCATGCAGGCCCTCTGCCATGGCCAGCCGGTACTCGGGCACAGCGGGATTCTGCTTCATGAGCAGTTCCTGCAGGGCCACCGTCTTGTGAAATGCCTCCTCGGCCGGGCCAAACTGGTCGGCACGGAACAGCAGCCAGCCGTGGTTCCCGGTGCCGATCGCCAGAGCGTTGCGGTACTCGGTCACATCGGGGAACCGCGCCGCCAGATCGCTGAGCACCTCCGTCGCCCTGCGGGATGCCGTGGCGGCGTCGTCAGGTCGGTCTTGCTGACTGCAACACTTCGCCAGATCCGTCAGGATGCGGGACAGCCCCAGCTGATGATCCTGAGATATTGGGTCCTCCTGGATCAGGCGCTCCTGAAGGGCGAGCGCCTTCCGGAGCACTGCCTCCGCATCGGCCCAGCGTCCGCCCTTTGCCAGGAAGGCGCCATGGCCGCGCAGGGCCAGGGCGAGGGGGGCATTGGCACCCACCGTGGCAGGCCGGGCGGCCCCGTGCTGGGTGGCGGCCGTCAAGGCACTCTGAAACGCGGCTTCTGCGTCCGCAGGGCCGGAACGGGCAAGGTCATTTCCTGAATCCGCACGACTCTGCCCGCGGGTTTCGTCCTCAGCCAGCCCGCTGAGCAGCAGGCCCAGATTGGCATGGCTCGTGGTCAGCTCACTGGCGAACACCGCCTCCTTGGGGAAGCGGGCGGCCAGATCCTCCAAGATCTGGATGGCTCTGCGCAGGGAGAGGTCTGATTCATCAGAGCGCCCCAGCTTCTGCTGCACCACGCCCAGCACCTGCAGGCTTTTGGCCTCGATCTGCTTCGCCTTGGGTGCCGTCCTCTCTGCCTCAGGCAGTTGAGCCAGCCCGGAGATGGCTTTCCTCAGGCTGCTCTCCGCCTGCGCGGTATCACCGATGACAAACGAGATCGTCCCCAGGCGCAGGTAGGCTCCGGCCTGCTCCATCCGCACCGCGGGATCATCGCTCTGCTGCGCCACAAACTGCTGGTAGAAGGGGAGAGCGGTCTCCAGCAACTGCTGACGCAGGCTCTGGAGATTCGCCTGGGAGAGCCGCCGGTCGTCCGTCACCTTGTTCAGGAACTGGTCCACTGCCTCCCGCGCCCGGGCCAGGTTCGCCTGGGCTTCAGCCTGGCTCCTGCGGCTCTGGTCCAGCGCCTTCTGCGTATCCTTGCCCGCCTGGATGGCGCGGGCCGCCTGGGTGTAGCTGATGAAGGTGGCGGCCACCAGCGCGGCGGCCACCGTGGCCCCGGCGGTGACGATGGTCCGGTGACGCCGGACGAACTTGGAGGCCTGGTAGCTCCACGTGGGGGCGGCCGCACTCACCGGCTCCTGCCGCAGATGGCGGCGGATGTCCTGGGCCAGCGCGGTGGCGCTCTCATAGCGGCGGTTGCGGTCCTTCTCCAGCGCCTTCATCACCACCCAGTCCAGATCCCCGCGCAACCGGCGGGCGATGCGGCTGGTATCGGCCCGGCGGGCTTGACTCCCCGGGGCGGGCACCAGCTGGAGCAGCGCCTGGCTGGGGCGGGGCGGGGTGTGTTCCCGGATCCTGCGCAACCATTCCTCGAACCCCGCGGCGCGGTCGGTGTCCATTTGCAGGGGTGTGCGACCGGTGAGCAGCTCGTACAGAATGACGCCCAGGGTATAGATGTCACTCCGCGTATCCACATCCGGCAGGCTGCCGGCCTGCTCCGGGCTCATGTACTGGGGCGTGCCGATGATGAGGCCGCTGTGGGTGCGCAGGTGCTCCATGAGGGTGCCCACCCCGTCGGGCTGCCCCCCCAGGGCCTTGGCAATGCCGAAGTCGATCACCTTGGGCACCGCCCGGCCGTCGCGGTCGGCCACCAGGATGTTGGAGGGCTTCAGATCCCGGTGCAGGATCGCCTTCTGGTGGGCGTGCTGCACGGCCTGACATACCGGAATGAAGAGCTCCAGCCGCTGCTCGATGCTGAGCTGGTGCTGGTCACAGTAGGTGGTGATGGGCAGACCCTGCACCAGCTCCATCACGAAATACGGCCGCCCGGCGGACGTGGCCCCGGCGTCGAACACCGCCGCGATGTTCGGGTGATCCATCAGTGCCAGCGACTGCCGTTCGGTCTCGAACCGTGCGCTGATCTCCCGGCTGTCCATCCCGGGCTTGATGACCTTCAGCGCCACTTCGCGTCGGATGGGGTCCCACTGCACGGCCTTCCACACCATGCCGAAGCCGCCTTCTCCCAGCAGTTCCTTCAGTTCATAGCGGCCGATGAGTGTGCCCGCCGCAGCGAGGTCGCTCTGCGGATCGGCGGAAGCAGGAGGGGGCAAGGATGCCGTGGTCCCGAGCGACTCTTTCTGCGTGAAGCTGGCGAGATCGATCAGCCCGGAAAGAGGCTGGTCTTCACGGGACGGCTTGTGCGGGGCCGGTGGGGGATCGCTTGAGGCCGACATGGCTGCATCATGGGGTCATTTATGCGATACTCAACCGCGACGGCGCTTGTTGCAGGGTCATTTCCTCGCAATTGATTTGACGCTGCCGGGGCGGGGCTCTTTTTTCGGCACGTACCCTATGGAGCCCACGCAACATGCTGCCTTCCCTGTGACCCAGTGGACAGAGGTGGTGAGAGCCTGCCAGCAGGAGGACGGCACGCGCCGCCAGCGCGCGGTGGCCTCCCTGTGTGGGGAGTACTGGTATCCGCTCTACGCCTTCGCCCGCCGCACCGGGCGCAGTCAGCATGATGCGGAGGATCTGACGCAAGGCTTCTTTTGCCACGTGCTGGAGCGCAACCTCGTCGCCAATGCCGACCGTGAGCTGGGCCGACTCCGGACGTTCCTGCTGAGCATCTTCAAGCGCTACATGAGCGACGTGGATGACAAGGCCCGCGCCCTGAAACGCGGTGGCGGGCAACCGGCCGTGTCGCTGGACGCCCAGGATGCGGAGCAGCGTTATCTCTGTGAACCCGCCGATGCCGAAACGCCGGAGACCCTCTACCAGCGGGCCTGGGCTCTGGCAGTGTTGCAGAGCGCGGTGGAATCCCTGCGCTCGACGGAGCATGCTGGCGGGAATGGGCGACAGTTTGAGATCCTGGTCCCGCACTTGAGCCCCGACTCAGAAGCTGCCGGATCTGGGTATGAAGGCGCGGCAGAAGCCCTGAAGACCTCCGTGGAAAATGTGCGTCAGCTCGTGAGTCGCCTTCGGAAGAAGTATCGGACGTGTCTGCGCCAGCAAATCGCCGCGACCCTGCACGAGCCTGGCGAGGAGCAGATCGACCTGGAAGTCGCCGCGTTGAAAGCCGCCCTGAGGCGGTAGGGGGATGCCAGTGCGTCAGTGGGCGGTGCGTCAGTGCGTCAGACCTGAGGTCTGGGGCGAGGTGACACGGGCGTCCCGCCTGTGCGTGTTACCGGCATCCTGCCGGTCGTCACGCCAGGCGTAGCGCAGATCCTGTGCTCTGCGGCCACGTAACCTTGAACCTTGTTCCTGGGTAAAGGAGGCGGGGGTTCCCAGCCCCGCTCATCCAGACACCTCCTGACGTAGGCAACGGCTGGAGCAATCAAGCCTGCGCCAGCTCAAGTCTGGCGTCTGGCGTCTTCAAGTCTTCTGTCTCCCGCGCAGCGGGCAAAAAAACAGGCCGCGGATCTCTCCGCGGCCTGTTCTGAAAAACTTGTCTAGCTGGACCAGCGATCTGGTCCCTACCTGCGACTACTCCGCCGTCACCTTGTCCTTCTTGGACCGGCGCTTCTTGCCGCCCGCGTTGCGGAGGGCCTTCGGGATCGGGTCTTCCTTCTTCTGCAGCGCACGGCGCAGCTTGCGCAGCGCGATGTTTTGCAGCTGACGGATACGCTCACGGGTCACGCCGAACTCTTGGCCGACCTCTTCCAAGGTGCGGGCCTTCTGGCCGTTCAGGCCGAAGCGGGCGTCGATGATCTTGCGCTCACGCTCATCCAGAACGGTCAGGAGACCGTCGAGCTGGCTGTGCATGTTCTTGTGGCTGAGCAGGTCGAAGGGCGTCTGAGCGTTCTCGTCACCGACGATTTCGCCGAACTCCGTGCTGTCGTCCTCGCTGATCGGGGCGTCGAGGGACGCAGGGCGCATGGAGGCGACCTTCAGCTGGCTCAGCTTGCCACGGTCGATGCCGATTTCCTCGGAAAGCTCGTCATCAGTAGGCTCGCGACCCAGCTCCTCAGACATCGCCATGGCAACACGGCGCATCTTGGAGATCTTGTCCACCATGTGCACGGGCAGGCGGATTGTCTTCGACTGGTTGGCCAGAGCGCGCTTGATGGACTGTTTGATCCACCAGGCGGCGTACGTGGAGAGTTTGCCACCCTTATTAGGGTCAAAGCGCTCCACCGCCTTCATGAGGCCGATGTTGCCTTCGGAAATAAGGTCGAGAAGCGGGAGGCCGTAGTTGGCGTAGTCCTGCGCGATTTTCACGACGAGGCGCAGGTTCGCACGGATCATGTGCGAACGGGCTTCGGGATCACCCTTTTTGATGCGTTCGGCAAGCTCAACCTCCTGCTGCGGAGTCAGAAGATCGGTCTTGCCGATTTCGCGCAGGTAGATTTTGATGCCTCCATCGAGTTCCATGTTGGCCATAAGTGAGAAAGGGGAAAAATTTGGGGGGTTAGCAACCTAACTTGCTTTCTTGAAAATTCTTCCAAAAAATTGGGCAATTAATTTTAAGCAATTTCTCTGCCAGCGAACGCAGAGTTTTGCGGTCATATAGTGGTCTTCCTGATGGCGGGCTATGAGAAAGACGGAATTGCCGCCCTTCCGTTCAAACAAAAAAGCGGATTCTGGTCAATCTCAAAATCGAGAAATGCCAACAATTGGACACATTCAGTTTCAGTCACTTCCGTATCGTTGCTGGAATCTTCATAACGCGTGGCTCATGGGTTAGGACGATTGTGATCGCAAAAAATTGCGAATATTAATAAAAGGCCACTTTTTCCTGTCGTTGGCTCCGGAGCCGTCCACCCGAATGCAATGTCTGTTTTTTGCGAAGTGTTACGCCTGTTGTGCATTTGGTGCGCTTTTTCATGAGCCTTCTTTCACAGGAGCGGGGCCTCTGACCCCCCATTTCGGAAAAAGAAGGCTTCCTCGACCCTCACGCCCAGCATAGGGAAGGGCGGCAGTGTTCATCCTTGCAGTCATTTGGCTTCTCCTCAGCCTGTGACGCGCCCCATCCCCACCCGCCCCACCCGGGATCGCCGCCCGCTTCCGCCTCCCTGCCCGGCGTCAACTGCGCTGCGCGAGGCGGTGCTCTCTATTAAAGGAGAGGAAGCCATCACCCCCGAGCCCTGTAGCGCCGCGGAGTTCTTCAAAGTCCATGCTTCGGCTCCTTGGACGAACCATCTGCGGCGTTCGCCCGAACGAGATGGACTAAAAACCGACACTTTTGTAAGGCTACAGGAGTGTTTGCCGACACTTCAGCCGGTGAACCACACCTTCCAAGCCACGTTCATGAAAGCCTCCTTTAGCTCCATCACTCCATTGGTTCCCACCGGGGACAGCTTGGTCGCGGCGCTCAGCTTTTACACGGAGCACATGGGTTTCTCCATGACCTGGGAGGGCGGGGGCATGGCTGGCATCGAGCGAGACAGCGTCACCCTCAACCTTGTTGAGAACGATAATAAGACATGGGCGGACAATGCGAGTTTCAGCATCGGCGTCTCCGACCTTGAGGCGCTCTACAGCGAGTATCGCGCGCTTCCAGCCAAGGTCGGTCCACTCGAACTCAAGCCGTGGGGGAGGCGCGAGTTTCATCTCATCGCGCCATCAGGCGTCTGCTTTCAGTTTTACCAAACTGAAGTCGCCTAGCCACGACCCCCGGCTGGAGTTGAGTGGAGGAGGGGAAGTACATGTGAAATGTTTCAAAACGCGGACTGGCCCCTGACACCCCAGTGAACTGCTCACGCGAGCTCGGCGCTGAGCGCTTCACGTTCTCGCGACAGCTCCTCTGCACGTTCGTCACGCCCCAGCGTCTGCAGAGCCTTGGCGAGCTGGCCCAGGTCTTCGAGCATGGCCTTCTTGTCCCCATCTTCGCGAGACATCACCAGCTTCTCTTCCAGGCACTGCACAGCGGACTCCACGTACTCGTCGCCCATGTTCCCCGCGAGCAAGGCAAAACCCAGATTTCCCAAGGTGCGGGCCGTACGCTCCCGGTCACCCTGCTCCTTGAAGACGGGCAGCGCCTGCCGGAGATAGCCTGTGGCTGGGATGGTCTGGCCCATGCGCAAGTAGGAGCGACCGATGAGCAGATTCGCACCTGCAGCACCGAGGTCGTTCTCGATCAACTCCGCGCACTCCCGCTGGGTCAGCAGCCAGGTGAACAGCCGCTCCAGCACAAAGTACCAGGAACCAACCAGCTCCATCGGCAGGGAATCGACCAACTCCACCATGAGCGCGGCGCGCACCTCTGGGGAAACCACGTTCTTGCTGTCGATGCCGGAGCGCACAGGGGCGTTCGTGGCATCAGCTTCCTCATCGCCGCCGTCGTCTTCTTCATCCTCATCATCCAGCGAGGCATCCTCGTTGGGCAGCGGGTCGAGCCAGGCGAAGGCGGTGTCAAAGTGCAGCCGCTCCCGGGCGAAGATGGCAAGGGCATCCCAGAAGTGTTGCTGCGCGGCTATACTCGCCATCTCCTTCGCGAGCTGGATGAGGTGCTTCGCATGCGCCACATGGAAGGAGGCCTGCTGTTCGGCGGAGAGTCTGGCCTGGCAGACGGCTCGCACCGCTTCGTGCATCTGGTAGCGGCCGCCGCGCTCGCGTTCAGCTTCACCTTGGTCCAGCAGCCCTCTTGCGGTCAGGGACTCCAGCAGGGTCGTGGCGCCCAGCCCCTCCTGCGGGAGAATGGCCTGTACCGCACGTGCATCAAAGTCTGCAGGGAAAAGCCCCAGCAACGTGCAGAAGTGTCGCAATTCCCCAGGCAGCAGGTCGATGCACGCGCCAATGATGGAGTGCACTGGGGAGAGACCCGGGGTGAGGATGGCCTGCTGCACCACCACTGACGCTGACACTGGTGTCGGGGAGTCGCCTGTAGCCTTGATGAGCGTGCCACCCCAGAGCTTGAGAGCCAGCGGCGACCCAGCACAAAGATCTAGCGCGGCCTTCTTCTCAGCTTCGGGAAGACTCGTGGCAAGCAGGGTTGAGGCATCGCTGGTCTGCAACGGTGCAAGTGCGATGGTGCAGCCGTCTTCGGCTTCCAGGCTCTTTGTGGAGACCACAATGAGCTGGCAATCCTCCGGTACGGCGAGCGCCTCCACCTGCTCGGTGCTGGTCACGTTGTCCAGCACGATGAGCACGCTGCCAGTTTCTTCGATCGACTGTAGGTATTCATCCGGCAGGTCCATCTCTTCCGGCGCTCCAAAAGTCGGCTGCAAGGTGAGAATGACATCGCGCATGACCTCGCCCGGGGTGCCGGGAAGGATGTGGCAGGCAGCACTCCGGAAGTCGTAGTAGAGCTGCGCGCCGGAAAAGGTTTCCTTAAGCTCGTGGGCTAAGGCAATGGCGAAGGTCGTCTTGCCGATGCCGTCCTCACCGTGGACATAGATGGGAGCACCCGGCTGGCGAGAGGAAAGGGCCTTCTGCAATTCCCCCTGACGCCCGATTAAAGCACTGGCTTGAGGCAGGCGGTGCAGGATGGGTTGAATCGACTCGTGGTAGTGAGGAAGGGGGGTAGCCATGTGTAAGCTCACAGCTTGGCCTCGGCCCCTCCGTGTTGTCAATTTTCCCCACACAACGGCTCGGGAACCTTGCTAGGAGTCAGTCCTCGCACTGCAACTTTTGATTGGTGCTCTTGTGACGACATGAGGCTAGACAAGTACGCCTTAGATAACCCCTCCTGTGGTCGCCTGTCTTCTAACAGAGAGTTGCCCACACGCGGCCTGCCATTTGCCCTTTTGCCGCCGGCCTACGGACTGTTTTTGGCGGGGGCTTCATTTGAACGTTGGCAACGCTGGTGCTCTCGATACTGGTGCAGCGTTGGCAGGTGCGTACGGTGGCGGGAACGGTGGTGCGTGTGAAAGCGCGTTTTATCACGCGGCCGGAAAAGTGCAGGCTGGCAATTTCTGCCGGAGTCGGCGTCGATGACTTTTCCGCGGCTGGATGCCGAAGGACTTCGCTTTCGCCCACTACGAAAAAAACTCCGCATGGTTGTTTCCTGTAATAGCCGCCGCCACGGGATGCTTGACCCGTCGCTCTGTCGTGATGGCATAGTAGTCGCTGCCGCACCCGTCCACCCTGGCAATGACCTTGAGCCCGTAGTGTTTGAGAGTCGCAGCACTGACGGCGGTAGGGATCGCGGTGAATCCCCACTCCCCTTGTGAGGCTGCCACCATCATGAGTGTGGCATCTTCGAATTCTGCCACGACCCTGGGCCGGATGGATTCTGAGTCAAACCACGTCTCGAGCGCGATCCGGCTGCCCATGTTTTCACTCGGAAGCAAGGCGGGCGCGTTGTGAAGGCACCGTGGGAAGTTTCGGCGGAGCTTTGTCGCAAGAGGAGGCGCTGCGCAGAAAGTAACGCCTGAGCGGCCCAGGCGGTGGTTGTACACTTTCATCTTGAGACTGCTCGAGGCCGGTTCATCAGACAGGACAATGTCGAGGCGGTGGGTGCGAAGCTGATGAACGAGCGGGGCGAGTTCCCCCTGCCGACAGACGATGTGCGTAGGAATGCGGAACTGGAAGGCGGGCTTGAGTAACTCGAAAGCGATCTGCTTGGAAAGGGCGTCTGTCATGCCGACGTTGAATTTCAGAACCTTCTGGGCTCCCGGGAGGTGCTTGAAGGAGGTCACCAGTTCCCGCCCTGCAGCAAATATCTCATCCGCATAGCCCAGCGCCAAGCGTCCGGCGTCGGTCAGGGCAATTCCCCGTCCCTTTCGCTTGAAGAGTTTCTCGCCGAGCGATTCTTCCAGGCTGCGGAGCTGCGCACTGATGGCCGGTTGGGAAACGTTCAATGCTTCTGCTGCCTTGCGAACGCCACCCTTTCTGGCAACCGCCCAGAAGTAGCGCAAGTGGTGGAAGTTGAGCTGGTCCATATCATTTCAACGATAACTTTTTGTTATCGGTTGCATAAGAATGCAGTCATTGTGGCGCATTGTCCCGGCGGGTAGGGTGGGATGCCGATGAGAAGCAGACCGTGTGACCACAGGTTGGTCCTGATAGGTCTGAGACCAACGAGCCGGAATTCTACACCTATGAAGATGAACACCCGCACCTCCATCCCTGTACACATCATGCCGCACCATCTCACCCTCACGCCAACTTTGAATGCCTGCGTCCGGGAGAGTGTCGAAAAATTATCCCACTACGCGAACGATGCTCTGGCGGCCCACGTCGTGCTACGGAGGCACCATGGCACTGCGGAGGGAAGGCGCTTTTCAGCCAGCCTGCGCCTCGCATTGCCGGGGCGGGACCTCCATGCCGCGGCGACTCATGCGGACATGTACACGGCCATAGGGTTGATGACCAGGAAGCTCGCGCGCCGCTCAAGGAGGCGCAAGACCCGGCACGTCCGGGCCCGGATCCTTCCCGTTCGCGGGAGGGTGAGATGAGTTGAACTCCCGTTTCCGGCGTATCAAACGCGTCAACAACCCACATGGGGTTCGATGAGATACTTATGGTTTGCGCCACGCAACGGCGCAGAGCCGCCCCGCTGCGCTGAAAAAGAAAGCGGCGTGGGCTTTCCTGGGGGGCAAACCCCTCTTAACGGACCCGGCATGGCATCCGCACGAATGCCATGCCGGGCGTCACATTCCAACTATCCCCGATTCCCAGTCCACTATGGCCCATATAAGACCGACCAAACTCGACCGTCCGGTGGACCCCCAGCGTGACCATATCCTCGGGGATCCTGACGCCGAGTTGACGCTGGTGGAATATGGGAACTACACGCGACCCTCCTGTCACGCCGCGCACGAGGTCGTGGCAGACCTCCGGGACCGATTCGGGGAAAGGTTGCGCTATGTCTATCGACATCGGCCGGCAGGGGACAGCGGTCTGGCAAGGCGGGCCGCAGAGCTGGCGGAGCATGCCTTTCTTTTGAATGGCGAGTTCTGGCCTGTCCATGACGCTCTTATGAAAGGCGGCCAATCGTTCAAGTCTGAAGATCTTGAACGGTTCGCCGGCGAGTTCCAGCTTTCGCTTGATGACGCAGATCGCGCCTCCGTGTGTGATGCCGCAAAAGCGAGAGTGCAGGAGGATGTGGAAAGCGCGCACCGCAGCGGAGTGGTCATGACGCCCACCTTCTTCATCAACGGGCGACGCTATGAAGGCCCCTGGGATGAGAATGCCCTGGCAGATGCGATGCTGGGCACGCTTGGGCACCGGGTGCAGACCGCTGCGCTGAACTTTGCGCGGTGGGCACCCTCGGCGGGCATGCTGCTTCTTTTCATGTCGGTGCTCGCGGTGATCCTGGCGAACTCGGTGTTTGGCGGGTCCTTCGCCTCGCTGTGGGGTGTGATGGGCGGCGTCCGCATCGGTGAAGCTGCGCTGAGTCTCCCGCTGCTGGGCTGGATCAATGATGGGCTTCTCGCCATCTTCTTTTTCGTCGTTGGGCTGGAAATCAAGAGGGAGTTCACCATAGGACGCCTCGCGACATTGCGATCCGGTGCATTGCCTGTCATCGCTGCCTTTGGCGGTATTATTGTGCCGGTCCTGATCTATCTTTGTATCGCGCCATCGGGCCCGCTCGCCCGGGGATGGGCAGTGCCTATCGCAACGGACACGGCGTTTGCCGTGGCAGTCATTGTGCTGCTCGGAACGCGGGTGCCGGTCGAGTTGCGCGTGTTCCTGACGGCTGCCGTCATCATCGATGACCTGGTTGCCATCGCCATCATCGCGGTTTTCTACACAGAAGCGCTGTATCTGAACTACTTGATTGCCTCGGTGGCGATGACGCTGCTTTTGATCGGGATGAACCGGTGGGGCATCTATCGCCCGTTGCCCTACCTGTTGTTGGGCATCATTCTGTGGATCTGTCTGCATGAGTCCGGCCTCCACGCCACGCTTGCAGGGGTGATCCTCGCGCTGGTCACTCCGGCCCGGCCTCCTGCAAAGTTGAATGTGTTGATGGCCCAGGCCGAGGCCATCATCCGGGCCGAGACCCGCCGCAATGGCGGGGCGATGATGAGGCATGGACTTTCTGAACCAGCGTTGCGGGAACTGGATGCCATCCATGACCGAACGGAGTCGCCTACAGACAAGCTCCTCCGTTCGGTGGAGCCCTGGTCCAGCTATCTTGTGCTGCCGCTTTTTGCCCTCGCTAACGCAGGGGTGGTTCTAGCCTGGGATGTCTTCCAGTCACATGGAGGACTGATGCTTGCCATCACGCTTGGTCTCGTCGTCGGAAAGCCGCTCGGCATCGTGCTTGCTGCCTGGCTGGCGGTCCGCCTGCGAATTGCAACCAAGCCGCCAGAGTATGGCTGGCGTCAGCTTGCGGGTGCTGGCGCGCTGGCGGGGATCGGCTTCACCATGTCCCTGTTCATCGCGGGTGAAGCTTTCCCGGCACCTGCGGACTTTGCTGCTGCAAAGATCGCGATCTTCACCGCGTCGCTCATCGCCGGGGTTCTGGGCACGGTCATCCTTTGGCCGAGACGCGAGCTGGGAGATGCGAATGACAGGATCTCAGAGAGCTGCCCCAGCTGACCTGTGCGCATCTCCTTAACGAGGGCATGGGCCCTGCGAGCCTGCATGGATCTCAGCAAGTTCTACCCTGAACCCCACATCGAATCATTACCAACAAAACAAACATGACGAACATGAACCCAATCAGCCGCCCACCAAAAAGGATACTGCTGGCCACGGACCTGAGCGCACGTGGCGACCGCGCTCTGGACCGGGCGGCCCAGCTCTCCCGGCAGTGGGGGGCGGAACTGGTGATCGTCCACGCGATCGACCGGAAGCTGGAAAGCCTTTCTGATCTCGCCAACCCCCTTCCATCGTGGCGTCGGTCTCCCGTCCCTGAGATGAACATTCAAAAACAAATCAGGCGGGACCTCCGGGAGGAGGTCGACCATCTGAAGATTCTGATCGGGGAGGGGGACCCTGCCCGCGTGATCCTCGATACGGCAGCCAGAGAAGGCTGTGAGATGATGGTCCTGGGGATGGCTCAGGAAGACATCTCGGGACGGATGCCTCTCGGGAGCACCGTAGAACATCTAGTTCGGAAATCGCCCATGTCCGTCCTCGTGGTGAAGAACAGACCCAACGGCCCTTACCGGCACATCCTTGTGGGAACTGACTTCACGGAGGAGTCACGGTATGGGCTTGAATGCGCGGCGGGTTCTTTTGCTGGCAGCCGGTTTGCACTGATGCATGCATTTGAAATGCCCTACCGTGCTCTTTTGTCAGACACCACGCTAAGCCAGGAATTTGCGGCGATGGAACGGGCCACGATCACTGAATTCCTGAGAGATGCGGCATTGCCAGCACAAGTTCGCGAGGGCATCAGGACGATGATCGAGCATGGTCCTCCCGGCTTGATGCTCCGCCGCTATGTCGAAGAACAGCATGCAGACCTCACTGTCATCGGGGCCTATGGAAGAGGATTTCTCTTTCATCTGCTCATGGGCGGCAACACGCCGCGCATCGTTGACTCGGTGCCGAGCGACGTTCTACTTGTTCGGGCCCATCGACCGGGAGCAACGTCTCCGGATGAGTAGAGCCTTTGCCATCTTCTTCATGCCACTGGGATGTCTTGAGCAGCGTGCTGAGTTCATCCGTCCCTTTTTCAGGCGGTTGACAGGCTTCCTGCGGAGCTCCTTTCTTTGATCGGAGGGCTTGCCAATGTACTGTGATGGCCCGTATGGATCCCGTCCCCACCCAGCCATCCAATGCCTGACAACTGCCAGCTCCGCCCAGTCGCTCCCGACGACGCCGAACGCATGATGCGCTGGCTTTTGGACCCGGAAGTCGCAGACAACTTCGGCATGCGCTTGCGGCCGACCTTGTCATCGATTCAGCAGTGGATCGAAAAAGCCAGCCTGGGGCAGGAGACCCATGCCTGGGCCATTCATCATCGCGCTGCCCATGTTGGAAACGTCATGCTCGATTGCATCGACACTTTTCTTCAATCGGCCCGGCTCTCCATCTACCTCGGTGAAGCCTCGGCTCGTGGCCAGGGCGTCGCGTCCCACGCCATCCGGCTGGCGCTGGAGCAGGGTTTTTCCACGCATGGGCTCGAGCGAATCTGGCTGACCGTGCACGAACGAAACACGCGGGCGGCTTTGCTATACACGCGGGCGGGCTTTCGCATCGAGGGCGTGCTGCGGCAGGATTTCATCTTTCGCGGCGAGCGCATCAATTCCATTTTGATGAGCCTGCTCCGAATGGAGTTTAATGCAAATAATGCTGGAACAGCCAAAAGTCTTGACAGTCAGACGTGAGATCCAGATAAAGGCGTTCAGGGAAAAGACTATGACCACCAATCAGGACGCTATATCCATTGTTTCCCAGGCCCTCTCCCATCTGGGCCTGCAACCGCCCAACTCCGAGACGGAAAGCCTCTCGATCACGTTGCAGGACAACACCGTCATCCGCATCGATGTCGTCAATGAGGGGAAGCGTGTTTGCCTCTGGAACGAGTTCATGCCCTGGCCCGACCCGGAGGTGGAAGCGACGGTGCTGGAGAACCTGCTCCGACTGCATGCTCTCGGCACCGCGACTGACGGAGCCTCCTTCGCCGCGAAACGTGAGACTGGCAGCATCATCGTGTTCAAGAGCTTCCCGACTGCGCACCTGACGGCTGACTGGCTGACGGAGGAGCTTGAGAGCTTGGTCGATCTGATTTTCAAAGCGCGAGAGGTGGCTGCTACGGGGCGCCTGAACGGCGCAGATGGGAGCACCGACACCGATCTGGCGGACCTGTCATCCTTAGTCTGAGGTAACACTATGATCGGTAGCAATATCAGCTCGACGAGCCCGCTGACGGGTGTGGGAGGGGATGTATCCGTCGGCAGCACCCCGGAGCGCACCACCTCCCCAAAGTTTTCCGGGGCCATGGTCAACCCAGAAGGGGGCAGTGGCAGCACCAGTTGGATGCCCAGCGCCAAGCAGGTCGTGAGCGGTTTCATGGCCCTCGGGCGCTGGGCGGTCACGGCGGGCGTCTCCTACGGTGTCGCCACCACGGTGAGTCCTGTCTTGGGCCCCGAGATGGGAGCCTTGGCCGCCGTGAAGACAGGTAAAGCTGTTTACAACACGCTTGCCCCTCAAGAATCCAATCCGGCCAAAGTCCTCTCCGACAAGTCGCGGGTGGACAGCCTCAGCAGCATGTTCGCCATCGCCCAGAGCAGCGACAAAGTCAGTCAGCCCCACAAAGAAATCCTCAAGACCATCGATGACCTGGGCCCCCGCGCCTACTGTCGCGATGGCGTTGACGGAAATGGCGAGCCCAAATACAGACCGATGAACCAGGACGAGTTTCGGGCCGCCGTGCTGCATGGTGCCCATGTGGTGGTCCCCGGGAGCGAGACGCTGGACAAGTTCAAAGAGAATCCAGACAAGATCGACCGCTCCGCCACTGGCAAGTCCTCGCACTACACGAGCATGACGGACAAGACCGCGGTGAAACGTGAACAATACGGGATCGACATGCCCACCAGTGACGTCGGCGGCCCCTCGGGTGGCAACGGTTTCGGCCACCTCCTGACTGGCAAGACCCCCAACGGCGACACCTTTTTCCAATTGGAAGGGCACGGCACCTCGACCAGCGAGCAATGGCGGGGCCACACCAAGGACCTCTTCAGTCACCTCAACTCCCTCGCCAATGTCGGCCCGCAGGGCGTCATCGACATGGTCGAAGGTAGCCGCACCCACATCATCATCGCCCCGGAGAAGCAGTAGAAGCTCAGGTGCAATGCCCTCTCTTTGCCATAGCCTGTCCGTTAGCGTTATGACAGGTAGATGGTGAGCGGAAAGATACACTCGGATCCTTCCGACTTGTATCAAGATGACCTTTTCAAGGTTCGAAGTCTCTTCACTAAGAATGGAACGGGAGGCTAGTGGAATTGAAACCAACAATCACTCTTGTCACTTGTGTGTTGCTCTGCACCACATTCGGGCTTGCCTGTAGTGGCAAAAAGTCAAAGCTGGCGGGTGAGCAGGTTTCATTCTACCTAGCGGGAGGATATCAAGAAGATGACGTCACACTTCGAGTTGATGGCAAGATCTTGTGTAGCGAGAAAATCTCAACCGATCCGAGCTCTGGTCTCGCCAAATTTTTGGACTTCCGATGCACTGAAGATTCAGGCACAGTGAAAATCGATGTTCAGTTGTCAGACGGAAAAACTGTGTCTCGCAGCCTCCAATTCGAAATTGGGCAAGGGAGTTACATCCAATTGCACCTTTTCCGTGGAAATGATGTCAACCCGCCTGAGGTGGTTGAATTCCAGACCATCGCAAAACCTTATTTTTACTGAGAACCCCAGCGGGGCAAAGTTGCCGCTAACAGCCTATAAGCAGGGTGGTCCCACAGCAGCCCGCACGGGCGTACTGCTTGCGACAAACGGGCTCCAAGATCAAGCGTCTGGCGGAATCAATTCCACAGCGAGAACTTGCCTTCCGATTGTTCGAACGGGTGAACGCCTAGCCCCTCCTCTATACGGCATCCGGGCATCTGCAATTGAATGGAGGATTTCAAGGAAGACAGGCTATCGATGGATAGCCGCCAGGAACCTGCCGACGGGGTGAAAGAGATCCCAGGGTGAACCGTCGCTGAAATTCCCTGCCGCCGCCATCCCGACCCCCGAGTTCTCGGGGTTCGCGCATGAAGGCGGTGCGGGCTACGTAATGGTCACACTTCCATGACCCGTTTCGCTCCCAGCCTCCCCGCCATCTTGGTCGCCAGCCTTGGACTCGGCTCTGCCGGTGCCGTCCGCGCCGCCGGGCCGACTGACGTTTTCCTGGAGAAACACTGCATCAGCTGCCACGGCCCGGAGAAGGAGAAGGGGGACCTGCGGATCGACAAGCTCTCCCGCGATTTCAAGGTGGGGGCGGATGCCCATCATTGGGCGGAGATGATCGAACAGGTCAATTCCGGCGAGATGCCCCCGAAGAAGGAGAAGAAACCCACCCAGGAGGAGATCTCGGCCTTCGTCACGCAGCTCGACGCGCTGATCAAGGAAGGTCGGGCGGCCCGGATGGCGGCCCGACCAGCGGTGACGCACTACCGCCTGAGCCGGAAGGAGTATCAAAACACAGTCTATGACCTGCTCGGCGTGCGGTACGATCCCGCCAAGCCCGGGGAGCTGAACGAAGACACGCTGTGGCATGGATTTGAGCGCATCGGCTCGGAGCTTTCGCTTTCGCCGTCGCATGTGGATCGCTATTACCGGGCCGCCGGCACGGTGCTCGACCGCGCCTTCCCCGTCGCTTCGGGTGCTGAGGCTCGCAAAATCCGGAAGACTGCGGCGGATCTGCGCTACAACGGCGGGAAGGAACAGCAGGCGGCCCTGGACCGGTTCGGCATCAAGCGTCCGCTGCGTTACCTCCTCTTTCCAGGCACCGTTCAGAACGCGCTTTCACCCAACTGGTTTGGGAAACCAGGGCCGGAGTCCAGCGGGCTCTACAAGGTCCGCATCCAGGCCAGCGGTGTTCGTCCGCCCGGCGGCCAGCCCGCTCACCTGAGCATCGGCAAGCGCACCGGGGAGGAGACGGTGGACAGCCTCATCGACCTGGACATCACGGCCCCGGAGGACAAACCCCAGGTGTACGAGTTCGAGGTGTTTCTTGAGATGCCCGCGACGCTGGACTTCTGCGTCGTGGCCACGGATGTGGTGGACCGCAGGAGCGGCGCGGCCTTCCGCAACGCGCTCTCCAGCCGGGGCGGCTATGTTTTCACGCACAGCAGCGAGACCCTGCTCCTGAACCCGAACGCCCCGCAGATGTTCGATGACAAGGGGAACGGTCTCTTCTCGACGGTGCTTCTCGATTGGATCGAATGGGAAGGACCGCTGGAGACGGCAGCGGAAAAGTCCCGCCGCGCGGGTCTGGTGCCTGCCGATGACGCCACGCCCGAGGTAGTTGCAGAGCATCTGCAACGCTTCGCCGAACGCGCTTGGCGCCGCTCCGTCAACCAGGAGGAGCTGGAGCAGTATCTGAAGTCCTACCGCACCGAACGCGAGGCAGGTGAAAAGCCCGCCGAAGCCTACCGGGTGGCGATGCAGGGCGTGCTGACCTCTCGTAATTTCCTCTATCTCGTCGAAGGCGAGCCGCAGGCCCGCGAGCGTCTCACCGACCTCGAGCTTGCCTCGCGGCTTTCGTATTTCCTTTGGAGTTCGATGCCCGATGACGCTCTTTTCAGCGCAGCCAAAGGGGGCACTCTGAGCGGTGAGGGGCTGAAGAAGCAAGTGGACCGGATTTTGACAGACAGCCGGATCAACCGCTTCGTCGATGACTTCTCCCGGCAGTGGTTGCAACTGCACCGCGTGGGCATGTTCCCGCCGGACAAGAAGCTCTACCCCGCCTATGACCTGTGGCTGGAGACGAGCATGCGGGAGGAGCCGGTGGAGTTCTTCCGTGAAGTGCTCGTGAAGAACCTGCCCATGGAGAGTTTCCTCGATTCCAACTGGACCATGGCCAACTCCCGGCTTTGCGATTTCTACGGACTGCCCGAGCCCAAGACGGACGGCTTCCAGCGCGTGTCGCTCAAGCCCGAAGACCGCCGTGGCGGACTGCTCACCATGGGGGCGACGCTCGGCCTCACCTCCGACGGCACGCGCCAGCGTCCGGTGCACCGCGGTGTCTGGCTCAGCGAGGTGATTTTCGCCAAGACGCCCCCACCGCCTCCGGCCAACGTTCCCGCCATCGAGCCCAACCCGCCCCAAAGCCCCAAGGCGACCCTCCGGGACAAACTGGAGGCGCATCGTGACAACGTGAACTGCGCGGCCTGCCACGCAAAGATCGATCCCCTCGGCCTTGCCTGGGACAACTATGATGCCATCGGCCAGTGGCGCACGCATGAGAATGTCGCGGCCGGAGTCGGCAAGAACCCCTTGGTCAATCCCAGTGGCGAGATGCCTGACGGACGAGCCTTCAAGGACGCCAACGACTTCAAGCGCCTCTTGATCGAGGACCGCGACAAGTTCGTGCAAGCCTTCATCGAACACCTCAGCACCTACGGCCTGCGCCGCGTGCTCACCGTGGATGACGAGGACGACATCGCGGCCATTGCAGCAGAAGCGAAGAAGAACAACTACGGGGTGAAGGACATCGTCCGCGCCGTGGCTCTGTCCAACCTCATGCGGAAGAGATGATGGAGTAGTGGAGTATTGGAGTGATGGAGTGATGGAGTTTTGAATGAACATGAGCACCACCAGACGAAACAAGAATCGTGGACACCAGCAGTTGCTGGTCTGGCAGGATGCTATCGAGCTATATGGGCTCGCTTACGGCGCTGTTCGCGGGTGGCCTTTTGAGCTAAAGAAGCTCGCCTCACAGTCGCTCGCTTCCAGTGATTCCATTCATCGCAATATCGCCGAAGGTTACTGCCGCCGCACCGTGCGTGAGTACCTTCAGCATCTCAACATTGCTCTAGGATCACTTGGTGAAACTCTTTCGGGCTTCATCGCCTACTCACGCAATGGTCAGATCGAGCGCTCTACTTTTGAACAACTCGACACCCTGATTTTCCGGCTGGAGAATCGCCTTCTGAAGCTTGTCGGGGCTCTTGAACTGAAGCGCGATGCCAACGATTGGACCGAGACACTCGTCGTCCGCGAAGGCCTTGTTGAGTATAACGCAGATCCCGACGTCACCCACGACCTTGAGCTACTTCTCGAGAGGGAAGGAGTGATGGCGGAGGAGTGATGGAGTAGTGGAGTGTTGGATTGATGAAATGCATCGCTCCACCTCTCCCTCGTCGCACGTCTCCAATACCGCATCCTCCAACATTCCATTACTCCTTCACTCCAGTATTCCACCTCTCCACCTCCATTTCCCCGCCATTCCACCCCTCCGTCCCATGAGCAACTACTTGTCCCAATCCTGGCTGATCGACCGGCGCCATGCCCTTAAGGCATTGGGCTCTTTTATTTCCTTGCCGCTGCTGGAGTGCATGGTTCCACGTCAGGCAGCAGCAGCGGAGGCTGTCACTGCCACACCGCGGCGCAGCGCTTTCATCTATCTGGCGAACGGGGTTCACTCGCTGAACTACCAGATCACCAAGGGAGGGAAAGACTACCAATTCTCCCGGTCGCTCATGCCGTTGGAGAAGCATCGCCAGTCCATCACGCCCATCAGCGGCCTGCACCACCCGGGCAGCCTCAGTCATCACCACAACTGCATCAACATCTGGCTGACAGGTGGCAAGCTGGGCCCCTCTGACAAGAACACCATCTCGGTGGACCAGAAGATGGCGGAGATCACGGCACAGCACACCCGCTACCCTTCGCTTGAAGTGGCGATCACGCAGGAATCCCTCGCCTGGACGGCGGACGGAGTCCGGCTGCCGGCCATGCGTCGTTGCAGTGAGATCTTTGCCTCCATGTTCGAGGAGCCAAAGGGTGGCATCGCCGCCCAGCGGCGGGCCTTGCGTCGCAAGGGCAGCGTCCTGGATGACAACCTCGCCGAGGTGCGCCGGATGGAGAAGAAAATGGGCTCCCAGGACAAAGGGCGCATGGATCAATACCTCACGTCCGTCCGCGAAGCAGAGATCCGCACGCGGCGGGCTGATGCCTGGCTGGATACGCCACTGCCCACCATCTCTGACACCGATCGCCAGCGCACGAACCGCGACATCGCCGACACCAAGGCGGGGGACTATTTCCGGACGGTCTATGACCTCATGGTGCTCGCGTTCCAGACGGATGTGACCCGCGTGGCGACCTTCAGCCTCGGTGGCGAGGGCCAGGCCATCTCCATTCCTGAAATCGGGATTACGGAGTCGCGCCACCAGCTCAGCCACCACGGCGGCGATCAGGGCTACATGGAGAAGCTCACCAACTACGACACCTTCGCCATCGAGCAGTACAGCTATTTCCTCTCCCGGCTTGAGGAGACCAAGGATCTGAATGGCAAGTCGTTGCTCGGCTCCACCATGTCCCTCTTCGGCAGTGGCATGTCTTACGGCCACAGCCACGGCAACGCCAACCTCCCGCTGGTGTTCGCCGGCGGCTCGGATCTGGGCTTGAAGCACGGCCAGCATCTGGACTTCAACGCAGCAGCGCCCAACTTCCAAGGCTACTCGCTCGGTGCAGACGGCGGGCTTACCACCGCGCACTATCAAGTCTGCAGCCGCCCCGTGAACAGCGACGCCCACATGAGCAACCTGCTCCTCCTCATGGCCCAGCGCATGGGTGTGGAGACCGACAAGTTTGGCGACAGCAACAAGGTGATCGCGATCTAAGGCGGCATCAGGGAGTGGTGGATTATTGGAGTGATGGAGTAGAGGAAATCACTCCAGAGCTCCGCCATTTCATCATTCCAATACTCCAACACTCCATTTCTCCAACATACTCCCCCTCTTCTCCATGAACCGAGCCCCCTGGCTCCTGGCCCTGTGCCTCGGCCTCTCCCTTTCCTCCTCCTTCGCAAACGCCGCTGCCGCCACCGCAGCCGCAGACGAGCCGTTTCGTCCGGAGGCGGGGAAGTTCCCCCCTCTCGAGAAGGCTCACACCTACCGTGGTGAACTCGTATTTGTGGATCATGTCAACCGCCGCGGCAGCCTCCGCGTGCAGGGTGAGGGCGGCACTTATTTCCGCAATGCCCCGCAACCCTTTGCCCTGCTCCCTTACGCCGTCGTTCGTTATCACAATGCCCCGGCGGATCTGAGGGACATCCCACTTGGCACCGTGATGCACGTTCGGGCTTTCCTGCCGCCGGACCCGAAACTCTCTGCCGTGCCGGTGTTGCCGGTTAATAACAAGGATAAGATCGCGGGCTACAGCGGCACCGGCGTGGCACCGGCCGAGAACCACGTCCTCCTCCTGGAAGATGAGCCGAGCCACTGCCAGCGCGAAGGACTGGTCTGGAAGCTCAAGGAACTCGAGCTTAAAAATAATGAGGGGATGATCATCGCCAGTCGCGAGCCGAAGGCGGGACCTGTTGCGGGTGGCAAAGCCCAGGAAGAAAAGCTGACCTTCGACGCCGCCACGCGCGTCTGGCGGGGTCGCGAATCCCTCGCGATTGCCGACTTGGTCACGGAGGGCCTCTGGCCTGCCAGCGGCAAGAAATCACTCGATGGCCAGGCCGTCCTGCTCGGGATCACCTGGAAGCCCACGCCCGATGGTATCTTCACCCGCTTCCACATCTCGGACATCTGGCTGGATGACGCCTCGATGCAACGTGCGGCTCAGAATCAAACCGAGACGCACAAGGCTTTCATTCGCAGTCGCTGGATGCCTGCCTGGGTGGATACGGTCGAGTATGGCAAGTTCGGCCGCGCCACCGTGACCGCGACCTTGTTCGGCGGCATGGACGAATCTCTTTACGCCGATTTCCAGAAGGGTGGCCAGGTGCTGGTGAACGGAGCCGAGAATACCCTGAAGCATGCCGGCGGTGCTTACGGCCCGGCACACATGGCTTCCAAGGGCCCCATCCTCAACGTCACGAAGACGCCTGGCGAGGTCCCTGTGGGTAGCAGCGGCATCCAGGTCCAGTTTGAGACCGACCTCGTCATCGAAGGCATCCGCTCCGGGAGAGTCGTTCGCATCCGGCCTTCAGGCTGGCCCCAGGTGCAAGTGCCTCGGGAGGAATACGTGGGAGATGGCTCTAACGCCGAAGACCGCTTCCCGACCCCGGACTTCTTTCCCAAGTACTGACCTCCTGGAGTGCTGGAGTAATGGAGCGGTGGAGTATTGGAACCCCAGCACTCCAATACTCCAGCACTCCATTGCTCCGTTTCCCGCATGAAACTCGCCATCACCCTGCTCGCCACTCTCTCGTGCGTGCTCACCACCACCGCACTTGCCGCAGACGAGCCGTTCCGGCCTGAAGCGGGGAAGTTTCCTCCTCTCGAGAAAGCGCACTCTTATCGGGGTGAGTTGGTGTTTGTGGATCATGCGAATCGGCGGGGTAGCATTCGTGTGGAAGGGACGGCTGTGTTTCGCCGGAATAATCCGCATCCTTTTGCGATGCTCCCTTACGGCATGGTGCGCTATCACGGCGCACCAGCAGATCTGCGGGACATTCCGCTCGGCACCGTGCTGCACGTCCATGCCTTTCTCCCGCCGGACCCGAAGCTTTCCGCGGTGCCGGTTCTGCCGGTCAACAACAAGGAGAAAACCTCAGGCTACGGTGATGCCGGGAGTGCCCCTGCCGAGAACCACGTCCTCCTTCTCGAAGATGAGCCCAGCCACTGCCAACGCGAGGGCTTGGTCTGGAAGCTGAAGGAACTGGAGCTCAAGAACAACGAAGGGACGCTCATCGCCCGTCGCGAACCGAAGGCAGGCGCAGGCGGCGAAACCAAGGCCAGTGAGGAAACGCTGACCTTCGATGCCGCCACCCGCATCTGGCGTGGTCGGGAATGCCTTACGCTCGACGATTTGATCACTGAGGGGACGTGGCCCGCCAACGGCAAGAAGTCTCTCAATGACCAAGCCGTCCTGTTGGGGATCACCTGGAAACCCACGCTGGGCGGCGTGTTCACCCGCTTCCACATCTCCGACATCTGGCTGGACGCCGCCGCGATGCAACGCGCCGCTCATGTCCAGACCGAGACGCACAAGGCTTTCATTCGCACCCGTTGGATGCCGGCCTGGGTGGATGCAGTGGAGTACGGCAAGTTCGGCCGCGCCACCGTTACCGCGACCTTGTTCGGCGGCATGGATGAGTCTCTCTACGCGGAATTCAAGACTGGTATCGCCGCAGTGATGAATGGGGTGGAGAACACGTTGAAGCACACCGAAGGCGGCACCGCCGGACCCGCGCAGATGGCTGCACGAGGCAAAATCCTCGATGTCACGAAGATGCCCGGCGAGCCTCTTCTGGGCAGCAGCGGCATCCAGATTCGCTTTGAGACCGACCTCATCACCGAAGGCCTCCGCCCTACGCGGGTTGTCAAGATTCGCCCCGCAGCCTGGCCAGATGTCCACATGCCGCGGGAGGAATACCTCAACAGCGGGAACTTCAGCCACGAAGATCGGTTCCCGACGCCCGATATTTTTCCGAAGTATTAGGAAGGGGTTCGAATTGGGGAGTTGCAGGAACTAACGCCGTTCAGTTGCTCAGTCGAAGTTCTTCCTCGAAGAGGATATGGCGACGAGGTCAACGCCCCCTGCATCCTTTGGCGTCAAGACCTTGAATCGGCATCAGACTCTTATCTCCTTACGCGCATGCGCAGGCCAGATGATCCTACGGTGGGAGCCCTACGACAAAACGACCATCGCCAGCACGCGCACCTCTCGCGCGACCCTCCAGGCCGCAATACAAACGGGATGTCTGGACCCAGGGTCTTTGTCCACTTCGTGGCCTCCGCCCCTGGGCTGGGCTCTTTGGGGCCTTTCAGGCCCGAACATCAATTGAGTGAAGCCTTGGCGCCTCCGCGTTCTTGAATCCAGGTTCTTAGTCACTCAACAAAACGAGAGTGAAGCCGACCGCCAGGGACTGCGAGCATACTGCCATACGCTTTCCCAGTTTGCCGGTCTCTGTGAGTTAGGGAGTCCCTGGTCCACCCTCCGAGGCATATCTTGTTATGCTGCTTTCATCATGAGTTCGAGCACGTGGATCGTCTGCTCATGCCGATGCCCGGAGGTGCTCCGCATTCTGCCGATCTTCTCAGAAATGCTCTGTCGTAGAATTGGGGGGAGAACCTCATTGATTGACACTCGTTGATGAATCGCCTGGATGATCGGCTCGTGCGACCTCGGAGGTGCATCTGAGAGCAGTACATCGAGCCCCGTATCGACGAATGTCCAGAATGACTTCTTCTCTAGCAAGTGCAGGAAGCTAAGGATGCCGGAGGGTGAGCTTTGCTCAAACGCTGGGCGCAACGCAAGGATTGCATCCAATGACAGCAGCCGGGGAATGACGGGGAGAAGGACGGCGCGAGACTTTCGATCTTGGCGAATCAGAGCTCCCAAGTCTAACTCTGCAAGGCGCTCTGGGGCATGCAAAGCCAGAGCCCGGAGACAGTTGTAACGGGTGGACTTTGAGCCTGTCCGGAGACCTTCCATGAAGTACGGCGCGTCTTCTTTCCGGCCATAGTCAGCGATGTAGTAGAACTGCGCTCCATCACTGGATCGGTAAATGGTGTAGGCATCTTCCGAGTAGATACGGCTGAGGTAAAATTGCCCCAATTCCCGCAGGCTCCGGTTGGGATGAAGAGCCAACGAGAGAAGCTGCGACTTGGAAGGGGTGATCCCTGCCTCAAGCTGTGTATGAAAAAAGCGGCGCCGCACGAAAACGGACTTGTCCGATCCCAGCTTTTCAATCTCTTCCTCCGTCAGGTTGGAGAATGCGATCTCCTTCAAGAGGTGAAGTCGATTGGAAGGCTCGACGTCATCAAGCATCCATCGTCTGAGGTCTCCCTTTCCTGCAAGGGAAAGGGAATACAGGAACTTTCTAAAACGCCTGGAGAAGCCGAAGAGCTGATCGCGGTCTATCGAGGAGGTCCTCTCAATGAGGTCCCGCTTGATTTCTTTCAGGCCAGGATCGTCCTGCAACCGCTCCTTGCATGAGAGATAGAGAAGCAGGCGCTCATTGGCGTGAATGGCTTCCAGCGGAAGCAGTCTGAAGTTCTTAACAGTCCACGTTCTCGCGAGTTGCTGAATGACTTTGACCCAGTCCGAAAGGCGCAAGAGAATCCGGTTCTCATCTCCTGGTTGATAGTTTGCCATCAACTCCCGCAAACACTTCTCCCGCGTGTACCCGCACCGATGGATCGATCCGATCCAGTCAAGCAGCCTTTGCCCTGCCTCGCTGAACTTTTCCTGCGAAAATTCGTAGTGTCCAATGCGCCTCTCGAAGTCATCCCACCGTAGCTCAGGGCACAAATCCTCTGTGCTCGGGAAATTGGGTGAAACGGGCAACGGAGGCGTTGAGCGGGAGTCTGGCATTGGTTGGTATGCTGGGTGCCTGATATCCGGATACGCGGTTGGTTGTGGCATGTGCATGTCAGCCGCAGAAGCATAGCCGGTCTATATAAACAATCTATACGCAAAAAGCCAGCATGTTGCCTTTGCGATAAGTGAGTGCCCTCCCGAATGGCCAAGAGGGAGTCATACAGGAGTTGTGCCCTGTAGGGGCACGAGAGATGGCCGCATGGTCCGCACAGGGATGATTGACACTAGTTACCCTTGCGGCCGTGCAGCACCTCTTGGGCACACGGTAAGCTCCATGGTCAAGACGTCGCATACGGGGAAGCAAGTGCCTGCGAAGGAACCCAGGATGCGAAAGGCATTCAGACCGCCACAACTCCTCTAGAGTAGCAATTTCGAACACCCATACCCAACGTAGACTCGCTGGAAGCTCGTCAACGTTGGGCTTGTAGCCCTGTCCTCTTCGAGGAAAAAACTTCGAGGGAGCGCGTGGAAGGCGAGGAACCACCTTGAGGTGCCCGCTTCAGACCGAAGTTGATCCCAGTATGGGATCTGTAGCACAGCCCAAGGTTGGACGAGCCTAAGCGAGTCAACCTTGGGTACCGCCGCAGGAGATAATCAGGTGGGGAAGCCGACCGCATCCGCTTCGTCCCCACCGCCATCAACACCTCCAGCTCATACCTTCAGGTTCCTTGGCAGGCACTAACTGAAGCGTCTGCAAGCTTCGCCTCCTCGCCAACGCCCGTGATACGCCCGCAACGCAACTACTGCGGAGGCATGCCCTTCATACTAAACACGCCCCACTGATGCCCATCGGGATCGGAGAAATCGTGTTGATACATGAACTCGTCATCCTCGGGCTTGCCCTGGGTCGAGCCGCCGGCGCTCAAGGCCTTGGCCACCAGTCCGTCCACTTCCTCGCGGCTTTCACAGTTGAGGGAGAGCAGCACCTCGGTGCTTGTCTTGGTGTCGCAGATCGACTTCGGGGTGAAGCTGGTGAACTTCGCATGAGTCAGCAGCATGACGTGAATGGCCTCACTGATGACGATGCAGGCAGCGGTGTCATCGGTGAATTGGGCGTTGTGGTCGAAGCCCAGCGTCTTGTAGAAAGCAATGGACTTGGGCAGGTCGGCCACAGGCAGGGAGATGAAGATCTGTCGGCTCATGAGAAGGTTGGGTTTGGAATTTGGAGTCGGAAGTTGCTTGAGCGGGACTGCCGAAGCAGCCCGTCAAAAGCATGACGAACGTCCCCAAAGAGCCAGGACAATACGGACAACTTTTTTCGCTTTCGCCCTGGTTCCCGCAATCAAGAACGCAGAAAGCGCTCTCCGAAGCCACCAGTCTCGTGCCCTTGCCCCGTCCATGAGCGGATCTTGAAAATGGCGTGAACGCTGGTGAACCCGAAGGGATCGGAGGAGGTTCTATCCCATCACGTGCCGGAGGCGAACTCTCACCGCACGCCCAACCGCCATCTATGGCGGTGAACTCTCAGGTCGGAGCAGCTTTGATCGAGACGGCGAGAGTGCGACTTCTCCAAGTCGCCTCTCGCGATTCGCCTCTGAATTTTCCAAGCTACACCCTCGCTGTGGATTTGCGTTGGGAGCCGAATCCACGGCCCCAGACGACGAAGACATTCAGTGCCAGAAGGATGACTGTGACTGGTACGTGCGACCACTCTCCTTTCATAATGTGCAAACCCGTACCCAGGACCATGATGGTACCCAGTCCAACCGCCGCCCAGGTTGTAAGGACCGGCAGCACCCCGGTCAGCGCGGGCAAAATCAACCCGACCGCTCCGACGAGCTCCGCAATGCCAATGAAGGCAAAGAGGCCCTGCTGATTCGCCAGATCAGGCGCGGATGCGACAAACTGATCGAAGGCGAAGACTTTCATGAACCCGGAGGCACCGAAGGCCAGCGCCAGGAGAATTTGGACAATCCAGAGGGCGATTTTCATGGGTGAGTTCACTCGTGGTTCAGGGAGTTCAGGCGGCGACTGGGAAAGTCGCGGCGTCGTCCGCCTCCAGAAATTCCGCCAGCGTGGTGGTCGCGGGGTCGAGCCCCAGTCGGGTGCATTCTCCGGCAAACCATTCACCCTTTTCCGGATCGCCGTACATGGTCCAGTTGTCCACCTGGTCGGACCAGCTGGAGACTTCTTCAGCGGTTTTGGTGTCTCCGTGGCTTCCAAACCATGCGACCACTTCCTCGTCGGTCGCACCGGAGCGAAGCTGGGCGAGGACATCGTCTGCATTCACAGCCTTGAAGCCGAAAAGTGCCTGATCGAGGGGACAGGCATAGTGATACTCGCCGGTCTTGTTTTCGAGCGATGCCTGGCCTTTGTCGATCATGCGGGCCATCAGTGAGTAACCGCCCAGGCGGTGGCGGGGGCTGCGAGGGGCTTCCTTGTTCAGGTCGATGGTGTTTTTCATATTCTCAGGGTGTATTCTCGTCACTAGTCGCTTAAACGACAGATGTTGTTATTACATCACTAGACGTTTTTATAGTCAAATGCTATTTTACGGGGTGTCCTCCCCGTGCCCCAAACTTGATCCCCGTGTTCGCAGAACGCGGCGCATGCTCTTCCAGGCGTTCCAGGAGCTGCTGGGGGAGAAAGGATTTGATCAGATTTCCGTTCAGGACATCGCCGAGAGGTCCACGCTGAATCGGGCGACGTTTTACGATCATTTCCCCGACAAGTTTGCTCTGCTTGAGGCGATGATTGGGGAGCGGTTTGGCATGGCCATTGAGGCGCGGATGGGGAGCGAGGTGCCGACCTGTGACAAGAGTCTGAGGTCGCTGATTCTCGCCGCTTGCGATTTCCTCACGGATCTTTCGACGGGATGCGACAAGCACAGGCGTCAGTTCGAACCCATCGCGGAATCCTGCGTGAGGACGATCCTCCGCGAATCCATTCTCCGCGGTCTCGAAACCCACGGTGCGAAGAACCCGGGGCTCAAGGCAACGATGGTGAGCTGGGCGATCACAGGGGCGGCCATTCAGGGTGTCCGGGAGAAGAAGATGTCATCAGAGGAGCTGGCCGACGCGGTGTTGCCGACCATTCTGACAGCACTCGAGGCGGGAGACTGACGCCAGGCCGCGAGCAGGCCGGATGCTCACGTGCTGCGGAAGGGATACCGATGCCGTACACGTGGTCCGGGAGTCACTGCCACAGGTTCGCTTCCAAGATATTCCCTGCAAAGGGGGCGGCCACATGCTAGTCGTGCCCACTGCATGATGGCAAAAACCTACTCTGCCACCCTGCTCGGCGTGAACGCCGTAGAAGTGGAAATCGAATGTCACGAGGCAGACGGGAACCAGTTTCGCATGACGGTGGTGGGTCTGCCGGACACGGCGGTGAAAGAGTCGCGGGAGCGCGTGATGGCGGCGGTGAGCACGAGCGGCATTTACATGCCTACCAGCGGATACCTCACCTTCAACCTCGCGCCGGCAGATCTCCGGAAGGAGGGGCCCGGCTTTGACCTCCCGATGGCCATCTCTCTGGTGGCCGGGCGGGAGAAGCTAGCTCTCCACCCTGGAGGAGTGCAGCATCCGTTTTTCCCGCAAGCATCGCAGTCGCAGCAATATACTTCCCCGTTTTTACCTCAAAACCCCGAGGCGACCTGGAGACTTCATGGTCTTCTACGGGCCTTGAAATCCTCCAGGCTCACGATGGTGGGAGATTCGCTGCTCGATTCGATGGCCGTGACGAGTTCATCGAATTGCTTCAAGTTCTCGGAAGGGACTTTCTTGACGGTAGCGAGGTAGGTGCGGAGTTCATGGAGCTTTGGGACCAGCGGTTTGGCGTGGGTGCCGTAGCGCTTGAGGTAGCCGAGGCACTCTCTGCTGCGGTTGCGCTCGCCCCAGCGGTCGGGCTCGATGGTGGAGACGCAGAGAGCCATGCCTTCACGGATGTGGAGCCGGGAAAGGATGTCGAGTCCGGCGAGCCGCACGCCATCGGCGAACATTTCGTTGCTGGGCGCGATGCGTTCGATGGCTTTCACGATGTCAGGCAGCAGTTCGACCAGGTCGGTGTCGGTGAGGTTGTTGTAGCTTCTCGCAGCCGTTCCGCGGGCGATGCTGTCCTCGTGTTTCAGTAGCGACCGGAGTGCAGGGTAAAGCTGCTCGCGGTCTACGCCTTCGAGCGAATCCGCCAGGATGCTGCGGGGGCCACGCTCCCCGGGGTAGTTGGTGAAAAGCGCGAGGCTGGCGGCGAGCGACGCGTGCCGGCGCGGGTCTGCCGGATTCGCGCGCACGGTCAGGGCGAGCAGGTCGCTCACGCTGGCTCGGCGTTCGGTGGGGCTGAGCGCGGGGATGGCTTTGGCAGCGAGGCATTGCAGCCATGGGTCGGCGTCTTTGAGCGCCGCGCGGAGTTGCGGCGCGGCGGCATCGGAGCGTTTGCCGAGTGCGCCGAGTGCTTCGCAGCCTCCGTACTGGGCGGCGCGGTCTTTGCTGGCGAGCATTTTTTGCAACGTGACAAGGAAATCCCCCTCGCGTTTGCCAAGCGCTGCAGCGGCGCGTTTGCGGACGAAGGGCGACCAACTCGTGAGGTCGGTGAGGAGTTGTTCTGAGGTGCGCTGCTCGTAGCGGTCCGTGTCGCCCCGGTAGGCGAAGTCGCGCCCGGCGGCGATGACTTCGGAGACTTGATCGGCGTTGAGCGGCGCGATGGTGAACGGCTTTTTGCCGGTGAGGCGCAGGCTTTTCAACGGCAGGGCGAAGGCGAGAAGGTGGCTGCCAGTGCAGTCCCAGCCAGCGTAGACGTGGCTCTCCTCCTCGCCGACGGGCGACGGCTGATAGACGAAGGCAGTGTCCCACCCACGCGCGAGGTCGTAATACCACGCCTGCTCGCGGAGATACGCGCCGGTGGCCAGCGGGCCGCCGCGCGCGACGCCCTGCAGCGCCCACGTGTAGTTGAAGAAATTGCCCGTGTGCCCACGCTCCCGCTCGCTGTAAGCGGCAGTGGACATCTTCGTGAAAAACTCCGCAGCCTCGCGGTCGCCGAGCAGGTCGAAGAGCACGGCGGCAGCGGCGCACTTGCCGTTATCCTCGTGTGCAGGGAATGGCAGGTGGTCGCCATAGGGCACCGCGCCTTTATTGACATACCAGCGGAGAAAAGCGGCGGCCTTCGCAATGGCACGATCCACTTCCGGCTCCTTCACGCCCGCTTCGCGTGCCAGCACCATGCCGATGGTGAGACTGAGGCCGGGCTGATTCATCGCGCCGTAACCGCTCAGGTTTCCACCCGCTTCGGCGAAACGGTGCCCCCAAGTGCCGACGCCGCTCTGACCGCGCGCGGTTTCGAGCGCGAGACGCTGCAGGCCGGGCATCACGGATTGGTCGCCGGTAGCGATGACGTACTCGCCGAGGAACGTCATCAAGTAGCCGTAATACCACGACAAGTATCCGGTGGTCGTGAAGTCCGCCGCCCACTTCGCCTCGCGTTGAATGAGCGGCAGATGCTGCTGATTCCCACTGGCCAGCAGTCCGAGCGCATTGAGCGAACGCGGAATCGCATTCAGTCCGCGCAAGTAATTCGGCGCGGCCATGCGACTCGCGAGCGACGCGCTGCCCAGCTCGAGAATGCGCCGCGATTTCGCGCAGTCATACGGCGCGGTGGCGCTCAAAGTGCCGAACACCGGCAGCTTCAATTCTACGACCTCCGACTTCTCCGCCCGCCAGCGCAGCAGCCGCAACTTGCCGCCGCCCTTCTCCGACTCCGCCGCAGCTATTGCACCGGCGAGCAGGTGCCTTGCATCGTCGGAGAAGTTTTTACCGTCCACGCCAAGGATGACATCGCCCTTCTCCAGCGCCGCCTCCGCCGGCGAGCCTTTCGCCACCGACGTCACCAAAATCTGCCGTGTCAGCCGCGAGTGACCGCTGGCCGTGTGATACCACCCGCGCGCGCCCGTCGGCCCGAGCGTCCAGTCATGTTTCGCGTCGGCCGGCTTGCCGTCGCCTTTGGTGAAGTCGGGCAGCGCAGCCGAGTCGTTTTTGCCCGCAGCGAAGCAAGAGCCTGACACGGGTAGCATGACCGCAAGGGCGAGAGTGACGAGTGAGTTTTTCATCGGAAGTGGGTTAGCGCTTTTGCAGTTTCATCATCTGGAGCGTGGCTTCGGCAAAGGCCTTGCCCATCAGCGCGAAGGTTTTCGCGCAGCCGAAGTAGTGGTAGCCCGCGTTGGACGCGCCGCGCTGCCACAGCGCCACTTCTGCGGGGGAAATGAGGTCACTCTCAAATTTTTTCACATACTCGCGCTTCTGCTCCTCGGTCATCGCACCATCCGCGTTGGCGTGGTCTTTATGCCTCGAGTCGAGGAACTGGCGCATTTGCCGCACCTTCTCGCGCTTCTTATCAATCGCCTCCAACTCTTCCGACCAGAATGGCGCGGTCTCCACGGCGGTCACGTTGCCCGCGAACTCCGGCAGCGCTGCCGGTGCCGCCATCGCTTTGCGAAACTCTTGTGTATCCACGTCTGCATCGGGGCCGCCGACGCCCATCACTCCGATGACGAAGGGCATCTTCGGCGCACCCACATCGCGCCGCACATCGCGGATGAAATGCGCAAGCAACTCGCTGTAACGGTCGAAGCGTCCGGGCTTGCCGCGCGCGGGATAGGTGTGGCCATCCACCATGTCATTGAAGCCTTGGAGCCAGACAAACCCGGCCAGCTCGTAGCCCTGCGCCGCGTCATAGCCAGGTACAACGCGCTTCGGGTCGGCGAGAACCCTTTTCACGTGCTCGATCATGAAGCGGTAAAACACGCCGGTTTCCTTCACCTTGTCGGCCTTCCACTTTTCAAAGTCCTTTGGGATGCCGTGGCCCTCTTGTTTCGGGTAGTTCTCCTTCTGCCAGGCGCTCAACTCATACGGCCCCGCGCTCGGCGGACGGAACTCTGTGTGCAGACTCCTCCCACCCCAGGCCGTCTTGATAATGAGCACCGGTTCCGCCAGCGCCGCATCCATCGTCAGCCCGAACGTAAACTCCGGCCCGATTTTTCCTCCGTCGTTCGTGGGATTGTCACCCCGAGCTCCGAAGCCCGCCGTGAGCTTGCCCAGCCCTTCGCCATTGGCGCTGCCATCGTATCTGCCGGTGAGATACGAAATCCACACGCCCTCACACACCGTCGGCTTCCCATCTGCGCCACGCATCATTTTCAAAAGCGGCGCTGTCACCGGGTCATCGCCGATGTAGTCGAAGATTTCGATCTTCGCGTGCCCCTCCATGTTCGACTGCCCTGCGAGGATGAAGACTTTGAGCGGCTTCTTCTCCGTGGCGAAGGCGTGGCCGCAGATGATCGTGAGCGCGACGAGTGTGGGGATGAGTTTCATGTGTTGATGATTTTTTGTGGGGCGGGCGAACGAAAATGCAGCTACCTCTCCGACATCCCGAGCTGGTCGAAAAGAAAGGCGAAGACGTCGGCTTGTTGCGCGATCTTTTCGGTGAGGGCGGTGCCCATCCCGTGACCGGACGATGAGCTGAGGCGGACGAGAATGGGGTGCTCCGAAGACGTAGCAGCTTGCAGGCGGGCGGTCATTTTCCGCGAGTGCGCTGGGTTCACGCGGCCATCGGTTTCGCCGGCGAGGAAGAAGACGGCGGGATACATTGTGCCGTCCTTCACGTTGTGAAATGGCGAGTAGGCGTACAGCGCTCGGAAGTGCTCGGCGTCTTTCACGGTGCCGAATTCGGTGACGTTGAAAGCGCCGTTCGGGTCCAATTCGACGCGGAGCATGTCGTAGAGTCCGACGTGCGCGACAACGGCGCGGGCGAGCCCGGGGTGCTGGGTGAGGAATGCGCCCATAAGCAGGCCGCCATTGCTGCGGCCCTCGACAGCGAGTTTCTCCGGGCGCGTGTAGCCGCGCGTGATGAGGTGCTGCGCGCACGCAGCGAAGTCGTCAAAGACGTTCTGCTTGCGCGTGAGGTTGCCTGCGAGATGCCACTCCTCGCCGTATTCGCCGCCGCCGCGAATGTTTGCGACGACGTAGATACCACCGCGGTCGAACCACAGACGCTTCTCGAAATCGAAAACCGGCCTCATGCAGTGTCCGTACCCGCCGTAGGCGTACAGCAGCGCGGGATTGCTACCGTCGAGCTTCATGCCTTTGCGGCGCAGGATGTTCACGGGCACGCGCGTGCCGTCTTTGCTCACGGCGAATTCGCGCACGGCCTCGATGTCGCTGAAATCCACGGGCGACGTATTATAGAGCGCGGTCTTTTTCAGCACGCCGCTGGCCGGGTCGTAGCTCATCCACGCGGAAGGCGCGACGAAGCTCGTCTGGCGGAAAAGGATGCGACCCTCCGCTTCGAGCATCCCGCCGACGCCCGAAGCCTCGGTCAGCGGGAGGATGCGCTCATCCTTCCCATCGAGCGTGAACTGCCGCACCCGCGACGGCCCGCCGAGCATGTCCGCGATCAAAAGAAAGTGCGCCGTGGGCGTGATGCCCTCGATGACGGCATCGCTCTGCGGAACGACCATCACCGCGTCGCCCAGCACACCCGTTGCCGACATCCGTAGCACCTTTCCGCGCAGCGCGTCCTTCACCGAGCGCAGAAAAAGCGCGGTGCCATCGTGGCTGAACACGACCTCTTTCACGCCGTCTTCGTGCCGCGTGAGTTGCCGCCACGCCCCGCCGCCCTTCGCCTCGCAGATGTGATGCGCGAACTCCCCTCCGTCGCCATTCGCCACCGTCGCGAGCAGCCAGCGCCCATCATCGGAAGTCTCCAGCTCGATTTCCGCAATGCGCGGGAAATCGCGTCCGGCGCTGTATTCATCGGACCCGGCGGGTGTGCCGAGTTTGTGGAAATAGATTTGCTGAAAGAAGTTCAGGTCCGCCTCCTGCCTCTCGCCCTGGTGCGGATAGCGTGTGTAAAAAATGCCGCTGCTGTCTGGGGTCCACGCCGCGCTGCCGCCGCCCGTCGGATACTGCACGCGGGCGATGCGGTCAGGCAGACGCTCGCCGGTTTCCGTGCGGAAAAAATGCAGCGTGCCATCCTCGGTACCGTGCTCCGAGAGGCAGACAGCGATGAGTTTTCCATCGGGCGACGGCACGAACCAATCCATCGCGACCTGTCCCTTTGGTTCGAGTTCATTCGGGTCGAGCACGACGCGCTCCGATGCCAGATCATGCGCCGACGCCAGGGTGACGAGCAGCCGTTGCTGCTTCGGCGGCTGGAATTTCAGCGCGAAAATCTGCCCCGCTCTCGACACCAGCCCGCCGTGTGAAGGCGTGTCTTTTGCATAAAGAGCACTGAGCTTCGCCTTGATGCCCGCCCGCTCCGCGCGCCCATCCAGCCAAGCCCGCGAGAATTCGTTCTGCGCGTCCGTCCAGGCCTTCACTGCCGGCGAGCCGGTCTCCTCCAGCCAGCGATACTCATCCACGACCTTCACGCCGTGGTATTCGTCGGTGACGGTTTTCTTTTCAGTGACCAGAACGGCGGCAGCGATGGACATGGTGAGAGCGAGTGAGAAGAGCAGTAGTCGTGTCATGGTTTGCTGGCGGTGGACTCAGGTCGGGCGTCGGCCACGCACCAGGCCAGCCGTTCTTCCTCTTTCACTCCGCGCGGGCAGGAGCAAGGAGCGTGATGAGCGCGAGGATGTGCTTCACGGTTTTGGAATTTCGTTCAGCGTGTAGTAGGCGCGGTCGTGGAGCAGGGTTTCGCCGTCGCGCGACTTGAAGTCCGGGAGGTGAAAGTCGTGGACGTGGCCTTGCACGAGGCCGCGCACGCGCAGGTGCACGCTCATTGCGTCGGGAGAGACTTCGGCGGCGGTGATGGTCGGGCGCGCGTGGTCCACTTCAGGGCTGCCGTAGCCTTGCTGATAGATGTGCGTGTAGCTCTCCAGCGTGTAGCTCTCCGGGCGCGCAGCTTGCGCAGCGTCGGCGGGACGTGTGAAGCGCAGCGTGAAGCCGTCAGGCTGCGCGCGGATGTCGAGAATCTCGAATGGCGTGCGCCCGGTCCAGTCGATGCGCTGGAGCAGGTTGTCCTTCATGCCGCGCACCGGCCAACCGCGGTTCGTTCCGCCGGTGATGAGCTTGCCGTCAGGCATGAAATGCACTGAGAGCAGACCGGTGCCGAGTCCTTCGCGGAAGGGATAGCATGCGCCCTGCCATACGCCGTTCACTTTTTCCGTGGTGGCGCGCATCACGATGCTGAGCGTGTAGTCGCCGACGAAAATCTGATTGTCGAACGGCCCGAACTTTCCGCCCGCACGGCACACCTCGAAGCCGGTAATCGAGCGCCCCATTTTCTTGTAAGGAAACACCACTGCGTACGGCACGAGTTCCTTCACGCGCTTGCGCTCCACTTCCATGCGCGAGGGCGAATTCGGCATCACAGGTGCCGCGCCCATGTTCGGCGCAAAGGGATACCAGTTGAAGCTGATGGGATGCCCCATGAAGCCGCCGGGCCGCAGATGCTTCAGCGAACACGAGCCATTCCACGGCCCCTGACTCTCCGCGTAAAACATCTCGCCGCTCTCATTAGCGCCCACGCCCAGCGGGCTGCGAATTCCGCTGCAAAGAGGAATGGTTTTCCCGTCTGGTGTTATTTTCAGCGCCCAGCCGCGAAACAGCGCCTTCGAGTTGTAGGACTCGGAAAGCCCGAGCGCGACGTAGAGATTCCCCGCGTCATCAAACTTCGAGCCGCTCGCAAACTCGTGGTAATGCCCGAAGCCCCACGCATCGCTCACTGTATCGAAACGGTCCGCGTGTCCGTCGCCATTTGTATCCGCGATGCGAGTGACCTCCGTCGCGTGCGTGGCGAAGAACGCCCCGTCACGCCAAGCCAGCCCCAGTATTTCATCCAACCCGCTCGCAAACCGCTCAACGCGCGGACGCGGACGCTCATCCTCCACGCCGCTGAACAACAGAATCTCCCCGCGCCGCGTACCCACCGCCAGCCGCCCATCCGGGAGCGAAACGAAGCTGCCCGCCTCGACATAGACGCCGTCCGGCATCGGAACATCCACAAGCCGATAATACGCCGCCTCCCGCTCCGCCGTGCCCCAGGTGTCGCCGAAGTCCTCCGCCACAGCGGCGATGGGAAGCAGGCAGAGGAGGATGAGAAGGCGACGGCTCATGGCGTGGCAGTTAGGTGATATTCGATCTTCATCTCCGCGCTCCCTGGCAACAGGAGTTCCTTCGCGCTATCCGCGTCGCGGAGGAGCGGCACGGCGGGCAGACGGATGAGAAGATTTTTCCCGATGGCGAATTCGTTCGTGCCGCGCGGCTCAATGAGTTTCTCCACCGCCACGCGAAAGTACAGTCCGGGGGACGGAGCGGCAATTTTCAGAGTGCGTTCGAGGAAGATCTTTCCGGCGGCGTCGCGGCGTTCGATGAAAGCATCCTCCACGGTAAAGCCCCCGGCAACGTAGCGGAAAGTGGGGCGCTGCTGCGCGTCGAGGGTGTAGCCTTTGAAAGCGAACGGCGATTTTCCTGGCGTCGCGTCGAGCACAGGCCACGCGGCCGCCGGTGAATCCAGCACCGCGAAGGCGGGACCGGCCGGGAAATTTACCGTGTCTTTGCCGAGGATGCGTGCCTGCCCGGAGCCTTGGCCGCGCCAGAGACCGGAGGCTTCGATAAAGCCGCCGCTCCATACGCTCGCGAGGCGCATTTGCGCGGCGTCGAAGGCGAGGTTGATGCCGCCGGGGTAACCGACGCCGATGCCGCGCTTGCCGATCCCGGGAAAGGCGCGGCGCACGATGATGGCCTCGTCACGCACCTCCAGGACCAGCGGTTCCAGCACCAGCCCGGCGGGTTCGCCCGCCTCGGGGCCGCGCGCAAGGAATTGCCAGAGCGCATCGCGCTGCTGGCCGGGGTCGCCGCCGAGCACATCGGGCAGCAGGGATTTTCCATCGGGCCAAAATCCGGGCATGACCGTGAGCGGCGCAAATCGTTGCGGCTGCGCGAGGAAGTGATGGAACCAGCTCTCCTCCAGGCGCTCCGTCATGGTGGTGAGTTCCGGCCCGCCGATGGCTGCCTTCCGTCCGCGAAAAGTGTGGCAGGCGATGCAGTTGAAGCCCTTCGTGCCCGCGAGTTGGCGCCCCACGTTGTCCGGCTTCGCAGCGTGCGGCACGCGCTCGAATTTTGCGGGCAGCAGAGTGTCGATCTGCTTCAGCCATGCGACGAGCGGCTCGGTGTTCACCGTGCCGAATTTCGGCATCCGCGTGTTCAGGGAAGGCCGCACGCCCGCACCGTTGGCGACCACTTCGCGCAGCCACGGGGTCTTCAGCTTCGCGCCCACGCCTGTGAGCGTCGGCGGGATGCGGCCCTGCTCGCCGAGGCTCTCCTCGCTTCCGGTAAAGTATCCGCTGCGGGTGCTCGCCACGCCGCCCAGTTCATCGCGCTGATGGCACGCGATACAATTCAGCCGCGCGAGTGTGAGCTGCACCATCGCTGCCGGCTCCCACGCTTTTGCCTCGTCCGCGAGCGCCGCCTGCATCGCCGTACGCTGCGCGGCCGAGAGCAGGTAGTGCGGCCAAGCTCCACGCTGCTCCGACAAACAACCCTCGCCCGCGCGCACCTTGCTCAATTCAGGCAGCGCAGGTGGCGCGACCTTTTCACCCGTGCTGTGACACGCGTCGCATCGATGTTGCGTGAAGAGCACCTTCCCCCGCGCTGCGAGCGCTGCGTCGGGTTGGAAAACTTCCGTCGCAGCCTTTTGCTCGCGCAGCAAATAGTTCGCGATGTCCTCCGCCTCGAAATGCTCCAAATGACAGTCCGGCATCCGCCCGCTGGGCCGTGCCGCGAGTGGGTCTTGCAAAAATGCCGTGAGGCTCGCGAGCGTATATTTCCCCACTAACGGCCCGAGCGGCACCGAGCCGGGCAGCGACTTCTCCGGCGAGTGACACGCCACGCAGCCGACCGAGTGATACAGTTTCCGCCCGCGCTCCACCGCCTCCGCCGCAGGTAGCGCCTCCGCCAACGGTTTGCCCAGCGACGCAAGAAAATGCGCCAGCTCATTCGCCGTTCCCGCGCGCTCCTCCTCCGGCAAGTGCGCGAGCACATCCGGCATCGTCGTCCCCGGCTTCACACCCGACGGACTCGCGATAAACTGCCGGAGATGCACCCCGTTCACTCGCGCTCCAACCACCGACAAATCTGGCCCCATCTTCGCTGCAAAAGACGCCTGCTTTGTCCCGTGACAAGCCGCACAACTCAGCTCACTCACCAACACTGCGCCCGCGAGTTTCTCCACGCCCGGGTGCGTCAGCCCCCCGACGACCGGTGGCTCTGCCGCTTCCGCATGGCCGCCAGGGAGCATGAGGGTTGCCAGAAAACAGAGGATGGAATGCTTCATGGCGTTGCGAGCGGGGCGAGAAGTGCGGACGGCATGAATTCCAGGGGTGGGAGGGGCAGGATCTGTGGTTGCTGCGTAGCTCATTTTTTCTCCGCCAGCAGCTCCCCCATCGCCCAGCCGAGGCGCAGGCCGACTTCCATATATGTCTCCGCATTGCGATTGTAGTGGTAACCTTGGTTCTTCGGCGAAACGTCCGCCTCGCGCCACAGGTCGCGTGAATCCACGGCCTTCACGTTGCCGGCGAACTCGGGATGCTTCTTCGCGTCGCCGATGGCGAGCTGGGCTTCAGAGATTTGCAGGCCGAAGCCTTCGCGCCCGGTGAAGCCGCAGCCGGTGGCGAGGATGAATTTGGCGTTTGGTGCGGCGTAGTCCTTGCGCAGCGTGGGGATGAGGCGCGCGAGGTTTTGCTCATAGTGCGCCGCGTGGGCTGCGTTCTGGTCCTTGTTTCCCTGCCACCACACGAAGCCCGCGATTTCGTAGCCCTGGCCCTTGTAGCCGGGGTAAATTTTCGCGAGGTCGGCGAGCGCCTTCTTCGCGTTTGTCATGTCATCGTCGTATTGTTTTCCGGCATACCATTCGATGGGCTTGCCGGTCTTCTTATCTACCGTCGGCGGCGGCTCGGTCGCGAGTCCCTTGGCCTCGTCCATTGGCCAAGAACTCGGCATGTCCTTGTAACCGGCAAAGATCTTCGTGACCTTTGTTCCGTCGCGCTCGGTGACTTCTGCTTTGTATCGCTCGCTGCCCGGCGGCAGCAGATCCCAACCGAGGCTGCGGTTGCCGATGCAGCTTTTCAGAATGAGTGCCGGCTCGTCGAGAAGCTGGCCGATCACAAAGCCGAAGCCCAGCTCCGGTCCGATGGCGTTGCCGTTCGATGTGGCGGTGAGCGGGCCGCCCTTTTTTACCCGCGCATCGTAGTAGAAAACGTCCTTCCTCACGGTCCACTGGCCCGCATCGTCGAGCAGATAGGGATACTTCTTCTCGGTCCTCGTGAGCGTGGTGAGCGTGCCGGGTTTGTCTGCTGGCTCAATGTCGCCCATGCCGACCATGTTCGACTGCCCCATAAGGATGAAGACCTTCACCTTCTTCGTCTGATCGGCGGGTTTGTCATCGGGGCGTTCTACTTTTTGTGCAAAGGACGCGCTGCCCGTAGCAAGGATGCAAATGGCGAGGATGAGTTTCATCGTGATGGTGGGTTATTCGACGACGACAACAGCCTTCCCGAGCACGTCCATCTTCGGCGTAATGCCGAGGCCGGGCACAGTGCTGGCAGACATGAAGCCATCCACACGCTGTGGCGCACCGTCCGCCGTCGAGATGGTGACGTAGCTGTTGAAATCCGTGCTCGTGAAACGGAACTCCTCCGGCGTGCTGTGCGCGAGATGGGCGATGGCCGCCGTTGCGATGTCGCCACCCCATGAGTCTTCAAGAGTCATCGCGATGCCCATGCTCACGCAGAGGTCGCGGGCCTGGCGGATGCGCGTGAGACCGCCGAGCTTGCTGATTTTCAAATTCACCACGTCCATCGCGAGGTCGCTTTTGGCGCGGAGAAGCATCTCGAGGCCGTCTACATTTTCATCGAGCACGAAGGGGTGCGTACACTGCCGCCGCACGGCCAGGCACTCCTCGTAGGTGAGGCAAGGCTGCTCAAGATACACGTCCACATCGCGCACGGCTTTTGCCACGCGCACGGCTTCGTGCTGGACCCAGCCGGTGTTCGCATCGGCGACGAGGCGGTCGCCGGGTTGGAGCTTTTCCGCCACGGCGAAAATGCGCGCGATGTCCGTGTCCGGATCGCCGCCGACCTTGAGTTGAAAGCGCGTGTAGCCTTCGGCGCGATAGCCCGCGACCTTCGCCGCCATTTCTTCGGGCGACTCCTGCGAGATGGCCCGGTAGAGCCGCACTTTCTCCCCGAAGCGCCCGCCGAGCAACTCGCACACAGGCATTCCGGCGAACTGCCCGAGGATGTCCCAGCACGCCATGTCGACGCCGCTTTTCACATAGGGGTGGCCTTTGAGCACCGCGTCCATGCGATGATTCAGCTTCGCGAGCTGGCGCGGATCTTCGCCGAGCAAATGCGGCCCGAGTTCAAGCAGCCCAGCGCGCACGCCCTCGGCATACGCGGGCAGATAAAATGGTCCGAGCGGGCACACTTCGCCGTGGCCGACGATGCCCGCGTCCGTCTCCACACGGACGATGGTGCTGTCGAAGACCGTCACGGATTTTCCGCCCGACCATCGATAGGTCGTCTCGTGAAGCGGAAGCTCCACTCGGTAGGCGAGGATGCGGGTGATTTTCATGCGAAGGAGAAAACACTTGGCTGACTCAGGTTCGCTGGAATATTAGCCGCCGCACACTGCTTCGTCTTGGCGCGGAAAAGCACCCCCGCATGAAACTCAGCACAATCGCCGCCCTCCACGCTGCCGCACCCGGCGTGAGTATGCGGCTGCTGGAGCAACTTTTCGATCACACGCCGGACATCGCATTTTTCATCAAGGACGCGGCGGGCCGCTATCTTGTAGTGAACCGCTCCGTTGTCGAACGCCACGGCTTTCGTGACAAATCGCAGATGCTCGGACGCCGCCCGTGCGATGTGTGTCCCGGCGACTTCGGGCGCATCCCGAGCGAGCAAGATTCCTACGTGCTGCGCACCGGGCGCCCCATCATCGAGCGCCTTGAACTCCAATGGTACTCGCCGCACAAGCCCGTCTGGTGCCTTACCACGAAGCTGCCCATCTGCGACTCCACGGGTGCCGTCACCGGCATCATCGGCATTTCGAAGGATGTGCGCTAGCCCGTCGCGGCACAAGAGATTCCCGATGGCGTCGCCGCCGCACTTGCACGGTTGGAGATGGGCTATGCCGACCCCCTCACGCCCGCCGAGCTTGCCCGCATCGCGAAGCTCCCGACCGCGAGATTTGCCCGCATCATAAAGCGCATCTTCGGGATCACTCCGATCCAGCTTATTTCAAAAACGCGCATCGCCGCCGCCTCGCGCCTCCTCCGCGAAACCGAGCGCTCCATCGCCGAGATCGCGCACGAGTGCGGCTTCTATGACCATAGCGCATTCACCCGCGCCTTCCGCGCCGTGTCGAGCGTGACGCCGACGCAGTTCCGCGCAGGGTAGATGGGACGTCACAACGGAGAGGCCAGACTAAACCGCCCGCGCTACCGCGAGCGCATCAAACAGGGCCGACTCCAGATCGGTCGAGGAAATTTCGCGAGCATCAGCGGACTATGGCTTCTCTTTGTGTAGTTCGCCGAGCATCTCGACCAAGGCGTCCACCATCTTCACCGAGGCGTCGAGCTGTACCTTGTTGACGCCGATCCATGTCTCGTAGCCGCCGAGCTTGTGCTGAGCGGGTGTCGGCAGGTAGCCATGCGAGCCGTTGGCGATGGAAATGTTCATCAGAGGCCGGATCGGGCTGCGCTGCTTCAACTCCAGGCCGATCTCCGCGAACACCTCGAAGGGCATTGCTGCCACGGCCAGGTCGCCGATGCGGTGCGTCTGCACGATGACGTCGAGCGTCGGGGGCATCTCCGGCGAGGCATAAGCGAGCACCGTGCTGTAGGTGCTGTAGCGGCTGGTGCCCATGGGTTTGATCCGTTTGGCCTTGACCGACTGCGCCCACTCGACCTCCTCCTTCGTCGGGTAGCGGCGTTCGAAAGTGAGCGTTCGTTGCAGCGACGTGAGCTTCACGTGATCGTGCCATTTGAGCGTTTTGTGAGCCGCCATCACCTTGTCCGCACACAGATGCGCCACCTCGCGGGCCTTTTCGAAAGGCTCATACCGTTTCTTTGGCTGCGGCCCGCGCTTGGCCAGCTCTTCATCGGAGTAGCGCTCCAGATTGTTCACATCGCCGCTGGTGCCGTTGGCCATGATGCCGACGAACGGTGGATCCTGATGCCGGTCAGCACCGAGCAATTCACCCACGCGGTCGGCGAAGATCGCGAAATAATCCGCCGAGATCGTGTTCTCCGTCACGCCGCCGACGTAGTGCAGCCCATACGATGCCATCAACGAAATGGGTTTGCCCGAGGCCGCTCTCACCGAAAGGAAGGTGATCTGCGGATCAACAGGCCCGGCGGGCCGCAGCAGGCCTTTGTAACCGGGGTTGGTATCGACCTGCTCAATGTTGTCGTGCGCACCATAAACCGTGCGGCTACCGGGCACCAGGAACCATCGGCGGTTGAAAACTTGCGTCGGCTCCTCGGCCACGCCCCAGGCGACCTGTGCCGGTTCGAGTTGGTTGTGCGCGCGTAGCACGCCCTCGGCGATCCGGCGGGTCAGAAAGGCGCTGTAATCGTAGTAGGGCTCGCCCTCCCGCTGTTCCAGCTTCGCACAGCCCGAGGTGTGAGTGTGTGTTGCGGAGATGACGACGCACTGCGGCGGGATGCCGGTCATTTTTTCGATGATCCGCTTGGCACCTTCGGCGACCTCAGCAGAAATGTGCCGCAGGTCGCACACGACGAACGCCAGCTTGGCCTGACCGTCATCGAGCACCAGGCTCCGGGCGTGCAGCTCGTCATGGACGTGGGTCGCTGGCGGGCGACTTGTGTGAATCTTCGGGTCGGCACCAATTGCTGGCGTAATGTTGCTCGTGGCCGCGCCTGCTCGAAAAACCAGCGCACCGGGCGTCTCGGCACCGACAAGACCCAGTGATGCAAATGCCAGACACAAGTTGGTGACGATGAACAGACGTTGGGGGCGAATCTTGGGCGGCTTCATGTCTAATGCTGGGAGAAGAAGGTGATCGAGCGAGTCGTCATCAGCGCTTCTCAACGAATATGCGCGGAGTTTTCCTTCCGGCTGCGCCAAAATTGTTCAGCCAAGCTTGATGGCGAACTCGTCGAAATCGTGCGCTTGCTATCTTGCCATGTGGAATTGAGAGGGGTTCATCGCTGATTCCAGCATGAACTCTGGCCATGGCGACACTTGGGCCTGATCGTGATCTTACGACCATAATGCTCGATCCAAGGTTCGGTAGTTCACCGCTTCGAGAACCTGCTCGCCGGTGATCTTTTCCAGTCCAGCGAGATCGGCCAAAGTCCGGGCAACCTTCAGGATTCTGTCATGTGCGCGAGCGCTAAAATTCATGCTCACCATGGCATGTTCCAAATAGCCAGCACCTTCAGCATCCAGCTCGCAGTGCTTGCGAATGAGGCGCGAGGACATGCCTCCATTAGTGTGAATGCCTGCATCTCCCGTGAATCTATCACGTTGCCGGCTCCGGGCATTTTCCACTCTTTCCTTAACAGAAGCGGAGTTCTCCGTCACTTCTTTGGAAATAAGTTCCTTGTACTCGATGTTGGGAACGTCGACATGCAGGTCAATGCGATCAAGGAGGGGGCCGCTGATCTTCTGCCGGTACTTCTGGATCAACGTGGGGCCACAGCGGCACTCTCTTTTTAGGCTTCCATAATACCCACATGGACAAGGATTCATCGCTCCGACCAAAAGATAACCTGCGGGGAAAGTAACGGTTCCGGCAGCGCGAGCGATGGTGACTTTGCCATCCTCCAGGGGTTGTCTCATGACCTCCAGGGTCGAGCGGCGGAACTCAGGCAGTTCATCCAGGAACAACACGCCATGGTGTGCCAGGCTGACCTCGCCCGGCGCTGGGTTGCTGCCACCTCCCAGGAGACCTGCGTCACTGATGGTGTGGTGCGGAGCACGGAATGGCCTTGTGGCGATAAAGGACTTGTCCGTGCCCAGCAGACCGCCTGCACTGTGGATTTTGGTGGCTTCAATGGCCTCCTCTTCACTCATACTTGGCATGATGGTGGGAATGCGCTTGGCCAGCATGGACTTCCCGGTGCCAGGAGGACCAATAAACAGGAGATTGTGCCCACCCGCCACAGCCACCTCGATGGCCCGCTTCGCGTCCTGCTGACCTTTGACCTCGTCAAAGTCGATGCCGTAGTCTGCGTGCGCCTGGAAGAGTTCCGTAGCTCTACAGGGTTCCGGCGCGATGGCTTTCTCGCCGCGCAAAAATTCCACGGCTTCCCGCAGATTGCCCACCCCAATCACTTCAATGCCCTGAACCACACTGGCCTCGACTGCGGATGCCTTGGGAACCAGCAGCTGTCTACGTCCTTTGCTACGAGCTTCCAGGGCAACCGCGATGACTCCCCGCACGGGGCGAATTTCCCCATCCAGAGCCAACTCTCCCACAATGGAGCACTCGTGCAGGCGCTCCATTGGCAGACGTTCTCTGCCTGCGACCAGCGAGATCGCCAGGGGCAAATCAAAGGCGGGCCCCTCCTTTCTGAGATCGGCTGGGGCAATGTTGAAGGTGATGTAGCCGCTCGTCGGCATGTAGAACCCACTGTTGTGCACGGCTGCCATGACCCGCTCCCTGGCCTCCTTCACGGAAGTGTCAGGCAGACCCACCACCGTCATGCGAAACTGGTTCCCGAAGGCCTCGTGGCATTCGATCTCAACTTCGACGGCGTTCACGCCGAGCAGGGTGGCAGAAAAGGTCCTGGCAATCATGGTACTGTGCAGATGAGTAGCATGCCCCCTCGTGTTTGCACCAAAAGATGGTGGAGGACGGATATTTGCCTGGGCCTGAGTTCGAGGGCGTTGCTGTATGGCCTCCTGATGAATATTGAAACACCGTAGGAGTTGGGTCGTGGTCAGGGGCGCTTCCGTTTACACTCCTGCCCCTGCGGGTACTACGGTGACCTCAAGCGCGAGTGCCGCTGCGGGGCCAACGTGATCCAGAAGTACCACCAGAAGATCAGCGGCCCCTTGTTGGACCGCATCGGCCTCCATGTGGATGTGCCCACCGTGGAGTACGAGACCATCGCTGGCGCAGAGACCGGGGAGACCTCCGAGACAATCCGCCAGTGGCGGATCTTGCGGCGGACGAGAAGGTTCTATCCCATCACGTGCTGGAGGCCATCAACTACCGCACCCTGGACCGGGCGATGTGGAGTTGAGTGGAGGAGTCCTGTGGGCGGGCGGATGGTGCGGCTCGGGCAGTCTGACATGAGTCTCACAGGAGCCGCGTGAGCGGGGGGGAGGCAGCACGCGGCAGGAGGTCGGTCGTGATGATGAGGCTCAGTTGGCCTCGAGGGCGCCCTTGGCATCGGCGCGGCGTTGCTTTTCCTTCTCCCAGTTTGCGGGCGGCGCGTAGCCATTCAGCCGGGCAAACTTGGAGGGGTCCAGGAAGTCTGGCTTGGGAGTGGCGGAGAGGGCGGAGCGCTCCACCACGGTGCCACGCACGCGCTGGCGGCAGACATTGAAGTACCAGGGATAGGTGGCGGCGGGCTTGCGACCGGAGACGCCATTGAGCGGGTCCACAGCGTCGTCCAAATCCGCGCTCAATGGCAGGCGCATCTCCACACTCCAGAATTTGTCCCCACGGTGGGTGGCGACCTTCGCGCCGGACTTCCAGGCGGGCTTCGGCTCGCCATTGTGATCCACATCGAGCATGAGGCCGGCGGCATTCACGGCAATCTGGTAGAAGGCATGGTTCTGCGTTTCGAAGAGGAGTTGCAGGTGATCCCCGTCCAGGACGCGCGGGTCATCCTGCGTGTCGCCAGTGGCCTGGACGTTGGCCATGTCCGGGTCATCGCAGCGCACGCCGAAGTAAAGCGCATTGTCCGAGAAGAAGACGTGGAAGCGAGTCTTCGACCGGGTGGGTTTGCCAGTGGTGCAGTCGACGAGTTCGCCGGTCTGATAGGCAGACATTTTTTTCCACAGGGGCTCATCCAACTTTCCGTCGAGCGTGATTTCCTTGCCGTTCTTGTCATTGATGCGGAGCACGCGGGCATTCTCACGACCGGCAGTGCGCAGCAGCTGCTCGCGACGGGCGGCGAGGGGCTGGATGTAGTCCGCCACCAGGGCGATGCGTTTCCCGGGCAGGGAATCCGGTGCCACCTTTTGCTGCGCTTTGGCGAGGAGGGCGAAGGACTCGGAGATCTGCTCGGTAGACTGGTTCATGCTCATCCAATGCGCTTCACCGTAGGCGATGAAGGCCTTCATCTCCTCACTGGCGGGGCCGTAGAGGTCGCGGCAGTATTCATCGACCATGGCATCCACATCCAGGCTGGTGTCCCACCAGAGGCGGGAGGTGACGTAGAGATTGAGCGCATTCACACCAAAGGCCTTCAGGTCTGCCTCGCGATAGACCTCAATGTAGTCGCCCATGGAGATGCCCTTCAGCGAGCGCAGGTCCTCCGCGATGGCGTGGGGGAAGTACACGGGGAGGAAGGCATAGGCACGCTCCTGGCGGGGGTGCAGGTAGTACTCATAGAGACAGAGCTGCGGTGCGCCGGGGGTGAGTTTTGCCTGCCAGTTCCTGCGAAGTTCATCGATCCACTCGCGGCGTTCCTTTTCATAGAAGGAGGCGCGCTGCTGGGCGATGCAGACGATGATGTTCGGGCTGAGCTTTTCCAGCTTGAGCGGAGGCAGGGCCGAGGCACCGTAGGCGAGGCAGATGATTTTCCGGTCGGGGTGGGACTTCAGCAGCTCGCGGCCCACGGCGTCCACATAACTCCACACATAGTCTGAGAAGCGGCCGAAGGAGCCGCGCTCGGGAGTCTCCTTCCCCTGGCACAGGTCGCACTGGCACATGCCCACGTAGCCGTCCGCCGGCATGACGGAGACGACAGGGACATCCATCTTATCAAACATGGCGCGCACGTACTTCACATTCTGCTCGCGCAGTCCGGGTGAGGAGAGGCAGGGCTTGCCAGACTCGGCGGTATCGCGCTTGCCATCGATGAGGGTGTAGTACTCGGGGTGGGCCAGCTTCACCTCCTCACGTGCGTGCACATTATTCGTACCGTGGGCGACGTAACCAGGGCCGATGAGGTCGGGCGCTTGATTCAGCCCGAGGCGGAGCTGCCAGAGGGTTTCCACGGTTTTCCCCCCAAAGCGTTTTCCATATTGATATGGATAGCGCAGCGCGAAGTCGGGCCGGACAGTGCGGTCTGCCTTGGGCAGGGCGATGCTGGTGTGCCGGGGCACAATCTCGCCAATGTCCCCGGGCAGGTACCAGCGCACGCCGAGGCCGCGCAGAAACTCATGCACCGCATTGAGCGAGCCGCGCTCGTCCTGCTCCCACACGCCGAGCTCCTGGTTCTGCATCTTGAAGGTCTGGCGGAGGTTCAGGTCCATCTCCCACTTCTCCCCGGTGAGCGCATCCCACTCGCGGCGCACGCGGTCAAGATCGCGGGCATGGTGCGGCCAGGGCTCACGCGGAGTGTAGTCGCGGTCACGCCCCACGAGGGCGAGCCACGTGTCCCCTGAAACCATGCGGAAGCCGCCATGCAAGAGGTCATCCCCACTGACCTTGAGCGTTTCCGTGCCGGGGCTCTTCCCAACGTAGATGGCGATGCTCCCGCCGCCGGACGTTCTGGTCACAATGGGCAGGGTGGCACCGCTTATTTTCTCCACATATTTCTGCAACTCCTGCGCGGCAAGCCGGGCCGTTCGCGCTGGCTTTTCCGCAATGACAATCTCCGCACGCGGTTGACCGCCCGCGACGATGAGGGGCTGGGATGCTGGGGCCTGCCCAGTGGCATGTGGGATCGCGGCGAGGGTGAGTAAGAGAACGAAAAGGAGGGGAGGGTGATGCAAGAGCGAGCGATGGAGGTGCGCGAGGAGAGACTTCATCGAAGCTTCCTAACGGGGCTGGCGGAGAATTCTTGTGGGGATTTGGTGGATGGAGCGTCATCCACAAGAACTGTGAGCTGGACACAGAAGGCGCCGGTTTCCTGGAGCAGGCCATGACCAGCATGATCTTCAGCGCCCGCGCTCACGACCGCATCCTGAAAGTGGCCCGCACCCTGGCAGATCTCGCGGCGGACGATAAGGTGCTATCCCATCACGTGCTGGAGGCGATCAACTACCGCACCCTGGACCAGGCGATGTGGAGCTGAGGGGGGAAGAAGTGGACGTGAAGAGCGGCAGCACGAAGACCTGTCGCATTCATGATGAGGGACAATCTCGTCCTGGCAGAGGGGTGTTCTTACAGGTTCGAGGCCGGTAACAACCTGAGCCTGCGAACCGCCTCCTGCCCGACTTTCCTGCAAAATTCCCCCATTTCTGGGCGATTAGTAATTACCCCCTTACGGAACCCGCATGAATCGTCGTCGTTTTATCCTCCAATCCCTCGGTGCCACGCTTGCGTTGCCGGGGCTCACTTCGCTCAAGGCCAGTGCTGTGGGGGGCAATGCGGCCGTCCAGATGGCCAAGGGGGCGGGCATGGGCGCACGGCGCTTTGTGGCGATCGGAAACCTGCTTGGGTTCCAGGTGAAGCAGCTTTTCCCCACGACCACAGGTCGAGATTACGAGAAGACGGCCCTGCTGGAGCCCATCTGGGAGAATCGCAGCCAGATGACCGTCTTTCGCGGTCTCGACCACGGGGTGAAGGGCGGGCACTTCGCCGTGCACTCCTTCCTCTCAGGCGTGCTGAACTCCGAGGCGCAGAACCGCCCGGACGGCAATGTCACGATCGATCAGTACCTCGCGGAAGAGGTGGGTTTTGAGACGCGGTTCCCCTCGCTGACCGTCGGTTCGGAAGGCGGCATTCACGGTGGCTGCCAGATCGCCTGGACCAAGTCGGGCGTGCGGGTGCCGCCCATCACGAATCCGGCCGAGCTGTTTGAGAAACTTTTCGTCAGCGATTCGACGGAACGCCAGGCTCGCCGTGTGCAGGAGAACGGGGTGCAGGCCTCGATCCTGGACTCCGTGCGGGAGGAGGCCAACCGCCTCTCCCACCAGGTGAACAAGGAGGACAAGGACAAGCTCGACGAGTACCTGACCTCCGTGCGCGATGTGGAGAAGCGCCTGGAACTCCGGAAGCGCTGGACCACCCAGCCCAAGCCGAACGCACCCTTTGACAAGCCGGCGAACCGCAATGCCGTGGAAGATCTGCCGCTGCTGTATGAGCTGATCACGCTCGCCCTGCAGACGGACAGCACCCGCATCGCCACGCTGGAGATCGGTGGTGACTTCATGCCGCAGCACCTGGGCATCAAGAAGGACTACCACGGCCTGTCGCACCACGGGAATGATCCCGAGGCGATCGCCAGCCTGATCACGCTGGAACAGTACCAGATCGAGCATTTTGGCAAGTTCGTGAACCGTCTGTCCAAGGTGAACGACGGGGATCGCACCCTGCTGGACTCCACCACCGTGCTCTTCGGCAGCGGCATGGGCGATGGCAACTCGCACCGGAACTCCGATTTGCCCATCCTCCTCGCGGGTGGCGGCTACAAGCACGGCGAGTACCGTCAGGTGCCGCGTGAGGGCATCAACAAGGTGCCGCTCTGCAATCTCTTCGTGGATATCGCGCAGAAGATGGGCGTGGAAACGGATCAGTTCGGGAGCAGCACAGGCCGTTTTGCTTAATGCGCGTTTTACATTCTCTCTGTCTCGCCGCCGGAGTGTCGGCGATCGCTCTCTGTGGTGCGGCTGCGCAAGGTGACGACAAGTCACCAGCGGCTCCGTCCCCCAATCCGCAGCCTGCGGCGAAACCGGAGGCGGCCCAGCCCGCCACCGGAGTGCAGCCAGCTGCTCAGGAGTCGGCGCCCAAATCTGCGGCTGTGCCCCAACCTCCGGCGGCACCTGCCGCCTTGAAGGCCGCGGCACCAGCACCTGCTCCTGCGTCTACACCTGTGCCGGCGCCCGCGCCCGTTGTGGCCTCCAAGCCCCAGGTGGCGCTGACTCCACCGCAACAGGTGAATCATTTCCTGGGCAAGTACTGCATCGAGTGTCACGACTCCAGCGTGCAAAAGGGTGACCGGGACTTCGAGGCCTTCAGCCTGCCCTTGAAGTCCGTCGCCGACCTGATCTCAGCCAAGGAGATCATCGATCAGATTACGTTGAAGGAGATGCCGCCGAAGAAGGCGGATCAACCCTCAGACGAGGAGCGGATCGCTGTCTTGCGCGCGTTGCGGGACGGCACTGTGGCGGCGCGCAGTCATCTGGAGAGCTCCGGTTCCCGCACCGTGATGCGGCGCCTCTCGAGCCGCGAGTATGAGAACACCCTCGCCACGCTCTTCGGCCGCCGCGTGGATACGCTGGGGCTGACCGCCGATTTCCCGAAGGAGAAGACGAGCCGGCACATCGATACCATCGGGCAGACGCTGGTGACCTCCGGGTTCCTCGTGGACCAGTACTTCCAGGCCGCCAACCGGCTGGTGGAGACGCGGCTGGGCAAGCCAAAAATGGAGCCCCAGCAATGGCGATTCAATGGCCACTTCGTCCAGTACGAGGAGCTGCAGGGTTCGCACAAGGACGCCTTCAACTTTGGTTTCCTGAACCTTTACGAACAGCCCAATACTGATACGCGCCAGGGCGGCTACGGCCATATTGAGGACTTCCTGCAGGGAGTGCCTGTGTCCGGACTGTACGACATCGAAGTGGAAGCCCAGGCCAAGCACCGGGACACGCACTATGATCCGGCGATCTTCGGCATTGATCTCTCCGAACCCTTCATCCTCGGTATCGTGCCCGGAGATGTGACCAAGGGCCACATCCACTACCCGCAGGCCATCGAGCCCGTGCTGGCAACGAAGACTGTGCCGGATGACAAGCCGACGCGCCTCTACTTCCGGGTGTGGCTGGAGGCGGGGCAGACGCCGCGCTTCATCTTCCCCAATGGCCCGTATGAATCGCGCGCCTCGGTGATCACGATCAACCAGAAGTACAAAGACGAGTTCAAGGAAAAAATCCCGACCTCCCTGGTGGGCCGCGCCCACATCCTGCGGGAGGGCAAGCTGCCGCACATCCGCATCAGTGAGGTCAAGATCAAGGGCCCCGTGACCGAGAATGCTGGAAGCTTGGAAGAGGCCGCTGTCTTCGGCAGCGAAGGGTTCAAGGAAGATCGCGCCACGGATCAGCTCTTCGCCTTCGCCGAGAAGGCCTATCGCCGGCCGCTGACCGACAACGACCGCCAGCCTCTGCGGGCGCTCTATGACAAACGAGTGGGTGAAAAGGCCTCGCCCCGTCAGGCGGCGCTAGATGTGGTGAAACTCATCCTGTGTTCCCCGTCCTTCCTCTATCTGAGCGAGATCACGGATGAATCCTCGAAGGCGCTGAAGCCCTACGATCTCGCCTCGCGCCTGTCCTTCGCCCTCTGGGCTACGCCTCCGGATCGCGCCCTGCTCGATGCCGCCAAATCAGGTCAGCTCACTCAGGATGCCGAGCTGAAGAAGCAGGTGCAGCGCATGATGTCCGATGAGAAGGTCACGGCGTTCATCAACGGTTTCCTCGACAGCTGGCTGAGTATGCGCGACCTGGGCAGCCAGCCACCCCCGCGTGAGACGAACCGCTCGTACTACGCGGAGGATCTCCCAGAATCGATGAAGACAGAAGTGCGGATGTTCTTCCGGGACCTGCTCAAGAACAATGGCTCCGCAGCCCAGTTCCTCAGCTCGGATTACACCTTCGTGGACAAGAAGCTCGCAAAGCTCTACGAACTGCCCGAGGCAAAGTCACTGCGTCTGGCCGATGGCTTCAAGAAGGTCAGCTTCCAGGGCAACCAGCATCGCGGTGGCCTCATGGGCATGGCCGGCGTGCTCACAGTGAGCGCCAATGGCGTGGAGACATCCCCCGTCACCCGAGGCGTGTGGGTCAGTGAGAACATCCTCGGCATCCATCCGCCCCCCCCGCCGGATGAAGTGCCCGCCATTGAGCCCGATGTCTCCGGTGCCACCACCATCCGCGAACGCCTGGCCAAGCACAGCACGGACAAGACGTGCGCGGAGTGCCATCACAAGATCGACCCCCTGGGCTTCAGCCTCGAGGCCTTCGACCCCATCGGTCGCTGGCGCACCACCTATCCCAAGCCCAAGAAGAAGGACGCTCCCGCGCCGGTGATTGACACCAAGGGCGAGTTCCCCTCAGGCGAGACCTACCAGGATTTCGCGGGGTTCAAGGACATCCTCCGCAAGACCCGCGAAGATCTCTTCATCCGTCACCTCATTGGTGAGATGCTCAGCTACAGCACCGGGCGTCTCATGGAGTCCACAGATGACTTTGTGATCCAGGACATTCACGAGCGGGCGAAGCTCCAAGGCCTCGGCCTGCGCTCCATCGTCACCGAATGTCTAACGAGCGAGATCTTCCGTTCGAGGTAATGCCCGCTGCGCGGGAGACGCATGACTAGAAGACACAAGACTCAAGACCTGAGCCGGCGCATGATTGCAGGTGCAAGGCGCGATGGTTAGTAAGAGGAGGGAGGGACATTCCTGTCCCGGTCCCCGGGTTGGTCTGACCCGCAGTGGACAGGGTTCTACCTCCATAACGTGTTGAGGTGACAAGGTCATCCCAATTCGCTCCGGTCCGGCATGGACAAAACAATCAACGGAGGGGACTATCCAAAAGGATAATTGATTGCAAAAGCTATAATATTCATCAAAACAATATTTGCGGATTTTTGATTGCGCGTTTGTTAAATACACCGTTAGAAATAACAAACCCATGCATCATAAATTCTGCATAATGCAGGAGCATGTCAGCCACGACCTCGTAGACGAGACAAGGAGTGGCGTATGTTCCTCGAATTTCAGCACTCTGGAGAAAGGTGTCTCCGTGCCCTTCCTTCCGGGAAGCGGAGAGAGGAAGTCCATGGCTTCTCTCCTGTATGGCACGCTCGCTGGCATCACCATGCTCGCGATGGGAAGTTGCTCCCCCAAAGCTGAGTCAGACAAGGATGTCCTATCCAAGGTGGAGCCATCAAAAGTCGCGTTAGCCCCCCAACCTCTGGCTCAGGGATCAGCGACGACATCAGATCCCCTGTTCCTGGTCCAAACCTCGCCCTCGATGAAGTCTCGAACCCTCGAGGCACGATCCAGCATCATCCCGGGCCGTGAGGCTAAATCTGGTGAAAAGGCTCTGAGAGTCCAGGATGTGAAAGCTGACCAGGCAGTGCAAGTCTCTCCCGTGATCATCGACAAGCAAAATCGGGAGTTGATGGACGCACTCACCGTGAAACCGCGCTAGTCCCAAGGCACACCCGCCCCTCAAATTTTCCCGCCCAAATCTGCCATGAAACATCGCCAATTCATTTTTTCGATATCGATGTTAATAGGGTTCGGGTGCGCTTTCTCGCAGGTCGCGAGGGCGCAGTCTGCCAATCACGCGCCGGATGCCCTGGGCATTGTGCCTGACTACCTGGGCGTGTACTACAGTGACAGCACCAGCGACGACATCACGGCGTTCGAAGGGGTGGATACGGACGCCTCAAAGGACGGGGAGTTCGCCACATCCTCTGCTGGCACGTTCTGGTTCAAGCGGCATACTCCTGACACGCCTCCTGGGGCGCTCCCGCTGGATGAGGTGGATGTTTTTCTGAAGGGGACGAACGGGAGCTGGACCTACCAGACGACGCTGCAGCCTCCGCTGGCGGCGGGCAGCACCTCGGGGTTCGGCACCAGCATCACGGCTGATGGTTCGCGGATTTACATCGGTGCACCGGGGGCTCTCAATGCCTCGTCTGTGGCGAGTGGCGCGGTGTACATCTACGAACTCAGTGGCAGCTCCCTGTCGCTGGTGGACACGGTGGAACCGGCCAGTGGGGTGGCGGGAGATCAGTTTGGTTTCAGTCTGGCGGTGGATGGCACGAGGATGCTGGTAGGCTCCCCTGGGAGGGACCGGACCACGCCTTATACCATGACGGATGCCGGGGCGGTCTTCTTCTATGAGTACAGCAGCCCCTCCTGGTCCGTGGTGCATACGGCGTGGAGCCTTGCCGGGCATCAGGATGGGCGTTTTGGTTTTTCCGTGGCGTTGAATGGCCGGGTGCTGGCGATTGGCGCTCCTTATGAGCAGGGTTGGATCACGGTGGGCAACACCACGTATGTGATGGGGGAGGTGGGCACGATTCACGTGGGCCAGTGGGATCGTCCGAATGACCTGCTCGGCTTTTACAATCTGTTTTCCCTGTTCTCTCCGGTGCAAGCGCAGGTCCAGGGGCTGGGGGGATCGCACTTTGGCTGGTCTGTGGCGGTGGATGACAAACTGCAGGTGGCGGTAAGCATGCCGGACTCATCATGGGTTCCCACCGATAACATGACGGGGTGGGACGCTGGCCTGGTCATGGTGATGAACTGGAATGGATCGGTGGACAACTATTCCTTCAACATCAATGGCTTCTCCCACGGGGCCATGGTGCCGGGGGACCGGTTTGGCGAGTACGTGGAAACGGCCAATGGCTCGATGGACTTCGGTGTCAGCACCTCGCTCCGTGACACGGACAACCGGGCGGTGCACTACTATGCGGTGGCGGCGGTTCAGTTGCAGCCGGGCGTGCCGGGCACCCCATTCCGCGTGGGGGATGTGTTTGGCATGGATATCGATCTGGACCCGCTTACGTTCTCGATTCCGACGCTGGACAATCCCAATGGCACGCACTTCTCCCTGACGCCTACCGGGGAGCTCCTGGCCGGAGAGAGTCTGCAATGGGTGGCGAACGGGCTGCAATCGCTGACCTTGAGCGTGGCAGACGGTGATGGGGCTCACACGGAGAGAATCTTCACCCTGGACGTGAGTGGAGCCTCTCTCGATACGGATGGGGACAGGATGCCTGACTGGTGGGAGACGGCGCACGGTCTTGCCACCAATGATCCTGACGATGCCGGTGAAGATCCCGACGGTGATGGGTTGAGCAACCGCAGTGAATTCCAGGTGGGGAGTGATCCCGCGGATTACTTCAGCCAGGGTGGGGCGCTGATCGTGCCGGTGTTGGAGATTGTTTCCGGCAACCACCAGCATGCCAATGCGCTGGACTTCACCAGCAGCCCTCTGGTGGTGAAGGTGAAGAATCTGGCCACGGGGGTGGAGCTGGTGAATGCCCCGGTGGAGTTCTCCGTCACGGAGGGGGAAGGCAAGCTGGCCCCGACGAGTGCGGGAACTCCCACCCTGAGCGATGTGCTGGAGGTGCGAAGCAGTAGCGCAGGCCTGGTGGAGGCCTACTACAAACAGCCGGAGACAACACTGCCTGAGGCGCAGATTACCGCCAGCTCAGGCACGGGCACTCCCGTGGAGCTGAGGGTGTACGCCACCATCATCACGGGCAGTCCGAATCCTCTGGAAGCCACCGTGACTGCCAACAGCACCAGCGGGCCCAGGACGGTGACGCTGACGAACCGCGGGACGCAACCGCTGGATTATAACATCGAACTTCTGAACACGGAGGTGCCCGGTGGGGGCGACTACCAGTACCGGGACTCTGATGCGCCGGGAGGGCCTGTCTTTGCCTGGAATGACATCCGCACCACGGGCACCCACCTGGTGGGACTCTCCAGTGAGGACGATTCCTCTGCCCCGGTCGACCTGAGTTTCTCGTTCCCGTTCTACGGCCAGACGTTCACGGAGCTCCATGTGGGGAGCAATGGCTATGTCACGTTTGGCAGTGGCGCCTCGACGCCTTCCAACGGGGCGCTTCCCAATGCCTCTCTTCCGGTCAATCTCATTGCCGCGCTTTTTGACGACCTGCATCCGGGCAGCCATGGCGACATCTACTACCAGGACAATGGCACGGAGTTCATCATCCAGTTTGAAGAAGTGGCCTTCTACAGTGGATCGGGAAATGTCACGTTCCAGATCGTGCTGAAGCCGGACGGTGAGATCCTGCTGTACTATAAAACGCTGACTGGCGCTGTGGATTCGGCCACGGTCGGGGTGCAGAATCTACCGGGGGATCAAGGGCTCACGGTGGTGTCAGATGCTGCGTATCTGAAGGACAGCCTGGCTGTCTCCATCAAATCCCTGGCTCCGTGGCTGGCGGTGAGCCCTCTCTCTGGCCAGATCCCGGCGGGGCAGAGCGTGAATGTGACGGCCACCTTTACAGCGCCGCCCTATGCTGCGGTGCCGCTGGAGGGCACGATCGTGGTGACTCCTGATGCTCCGGGTGAGGATGCGCTGCATCTGCCGGTGGTGCTTTCCGTTAACCCGCGTCCGGTGGTGCAAATGCTCGCACCTCCTGTGGGCAAGATCTATCTGGAGGGGGCCAATATCCCGTTGTCTGCCTCTGCCGTGGATGAGAGCGGTGTCATCACGAAGACGGCGTTCTACTCAGGGGCGACGCTCCTGCAGGAGCTGACGTCTCCTCCCTACCAGTGGACGTGGAACAGTGTGCCGGCGGGAACGTACAGCGTGACGGCGCGTGCTTATGATGATCTGGATGCGGAGGGCATTTCCGCCCCACGCACGGTGATCGTGCAGGCAGACTCGGACTCTGACGATCTGGGGGATGACTGGGAGGTGCTCCACTTTGGGGGGCTGGGTGAAGATGAGGCGGGGGACTACGACAACGATGGGGCGACGAACCTGGAGGAGTTCCAGGCAGGTACGGACCCTGCGAGCGATGACTCTGATGGGGACGGCATTACGGATGGTGATGAGATCGACCACGGGCTGAACCCGCTGCTGGCTGATGCCTATGATGACGAAGACGGGGACCGCTACCCCAACATCTATGAGCTGCGCAACGGCAGTGATCCCAATCTGATCTCCTCTGTGCCTGTGCCGCACTATGTGGTGGATGCGCTGGGCGGGGGCAGCCACACGACCATCCAGGAGGCCATCGATGCGGTAACCCAGGACTTCCAGATCGTGAAAGTGGGCCCGGGGGTGTACACGGGGACCGGCAACACGGCTCTGCAGATCAACAACTACAAGATGCTGTTGATCTCAGCAGACGGGGCTTCGAAAACCACCGTCGATTGCGAAGGCCTTTCCCAAGGCCTGACCCTCAGCACGGAGTCTGTGGTGGACGGCTTCACCTTTAAAAATGCGGAGGGATACTATGGGGCTGCGTTGGGGATCAGCTACGCCAATGTGCGGATCACCGGTTGCGTGCTGGCGAACAACCATTCCTCCGCCAATGGTGCGGCGGTCTATACAAGTGGTGGTGATGTGGTGCTGGTGCACTGCACGCTCACTGGCAACACCACGGGGTCGGGCGGGGAGGCGGTGTATGTGTACGGCGGCAACCTTACCGTGGCGAACTCCATCCTCTGGAACCCAGGGAGCGCGGCGGAGCTGACCGTCGGCTACGGCAGCGCGGTGGTCACGCACTCCAGCATCCGCGGTGGTCATG